>CAZRHJ010000027.1:0-26921 GCA_964600025.1 uncultured Rikenellaceae bacterium | reverse complement strand
CTATTTCACCGATGCTCATAACTCACGTACGTCAGTACGCTACGTTATGACCATCTGCAAAATAGCCTAAGAGATCCGAGTTTATTGGGAGCTTGTTAGATTTCGGAAAAATATTAAAAAAATCAAATATTATTGTCCGCAAAAATGAGTTATTTTTTCACAAATGTGATTACAACTCCCTCCTCATTCAAAAACTCTAATTTATCTCCGTTAATCTTAAATGATTTTACAGTAGGAAATAATTTTAAATATGCGTCTTCACTCTCCATATTTGGACACATCATCATTGTACTTCCGGGATTAGTAAAAGTTAGAGAACCGTCATTTGAAACAGTATAACCTGCAAAATAATTGTTACAAGATGCTACACCAACAACTTTGTTTTCATCTTGCATAAACTTCATAGTAAAACTATTTTCTTCAACATTCTCAAGCGTTTCAATACCTTTAATGCTTTCTACTTTCCATTCATTAGACAATAATTCTTTGCTTTGGTCAGCATTCTGACAAGCAACTACTGTAAACATTAATAGCATTAATGCAAAAAAAGATTTCATCAATTTCATATTTATATATTTTAATTTAAAAAAATCATACACGCTCCTAATAAACTCGTATATATTATGGCACTTTGCATATATAACAGTAGCGTACAGACGTACGAGAGTTATGAGCATCAGTGAAATAGACAAGATAAGCGAGTTTCTTTTTAGCAGACAGTACTAAAATAATTATTCTTTTTGGAATTGTTGCAACACCGCAGTAACATTACCATCACTAAGCAACATTAACTCTCCGTCGTTTATAATAAATCCATTAACGCTTTTGAGCATTGAAAAGAATTTTGTTTCAGTTGCTTGTCCCTCACAAGCCATTTTTGTACTACCAAATGCAGAGAATTTAATGCTATTTTTGTTCTCCATAGTATAAGATGCAAAATAACGATTAGAATCACCTCTGCCAAAAACAGAACCTTTCTTGGTGTCAAAAATCAATGTATAACTATCAGACATAGTATGTGTTAGCTCATCAGCATACATCTCATCTACTTGCCATTTTGTATTCAAAAGCATAGTAGCTTGTTTTGAGCCACTAACCCTACACGCACAACAAGAAACTATTGTGAGCATAAAAAGCCCTAAAAACAAAAATTTAATTAATTTGTTCATATTTATTTATTATTTAATCCAACTTTGAAATTAATTTATTCAAATAATTTTTGTTGATTGTCGGCACTGCTGCCTTATCCTCAAACCAATTTTTGAGTGGAATTTCAAATCCAATCCCTTGCATATAATTATACAATGACGCTTGGAGTGCTTTCCCCACTTTTTTGTAATCTATATCAGATTCTTCACAATAATCAACTGCATTATTTGCAAAACTATTAAGTTTATTATCAACTCTTTGCACCGAATAATTTTGTGGACATATTCCCGAAGGACTATGCACTGTCATTGCATATCTATGCCAAAAACCCGACTGAATAAGACCTAAATCAAACATTTGTCTAACTATTTCGAGCGAATCAACACATTCTTGATAGGTTTGAGTTGGAAACCCATACATCAAATATGCGTGAACCATTATTCCATTCTGCGTAAAATTATAAGCCACCTCGGCCGCTGTTTCAATCGAGATACCTTTGTTGATGAGTTTCAAGACCCTTGGACTTGCAACCTCCAATCCACCAGATACTGCGATACAACCAGCTTTCGACAAAATCTCACAATTCTCCTTATTAAACGTTTTATCAAAACGAATATTGCCCCAAAAACTTATAACTATACCTTTTTCGACGATTTTTTTTGCAAACTCTATAAGCAATTTTGGAGGAAGTGCTTCATCTGTGAAATGAAAACCAGTAATCCCAGTTTGGGCAATCATTGCCTCTATTTTTGATATAAGTGTATCAACCTTAGCACTTTCAAACCTTCCAATATAGTCTAATGAAGTGTCGCAGAAGGCACATTTTGCCCAATAACAACCGTGTGCAAATGTTAATTTCAACCATTTACCATCACTCCACAGTTTGTGCATTGGGTTTGTAAACTCAATTAGTGAGATATATTTATCAAACTCTATTCCTTCGTATGTTGGAGCAGGTAGAGTGTCAAAAACAATGTTTTTATCTATGTTTTTCATCTCTACAATCTTGTCATTTTCAGTATAAATTGTTCTGACTAAGTCTGTTTTTGGTATATCTCCTTTAAGGTGTTTTATGATGTTTAATAATGGTAATTCGCCGTCATCATAACATATAAAATCCACATAATCAAATATACGTATGTCGGAAATACTCCTAAGTTCAGTAGAAATATACCCGCCACCTATTACTATTTTTTTGTTTGGATAATGTAATTTTATATATTCTCCACATTTCAATGCACTATACAAAGTCCCAGGAAAAGGAACGGTAAAACATATCAAATCTGCCTCACTTGATTGAATTTTAGAGTCAAGCATCTCCAACATCATTTTGTCAATGATATTATTTTCTTTCTTGTCTAAGTCAAATTTAATATTATCGAAAGTAGGAGCTGAAAGCGAAAGTTGTTCTGCATATTTTATGAGAGCAAACTTTGGTGTTGTCATCTCCGATATAAAATCCGACAAATCAACCATATACAAAGAGGCAATATGCCTTGCTCTATCCAAAAAACCAGTCGAACCAAAAGCCCAATCAAGCATCTCATCGTCAAGTTTGCGAAAACGACCACCCTCGGGCAAAAACTCTCTATTTGCAATACGTGTTGCAAGAGTATCGTCCTTTCCCTTCAAAAATCTAACAACAACATCAACCGTATTCAAATATTTAGTTTTGTTGATTGCCACAGATTTTGCTTTTTCCGAAAGCCTATCACGCTGAAAAGCCTCAGCAAAAAGTGGTTCAAGAAAACTACGTGTATATATTTTTTCGATTAAATCTACCGACATATCCCATTGCGTAGCCTCCACAGAATTTTGTTGCAAAAATGCTGTAAGCTGAGGAGTTGCAGGATAAGGGGTATTAAGTTGAATTAGAGGAGGGGTAATTAAAAGGACTTTCATATATATTTTTTAAATATAATGTTGGGCTATTTTTTGATAGCCCAACATTAAAAATCAAAATCTAAAATAGATTATTTAACTGCAATAGAATCAATTTCTACTTTTACACCAAGAGGCAATTTAGCAACTTGGTAGCAAACTCTTGCAGGCATATCTTTTGAATAATATTTTGCATAAACAGCATTCATTGCTGCAAAATCATTCATATCGCTCAAAAGCACAGTAGATTTAACTACATTGTCATAAGTCATACCAGCCTCTGTCAAAATAAAACCAGTGTTTTTTAATGCTTGTTCAGTTTGTTCTTCGATTGTTTCAGGAAATGTACCTGTTGTAGCATCTACTGGCAACTGACCAGAAATATAAAGTGTATCACCAGCCATAATAGCTTGTGAATATGGACCTACTGCTTTTGGAGCCAAAGGTGAAGCGATTACTTTTTTCATAGTATATATTTTTAAAAATTTAATACGCAAAGTTAATAAAAACCATTCACAAAACGAATAATTTTTATTTTTTTTATCTTTCAGAAATAGTACGAATTTCGTTTTTAGCGGACATTACTATTTTTTTCTTTGTCTAACACATTCAAATAACATTACTGCTGCCGCTGCCGAAACGTTCAAAGATTCAATTTTGCCCAAAAGAGGAATTGCTACTTGGCAATCACACATTTTTAGGACTTCTTTTGAGATACCTTTGTCCTCCGAACCCATAATAAGAACAGTAGGTTTTGACAAATCTGCATCATAAAGTAATTGTTCAGATTTTTCAGTCGCTGCTACAAGTTGCATACCAGACAATTGGAAAGTTTTGAGCGTATTACGAATACTTCCTACTCTACAAACAGGAATAATAGACAAAGCACCTGCCGAAGATTTTATTGCATCTGCATTTACTGGGGCAGAGTTTTTTAAAGAAACCACCAAAGCATCAGCACCTGCACACTCTGCACTACGAGAGATTGCACCAAAATTTCGAACATCTGTAACACTATCCAACACGACGATTAGAGGTGTTTTGTCTGTTTGTTCCAAATCTTGTAAGACTTCGTTAATATCAGCATACTCAATCTGAGAAGTTTGAGCAATAACTCCTTGGTGATTGTTTTGTGTAAGTCTGTTAAGTTTTTCGATTGGTACGTACTGAACAGCAATTTTGCGTTCACGAGCCAATTCGACAATTTTGTTTACCATTGGCGAATCTATACCTTTTTTAAGGTAAATTCTCTCCATTTGTGTGTCTGTTTCGATTGCCTCAATTACAGGTCTTACACCAAAGATTATATTTTTTTCTGCCATATTATACTTTGTTAATTATTATATTATAAAACCAATTTACTAATTTTCAAATTGGTCTAATTCTTCATTCTTTTCGCCCCACTCGTCCATCACAGCATTTAGTTTGTTTTTGAGTGCCGAATAATTCTCAAAATGCGAACTATCACTCAAATCAATGCCGTATTTGTCTGGGTCAGACATTTTCAAAGACATATCTTCTATCTCAATCTCCAAACTCTGAATCTGCTCCTCTAACTGAGCAATACTATTTTTGATTTTGCGAATTTGTTTGTCTTTTTCTTTTTTTTGAAGATAGTTAAGTTTGTTATCCGAAACCTCAATCTCTTGCTCACGTTTAGTGTCTTGTTTTCGGTTAAGTTCTTCAAGATTATCCAATCTTTTCTTTTCCAAAAACTCCTCGATACCCCCTAAATATTCTTTTACTTTGGTATCTCTAAACTCATATACTTTGTCGGCAAGTCCTTCCAAAAACTCTCTATCGTGCGAAACCAATAACAGAGTTCCGTCAAATTTTTTAAGAGCATCTTTTAGAATTTCTTTTGAACGAATATCCATATGGTTGGTAGGTTCGTCAAGAACAAGTAGATTATGCTCTTTGAGCATCATACGAGCCATTGCCAATCGTGAACGCTCTCCACCAGACAAGACTTTGACTTTTTTGTCAATATCCTCACCTCTAAACAAAAATGCACCAAGAATATCTCGCAATCGTGTACGAATATCTCCCACTGCTACTCTATCCAAGGTATCGAAAACAGTAAAATCACCGTCCATCAAATCATCTTGATTTTGGGCATAATATCCTATTGATACGCTTTGACCTACTTTAATTTCGCCATTTGTAATTGGGGTATCTCCAACAAGCATTTTTGCAAAAGTTGTTTTTCCCTCACCATTACGCCCTACCAAAGCAATTTTTTCGCCTCTCTGCAAAATCAAATCAAAGTTATCAAATATTAGCTTATCATCATAATATTTTCCAACATTTTTTGCTTCAAAAACAATATCTCCCGAACGTGGAGCTGGTTGAAACCTAATATTCAATTTGCTCAAATCCTCTTCATCAACCTCCAATACCTCCATTTTTTCGAGCATTTTCACTCTGGACTGTACTTGGTTTGATTTAGTAGGTTTATATCTGAATTTTTCTATAAAATCCTCTGTGTCCTTTATGATTTTTTGTTGGTTTTCGTATGCTGCACGTTGTTGTTGCATTCGTTCTTGTCGCAAAACCAAATACTGTGAGTAAGAGGCTTTGTAGTCATAAATCTTGCCCAAAACTATCTCAACAGTTCGGTTTGTAACAGTATCCAAAAAACGTCTATCGTGCGAGATTAACAAAACAGCTCCTTTATAGGTAGATAAATAGCTCTCCAACCAACAAATACTCTCAATATCAAGATGGTTTGTAGGTTCGTCCAACAACAAGGCATCAGGTTTTGAAAGAAGAATTTTGGCAAGTTCTATACGCATTCTCCAACCACCCGAAAACTCACAAGTTGGTCTATCAAAATCGCTACGTTTGAAACCCAGTCCAAGCAAGGCTTTTTCGCATTGAGCCACAGGATTTTCGCTCGAAACCATAAGAAAGTGGTCGTTTGCGTGATTAAATTTCTCAATCAAATCAATGTACTGTTTTGACTCATAGTCTTCACGTTGAGTCAATTCATTTTGCAACCTCTCAACCTCTGCACTCAACTCTTTAAGGTTTGAAAACGCTTTTAGAGTTTCGTTCATAACAGACACATTGTCCGTCATTTTCATTTGCTGAGGCAAATAACCCACAACTATGTCTTTGGCACGAGATACAACACCAGAAGTAGGATTATTCTCTCCAATTATGAGTTTCATAATTGTAGATTTTCCTGCTCCGTTTTTACCCACCAAACCAATTCTGTCCTTTTCGCTTATATCAAAACTCACATCACGGAACAAGTCCCAACCACCAAAAGAAACAGTCAAATTATTTATAGAAATCATTTACAAAACACGAATTACAAAGACAACATTTTATCTATTGTTTCTGTTGGGTTTGCACTACCAAACACACTACTTCCAGCAACCAAACAATCACAACCTGCATCAAAAATCATTTTTGCGTTGTCTAATGTTGCTCCACCATCTACTTGAATCAAAGTATTGGCATTGCGTTTGATAATCATTTCTTTTAGACGAGAGATTTTGTTAAGTGTAGACTCAATGAATTTTTGACCACCAAATCCAGGATTAACGCTCATCAAAAGCACCATATCAGCAAAGTCCACAATCTCTTCAATATTGCACAAAGGAGTGTGAGGATTAAGTGCTACACCTGCTTTCATTCCGTGAGAATGAATATTTTGGATTGTACGGTGTAGGTGAGTTACTGCCTCTTCGTGAACAGTCAAGAAGTCTGCTCCTGCTTTTGCAAAACCTTCGATATGTCTGTCAGGTTCAACAATCATCAAATGCACATCAAGAACTTTTTTTGTAGCTGGTCTAATTGCCTTAATAATTGGCATACCAAAAGAAATGTTTGGAACAAACACTCCGTCCATAACATCTAAGTGTAACCACTCGGCATTGCTGCCATTAATCATCTCAACATCTTTGCCTAATTGCAAAAAATCAGAAGATAAAAACGAAGGAGAAATAATGCGACTCATATCTATTTATTTTAATTATTATTCTTTGAAAATTCCTTTAAACGTCTGTTTTGAGAGAGGTATCTGTTCGTTACGCTCTCGCCACTGCCCACTTTCCATCAGCAATTTCTTTTGATTTTCGATTGCATTTGTAATATAGAATGTAGGTTTTTCGACTTTCAATGCTTCACTACGGTAGGTAGGGCGTACTTGTCTGTCCGAAACATCTTTTTTTGTAGGTTTTAGTTCTATCTGCCATTTAAATCCGTCAAGCTCTCTCACTTGCGACTCAGGCACTTTGTTAATTGGATAAGTAACTGTTTCTATTTCGGTATAGAGTTTAATTGTAGATATTTCAGAACTATCCACATCAATTATCATATTCTCGCTTGTTGCATAAATCAAACCTTCAACTTCGTTTTCTTCTGTTTGTTTGTAGTAGATAGATTGAGATGCCGAATTTACAAAAAGCCTATACAACTCATTATCTCTAAACATAGCGTCCATTACATCACCTTTGATTTGGTTATATCTGTTTTTTTCGACTTCCTGTGCCAAGATAGGTTTACCAAACAAACGTGAACGGTACAATTCGCCGTTTTGCATATAACTTCTAATTCTCGAAGCAATTATTTGATTGCTCGAATTCCAAGCCACTGGCAAGCCAATGAATGTGGCAGTCGAATCAACAGATTCATAGATTAGAGAATCACAAACAAGTTGAATATCTTTGCGAAACACTTTTGTATTGTGAAAACCTCTAATGATATAGTCCGATGAATCAGCCTCATTTTTAATGTCTATGAATTTCTGTGTAGTATCTTTTACTTGTGGTGTTTCGCCACCTACATCATCACCTCCATCTTCGGCGTTTGTTTTAGGCTCATTGAGATTGACAGTATCAATCACAACCTCCATTCCTCCATCTCTCAACCACTGCAAAAACTTCTCTTTACGCTCTAATTTTCGTTTTTGACGCTGTTGTTTTTTATATGCTTTCAATTCTTTTTTAGAAAGTTTTGAAACATCAACAATAGTATCTTGCTTAGGAGTTAGAGTATCTTGTATTTGTTGTATGGAGTCTATTTTAAGTGTATCAATAGGAACTATTTGCGTTGTGTCTATAACATTAATTGGCAATTTATTGTCTGTAATCTTCTCGTTAAACTTATTTGTCAGAGTTGAGTCAATAGCAATATCTTGCTGTTGTTCTGTCATAATTTGTTTCAAAGAATCAGGGATATTCTTATCCGAAACAGTGTCTATACGAGATAAAAAAGGACGAATAAAAAGTGTATCACTACGCATAAAAAGCGTATCTTGATTGTCTTTAAAGTAGTTTGCAACAGAAGGAAGATTTGTTAGTAAAACATTTTCGCTTTCACGCCAATACTGTCCATAATCCCCAAAAGCAAGAAGACGTTTTGTGGTATCAAGTATTTGAATATCTTTATTCAAAATAAGTTCGTTGATAAGCGAATAATAGCTAATACTATCAGCCCAAAGTTCTTGTTCGGCAGTATATACGTACGAATTACTCAAACATTTAAAGATTTTTTGGGGAGAAATATACTGGCCTTTGTCGGCTTGCAAAAAATCTCCGTTTTCTTTCCAAATATAACTACGACACTCATAATCAACAATCTCTGTATCAAGATAAAAATCCAAAGAGTCAGTTTTTATTTGGTATTCAGGATTTTGGATAGATACATCATTGCGGAGCATTACTAAACGCTTGTCGGTAGAATAAAAACCCTTTGATGATTCAAGCAAATTGTCGTTATGCGTAACGGTTGCACCACCATAAAACTCAGCAAGTGATGTTTCGGTATTGTAAAACAAATTGCGAGTGTACATAACTGTTGCAGAGTCAATTATTTTGATAATTGGAGCTTCTACCTTTGCTATATTTGTATTTTTATTATAGATGATTTTATCCCCATATATATGCAAATGTTTTTTGTTTATAATAACATTTGAAAGTCCTTTAAACTCATCTTTTTGGTAATAATAATATGCAGTATCACAATTAATCAAAGCATCATTATGATAAAAATAAACATTTCCAACCAGTTTCATAACCGATTCTCCGTTAATTTTTATCATATGAGTATAGTCGCTCGTATAATTGACTGTCACCTTTTGCTGAGAAAAAGCAAAAGGTGATAGCAATATTACAAAAACGATAATATATATATTAAGTTTATTTTTCATTCTTCAACCAAGGCAAAGTAAATTTTGAATATTTGTAAGGTTCGTGTATAACAATAAAAGTTTTAGATATTTTATCTATTATCCATTTATCAAATATGCTATCCATTACATTACTCTTTGCTTTATCCTCAAAATAAGTATAATCTTTGTCAATTTGTGCTTTGTGTGCTGGGTGGTCAGCATTTAACTTAACTATTTTAACAATTTGAGTACCAGTCAAAGGGTCGTAAGAAACATAAGAATTTGAAATTTCCCCAACTTTTAGGCTCAAAACTGCTTGAGCATCATACTGCAACTCATCTTCATAGAACATTGGAGATTGACCTTTTGCACCCATCATCATTACTGTTTGTTGGTTCAGCACCTCACCACCAGTGAATTTAGTTTTTTTATCATCAGAATATTTTGCAGCTGCTTCCTCAAAAGTTATTTTACCATCACGTATTTCGTTTGCAATAGAATCTAATTTTGTCATAGCTCCCTGCATTTGGTCTGCATCAAGCTCAGTACGCATCAAAATATGACGTAACTGGTATAAATTATTACGTTTGTCTTCGAGTTTAATAATATGAAAACCATATTCCGTTTCTACAATACCTGAAATACCTCCAACATTAAGAGTTTTCACTGCATCTTTGAACGGCTCAACAAATTTGTCAAGCAAACTATAATCCATCAACCCTCCGTGTTTGGCAGTAGCCACGTCATCGGAATAAAGTCGAGCCAAAGCCGAAAAACTATCGCCTGCGGCAATTCTACGTCGCAACTCCAACAAGTCTGCTTTAACTTTAAGTTTTGCGTCATAATCACTCGGTGGCAACACTACAATTTGAGAATATTCTATTTGTCGAGGTATAATCTCCAAACTATCTACCGAAACAGTTTTTACGTATCGTTTAACATCAAGAGGTGTAATAGCCACATCTTTGACAATCTCTCTACGCATTGCATTTGCCAAATTTTCTTCAACAACTTGGAACATCAAGGCCTCACGAATTAAGTAAATCGGAGTGTGCATCATCTCTTCGAGTGCTTGTTGGGAACCGACTTGGGCTATCATAGAGTTTATTCTCTCCTCTACTCTACCAACCGCAGCAACCTCACCAGCAGGCAGAGAGTCAGCGATTGCTGAAATAGCTAATAATTTTTGAGTCAATAAATTTTCAAAAATACTTAATTTCTCAGTTTGTGATAGTTTAGCATTAGGGTTCAATCCACGTTGTTGTTTCCACAAAGTTTCTTGAGTATATATATCCGACAGAAATATGGCTTTATTGCCAACAACTGCAATTACTTCATCTACTAAACTTTGTTCTGAAAGATTGATTTTGGTTTTTGTAGAATCTACCTCCAAATTTTCTTGTGCAAAAAGTGGAGAAGCAAACATTGCCACTACCACAATAATTAAATACTTTTTCAAATTATATTTCATTTTACTATTATCTATTTTTAATGTTGTTAATAAATAGGGTATCTATTTGATTTACAACTATATTATTTTGGATTTTTTGTTGATTGATGATACTATCTACCTTTTTTTCATAGATTGCCTTACGACGATAATTTATAATAGTTTTGTTAATTTCATCAATCACAAAACTCATTGGCATATAATCACCAGACTTTCTGTATTCAAGTACTTTAAGGTAGTAAGTATAATCTTCATCAGATATTTCGTCTTTATTGCTTTTTGACAAATAGCTATCATAAGACATATTTCGGATTGGGGCATATTTTATCACTTCCGAAAAATAAACCCAATCACTGCCAAAATCAAACAATGCTAAATTATCCTTTTCGACTTGCGACACTAAGTCTTTGTAGTCATCACTTCGAGATGAATATAACATTTTTGATACGTCCTTTTTCTTGCTATAATTGGCAGGAACAACAAGTAGTTGAGCCTTTACAATAGGCGACGACAAACGATATTGATTTAGGTTTTTGTTGTAAAATTCTATTGCTTCGCTCGGTACAATCACGGTGTCAATCATTGCACCGTAATGATTTTCAAGTCTATATGTAAGCAGTGAATTGCGGTAACGTGCCACAAGCTGTTCCACTTCTTTTTCAAAATTGTCATAAAGTTTGAGTGCCTCCTCTTTTTTGACTTCGGTTTTGAGCCATTGCTCCACATAGGAATTTATAAAGAGGATTGTATCTTGAAGGTTTTTTGAGTTTGTAATACGGCTTACAACATCTTTATAGTAGAGTTTTTCTTCTCCAAATTCAGCCACAACTGGATTTGACTTATCTGAATAATAACTCAATGATGTGCAACTGTACATTGAACACACCAAAAATAAAGTTAAAAAGAAATTTTTAATCCACATAAGCAAAAGTATATGTTACACTCAAATTAACTACAAAAGTAACTAATTTATTTTATATTTTAGTTGTGTTTTTGAACAAAAGTTTCTTTGTCAGTTTAAATCATTGATTTTCAATGAATATCTATATGCTTTATATACCAAAAGTACTACTAATACAACACAACAAGCATAAATACCCCAATACATAGAAATATTTTTGTCAAAAATATCCATTAACCCCAATTCTCCATCTTCTAAGTTCCTAAGACTTACAAACGAGATTAGATTGTTTGTAGCGTGTAGAACAATAACAGTCGAAAGCGAAAATTTGCTCGCCATATAGACTATGCACCACAAAATTGAATACAAAAAAGTAACTGGCGATTGCACTACCGAAAAATGCACCAAACCAAATAAGAATGAGGTAACTAACACGGCTTTCATTGGGCTATAATTATTTAGTAAACCACGAAAAATATAAGCTCTAAAAATATATTCTTCGAGAATTGGTGCTAACACAACAGATGTTACAAAACCAACATAAACGTTTGTAGATGCAAACATCTGAATATATTTCTGAATTTCGCTCTGAGGAAGTATTCTAAGATATGGTTCAGTAACCACAGATAGAAAAAACACACCCAACAAACCTAATCCAAAATTTAAAAGCGAAAATCTATTAAGTTTAATTTTAAAATCACTATTCGGACTATTTTTTTTGAGTCTATAAAGATAATAAATAAATATCATATTTACTACCGAAGCCAATAGGAATGCAATATTACCAAGTTCTATATCTAAATAAGCACCAGATAAAAAAACTATTGGAGCAGCAAACAGAAAATTAAGACAGAAGAATACAAAGATAGCTTTAAAAGCGTTCTTTGTAGTCAAAAATTTATTTGAATTATTATTTAGCATCAACATCTACCAAAAATTTATAGTTATTAAAATATTTTGAATTTTTGAAAAATTCTATGTTTTGTTTGATATAATATTTAAACATATTAATATTATCATCTCCAAATATTTTTACTTGCAAACTTACAATATATTCATTTTTGATTTTATCCACAAACGGCACAGATAGATTAATTCTATCTTTGGGAATATGTTTAATAATCCTCTCTACAAACACATTTGCAGTTGTATCAACACTAAGTTTGTCTTTGTGGCGAATGGAGATATTAACAAGCTTGACAAATGGCGGATAGGCAAAAATTCTACGATTTTCCAATTCCGTTTCAAACATTTGCAAATAATCTCTACTGGCAATATATTTCAAGATTTGAATATCAGTTTTATAGCTTTGAATTATTAGTTCTTTTGACGAGTTATAAAGTGATTCGCAGAGTTGAAAAAGCCTCTCCTCAGCCCTAAAATCAGTACTATTGATAATAGCGTCAGCATCAACAATAGCAGAAGTTGCAACATTTGAGCAATCAAACGAATTAAGCATAAGAGAAGTCCCTATTACAACATCAATCTCATTTGATTCGATACTTTGGATAGCATTTCGAACCAATGTTTTGTTTTTCAAACTCTCTCTATCAAACCTTAGAGTACGGGAATTTTGGCTATACTGCAAAACTTTATCCTCAATATTTTCTGTTCCAAAACCCTTAAAATCTAATTCTTTCATCTCGCAACGAGGACAAATATCTGTGATAGGCTCTACATACGAACAAATTGGACAGAATAGTTGGTTTTTGGATTTATTGTATAGTAAAGAGGTGTTACAATTAACACAAGTTGGTACATTACCACAATGGCGGCAAATTACAAAACGTGAGTATCCCAACTGGTTTTTGAATAGTAAAGTTTGTTTGTGCTCAGAGGTGTTTTGTTTGATTTTTTCAATCAAATAATTACTAAAAAACCTATCGTCCGAACTATGATACTTATATGTTTTCTCTCCTCGTGCAATATCAAATTTATTAATTATAGATATTTTGGGCATAGCTCTATGAGCTTTTTGGTCTATAAGCGTATATTTTCCTATACGTGTATTGTAGTAGGTTTCGATACTTGGACAATCACTCTGCAAAACAACATTTGCTCCATATATTTTGCCAAGTACTGTGGCACAATCTCTGGCTACAATTCGTGGTGTAGTATCAGATTTGTAGGCTCTATCGTGTTCGGACAAAACCACTATCATTCCAAGTAAATCAAAAGGCAGTGTCAAAGAAATTTTTGTACCAACAAAAAGTGTAGACTTACACGAAGAAGCTGTTTTATAGACCTCAAATCGCTGTTTATCACTCATTTCGCTATGATATTCCAAACAATTATTTCCCCAAAAAGCACTAATAGACTTCACAAAACGTTTTACTGCAAAAACATCTACACACATTACCAAAACATTCTCCCCTTTGGAAAGTTTTTGAAAAATTGCACCAAACAAATTTGCAAAATCTCCATTTGTAGAATACAGTAGCGTAACGCTATTTGAAAGCATTTGGCCAGCTATATCCATATCGTATTGAGCAGGAGGAGGTAATACCTCTAAACAAGTATTTTGATTTGTATTTGTAGAGATACGCTGTTTTTGGGCAATTTCGATAAAACCCTTGCGTAAAAGTTCACGTACAATAGCAGCAGAATATCCTATCTGGCTAAGGTATGTTAGTTCAAGTTCTGAATGTTTTGAAAAATTCAGAATATCGTTATATAAAGCAAATTGTTTAGGACTACGAGAAAGCTCAGATAATTGAGTAGAGGTAACACTATTCGCACTTACAATTTTGTAGGTTTCAACCTCTCGAGATTTTTCAAGACTAATCGTGTCGTTTACATTTTCACCTTTTATTCTAAATTCTTTTGGCAAGAAAGAACGCATAACATCACCAAGCGAACACATATAGTATGAGGCTATCCAAGTCCAAAAACGAAGTTGCTGCGAAGGGATTATAGGAATAGTATCTACAACCGAAACAATATCTTTGTAAGTAATTTTGCTATCTGGAACACTCGTCAAAATATCAATGATGATTGCTGTATAAAGTTTTGATTTACCAACTGGGACAATTACTCTTTTGCCAAGTCCAATATCCTCACACATAGACTCCCCAACAGAGTAAGTCAATACTCTATCAAGATTAAGCGGAAGAATAACTGTAACGTACATAACACAGGGTTTAAAGTATTCTTGAATATTTATTACAAGTATTTTGTCTTTCGTTGTTTATTGTATTCACTTGTCTCAATAAATCCAAATTATTTTTGTCTTTTTTGAGAATATCCATCAATTCTTTTTTGATTTTTGTAAGCATTTTAAGCTTATATATGGCAATAGTTTTTGGCACTGCCTCACTTATTATATCTTCTTCGGTATAGATTCTATCTAATTTCTGCCAAATTTTACTTTGTCTATAAGTTTCGTCACGAGAGATTAGCTCTATGACAAATTTGCAAACATCTGGGTCAATGTGATTTATATAAGAATTCATTATCACACTGTCCTCAGTATAAAGTCCTTCGTTTTTGATTTTCAGATAATCATCAAATATTTTCTGGCAAACATCTGTTTCAAATTTAAGTTCATCAAACTCCAATTCATTAATAATTTCAGTTGCAATATTAATTTCAACTTCTTGATTCTCTGAATTACGCACAACAACATTGCGTGTACCATATTTCAAAAGATATGATATAAGCTCTTTCTCTAAATATTCTATTTCACACTGTTCGTCAATAGATATAGGAATATTTACAGAATTATGTTTTATATAATTATCTTTTTGAACTTTGTAGTCGTAGTATCTTGCACCTTGTTCTCCGTCTTTGTTCAAAGCATTTTGACGTTCAACTGCACGAGATATTAATTCTTCTTTCTCGTCCATTAATTGGCTACAAACACGAGCATACTGACCTCTTAGAATTTCGTTTGGAATTACAGAAATTGATTTCACAATATCTGTAATAACCTCCGCTCTACCCATAGGGTCGTTTGCAACTTCTGCCATCAATAGCTTTGTTTTGAAAGAAATAAAATCCTCTTCGTTCTCGTCTATGTATGTTTTGGTCTGAAATGCAGTGTGTGTTTTGGCAAACGAGTCGGGGTCTTCACCATTTGGCAAAGAAACTATTCTTACATTCAAACCCTCTTTCAGTATCATATCAATACCTCGCAAAGATGCTTTTATACCAGCACTATCACCGTCATAAATCACCGTAACGTTGGTAGAAAAACGAGCAATAAGTTTAATTTGCTCATAGGTTAATGATGTACCAGAACTTGCCACTACATTTTCGATACCAGATTGCATCATAGAAATAACATCTGTGTATCCCTCCACCAAAATACATTTTTTCTCTTTGACTATGGCACTTTTTGCAAAATATATACCATACAAAGTGTTGCTTTTGTGGTATATCTCACTCTCTGGGGAGTTAAGATATTTTGCTTTGGATTTGTCGCTGTTGAGAATTCTACCGCCAAAGCCTATTATAGAACCACTCAAAGAATGAATAGGAAAAATTACTCTACCACAAAATCTATCATAATATCCACCACTTTCACGTTTTATGGTAAGTCCGCTATCAACCAAATATTTCTCTTTGTAACCATCTTCGACAGCTTTACGTGAAAATGCGTCATAAGAAGTTGGGGAAAATCCCAACTGAAATTTTTCGATAGTTTCGTCAGTAAATTGACGCTCATAGAAATAGCTTTTGCCAATATTTCTGCCCTCAGACGAATTATTAAGTTTGTCTATGAAATATTTTGAAGCATAGGTATTAAGTGCGAGCAAACTCTCTCTGTCATTGCTACGCTCTCTTTGTTCTTCGTTCATTTCGGTATCAATCACTTCGATACCGTATTTTTTACCAAGATATTTTAGTGCTTCAACATAGGAAAAAGACTCGTGTTCCATTACGAATGTAACAGCATTACCAGCCTTGCCACAACCAAAACATTTGAATATGCCTTTTGATGGCGAAACTATAAACGAAGGGGTTTTCTCGTCGTGAAAAGGACAACACGCAGTATAGTTCATCCCTTTCTTGCGGAGCGAAACAAAATCCCCCACAACATCTGTAATATTTGCTGTGAGGTATATTTTGTCTATGACTGATTTGTCTATCATTTACGAGAGAATAAATATTATTTAATATAGCTGTCAGATAAACTCGCCTATATTTTGCATTACGTGTAAAGCAGAGTATCGGCTAAATATAGGCGAGTTTAGTTTTTAGCATACAGTACTATTTAACTAATTTAGCAAGTAAGTTTTTCATAGAAACTTCTTTTGCTAATATGTGTTCAAGCTCAGAAACTGCAACACGAGTTTGCTCCATTGTATCACGGAAACGGATAGTAACAGTGTTATCTTCCAAAGATTGGTGGTCGATAGTGATACAAAGAGGTGTACCAATAGCATCTTGACGGCGGTAACGTTTGCCGATACTATCTTTTTCGTCGTATTGATAAGTATAATCAAGTTTGATTTGATTTACAATTTTTTGAGCAAATTCTGGAAGACCGTCTTTTTTGACAAGTGGCAGAATAGCAATTTTGATAGGTGCAAGTGCAGCAGGGAATTTCATTACTACACGCTCATCAACTTTACCATCTTTTTCAATTTTTTCTTCTTTGTACGCTGCCGATAATACTTGCAAAACCATACGATCCACACCGATAGATGTTTCTACCACATAAGGCACATAACTTTCAGATGTTTCTGCATCAAAATACTGGATTTTTTTGCCTGAAAACTCCTGATGACGGCTTAAATCGAAATTTGTACGAGAGTGGATACCTTCCACTTCCTTAAATCCAAATGGGAAGTTAAACTCAACGTCAGTTGCAGCGTTTGCATAGTGAGCAAGTTTTTCGTGATCGTGGAAACGATAGTTCTCGTCACCAAAACCAAGAGCCTTGTGCCAAGCCATACGGAATGCTCTCCAATGCTCAAACCATTTAATCTCCTCGCCGGGACGAACAAAGAATTGCATTTCCATTTGTTCAAACTCACGCATACGGAAAATAAACTGACGAGCCACAATCTCATTACGGAAAGCCTTTCCAATTTGAGCTATACCAAATGGGATTTTCATACGTCCACTTTTTTGAACATTAAGGTAGTTTACAAAAATACCTTGTGCTGTTTCAGGACGTAAATATATTTTGTTAGCATCTTCTGCCAAAGACCCCATTTTGGTTTCAAACATTAGATTAAATTGACGTACATCTGTCCAGTTTTTTGTACCAGAAATAGGACAAACAATCTCTAAATCTTCAATAAGTTGTTTTAAAGCAGCCAAATTATTCTCTTCGAGGGCATTTACCATACGTGAATTTGCAGAGGCAATACGCTCTTTGATTTCCAATACACGTGGGTTTGTAGCTAAAAATTGTACTTCATCAAAATTGTCTTTAAAACGTTTAAGACCTTTTTTTACCTCAGCGGCAATTTTGTCTTCTTGCTTTTGAATCCAATCTTCAACCAAAACGTCTGCACGGTAACGTTTGCGACTTTCTTTGTTGTCAATTAGAGGGTCGTTGAATGCTCCAACGTGACCAGAAGCCTCCCAAATACGTGGGTGCATAAATATAGCAGAATCAATACCAACTATATTATCATTAAGACGTACCATTGCGTCCCACCAGTATTTTTTGATGTTGTTTTTAAGTTCAACACCCAACTGACCATAATCATATACAGCAGCCAAACCGTCATAGATTTCGCTTGAAGGGAAAATAATTCCATATTCTTTGCTATGTGCAACCAATTTTTTGAAAAGTTCCTCTTGTGTCATTTTCTTATATTTTTATATTATTATATTCTTATGTAAAATGCACTCTAAACGCTTAGAAAACACTACAAAGCATTCCAAACGCCAAAGTTAAGTGCAAATATAGTTATTTTTGAGTTATTTTGTGCATTAATTTTATAGTTTTATATCAAATCAAATAATATAGCCCAAGAGAGTGCTACATAAGAGATTTGTAAATATTTTTTATTACCTTTGCAAAAAAATAAAAAATGGCAAGAATATTAGCTATCGATTACGGAACTAAGCGTGTTGGTTTGGCAGTAACAGACCCTTTACAAATAATTGCAAACGGTATGTGTACAGTACCTGCTCACGAGTGCTTGGCTTTTGTGGTGGATTATGTAAGCAAAAACGAAGTGGAAACAATCGTGGTTGGACTTCCCAAAAACTTGAACAATGAGTTTTCGGCAAGCTACAAATACATTAAACCATTTGTCGAAAAGCTCAAAAAAGCTCTCCCTACACACAATATAGTGTATTACGATGAGCGTTTCACATCAACACTCGCAAACCGTGCAATAATCGAAGGCGGTGTAAAGAAAAGTGAACGACGCAACAACAAAGGTCTTGTTGATATGGTTAGTGCCACTATTATTTTGCAAAGCTATATGGATAGCAAAAGTTTTGGAATGTAAAAAATAAAAATAAAAAATATATGATGTACCCTATTTATGTATATGGTTCGCAAGTACTAAAAACAGTATCTAAGAACATAGACAAAAATTATGAAAATTTGCCACAACTTATCGACGATATGTTTGTAAGTATGTACGCTTCGGACGGTATTGGACTTGCTGCTCCGCAGATTGGCAAAAATATCCGTTTGTTTGTAGTTGATGTAACTGGTGCCGAAGACGAATATCCAGAAGCAGCAGATTTCAAAAAGGTATTTATAAATGCAGAAATTTACGAAAGATTTGGTGAAGAAGAATTATTTGAGGAAGGTTGTCTGAGCGTTCCCGGTATTCACGAAGATGTTTCTCGACCAACAAAAGTAAAAATGAGATACCTTGATGAGAATTTTGTGGAGCACGACGAAGAGTTTGAAGGAATTTGTGCAAGAGTTATCCAACACGAATATGACCACTTGGAAGGAATGGTCTTCACTGACAGACTTTCTCCTTTACGCAAACGACTACTAAAATCAAAATTAGCTCGTATATCTAAGGGCGAAGTTAAATCTTCATATCCTTGGAAGTTGGTAAAATAAGTTACAAATAATCACTATAAATAGTGATTATTTGATTTTAAGCATACAAGCTATCGTTTTTTTTATAACTTTGCAGTCGAAATTATAGAAATAAGTATAATTAAGTGAGAAAATTATTTAAGACATTAAAATATTTATTGCCTTTAATCTTCATAATTTATTATGGAGAAACAACTTTGTTTACACACAGCCACACATTTGGCAATGTAATCAAAGTACACTCTCACCCCTATCAACAAAACACGAATCACACTCACAGCAGTGCGGATTTCTCTTTAATTTCGAGTTTTGCACAAATTATCGCACTTTCATTTGGGATACTTGCACTTTCAGAGATATTTAGTCTTTGCAGTATTAAACCAAAAAATATCCGCAAATACAAATCTCTAAGTATTGATGTTTGCTATCCCTCGCTAAGAGCCCCTCCCGTTTTGTATTAATTCAAACCCTTAAACAAAAACATTTACTTTTAGTATTGTCCGCTAAAAATGAAACTCGCCTATCTTGTCTATTTCACCGATGCTCATAACTCACGTACGCCAGTACGCTACGTTATGACCATCAGCAAAATAGCCTAAGAGATCCGAGTTTATTGGGAGCTTGTAAGATTTCTGAAAGATAAAAATTTTAAAAATCAGTTTTCCAAGCCCCTCATAAATTAAAATACTGTAATATATTATCACTTAATTCATTACAATGATTTTTTTTAATTTTTATCTGACAGCATTTTTTATTATGCTTATGATACTATTTCAATAAACTAAAAGGTAACAAATTATATAAATAATTATTAGTGGTTTAATGAAACAAGTTTCATTAAACCACTTTTTTTGTTGTCAGGACAAAAAATAAAAAAATATTTTAAGAGTGATTTATTTGGTCTTAACGTAATGATAGATAGATGAAAATATGACTTAAAATATTTGTTTCTTTGACTTTTTCGGTTTATCTTTGAAATGTAATACATACTTAGATTTAAGATATTGTAGGTTCTATCTTAAATATGAAGAAAAATAAAAAAAACTGAACCTTTATTATTAAAAAAAACTTTTATGAAAAAACTGATTTTAATTATGTTGGCTTTATTCCCGCTAACATTATTTGCTCAAAAATGGAATTTTGGTGCAGATGCAGGTGTATCTATTAATAGATTTTCTGTAAATGCAGGGGATATTTCAAGTTCTTATCTGGTTAAGAGTGGAGAGTGTTATTTAGGGTTTAACGGCGGAGGAAACGTTTCCTATACTTCCAAAAAAGGTTTTGTGTATGGAACAGGTCTATACTATAAGTCAAATAAAAGTGGTTCTTTTTATATTTTAAATAATCCTGATTATACTTTTGTAACCTATGGAGGGATTGATTATGTGAAATTCAAATATGGCTCTATTGAACTTCCTATTAATTTTGGATATAAATTTAGATTGTCAGAAAAATTTTCTATCACACCGTTAGTAGGTATTTGGGGAGCATTAAATGTTGGCGGAGATGTAATGTTAAAGGTTAAAAACGAAAAAAATCAAGTGCCTAAAACTTATTATAGCAACAACCCTTTCAAAGAAATTACTTATAATTTCAACGAAAGAGAATATACTTTTAATCCATTTAGTCGAGTTGATTTTGGTTTAATGGTTGGAGTAGAGTTGTCTTTATCAAAATTTTTCTTCAAGTTTGGAGCAAACTTTGGATTGATAAATGCACGTAATGATTTAGATAGTAGTTTCAAGAATAATAGTTATGCATTTACATTAGGATATAAATTTTAATAGTACTGTCCGCTAAAAACGAAACTCGCCTATCTTGTCTATTTATTAGGAGCTTGTAATATTTCTGAAAGAGAAAAATTTTAAAAATCATTTTTTCAAGCTCCTTCAAACTAAAAAAAACTGTAATATATTATTGCTTAATACATTACAATGATTTTTTAATTTTTACCTGACGGCAATATTTTATTTTAGCGAATATTACTGAAATTCTTTATGAATTCGTCGGGATTGTTTACGCTGATTATGTAGTCTAAGTCGTTTTGGGTGCGTAGTTCTATCCAATTTTTGCGTTGGGAGGCAAAAAGTTTGACTATCTCGTGTTGTTGCAAATCAAAACAGTATCCGTAGAATCCTAAAAATCCGTAAGATGCAAAAAATGGGATAAAACGTTTTATCTCGCTATTTTCTATTTTTTTGACGTATAGAATTGAGTCGAGTGGTATTTGGTCTAAATCGACGTGTCCGTGTAGTAGTAGATTGTTGCGGGTGATAATGATTTTGTTTGGGGCAGATAGTGCAGTGAAAATTATTGCAGCTCCTGCACTCCACGCAAACCATCTTGATAGGTAGTTGCCACTTGAAATGTAATCTAACGCAAAAAAGACCGCTACAACAAGTATTACAGCTATAATAGAAAGGTAGGTGGAAAGTTTGCCAAGATGATATTTTTCACTGTATAGTACCTCTTCACGTTCTCTACTATTGTATCGTTGTTTTATTATATTTATATATTTGAATGTCTTTTTTAGCATTTCTGTATGTGTTAAAGTGCTTCTTGCAGTGTTAATTTAGTCTTTTTGTCTTTCTGTTTTTTGCTTTCCTCAATAGCTTTTTTCTGTTGTTTGACAAGCCACGAAGAATGTAGTTTTTCCTTTGTGAAAACTGTCATTATATACATTCTGTATGTGTTGGGATAACGCCTTGTATCAAAATACATAACTGGCATAAATATATTGCTATCTTCGATAGTGTTGAGGATAACTCCCATATTTATTTTTGCAAAAAACACGTTTCGTTTTATGTCTCTTGTGAGCTTTATTTTTAGGCTATCTTGTTTAAATTCAGTTAGTTCGTTGTATTGAGCCGATTGAGAATAAACGTTATGATATTTTTCTGCCCAATGTTTTATCCCCTCGTATATCATTGCGTCGTAAAAACAAATTTGTATAATAGATTTGCCTGTTTTGCCACAGTAAATGTAGATATCCATATCTCCCTCGCCTCTGGTCTTAACGCCTTGCCATAAATATGCTCTGTGACTTCGTTTGGAAAGAGATTTGAGAGTGTATAAATTCTTTTGTTTGTCATATTTGAAACCAACACTTTTCAAAGAATCCAAAGGCATTTTTATGATATTTGAGAATGGTAATTCAGAGGAATTTAGCTTCTCATTTAGCATAAACGGAATTTCTTGGGCGTATGTTGTGCCAAAATATGTGCAAAATAATAATAAAATAAGGCTTTGTATAATTTTTTTCATATTGGGCTATGTGTGTATTATTTGTCAAATTTATACAAAAATGAATGATATTACAAATATTTTAGTATCTTTATCCCAAAATAATGTTTATATGGGCAAACTTGTTAGATTATACGAAGAAAATCCAGACGACAATCTAATAAATGAGATTGTTGAGAGATTGGAGCGTGGGGCAATTATTATTTTCCCTACCGACTCGTTTTATTCTTTTGGTTGTTCGCTGAATTGCCAAAAATCTATCAATAATTTGATAGCTCTAAAAGAAAAAAAAGACAAGAATTTGGCAATTATTTGTTCGGATTTGAAGATGGTTTCTAATTATATTCATCTCGACAATGATATGTTTAAACTCTTGAAACAGAATACTCCCAATCCTTTTACTTTTGTGTTTGAACTAAATAAACGTTTGCCAAATAGTTTCTTGGAATGTAAAAAAACTGTTGGAGTAAGAATTCCAAACAATAAAATAGCTACTACTATTGTAGAGAGATTGACTGTGCCACTTGTATCAACGTCTGTGGCTCTTCGTAATTGTGAAAAAGAAGATAGTTTTGACCCGTCATTGATTTGGGACGAATACGGAGATAAAATTGATTATTTGATTGATGCTGGATTTGTGGCAGGTGTGCCTTCGGCTGTTGTGTCGCTTTGTGGTGGAGAAATTGAGATAATTAGAGAGGGAAGTGTTGAATTGGATTATTAATAATTATGGAAAAAAACGAAAGAAAAAAACTTTTTTGGAATATGGCATCTCTTGGAGGATTGTATATGGGTGCTGTGTTGATTGCAGGTATTTTGATTAACTACTTTTTGAAAAACGAAAGTGGAATAATTACAAATATATCTATTATTATTGCCTTCGTTGGAATTGCTTTCTTTTATGGTAAACAGTACTCAAAAGCATATTCTATTGATGGCGATATTGTTACTTATTCTCGTGCTTTGGGTTTTGTGGTAATGATGATGGTTTTTGCTGGAATACTTTATGGAGTTACGACTTTTATAATGTTTAACGTCGGCAAAGAATACTATTTGGAAGTGTATAATAATGCAATGGTTGAAGCTGGTATGGCACAAGAAACAATGGATTTGATGAATGCAAGTTATGAGAAATTTATTAGTAGTCCTATTCTTGCAATTTTCTCTTCTATTTTTAGTATGATTTTGTATGGATTGTTTCCAGCGTTGTTTATAGCTTCGTTTGTTAGGACAAGAAAACACTAAGGACGAAACTCGCCTATCTTGTCTATTTTTGGTTTAAATACCTTTTCTAATGTTTTGAAAAATAAATTTTATTATACACAAATACTTAACGTTTTATTTGACAGTTAAAAAACAATTAAAATATTATGAAAAACAGATTAAATGATGTACTCTTTGGTGGAGTAATTGTAGGTGCTGTTATGGTGCTTATGACTTTTTTGACAGATTTATTGTCTCTTCCTTCTTGGTTAGTGTCGGTTCTTGGACTAATTGTACTTGTAGTAGTACCTTATGTTATGGGTATTAAGTACAAAAAGGCACTTCCTGCTGATGTCCCATTTACTTATGGCAAAGCGTTTTTGTATAGTTTCTTGATGCTTTTATGTGCTTCTGTAATTGCCTCAATAGGTAGTTATGTATATCTATTAATGCAGGGCTCAGAGGCTCTTGTACAAAAAAGTATAGACCAGTTGTATGAAATGGGAAATGAACCTACTCAGCAACAAATTGACGCAGTTACAGTTTATGCGACAAATATTCCATTGATTATAGGTACAGTTGTATTTAGCTATCTATGTCAAAGCACTATTGTAGCTCTAATAATTGCTTTGTTTATCAGAAAAAAGGATAGCGAGATTATCCCTAATGTAGAATAATGTTTTTTTTAAGAAGATGTATATAATAAATGTTTCGTTTATGGTGTCGGCAGCGGCACACGGGAATTGGTATGATTTTATTAATAATAAATTCTTACCAGCGTTGGGCAAAGAGCCTATGGTTGAGAAATACGTGCTTTCGAGAGTGCTTGGTGATGAGGTTCAAACTCATTTTACATACTCTCTCCAAATGTATGTCGAAGAAATATCTTATTATGTCAGACTTCGCAAATCGCTTTTGAGCGAACTCCAAACCTTTTCGGCAGAGTTGTTTGATGCCGAAGTCAATCATTTTATAACCGTTATGAAAGTGATTCAACAATAATAAAAATGCTATCTCAGAGAGATAGCATTTTTATTATCAAATTAGTGTATAATTTTTGTTGTAGATGTTAAAAATTTAGTACCTTTGCGAATCATAAAAAAACAATTAATATCTTAGAGATTATGAAAATAGCAATGATTGGAGCAGGAAACATCGGTTCTGCTATCGCAAAAGGCCTTTCACAAGGCAATTTTATCAAAAGTGAGGATATTTTCATCACTGATATCCGCCAAGAGCCATTGACAGATATGAATAATTTTGACTCAAAAATTAATACTCCTTTTGGTAATTATGATTTTGTTGAGAACAAAGATATTGTTTTGGTAGCTGTTAAACCTTGGGTTATCAAAGAAACTATCGAGATTTTGAAACCTCATTTGGATTATTCAAAACAAATGATTGTATCTATTGTGGCAGGTGTTACTTGTAGCGATTTGAAATCTATGTTTGATAAAGGTAATGGCGAGACTCCTGCAATTTTTAGAGTTATGCCAAACACTGCTATTGCAGTTCGTGAGAGTATGACTATGGTTTGTGCTTGCGATTATAGTGCAGAGCAAAAACAAGCTATTATGACAATGTTCAACGAGCTTGGTAAAGCTATGTTTATCGAAGAAAAATTGTTGGGTGCTGGTACCGCTTTGGCATCTTGCGGTATTGCATACGCAATGAGATATATCCGTGCTGCTATGATTGGTGGTGTAGAAATGGGTTTCTATGCAAATGATGCAAAAGAAGTTGTTACACAAACTGTTTTGGGTGCTGCCAAATTGCTTGAAACTAATAGATCTCACCCTGAGATAGAAATTGATAAAGTTACTACTCCTATGGGTATTACAATTAAAGGTCTTAATGAAATGGAACTTGCAGCGTTTACTTCGGCAGTTATCAGGGGTTTGAAAGCAAGTAACTCCAAATAGTGTTGATTATCGTCTTTTAATACTAAAACTCGAATAGCTTAGGATATTTTGCCGATGCTCATAACTCACGTACTCCAGTACGCTACGTTATGAGCATCGGCAAAATATCCTAAGCTATTCGAGTTTCTTGGATTCTTTGGGTGTTTTGGATATTATTTATATGTGTAACTGAAATTAATTTATCTTGTCTTTCGCATAGATGTTTATAATTGGCGTATGATGTACGCTACGTTATGACCATCGGCAAAATATCCCAAGCTATTCGAGTTTCTTGGTTTTTTTGGTGTCTTGTAGAATTTATGCAAGGATTTTTTTTGCCGTATGACTATAATTAGCAATATGGATTAGTTTTGATAATAAATCTTTTACAATTATTATTAAAATAATAGAAATAATAACTAAATTATTTGGTTGTTATTTTTTTATGTAATACATTTGCTTAGTATTAATCAAATTTTAATGTTTATGAAACAGATATTTTTTTTGTGTTTGTGTTCATTGGTTTTGTTTGCTTGTCAATCTGAACCCAAAACTGTACAAGGTAGGGTGGTTGATGCAACTATGAACACTGTAATGTTGAGTTATGATAACGATACTGTTTTTTTCTCAACAATGGATTGTGATAAAACAGCAGTAGATGGATTGTTAATTGACGACCTTGTAGAGGTTGTTTATTCTGAATCCGAAAATGGAAATGTTGCTATTTCTATGAAAACTATCGAAAAAGGCAAGTATGCTATTATGGGTAGATGGGTAGAAAAAATTGAAGGCACAGATATGGTTCAAGGTATAGAGATTATGGAAGATGGAAAGTGTCAAAGTATTAATATGGCAACTCTTATTTACGAAACTTGGTCGGCAAAAGGTGATATGATTACTTTTACTGGTAAGAGTATTGGAAGTGGTGGAGAATTTGTTTTTAGCGAGGAATATAAGATTAAAACACTTACTGGCGAAAAACTGGTTTTGTTACAAGGTGGTATAGAGTTATCATATAGCCGTCAAATGTAATACATTTGATATTAGTATTGTCCGCTAAACACGAAACTCGCCTATCTTGTCTATTTCACCGATGCTCA
>CAZRHJ010000026.1:0-27300 GCA_964600025.1 uncultured Rikenellaceae bacterium | reverse complement strand
TACGTGAGTTATGAGCATCGGCGAAATAGACAAGATAGGCGAGTTTCGTTGTTAGCGGACAATACTATATCGTAATATCTATTACATCATTCCTCCCATACCTCCCATACCAGGATTCATAGGCATTTGATTTTCTTCTTTTTGTTCTGCAAGTACGCATTCAGTAGTCAAGAACATCGAAGCGATAGACGCTGCATTTTCCAAAGCTACTCTCGATACTTTTGTAGGGTCAATAATACCAGCTGCAAACATATCTTCGTATTTGTTATCACGAGCATTATAGCCAAAATTTTTGCCACCCTCACGTACTTTTTGAACCACTACACTACCTTCAACACCAGCATTTTCGACAATCTGACGCAAAGGCTCTTCGATAGCTCTACGTATAATTGATATACCAGTAGTTTGGTCAAAGTTTTCGCCAGTCAATGTTTCAAGCTCACGAGACGCACAAATATAAGCTACTCCGCCACCGGGAACAATACCCTCTTCAACTGCTGCACGAGTAGCTGCCAAAGCATCATCAACACGGTCTTTTTTCTCTTTCATCTCAACCTCAGTTGCTGCACCAACATAAAGTACTGCCACACCACCTGCCATTTTAGCCAAACGCTCTTGAAGTTTCTCTTTGTCATAATCAGAAGTAGAAATTTCAATTAGTTTACGAATTTGCGAAACACGCTCCTCAATAGCAGTTTTATCTCCCATACCATCAACGATAGTAGTGCTTTCTTTGCCAATCGAAACTTTATCGGCACGACCCAACATTTCCATAGTAGCTTGTTCAAGGTTCAAACCAACCTCTTCGCTAATAACTGTTGCACCAGTAAGAATTGCAATATCTTGCAACATATCTTTACGGCGATCACCAAATCCGGGAGCTTTTACAGCAGCAATTTTAAGTGTACCACGCAATTTGTTTACTACAAGAGTTGTCAAAGCCTCGCCATCAACATCTTCTGCAATAATCAACAATGAATTACCATTTTTTGCAATAGGTTCAAGCACTGGCAAAACATCTTTCATAGTAGAGATTTTTTTGTCTGTAACCAATATATATGGTTTATCCAAAACCCCTTCCATTTTCTCTGTATCTGTAACAAAATAAGGCGAGATATATCCTCTATCGAATTGCATACCCTCAACTACATCTACGTGAGTTTCAGTACCTTTTGCTTCCTCAACAGTAATAACACCTTCTTTCTTAACTTTTTGCATAGCCTCAGCTATCAATTTACCAATAGCATTATCGTTATTAGCCGAGATAGTAGCAACTTGTTCAATTTTAGAAAAATCATCACCAATCTCGTTACTTTGTTTTTTCAAAGATTCAACAACAGTTTTGACAGCTTTGTCAATACCACGTTTCAAATCCATAGGATTAGCACCAGCAGTAACATTTTTCAGACCCACTGAGATAATAGATTGAGCAAGTACAGTAGCAGTAGTTGTACCATCACCAGCATCATCGTTAGTTTTAGATGCAACTTCTTTGACCATTTGTGCACCAATATTTGCAAATGAGTCTTCAAGCTCAATAGCTTTTGCAACAGTTACACCGTCTTTTGTGATATGAGGAGCACCAAATTTCTTGTCAATAACAACATTTCTACCCTTTGGGCCCAAAGTTACTTTGACTGCATTAGCCAAAACATCAACACCTTTTTTTAACTCTTCACGAGCATCTACATTAAATTTAATATCTTTTGCCATAGTTTTTTTGATTTAAAAATTATAAAATTGCCATAACGTCACTTTGACGCATAATTAAATAAGATTTTCCCTCATAAGAGATTTCTGTACCAGAATACTTGCCATACAGAACTTTGTCGCCAACACTAAGCTCCATTTCAATGTCTTTTGTGCCACGACCAACGGCTACAACTTCTCCCTCCAAAGGTTTTTCTTTCGATGCGTCTGGAATAATCAATCCAGATGCTGTTTTTTCCTCTTGTGCTTTGGGTAAAATAACAACCCTGTCAGCTAATGGTTTTAGATTCATAATTTTTATATTTTTAATTATTAATTTTCACGAAAAAAGATATATCATATTTTGTGCCAAAGCTCAAAAGGCAAGTTTTATGACAAAAAACCTGCCATTTTGACATATCGGACAAAGATAGACTTTTATTTACATTTTTTTGCACAATCTGCCACAAAAATATTAATTTTGTATTATGCAAAATGGTTCAATAAATTCTATACTCGAAGCGGTACAAAACCCCACACAATTTATCACTGGAATAAACAATTTCTGTTTGGAATATTCAGATGGACAAGTTGTATTTTACCCTTCAAACATAGCTATTACATTCCCTGTAAGCATAGACAACAAAAAATATGCTTTGAAATGTTATTTTGCACACAAACCCTACCGTGAGGAACATTTCAGATTATTAAAGAAATACATCAAAGAAAAAGCTAAATCATATTTTTTGGATTTTGAGTTTTTCCCTTTATCGCTCACATTGTTCGACAACGAACAGTGCTACACGAGCGATATACTATTGTGTCCGTGGGTAGAAGGTACTACTCACCACCACGAGATATACAAAGCAGCACATTTAGGCAACAGAGATAGGATTAAACAACTTAGATTAGATTTTCTAAATCTTGTCGGGGACTTTAATAATATAGGATTTGTTCACGGAGATTTAAAACCACAAAACATAATAATCGAAGAGAAAACAAAGACCTACAAGATTATTGATTATGATGCTGCGTGGATTTACGAAACTCGTAATGTAGAAAACCACGAGATAGGAACTATTTGGTATCAGCACCCAGACAGAACAGAATTAGATTACAACCTCAACACAGACAACTACTCTATCGTTATGATAGCAATATCACTAATTGCTATCGAAGAAAATTTTAGTTTGTTCGAAAAATACAACAATGGCGACAATTTGATTTTTTCGCCCAATATGATATGCAATAACAGCGATGAGGCATATAAATACTTTTCAGACGAATGGCAACACAATATTTTTTTCAAAGATATGCTACATTCTCTCAAACGAAAAACTCCTTATGCTAATAGCATAGATAGTTGTTTGAACAACTTACAAAACTTATATTCTAATAACTCTCTACAAGATAGCGACATATTAATTGACAGAGAAGGAGATAGACGAAGGTTTTATAGAGATGGGCTATATGGCTATGCAGACTCTAATGGCAAAATTTTTGTAGATGCACAATACAGCAATGCAAAAGAATTTGTAGAGAATTGGGCAGTTGTTCAAAGTTTTGGCAAACATATTATAATTGACCAAAATGGTAAAATTATCACAAACAAATACCAAGATATAATAAGCATAAAAAACAATAAAGCAATAGTTAAAAACAAGAGCAAATATGGAGTTTATGATTTAAAAAATCAAAAAGTATTAATTGCTGCCGAATGGGATAGCATAAAAAATGAGAATAATAATAGCTACTTGTTTTGCAGAGATACAGAGAGCATATATTTTGATTTTAATTTAGAATAAACTAACTTTGCGAATAAAACTTTTTATTATGAATAAATTATTTATCAAATTTTTAGTATTTTTTACATTCTGTTTGTTTTATTCAAACTATTCAGAGGCTCAATTCACTATTTCCGAAAAAATAGATGCCAAACCAAGATTGTACAATGAAAAGATAATCATTCCAGACTCTTCTTCGTTTGATATTATCACACCGGGTTGGATTAAAGAACTCAAAAGACGAAAAAGACACGAAAGACATTTTTTTGAAACACATAGTGGAATTTTATTTAACCAATTTGCCTACGTAAACTGGGCAGGTGGTGGAGAAAACTCCATAAACGGCAAATTTACTACCCTAAATACTCACTCCTACAAAGTAGGGCGTATTACAGTAGATAGTTATTTGAATGCGGCTTTGGGTTTTGGACAGAAAGACAGTACTTTTTGGAAAACTGACGATAAATTAGAGATAAATTCAATTTTCAACTACCAGTTATGGGGCAAATGGACATTCTCGGCTGGTATGAACTTAGCCACACAATTTGCACCAGGCTACGGGGACAACAAAGACATATATACCTCTAAGTTTTTTGCCCCTGCAACACTCAAACCATTTGCAGGTATTTCTTACAGACACTCAGATAGTCAAATAGTTACATTTGCACCAATATCTGGAAACTTTCTGTTTGTGTGCGACGATAGACTATCTAACGAGGGAGCTTTCGGTATTACCCCAGGCAATAGATTTAAAGCAACAATAGGTAGTTTTTTGAGCGTTCAATGGACGCAAGACATTGACAAAAAAGGTATTTTGAAATACAAAACAAACTTCCAATCGTTTATAGACTACAAAACAGTACCTTCACTTTCGTGGGAAAACTGGTTAAATCTAACTGTATTCAAATATCTGACAGTAGGATTTTACATTCATCTTGTCTACGACCAAAGTATTGAAAAAAGACAAGGAAGCTCAACTCACTGGCAAGTAAAAGAAAATTTAGGAGTTGGAATAGCATATAATTTCAAAAACAAAGACCAAAAACCTGACAATAGTAAATATACTAAATTAGTTAAGTACGCTAAATAAAATGGAATATAAATTTAACGCTTCTTCACTTGACAATCTTCAAAAGGTTGCAGAAGAACTAACAGAAATAATCAAAGAACAAAATCTAAACGTTTTGTTGTTTACGGGCGAAATGGGTGCTGGAAAAACAACACTCATAAAAGCTATTTGCAACAAAATGGAAGTATTAGATACAGTTACTTCTCCCACATTTGCAATAGTAAATGAATATTCAACCTCTTATGGTGAACCGATTTTTCATTTTGATATATATCGCACAAATTCTATTGATGAGATTATAGATATTGGTTACGAAGAATATTTGTACAGTGGAAATATTTGTATGATAGAATGGTGGCAAAAAATGGAACAGTTGCTACCTACCAAAAGCGAAGACGGAATAAATCTTGCTGAAATAATAATAGAAATAAATACTCCAACTTCGAGAAGTATTACCCTAAAAACCCTCTAAACCATTATGTAATAAGGACTTTTGGGGAAACTATATTCCCCGAAACTCTTTATTTATCTTCAATATTTGAGGTATCAAAAGTTGCTCATCATCACACACTACCACATAATCCGCTTTTGACAGTCTTATTTCTTCCGCTAATTGTTTGTCTATTCTTTTTTGCACTTCTTCACGTGTAAAACTATCTCTTTTCATTACCCTACGAACCCTTAAATCATTAGGAGCAGTAACGGCAATAGTTTTGTCAAAATACTGTTCCCACCCAATATCGAATAATATTGCCGACTCTAAAATAACATAGGGAGCATTTTGTTTGTTTGCCCAAAGCAAATAATCTCGCATAACAGCAGGGTGAACAATGGAATTCAAATCCAATAGCTTTTTGCTATCCGAAAAAACTTCTTTTGACAGATATGTTGTATTTAATCTACCATTTAGGTCGTAACAATCACTTCCAAATGCACCTACGAGCTGTTCTTTAAGCTGTGTATTGGTATTCATCAAATCTTTTGCCATTTTGTCGGAATAATATACAGGTATTCCAATATGCTCAAAAAATTTTGAAATAGTAGTTTTTCCACTACCTATTCCACCAGTTATTGCAATCTTTTTCATTTATTTAGATACGTTACGATATACATATACAGTAGCAGGATTGGTATTAAGCACCTCTACTCCCTCTGGAACATTACGATATTTAATTATGTATTTGTTGGATTCAGTATATAATTTATCCTCCGAAACATTAGTTTTGTGTATCGGTTCAATATACACCTCAACGTCATTTGGATTAAAGTCCTTGTGTGCAGTCTGCGAAACATTAAATACTAAGGTTGCGTTCTCAGGAAAAACAGAATATTTCAAATAATCTTTGACACCTATCAATTTAATTTTATAGGACTGCGAAAGGTCTGCATACCTCTCAATAGAAATAGCATAAGATGCCTCACGTGGTGTTATCTCAAAATTATCATTTCTTTCAATTTTGATATTACCAACCATATTTTCAGATATTTTACGTATATATTTATATTCCGTAAATACTTCTTCAACAGTATCTACAATAGCTTTTACACCGTAAATAGTTACAGAATCAGGGTCAAATACAGTATTTCCAATTTGCATATAATCACCTCTTGTATCAACTGCAATATTACTTTTTAATGGAACTTTTTTCTCAGTAAAAGTAACAGTTTGCAATATTATTCTATTATTCAAAATTGCCTCTAAACTCACATCGCTAAACCTATTACTCAATGCTTTGCTCATTGACTCTATGGTAATTTGATAAATTCCCTTTTGGTCGTCAATCTTTTCAAAAACAAGTTCATCAGGAGATATTACAACCACATCTTGGAGCATTAACAACAACAAATCCAAACCTTGACCTTCAAATCGAGCATTAATATGATAAACTTTATTATCAGTATCTATAATTTCTTGGTCATAATCAACCTTTGCACCAGTGATAATAACTGGGAGGGTAATAGTGTAATTATAAACCAAGTTTAGTTTGCTAATAATCAACAAAAATGTAGATACAACAACACAAACCAAAAAGACTTTATCTTTTAGCTTGTTCAAAACTATATTTCCTATATACTTAAATTTTTCTTTCATATTGCAAAAAAACAGTTAGCACTTATTATTCGTAAAGGTACAAAAAAAAATCATATAAGAATATTTTTAGTAAAAAAAGATTGTTGTCTTGTAAAGAGAAAAAGTGCCAGAGTTAAACTCTGACACTAAACTAAAATAGTACTGTACACTAAAAATGGAACTCTCATATCTTGCCTATCTTGCCTCACGTAAACCAACAGTCAGCAAAATGGCCTAAGAAATCCGAATCTATTTGGAGCTTATATGATTTATAATTAAAACCATTATAATTTTGGAATTTCTATAAACTTTGTTTCAGGCAAATATTTTTTCAAATATTCTTGGATAAAATTCATTGTATCCTCACTAATTGTTTTATCATCATCAAAAAAATGATTATAAACCACTGCTTCAACTTCTATTCCACGATTTTGGCACACTTCAAGACTAAGTAAAGTATGATTTATTGAACCTAATTTGCCACTTGTTACAAATATCAAAGGCAATGAACTTCGCTCAACCCAATCAATAGTAGTACTAAGTCCCACAAGTGGAACGTGCAAACCTCCTGCTCCTTCGACCAAAACCACATCATATTTTTGAGCAAGAATATTCATAGAATTTTCTATTGCCTCAAAATCAATCTGACGATTGTCTAATTTTGCTGCCAAATGCGGAGAAGCTGGATAGCTAAACATCACTGGACAAGTAGTTTTGTCCAAATCCACATCTTGCATCTCAATCCCCATAATTTTGCGATGAACAGCAATATCAATATTCTCACCACCAGTCTGAATAAACTTTTGAGTTATACAGGTTTTGCCACTATCCAAAATCCTACGAGCTAATATACCCGTAGCAAAACTTTTACCTGCATCTGTATCTATACCAGACACAAAATAAATTCCATTTTCTATCATAATTATATTATTTCAGATTATTCCAATCTGGTGTTTGCACTCCCATAATATTCTTAACAAAGAAATCTCGACGCTTTCTTTCGCCAAATTTACCGCCATCTGTATGACGCATATTTGTCAAAAACACAAAATCAAATTCTTTACCTGCTTTTGTCAAAGCATCTACAAGTTGAAGAGTAGATGAAGGGTCTACATTATCATCATATTCTCCGTGTACAAGCATCAATTTGCCTTGAAGGTTATTAACGTGAGTAATTGCAGCATTTTCGGCATACCAATCTCCGATAGGATAACCCAGCCACTGTTCGTTCCACCATATTTTGTCCATACGATTATCATAACAGCCACAAGAAGCATAACCTACTTTATAGAAATCACCATACAACAACAAAGCCGACATAACACTTTGACCGCCAGAAGAAAAACCATAAACAGCCATTTTTGACAAATCCATATAAGGATATTTTTCGTTTGCAGCTTTTAGCCAAGCAATTCTATCTGGATAGCCAGAATCTTTCAAATTACGCCAAGTAACATCGTGAAAGGCTTTTGAACGATTGAAAGTACCCATTCCATCAATTTGAACTACTATAAATCCAAGTTCGGTAAGTGTGGCAATTTCAAGAGGTTTGTAAGTTTTTGGAACAAACGAGTTGTGAGGTCCAGCATAAATATATTCCACTACTGGATAAGATTTTTTCTTATCAAAATTGCGAGGGCGAATAATCACGCCCCAAATATCTGTAACACCATCACGACCTTTTGCAACAAAAGGCTCTGGCTCAACATATCCAGCTTTAAGCATTTTTGAAACATCTGCTTTTGAAACTGTCATAAGTACCTTAGAAGTTTTTGCATCACGCAAAACAGTCTGAGGAGCAAGATTTACTTTTGAGTAAGTATCTATCATATATTTATAGTCTTTGGAAAATGTAGCTATGTGGCTACCTTCCTCGGGTGTCAAAAGAGTTTGAGTACCATTATCCAAATTCACAAGCAAATACTGTGTCAAATACGGGTCGATACCTTTTGTATAACCTTTGACTGCCAAAACAACTTCACTATCTTTTTCATTCACAGCTGCAACGTGATTAACCACCCATTCTCCTTTTGTCAGCTGACGTTTGACACTACAAGTATTGTAATCATACAAATACAAATGTCTCCAACCATCTCTTTCGGATATCCACAAAGCCTCGTTACGCTCATCAAGCAATTTATAATAGCCTTTTGAGTAGTGAATAAATGTTTTTTCTTGCTCCACTATCAACTCCTTAGCCAAAGCCTCTGCAACATCAACTTTATAGACTATGTATTTTTGATGTCCACGTTGGTTGTACTGGAAAGTAAATGATTTACTATCTTTTTTCCACTCAATATCCCCAACACTATATTGTTTTTCGGCATCTTCAAACTCAATATTATATTGAGTACCTTTCTCTAAATCAAATAGTACTGGATAATCCATAGGAAGAGCATCACCGGGCTTAATGTAGTCCATTGTATAAACATAGGGCTGAAATTGGAAAGAAGGAGTCGATTGAATCAAAGTTAATTGACGAAAATCAACGGGATAATGTCGAGTTGTAACAATTTTTTTGGAGTCAGGCGACCAATACATATAACAAGAATAATATGCAGTCGGACTTCCGTCACTGCTAAGTTTAGTTTCTTTGCCAGAGGTAATATCTCTCACAAACAAATTCCCTTCAACAACATAAGCCTCACTTTTAGCATCTGGCGAAAGTACAGTTTTTGATGACTTGTGAGTATATTCCCTCCAAAACTTAATTGGTTCAGGTTTAGATTTTTTCAGTTTAGTCTTTGAAACAAGAGTATAATCATTTGTAGATATTCTAAAATCATATCCCTCAACCACAAAACTAATTAAAGATTTTTTGGAATTAAAATTAAATTTAGATAACTTGTTTTGTTCAATATCAAATTCCTTATCCAACTCGCTCGACACAAGTTTAGATACTTTTTGAGCATCAAACAAACTGTTTTTTTTGAGATTCTGTGCATTAACACTGTAATAGAAAGTCCCTTTGGGAGTGTATTCACTATACCAAAATTCGGTATCGCTGTACCATTTTGGAGCAACATTCCCACCATAAAACAAATCAGAATATTTTTTGATATATTCATCAGCGTTTTTGTAATTTTCCTGCATTGTTTGCGACCAAACGTTCTGAGCGAATATCGCAAAAATAATTACCAATAGTTTTTTCATAAGATATCAATGTTATTGTAAAATAATCGCCCCTAAAAAGGGGCGACAATTTACTTGTTAGTTAAAGATATAGTTAGTATCCATATAAATGCCGATAGATTTAACTAATTTTTCGGCAGTATTAAGTCGTTTCAAAGGCTCTTTGCGACTATCACGATTAAATTCTAATTGAATAGCGTTGATAGTACCACCACTACACGAACCATTAACTTTTGTTACTTGTGCACCACTAAAATATTTTGTATCGAGAGGTTGTTTGTTTTGGTCGTTAGGAATACAAGGAATTCCTTCACGATTAAGTATAGAACCAAAAGCATTCTCACCTCTAATCATTTCAGCAAAATTCAAGTTCAATTTGTTGTTCAAAATCAAATGATAAATACCTGCTGTTTTGGCTAAATCCGAAGCATTAAGCTCCTCGTCAGACATATTCATATCAGCTTTTTTGATTTGGTAACCAATTTCAATTTCTTGTTTTTTGTGGCCGTGAGCGTGAAAGTCCAACATCAAACCAGTACCATATTGCTCAGTAATAGTTTGTTTAGCTTCTGCAACAAGGCTATAAAATTTGTCATACACATTTGAAGTGTACTCGCAACCAGTTACAATAGCAAAATTCTTTGGACGATTAACGTCAATATAAATTCTTTTCAAATGAACTCTTACAATATGAGGATACATACCAGTTTGAGCAAAACAAATAGAATCCACCAAGTCTGCAAGTTCAGGAGTGTGAGAATCATAAGACTTAGTTAGTTTTGGGTCTGGGCAATTTTCTTTTGTTCTAACTTCAAGAGTAGAATCCAAAGTCAAACCACCGTGAGGCACAGTAACAATCAAAGGCAAATTACCACTACGATACTCAATCATATCTTCTTTGATAATTTTGCGTTCAAAACCAAGGTTTTTAACCTCTGAGAGTTTTTGTTCATAAGTCTTTGTTTGGGAACAAGACACCGCAATTACGACAAGGCATAATAGCATTAAAAATTTCTTCATTATTAAGTTTGTTTAGGTTATTTGAATAAGTAATTAGTCTCCATAAATTTCACAAAAGAATCCACAACAGCTTGTGCTGTTTTGTGTCGATTTTCGGTAGTATATCTGCTTTCTTTATTAAATATCATTTGTATAGCATCTATATAGGTCATATCGCCCGGGCCAAATTCTTTAATAATATTTGCTCCACTATAATATTTATCTAATTCGGGTTTAGGGTTGTACATACTTGGAATACAAGGCACTCCATTTCCACTTAACATAGTTCCAAAAGAAAATTCTCCTCTCATAATTTTCGAAAAACTTGTCTGTTGGCGATTATAAATAGAAAGATTAAATATACTTGATTCTCTAACCAAGAATGACGCATCAATCTCATCATCAGACATATTCATCTGGTCTGCTACGATTAAATAACCAAGTTCAACCAACTCCGTATCTCTAACGCGAGAATGCATACTCAACAATAGTCCTGCACCATATTTACGACCAATATTTGTTTGAATTTCATTTATCAAACCATATATTTCATCATACAACGCCTGTGTTTTTGCACAGCCATTCACAGTTGCATAATTTCGTGGTCTATTCAAATCCAAATACGCACGTTGCAAATTAAGTTTAATGTAATGCGGATACATTCCTGTTTGAGCATACAACATTGAGTCCATAATTTCGCACATCTGCGGGATATACATATCAATTCTTGTATTCAAATTAGGGTCAAGACAATTAGACTCATTTCGTTTTACCAATGTTTTGTCTTCGAGTCTTCCAGCGTGAGGCACTACAATAATAAGAGGCAAATTTCCCTCTCTATACTCATAGTACTTATGTTTAATAATTCCCCTTTGAAAAGGGGTCTCTTTCATTTTGCTAATTTTTTGTGTAAATGTTTTATCTCTATCCTCGCAAGACAATAACAGAAAAGATGTAAAAAAAAGTAATAAAAAAAGGTTTCTCATAATTATAATTTAGTTAGATGACATTTCTTCGCTTCGAGCTATTGGAGAAACATCAAGTGAAGAAAATTCTTCTTTTTGATATTTGAAATAACCCACCATTGCCACCATTGCAGCATTGTCGGTAGTAAACTTAAATTCTGGCAAAAATACTTTCCAGCCTTTTTTGTCGCAAAGTTGTTGTAAAGCGTTTCGCAAACCGCTATTTGCTGACACTCCCCCACCTATTGCAATTTGTTTAATATCGTGGTCTTTTGCAGCTTTCACAAGTTTTTTCAAAAGAATATCAATAATAGTTGCTTGAAGAGATGCACACAAGTCGGCTAAATTCTCTTCCACAAAATTTTCGTTTTCTTTGACTTTGTTTTTCAAGAAATACAAGAAAGATGTTTTAAGCCCACTAAAACTATAATCATAGTCCGAAACAGAAGGCTTTGCAAATTTGAAGGCCTCTGGGTTACCTTCTTTGGCGTATTTGTCAATAACTGGCCCCCCGGGATATGGCAAACCCATAATTTTTGCACATTTATCAAATGCCTCACCAGCAGCATCGTCGATTGTTGTACCCAAAACTTCTATATCCAAATAATCTTTGACAAGCACTATTTGGGTATGTCCGCCCGAAACAAGTAATGTCAAAAATGGGAACTGAGGGTGTTCTTTTGTTTTGTTTGGCTCGTCAATAAAATGAACCAAAATATGACCTAACAAATGATTAACTTCTATCATAGGAATATTCTTGGCAATAGCAAGACCTTTTGCAAAAGACACGCCAACCAACAGCGAACCCAACAAACCCGGGCCTCGTGTAAAGGCAACTGCGTCTATTTGGTCTATTGTCATATTTGCATCTTTAAGTGCTTTTGCCACTACTGGGACTATGTTTTGTTGGTGAGCACGTGATGCAAGTTCTGGAATAACTCCACCCCACTCCTCGTGAACTTTTTGACTTGCAATAACATTCGACAACATTACGTTATCTGACAAGACTGATGCGGAAGTATCATCACAAGAGGATTCAATTCCTAAAATATTTATTTCCATTTACTAAAAAAATTACTACTTTTGTACCTAAGTATCACAAAGGTAAAAATAATATTTGATTTAATGAAAAAAGCACTTAAAATATTCTTGAATATTTTATTAATTGGGTTAGGTCTATCCATAGTCCTTCCAGTGATACTATCATTAGTATTGAGTCTTAATTCTGTACAAAACTATATTGTAGATAAAGCAGCTAAGTATGCAACTGAGTTTTTGGGAACTCCCGTAAAAATTGGCCATATACAAATAAACAGCCTTAAAAGTTATGAAGTAAACGAGATTTATGTTCAAGACTCAATGTTCCAAGACACACTTATTTATCTAAAAAATGCGTCTGTCGAGATTTCTGGTTTTGGTATTACAAACCCCGGATTGGTTTTTAATTCGATAGTTGCCACAAAAGGTAATTTTCATCTAAACCAATACGCAGACTCAACCACAAACATCAAATATATCCTCCAAAAAATAAAAGGAAACAAACCAAAAAAAGAGAATAAAACAAATATTAAATTTAATAGTATTGTAATTGATTCTCTAAATTTCAGATACAGAAAATACATAAAACAAGGAGCTGAATATGGCATTGATTTCACCAATCTATATTTGAACAATATTTCAGGAAGAGTAAACAACTTACACGTTGATAAAACTGAAATAACAATGAATGTCGAAAAACTTTCGTGCAAAGAAAATGACAACATAACTCTCAAAAATCTATCTGCCAATAATGTGTATCTATCACCAGACAGTATGCGTTTTAAGAAGATTAACATAAACATAGACAACTCAAACATAGACCTTCACCATTTTGCAATGTTCTACTCAAACTGGCGAATGGACGATTTCATCAATAGAGTTCCTATGGATATTAATGTCAAAAACGCACATATAGACTTCCGTGATGTAGCCAAATTCACAAGACAAAAACGCAAATGGCAAACTCAGGTAGATTTTTCATTAACATTCTACGGAACAGTAAATGATTTTTCAGGAAAAATAAATCATATTAACACAATAAAAACATCTATCGAGAATACTCAGTACAGAATAACAGGTATTCCAGACACAAAAAAAATGTTTTTTGATTTCAATATTGGCACTATCAACACCAATATCAACAATATATACGAGATATTAAATGATTTTTCAAACAAAAAGACCTTAGAGTTCACCAAAGATATTGACTATGAACCAAATATTATTGCAAACGGTAGTTTCAAGGGATATTTGGATAATTTCACTACCTCTCTGAGTTTGCGTCCTACCGACGAGAAAGGAAGCGGAAACGTGTTTCTGAAATTTTTCAATAAAAACAAAGTTTTGAAGTTTGACGGCAATGTCAAAACAAACAATTTGAATATAGGTAAAATACTAAACAATAAGAATTTAGGACGACTAAGCTCAACGGTCAAAGCAAACGGAAGCATACAAAACAAAATTGCTATCATTTCGGCAAATGGCTTAATAGACTCTGTAAATCTAAATAATTTGGATTTACAAAATATCTCATTTAACTCAACAATCAAAGACAAGATTGTTGATGCAGCAGTGTTTTGCAAGGACGACAAAATCAACTTAGATTTTAATGGAACACTAAATTTTACCGAGAAAACGCCATCTTACAACGCATATTTGGATATAATCAAAGCGGATTTATTTGATTTAAATATCATTAAACACGACTCCGTTTCACACCTATCTACACGAATGATGCTTAATGGCAAAAGTTTTGACATCAATAATCTTTTACTTAATGCAAAAGTTGATAAATTACTGATTTACAACTCAAAAGACACCCTTAGGAGCAAATCAAGTATAGATGTTAAAATCAACAATAATGACAAAATAAAAAACATTACTTTCAACTCCGAGTTTGCAGACGTAAAACTTCGAGGCGTATCTAATTTTGGACAAATACCTGATTATATTCGTGAAAGCATACAGACTTATTTCCCAGTTTTCAGCAAAAACAAACAAACTTACACAATCGACACAACTGCAAAACGTTTTGAAAGTTCGTATGTAATCCAATTTAACCTAAAAAAACAGACTAAACTAATCCAACAATTAGTCCCAGATTTGGAAATTGCCGAAAATTCCAAATTGCTATTTATGTTCAATCCGAGCAAAAAAACATATTCGCTTAATGCCAACATTCCATTTATTGCTTACAAAAACAATATGGCATCTAATTTGATTATTAGCAGTATGAACAAAGCAGATTCTATGACTTTGTACCTATCGGCTTATGAGCTATTGTACTCAAATCTGTATGTGCCAAACATTTCGGTAGTAGGAGATGTTAGCAATGATAAACTATCGGCAAGTGTAGGTTTTCACAACAACCAAAACCAATCAAGACTATTCTTAAAAGCAAATGGGCAGTTTTATAGAGAAGAAAACTCAAAAGTTTCACTAAACGCAAATATACTTCCATCATACTACACGCTCAAAGACCGCCAATGGGATATGCTTGGTGGCAAATTCGATATATCTGGTGGAGATATAAACATAGACTCTTTGCGAATAGTTTCAGACAAAGAAGAATTTATTGCAAACGGTATATTGTCAAAAGGCGAGGAGGATATACTTACAGTTAATTTCAAAAATTTTGATATTAGCCCACTTTCGGTTTTACTTCGCAAAATAGGTTTCAAACTAACGGGTAATGGCAACGGAATTATTAGTCTTAAAGCTGGTTTGGACAAATACAAGCGAGAGATAAACGGAGAGTTAGATATAAACAATCTTAGTGTAAATACCGCAAAATTAGAAGAGTCCAAACTTGTTGTACAATGGAATAAAGACAGAAAGTTAAACGAATTAATCTTGATTGGCAAAAAATCAAACAAAAAGCTCGTAGATGGATATTTGTCGTGGTTAGACAACAAATATAATTTTGATTTCAGATTTAGCAACCTTAATCCAGTTGTTATTTCACCTTTCCTTACAAATATAGCAAGTGATATAAACGGCAGTGCCGATATAAATCTAAATATTTCTAACAAAAATAAATACAATAAAGCCATACTAAACGGAGAGGCTATCATAAACAAGCTTTCTACACGAATAGATTTCACAAAAGCCACCTATAATACTTCTGGCTATATGACTATCAAAGAAAATCTATTTGAGATGAAAAACACTATGATAACAGACTCTTTGGGCGGAAGTGGAAATATGGATATGACACTTAACATAGACCCCGTAAAGGGATTTATGTACAATATAAATATCAAACCCCAAAATATGTTGGCACTAAATACCACACAGAGGGACAATCCTATGTTTTATGGTAAAGTATATGCCTCTGGTGATTTAACTATCAAAAACGGAGCAAATAACTCTGTTGATTTTAGGGGAGATGTTAGTACAGCCAAACAATCCAAATTTTTCTTGCCACTATCGCACAACCAAAGCATTAGTGATGCTAATTTCATAAAATACGTAACACGTAACAATAGCGATTCTACAAGAAATATCCTTTGGAACATCTACAAAAAGAAGAATAGTGTCAAATCTTCGGGAGGTATTAACCTAAGACTAAATATGAATGTTTTGGAAAACACCGAGATAGAAATTGTTATCGACCCAGTTTCGGGAAGTACTATCAAAAGTACTGGTAACGGCAGTATGCTTATGAATGTCAAGTCCAACGAGAATTTGTTTACAATAAACGGAGAATACACCATCAAAGACGGTACATACAAGTTTATAATGCCCAATATCAACCTAATAAACAAGATATTTACTATCAAAGAAGGAGGTTGGATTAGATTTTCTGGCGACCCATTAGATGCAATTCTAAATGTAGATGCTATCTACAAAGTAAAAGCATCACTTGCCCCACTTATCACAGGTCAATCCGACAAAAACAGTTTTATGTCGAGGGTAAATGTAGATTGTAGAATGAAAATCAAAGACAAATTGATGAAACCTACCATAGAACTAAACGTAGATGTTTTGAACAACGACCCAGAGGCTATGGCTATCGTACAAAGCGTTATGAATACGCCAGAGGAAGTGTCTAATCAGTTTATTTTTCTTTTGCTTTCCAATAGCTTTATGTCGCTAAATGGCAATTCAAATGGGTCAAACATTGGACTTATGAGTGGCGTAGTTACGGGGATAGAGTTTTTGACAAGTCGAATAAAAGAGATTATTTCGAGTGATAAATTTGATTTCAATATAAATTATCTGCCAAAAAGTGATGTTACTTCCGACGAATTTAGTTTGGGAATTTCTGCCCCTCTATACAAAGACAAATTACTATTGGAAGTAACAGGCAATTATAATTTTATGAACAACAAAGACGCTATTGCCTCAGATAATATGAGCAAACTTTCTGCCGAAGCATATTTGACTTGGAAAATTAACGAAACTGGCAATTTGCAACTCAAAGGCTTTACCCGTACTATCGACACCTTTGACGAAAATCAAGGTTTGCAAGAAAGCGGTGTGGGTATCTACTACAAAGAAGAATTTAATAACTTCAAAGAATTAGTAGAGATGTACCGTAGCAGAGCAAGAATACGAAAAGCCAAACGAGCCGAAAAAAAGGAATTAAAACGCCAACGTGACTCCATCAAAAATAGCAGAAAGATAAATACCATAAAAATTGATACTCTCAGAAACTAAAAAGTTGCCTCTCAATGGGGCAACTTTTTAGTTAATTTGAGCTTTTTGAAGACACCACCAAACGAGGAAACTCCATTATCTGCGAGGCTTTTAGTCCAATGGCTCTACTCATATAAATATCGTCGTGAGCACCCTCGACTGCACCAAACGAGCCATTTTCTTTCATTTCGTACATATCCGCCTCGTCCAAAGCTCTTCTATCTCTTTCTATATATCCATTTTCCCTATATCGTTTATTCATTTGATTTACGAGGTCTGTTTTAGATGCAACCGAAGTAAAAAATCCATATTTTTCGGGATAGCCCTCAATGATTTTTTGTGGGTCAGTACGGGAATATAGATTAGGGTAAAAGTTTTTTATTTCATCGAGAATAGTCAGCGTATGGTCGCCCTCAACACCTTTTGGATTCAACGAGTTTGCCTCAACTACCAACAATGCGTCATTAAAAAACCTTGCTGTTTGCACCGCTTTCCAAACTGCCAAATCTTGGTCTAAATGAAACCTATAAGTTGCCACACACTCCTCTACTCCACCAAACAGTAGCCAATACCTATCCACAACACTTATTACAGTCCAGTCTGCACTATCGCACCTCCCTCCAATATCCATACTCACAACATAACGACGGCGAACATCTAAGTTTTTTTCGGGCAAAGCCCACAGCCATAGTTTTCCGTTTGGCATAGGCTCAAAACTCAAAGTATCACCAATAGACTCTATGCCAAAAGCCTTATCGGCACACAATTCTCCAATATATATTGGGTCTTTGCACTGCGAACGCATAGAATAAATATATGATGCAGAATGAACACGGTTGCCAGTAGATTGAAACGCCTCAATATCTGTTGTCGGAAACTCACAGCACATACGCCAATAATCATATCCCTCCATATACATTTTGTTCCTATACCAATTTATTCCTTCGAGAGTTGCACCAAGTCTAAAATATTCTTTCTCTGTATCGCTCAACGAAACAGCAAAATCCTCCATTGCTTTTTTGTTTTTAAATGGTTTAAAATATATTTCAATCTCGTACCACGCCACAAAAACAGGAGTATAACCACTTTCCTCATTTACAGCACTTTGCCACTGTTTATGAAAATAATTACCTACACCTTTTGCCGTACTTTCCATCACAATCATAGAATAAGGCACAGTTGGAATAGTCCCAGCAATGGATTGTATCAAATCCTCTGGTTTTTTGCCTTCTGTCTGTTTCCACAAACCCACCTCCGACAAATGAGCCATCATCACGTCGCTCGAACGCAAACTATCAGGATTTTGCATTGATGCAATATAAACCACACATTCTCGATTACAAATAACTTTATTTTTGGTTGAACCCTCAAAATTATCAAACTGAAAATCCACAATTTCTTTTGGGTGATTTTGTGCAAGTCGGCTATACATTGATTTGATATTACGCGCTTGGTCTTCTACGTCTGCCACAATAGCAGAGTGCCAACGTTTTTTGTGAAAAAGCTGAATCCACGCCATAAACACCTGAACCACAGTAGAGCCACCCCACTGACGTGCTTTCAAAACAATTATACGAATCGGTTCTTGTTTCTCAATTTTTTGCATCAACACCCCTACCAACTTACGTTGAGGGTAACGCAACACAAAAGGTATAATATTTTTTGTTATTTTGTCTTGAATTTTGACACAAGTAGCACACCAATACTCAAAATCGTGTTTAAGCCTTAGTGCGACAATCAAACCCATTGCCTCGTCAAAATCAAATTTCTCTACCTTACAATATTCCCTAAGCGAAGAATATTCCCTACATAGCTCAATAAATTCTTCATTTTTCATTGAGCGAGGAAGATACACAAAACTACTTTCGTCCAACACAAACTTAAATCTACTTATACAAGAATTAATCCCAACATATGGGTCGTATTTTGCAAACAAAGTTTTTACACGTTTTTTATTTTCTTTTACATAATCTATCATACAGCATCACTCTCCACAATAGTTTCTGCAACATTCAATTTGGCTCTAAACAAATCATTATAAAACTTCTTTTCGTCAGCCAAAACCTTACAAATAATACTACAAATATAGTTTGGCGACAAATCAAAATGCTTTGCCAAAACACCATAGTAATAATTTTTTGCGATATAAGCAGCAACTTCTGGATATTTCTTTGCATTTTCGTCATTCAACTGTTTGTAGCAATCATATATCTCGCCGTGCTTAATTATTGCCAAATCAACCCTTAATGCGTCATTCTTTTTCATATCATTTATATTTTTTCACAAAATTAATATTCACCTTTTTACTATAAAATTCTGAGTGTATAAAAAATTACAGCGACAAATATACAATATAATTACTATCTTTTGCAAATAATATTAAAATATTTACACACAATATACTTTTATAGTTGATTATAAACATTTTACATTTTTCAATTTATTTGCATCAAATGTTATTTTATGGCAAAATGGTCAAGTTCAGCTTTATAAACAGCACAAAAAAAAGGAAGACAAAATTTTATCTTCCTTTTACATATTATCTTAAAAGCTATTTACAAGAATATATTTCTTTGTATATTGTATCTATATATTCATCTAATTTTGGAGTAGAACTATTGCCCATTATCCACAAATCACAACCTACTCCACCCTCAACATAAGGGGGTTGATGATAGTCTTTTTTGAGAACTTGATAAGAGTTTCGGATATAAAAATCAACCCTACGACGTGAAATTTCTTCCAAAGGTATTTCCACCTCAAAAATTCTAAGACCAGATATTTCTTTTTGCATTAATTGCAATACTTTGTGTCCTAAATTACGATTACGCAAATGAGCAAAAACACTCAAATACTCAAAATAACGAAACTCCACAAAATCCCAATAAACCATAAACCCAACAAGCTCTAATTCTTCATATAGAGCCACAAAATACATATTTTGTTTAGTGTCTATATAGTTTTTGAGTTGTGTAATATCACGGCGTTCCTCGACAGGGAAAGACGCTGTATAAAGTTCTAAAAGCACCTGCAAACGTGCATCAGAACTACTTTGTATTCTTTCTAAACGCATTTTAAACCTAACTTTTTCCGAAAAATATTCAAGAGTTTTGTAGTCTGTTGTATCGGTATGTACTGGCACTATGGCAGCATAATTATGTGCCAATGCCCATTCGTCATTATCGGTAGCCTCTGTATCTTCCGACACAAATCCACCAAGCATCCACACATACTCTCTGCCACGTGGACAAACGTTTTTATCAAAATTTTCTTGCCAATATCCACGAGTCTGACGGCACATTTTAATACCTTTCAGTTCCGAAAGTGGAATAGTTGGAATATTTACGTTCAAACACATACGAGGATTAGTATTCAAAGGTAATAATTTCTCCAAAACCTCTCGCACAACGTACTTAGCAACAGATAAATCAGCTTTTGTATCGTGACTTGTCAATGAAAAACCAATCGAGGGTATAGAATATAGCGAACCCTCACGAGCTGCTCCCATTGTACCAGAATAAATAACACTTATATTGGAATTTGAACCGTGATTGATACCTGACAAAAGAAGTGTAGGTTTGTTTTGCATAACATAGTCTACTGCGACTTTTACACAATCAACAGGAGTACCATCAACTGCCAAAACTGTAACATTTTCGGATATTCTAATTCTACGGATATACAAAGGATTGTTCATAGAAATAGAATGTGACATACCACTCATTCCATTTTCGGGAGCTACTACTGTTACATCTCCAAAATCACTCGCAACTTCTATCAAGGCTCTAAGCCCTTTTGAGTTTATTCCATCATCGTTGGTTATCAGAATATTATATTTCATAAAGTCAATTTAAATTATTACTCGCAAATATAGTTAAATTATGCCAAAATAACAAAAAAATATGCACTAAAAACAAACAACTGACACGCTGGACTGCCATTTTGTCAGTCTTTGTGCGTGGCACACTCTTTGATTTAGCATCTTAACGCACATAAAAACAAATTTAAACAATATATTATTATGCAAACAGGTAAAATTGGTGTTACTACCGAAAATATCTTTCCTATTATCAAAAAGTTTCTTTATTCGGAACACGATATTTTTTTGAGAGAATTAGTGTCAAATGCAGTTGATGCCTCACAAAAACTTAAAACTCTTTCTTCTATGGGCGAATTTAAAGGAGAAATTGGAGATTTGAGAGTAAAAGTAAGTGTTGATGAAGACGCTAAAACTATCACTATCGCAGATAACGGTATTGGTATGACAAAAGAAGAGGTTGAAAAATATATTAACCAAATCGCTTTCTCGGGAGCTGAGGAGTTTTTGGCAAAATACAAAGACCAAAATGCAATTATCGGACACTTCGGTTTGGGTTTCTACTCTTCGTTTATGGTTGCAAAAAATGTAGAGATTAAAACAAAATCTTTCAAAGATGCACCAGCTGTCAAATGGACTTGTGACGGTAGCCCTGAATACACATTAGAAGAAATCGAAAAAGAAAATCGTGGAACAGAAATAACTTTGTTTTTGGACTCTGAAAGTGAAGAATTTGCAAACAAAACACGCATAAGTTCTCTACTTAACAAATACTGCAAATTCTTGCCAGTAGAAATTGAGTTTGGCAAAGAACAAGAATGGAAAGATGGTAAATATGTTGATACAGACAAAGATTTGATTATCAACGATACAAAACCTCTATGGACAATCACTCCAAGCGAAATCGAGGAAAAAAGATACAATGAGTTCTATCAATCGCTTTATCCAATGAGCGAAGAACCTCTATTCCATATCCACCTAAACGTGGACTACCCTTTCAATTTGACTGGTATTTTGTATTTCCCACGTATCAAAAACAATTTTGAAATTCAGAAAAACAAAATTCAATTATACTGCAATCAAGTATTTGTAACAGACACAGTTGATGGTATTGTTCCAGAGTTTTTAACTTTGTTGCACGGGGTAATAGACTCGCCAGATATTCCTCTAAACGTGTCGAGAAGTTATTTGCAAGGCGACCCTAATGTCAAAAAAATATCTTCGCACATTACAAAAAAAGTAGCTGACAGACTTCAAGAAATATTTAATTCTTCACGTGAAGAATTTGAGAAAAAATGGGACGATTTGAAATTGTTTATTCAATATGGAGTTGTGTCGGAGGAAAAATTTGCAGACAGAGCAAATGGATTTTTGCTTTTGAAAAATAGCGAAAACAAATACTACACAATCGAAGAATACAAAACACTTATAAAAGATAATCAAACAGACAAAAAAGGCGATTTGATTTGTCTTTATGCCAACAACGTAGATGAGCAATTTAGCTTTATTGCAGATGCAAAAGAACGTGGCTATGATGTGCTTGTAATGGATAGTCCTTTGGAAAGTCATTTTATTGGCTGGGCAGAACAAAAGAACGAAAAAATGCGTTTCGTACGTGTCGATTCAAACACTATTGACAAATTGATTGAGAAAGACACAAAAATCAGTATGTCGCTAAGCTCTCAACAACAAGCTATGCTTACTCCTTTGTTCGAAAAAGCTCTTCCAACTGACAGCGAAACGAATTTTACAGTTGAGTTTGAGGCTATGGACGAAAAATCTGCTCCAATCGTAATCACTCAAAACGAGATGATGCGAAGAATGAAAGATATGGCAAAAGTTGGCGGTAGCAACTCCCCATACTCGTTTTACGCAAATATGCCAGTAGGATATAACGTTAGCGTAAACGGCAACCACAGTCTTGTACACGAGATTTTTGGAGAATTGGATAACAAAGTGGGTTCTGAGGTCAAAAAACTTGATAGCGATATTGAAAACTGTACTAAAAAGATTGATGCTCTAAAAGAAACTATAAAAGACACAAAAGAAGAAGATTTGTCGCAAGAGGAAAAAGATATGCGTGATAATTTGACAAAAGAAAATGCTGAAATGAAAGCAAAACGCAATACTTTAATCAAAAACGAGGCAGAAAACATTAGCAAAGTTGGTCAATTAATCGACTTAGCACTATTGTCTAACGGTCTTTTGAAAGGCGAAAACCTAAACCGTTTTATTAAACGCTCAGTAGATATTCTACAAAAATAATTAGCACTACCGCAATAAAAATGAAACTCGCCTATTTCTTAGGCGAGTTTCATTTTTTCTGTAAACAGTACTGTTTTTGGGATTTTCGGAAATTGTCTACATTTTTTTGATGCAATACCTGACAATTCCCCATACCATAAAATCGCTAAATTCGCTTACGTCTATTGGTTTATAATTGCTATTTGCAGGGATTAAGGAAATTTTGTTTTCTTGGATTGAAAGCCTTTTTACAGTAAATTCTCCATCTATAAAACAAACTGCAATAGCTCCGTTATAGGCTTCTATACTTTTGTCGATAACGAGCAAATCTCCGTCATCTATTCCAGCGTCTATCATCGAAACGCCTTTTACTCGAGCATAAAATGTCGAGGCAGGATTTTTGATTAATTCTTTGTTTAAATCCAATGTCAATCCACTATAATCTTCGGCAGGAGATGGAAAACCAGCGGCAATTCCACCTTGTGCAAATTGGAGAGATAGCTCAGATTGTTCGCTACCAAAAATATCTTCTTTGTTCATAGCACAAAATTAATTATTATATGCGAATATTACTAATTATCACTATCCCTCGTATATAATTAGTATTGGCACACTCTTTCGTAAAACGTTTAAATTTACCTTAAATTAAATTTAATCATCTTTTTAGCACTGCATTTTTGTGCTATTTCCTCAATAATATTACGAACATCAGCATCACTAATTCCGACTTCTTTTGCAAGTGTAATTACATCTTTTTTTGTTGGTTCTCCTTGTCCGTTAATCGTTGTAGTGTGATAACCATTAAATCCACTGCTTGGCAAAAGGTCATAAGCAGGAGAAAGCCTCCACATATTATCTATACATTGAAAAGAAAAATTCTTTGCGTGGTCATCTCTATTAGAAATCAGTATATTAAAAATCATTAAACGAAACATTTGCATCACTTCTCTCATATCACGAGTTAGTGATAATGTTAATTTTAATAACAAAGAATAGTCAAGACTCGGAATACGGTAGTTGGCATTTAATAAACCTGCTACACTAACAGTATGTATCTTGCCTTGGGAAATTCTATCAAAACGCTCAGTGCCGAAATATTTACCATTAAATAGTCGAGTGTCACTCATAACAATACCACACTCACGAGCAAGAGAGGAGTAATTGTATTCAATCTCGCCTATATTCTTAGGGTCGAGTGATGCTTTGAATTTTACAAGCCAATGACGATTCTCTATTACAGTGAAAATTTTAGGTCTTGCTCCACCCGACGAACCTCCATAGCGATATAGGTCATCAACAGAAACATTAGCATCTCGGTCTCCAAGTATTATCTCTGCCTCACGAGCTAATTTGTCAAAATCAACAAAATCACCCTCTGTCATAACACTTTTGTCAGGGCGATACTCCAAAGCACCTCGTCCAGTATTTCCGATAAGTGCGAGTTTGTCAAGTAGGGTTAATTTGTATGTATCAATCCCTTGCTCTGTTAAGTATCTGTCAAGGATAAGGCTACCCCAACCATCGGGTAGAGAATCATCAAAGACCCCAAACCCTCCTGCGAATGGCTCACGCTTTGCAATTTGCAATCCACTCTTTAATGGCAAGTATAGTGGGGATATTGAATAGCCATTAGATATCCACTCTGCATCGTACTCAAAAGCACACAAATTCTCGGGAGTTAAAGCTAAACGCCCAACTCTACTATCTCCGATATAAACCTCTATTAATGATATTCTATCCATTATTGTTCGCTCGTTTACGTTGTTTTTTTTCGTTTGATTCTATTAGCTTATCAATACTTTGATAGCCTTTGGTCGTGAAAAGAGTTTCAAAATCGTCCTCCATTTCAAGAGCAATAGCAATCATAACAAGCCCACGCAAAGAAACCTCGCCCTTACGCTCAAACCTACGATATGTCGCTATGGGCATTCCTGCTTTTGATGCAAGAAATTTCTGCGTCCAATTCTTTTCTAATCTACGCTCTTTGAGCCTCCCCGCTATTGAACCTAATATCAAATCAGGCGTTTTGTTCAATAGAGATAATATATTATCATTAATCATAATTATACTGTTTTAAGTGATATAATATTGATACTACAAAGATAATAAAAAATAGATAAATATTTTGTTTTTCACTTAATTATCTTTATAAAAATTTACTGCAAAGCAAAAAAAAGAATGATATTATTTTATTGCTGCCCAGTAAAAATTTTACAAACTCCCAATAAACTCGGATCTCTTAGGCTATTTTGCATATATAACGTAGCGTACTGGCGTACGTGAGGCAGAGCATCGGTGAAATAGACAAGATAGGCGAGTTTCGTTTTTAGCGGACGATAATAATATTATTTGACTACCAATATATCCTGCCAAGAGGTGGTGTATTGGGGAGAGATATTGTCTTTTTTGGTGGGAAGAGTGCCGAAACCACGACGGGCAGTTACCAAAGTGCCACGACCGAAAGAATTGTTTAGATTTTCGATAACAGTTTGGAGTTTTGCATTTTTTTCTTTGGAGGTTTCGTCCTCAAAAAGGTTTGGTTGAACGGCTTTGCTTGGGATAATATCCATAAGAATTACACCAGCTTTTTTGTATCCATAACCAGATAGGTAGATTGATTCGACTAATTGTGAGGCGTGTTTAGTAAGCTCCAAAAGCGAATCACTATGATTTTCAAGCACTTTGGAAGCACTATTATGATACTCTTTGTGTATATCAAAACGATTGGTTTGGATATAAACCACTATTTGACGACAAAGCGAGTTTTGTTTGCGAAGTTTGCGATTAACGACCTCAACAAAATTTGCAATACATTCTTTGAGCGTTTGTAGACCGTAAATCTCTTGGCTAAAACTGCGTGATGAGGATATTGAAAGATTATCTTGTGGCATATCATCAAAATCAAAACAAGTATTGCCCAATAACTCTTGGCGAGTTCGCTCCAAAACCACCGAAAAATGTTGTCTTATTATATAAGAAGGTATTTCTCGAAACTGAAAGGCAGTATATACGCCCATAAGTTGGAGTTTGGAAGAAATATTTTTGCCTACTCCCCAAATTTCTTTAACAGACATAGCCGAAAGTCTTTGATCTATATCAGAAGTTTCGGTAAGTTGATATACTCGATTGTCTGTTTTTTTGGCTAATTTACTTGCTATTTTTGCAAGAGTTTTGGTTGGAGCTATCCCAAAAGAAACGGGAATTCCTGTTGCTCTGAAAATATAGTTTGTAAGAAACTCACAATGCGAGTAAAGCTCAATAAAACTCTCTGTTCCAGAAAAATCCATAAATGCCTCGTCGATAGAATAAATTTCTATTGACGGAGCAAATCTTTTGAGTATGCTCATTACTCGACGGGACATATCTCCATAAAGAACAATATTCCCTGAAAGAGTTTTGACATTGTGGCGTTGAATAAGACCTCGTATCTTGAAAACTGGCACACCCATTTCTATTCCGAGTGCCTTTGCTTCGTTGGAACGTGCAATAACACAACCATCATTGCCAGACATAACTATAACAGGTCGAGAGTTTAGCTCTGGGGCAAAAACTCTTTCGCACGATACATAAAAATTATTACAATCAGCAAGTACAAACATATCCACAAAATTAGTTATTTTATGGATATGTTTCAAATTATTTTATTATAGTTTATTTCCGATGGTCATAAGGTAGCGTACTGACATACGTGAAACAGAGCATCAGCGAAATATACAAGATAGGCGAGTTTCGTTTTAGCGGACAATACTAATTATAGTTCGGTAATTATTGCTGTCCGATAAAAATTTAAAAAATAATTGTAATGGATTAAGCGATAATATATTACAGTGTTTTAATTTGTAAGGGGCTTT
>CAZRHJ010000025.1:0-27959 GCA_964600025.1 uncultured Rikenellaceae bacterium | reverse complement strand
CATTGTTGTTTAATCTATTACGATTATTTTTAAAATTTTTACCGGACAGCAATAATTTTGTTTATGATTTTAGTCTAATGTGCGGATAGTGCTGTTGCATATCGGCAATAAACTTTTCGCCATTTTTGAGTTTAAGTTCAATGAAATTATATTCAGATGTACGAATTAATACGCTTTTGATTGAGCCATTGTGGCGACGTTCGGGTTCTAAAAACTTAATTTCGTTGATATCTACTGTATATCTGTTTGGAGATAGATAAATTAAGTTTTTGTCGGTATTTAGCACCACACTGTATGTTGCATTGCGATACAAAATAATCAACAGTATAATGTTTACAGCAGGTATGATAACACTATATACATCTTTGTCAATGATGTTTAGTATTATATTAACAAGCATTGCTATACCAAATAGTATTACAATTATTCTTGTTGCTAAATTGTCAAATGTGTGTTTATACTTAATTATCATATTTCAAAATTATTTGGGGTTGTTTATAATATAACGTAAATGTGTACTATATATTATCTTTGTTTTTTTGTCTTTTGTATTCTCGTCTAATAAGTAATGCTTCGAGAATAACAATAAACCATATTAAAGCATAGCAAAGGATAAAAAATATCCCATTGTTTTGGCGAGTTATGATGAAATATGTCCAAACGATAGCCAGAGCTAAAAATGCTATTAGTCTATAAATATATGCTTTCATTATAAGTATTTTAGTAAGTCTTTTCCAATATCACTTCTGTAATACATTTTGTCAAACTTGATTTTTTGGATAGATGAATATGATTTTTCCAAAGCCTCTGTTATTGTGTCTCCAAATGATGTTACTGTCAAAACTCTTCCGCCAGAAGTTAGTAATTTTCCGTCTTTTAGGCTTGTACCGCAGTGGAATACCTCTGACAAAGTAAGCTCATCACAACCATTAATCTCGTAACCTTTGCCATAGCTTTCGGGATAACCACCCGATACAACCATAACAGTAGTAGCACATTTTGGTGTGATTTGCATTTGTATATCGTTAAGTTTGCCATTAACAGTAGCTTCAAAAAGCTCAACTAAATCGCTTTCGATACGTGGCAATACTACTTCTGTTTCTGGGTCGCCCATTCTTACATTATATTCAATAACGTAAGGGTCTCCTGCAACGTTCATAAGTCCAATGAATACAAAACCATTGTATTTGATTCCCTCAGATTTCAGACCTTTTACAGTTGGTTTTATGATTCGTTCTTCGACCTTTTGCATAAACTCGTTATCTGCAAATGGAACTGGCGAAACAGCTCCCATACCACCAGTATTTAATCCTGTATCTCCCTCGCCAATACGTTTGTAGTCTTTGGCATTTGGGAGTATTTTGTAGTTTACTGTATCTGTCAAAACAAATACAGATAGTTCGATACCACTCAAAAACTCTTCGATAACTACGTTTGCACTTGCGTTGCCAAATTTGCCGTCAAGCATAATTGCCAATTCTTGTTTTGCTTCTTGTAGTGTTTCGGGTATAACTACGCCTTTACCTGCTGCAAGTCCATCTGCTTTGAGTACGTATGGTGGTTTTAGTTCTTCCAAAAATCTGTAAGCCTCTTCGATAGTGTCTTTTGTGAAAGATTTGTATCTTGCAGTTGGAATAGAGTATTTTTGCATAAATTCTTTTGCGAATTTTTTGCTTCCTTCTAATTCTGCACCTGCTTTTGAAGGTCCGATTATTGCAATATCTCTAAGAGAGCTATCTGCACCAAAATAATCTACTATGCCATTTACAAGTGGGTCTTCTGGCCCAACTACTACCATAGTTATTTGTTCTTTTAGTACAAGAGATTTAACTGCCTCAAAATCGTTAGGATTGATAGCTATATTCTCTCCAAACTGGGCTGTACCACCGTTTCCCGGTGCAATAAATAATTTGTTTAATCTCTTGCTTTTTGAAATTGAACGTGCAAACGAAAATTCACGTCCACCCGAACCTAATACTAAAATATTCATATATATAATGTGTTTATTTGTCTGTTTCAAAGAAATATTCTTCGCCTGTTTCTAAATCTGTGTGCGAGATAAGAGAGTAGTCAATTAGTTTACGTTGCATATCTACTCTTAGTACCTCTACTTTTACTTTGTCGCCAAGCATTAGTGATTCTCTGTTGCTTCTGCCAACCATTCTGTAATTTTCTGCATCAAAGGTGTATAAATCGTCTGTCATAGTGTAAACGGATACCATTCCTTCGATTTTTGTTTCCTCCAATTCAACATAAATACCTTTGTCGGTAACACCTGAGATTGTTCCTGCAAATTGCACTCCAATCTTGTCTGCCAAAAACTCTGCCATTTTGTATTTGATAGATGCTCTTTCTGCTTCGGCAGCACGTTGTTCACGTTTTGAAGAGTGGTCGCACAAATCTTCATAATATTCTTGTGAGGCACTTGCACCAGCGTCTAAGTATCGTTGAAGTAGTCGGTGTACCATCATATCTGGGTAACGGCGGATCGGAGATGTGAAGTGGGTATAGTTTGGAAAACCAAGACCATAGTGTCCAACATTTACAGTAGAATATACTGCTTTTGCCATTGCTCTAAGTGCCAAAGTCGAAATAAGTGTTTCGGTTTTTTGACCTTTTACTTCGCTAAGCAAAGTGTTTATTTCCTCCGAAATTACTTTGTTGTCTGATGATAGTCGTAGTTTGAAACCAAATCTGCTCACAAATCTAACTAAATCGTTGTATTTTTCGCTATTTGGCTCAGTGTGAATACGATATACGAAAGTGCGGTTTGGTTTTTCGCTAAGGGCAATGTATTCGGCAACACATTTGTTGGCAAGTAGCATAAACTCCTCGATAAGGTGGTTACTTTCCTTGCTAACTTTTTGATATACACCAAGTGGTTTGCCTTCTTCGTCAAGTTTGAACTTAAATTCATCACGCTCAAAACCAATAGACCCGTGCTTAAATCTATTTGTACGTAGGATAGTGGCTAATTTGTGGAGTGTAAGTACTTCTTCTTTTAGTTCGCCTTCTTCGCCTTCAATTAACTTTTGTGCGTCCTCGTAGGCAAAACGTTTGTTAGAATTAATAACTGTTCTGCCATACCATCTGTCCAGTATGTTTGCATTTTCGTCCATAGTTACTACAACCGAAAAACATAGTTTGTCTTCGTTTGGACGAAGTGAACAAACTCCGTTTGATAGCCTTTCGGGCAACATAGGTACAACTCTATCTACTAAATATACACTCGTTGCTCTTTCTTTTGCATCTCGTTCAAGTGGTGAACCATCTTTGATGTAGTGAGTAACGTCGGCAATGTGAATGCCTATTTCCCATTTGTTTTCGCCAACTGTGCGTATAGAAAGTGCATCATCAAAGTCTTTTGCATCGAATGGGTCGATTGTGAATGTAGTTATTTCTCTGAAATCTCTACGGTTTTTGATGTCTTCTGCCGAAATAGTTTCGGGAATACGCTCTGAGGCATCAATAACATCTTTGTCAAACTCATAAGGCAAAGAAAACTCCTCTAATATGGCGTGAATCTCGGCATTGTTTGTTCCTGCTTTGCCAAGTGATTTGATGATTTTGCCAACTGGATTGGGTTGAGTTGGCAGAAATTCTACAATCTCTGTAACTACCATATCCCCATTTTGTGCGTTTGCTATATCTTTTTTTGGAATAAATATATCATAACGCATATCTCTTGAATTGCAAATTACAAATGCAAAATCATCTTTTATGTCGATTACTCCAACATAACGTTTCTCGGAGCGTTTTGTGATTTCTTTGATAACACCTTTGTATCTCCCTCCTCGTGCCTCATAGATAAACATTTTTACCTCGTCGCCGATTAGCGAGTTTAGCATATCTGTTCTCTCTACAATAACATCTTCTTCTAATTCTGTAACCTCTACATAACCTGCCGTAGGTGTGATAGTTACGATTGTTCCAAAAGCTTCTTTCATATTTTTGGAATTAAATCTGAATTCGCCAGATTTAACTTGTTCGATAATCCCTTTTGAAACCATTTCTTTGATGTTTTTTACAACTTCTGGTTTCTGACTTTTTCGTATTCTTGAACCAATTAATTTTAGAATTGTGCCAGTTGCATATACTTTAAACGGATTGTTTTTGAATATCTGTTCGATAGTGTTGTAAATACCGTGTCGGGTATTTAATTTTTGGTTGTTATTTTTTCTCATAACAAATAGTATAAATTTTATTTTTATAAAGGTATGAATAAATTACATACCATACAAATAATAGCTACACAAATATCATTACTAATATCTGTGCTGTAACCACTCGCAAAAACATTGTTAGTGGATATACAGTAGCATAAGCTACCGCAGGAGAGTTTTTGGCTGTAACTTCGGTGGTGTAGGATAGTGAAGGAGGGTTAGCCATACTGCCACACAACATTCCCAAAATAGTGGCTAAATCCTTTTTCATAAATTTGATTGCTACAAATCCTACAAGTAAAATTGGTACGATACTTACAACAATACTCCACATAAGCCACAGTAGTCCGTTGCCATTTAGAATAGAATCTACAAATCCACCGCCAGAAACTATCCCTAATGCGGACAAATACATAATGATACCTACTTCACGTAGCATTAAATTTGCACTGTTGGTAGTGTAGGTGTTGAACTTGAATCGGTAGCCAAATGCTCCCATTAATATACCAACTATGATTGTTCCACCTGCCAAACCCATCTTGATAGGTACAGAAACTCCGGGGATAATGATTGGAACTGAACCAATAATCAAACCCAAAACGATACCTGTAAAAATAGTGAAAAGGTGAGGTTCTTCAATTTTTTTGATAGCATTACCTACTAATTTTTCAACTCTTTTAACGTCTTTCTCTGCTCCTACAAGGACTAATTTGTCGCCAATAAAAATCTGTAAATCGTTTTCGGCTATCAAAAATACACCTGCACGATTGACTCTTGTGATATTTACGTGATAATTCTTGCGTATGGAAAGTTGTGCCAAAGTTTTGCCATTTATTTCACTTTTTGTAACAAAAATTTTGCGTGAAACCAAGTCTGAATCAAGTGTTGACCATTTGATGTCGCACTGTTCGCCCAAAATTCCTAATACACGCTCTTTGTTGGCTTGTGAGACTGTGATAAGTAGTTTGTCGTTCAGTTTTATTTGGGTTTCGGGTAAAGCCAAAATCTCTTCGCCTTGACGTAACACCCTCGAAACAATCATTTTTGATGATGTTAAAGCTCGGAAATTTTTTATTTCGACACCATCAAAATCTTTGTTCGTGATGATAACACCAGAAATAACGGGTTGTTTTTCGGCTGGGGTAGTGTCTTCTGCGTCGCCAGTAGTGATACCTACTTTGGGACTGAAAATATTATTGAAAAATGCTATTACAAATATTACACTCACAACACCCAGTGGATACGAAACTGCACACGCAAGTGCCATATCTGTGATGTCTTGTTGGGACGCTATGCCAAGTTGGGCAAGAGATTGTTGGGCAGCACCAAGTGCGGGAGTATTGGTAACTGCTCCTGCCATTACGCCCACCATTTGGTTGAATGGAATAGTGGTAAATGTTGATATTAGCACGATAAGTACTATATTTAATATCATTACGGCAATAGACAATAAATTTAGTGTCATACCTCCCGAACGTAGCGAACTAAAAAATGATGGTCCTACTTGTAGTCCCAATGTGAAAACAAATAAACATAGTCCAAAACTTTGGGCAAATTCGGCAACAACTGGGTCTAAGCCCATATTGAAATGGCCTGCAACGATACCCATAAAAAACACAAACGAAATACCCAGCGATATGCCAAATATTCGTACCTTGCCAAGTATGATGCCAACAGCCGAAACTGCTGCTATGATAATGCAGGAGTGCATAACACCCTCACCTACAAAAAGTTCTGCTAACCAATTCATATAAATTGAAATTTATTTTGTGTTTTTATTGCCATTCTGACAATGTAAATTCTCCATTAGGGTTTAGTGTGCCGTAAATCGGGTTTTCTATCCATTCGCCAAGAATGAAAAGTACTGAACGATTGTTTGCCAGTGGATATTTTGTAGGAGTATGTAGATGCCCAAATACAAAATAATCTACGTCTGAATCATTATCAAACCACATATTACAGTATTTTGTGATAGATTCGTTCTCGCCTCGGAATTGGTGAGATATGGCTTTGCGGTAACGGTTGTGGCGTGACCACTTGCGTCCAACACTCATTATCAAATCGGGGTGAATAATGGTAGTGGCAATCTTATATACAAATTTTGAGCCAAAACAAAGGTTCATAATTTTGAGTGTTAGAGAGTCGTTCATATTTAGGTTATGACCGTGTCCGAGTACCATTTTTTTGGAATAAAGTGTGAATTTTTCGGGTAATGTGTGGATAATTAGTCCTATTTCTTTCTCCAAAAAACCGAATGTCCACATATCGTGGTTGCCTATGAAAAAGTGAATTTCTATACCTTTGTCGCACAATTCACGTAGTTTTGAAAGAACTTTGCCGTATGAATTTGGAATAACATTTCTGAATTCTATCCAAAAGTCAAAAATATCTCCAAGAAGAAATATTTTCTCTGCATCACTCTGCACCATATCCAACCAAGAGATAAACACACTGTTGTGTTTATCTCTTGTAGACTGGTCTTTGTGTATGCCTAAGTGTACGTCTGAGGCAAAGTATATTTTCTTTTCTTTATCCAAAATAATATTAGAATAGAGTGTTTAGCTTGTTGATAAGGTTGTTTCCCCAAAGAGATTTTCCAACAATATCTCCGTTGCGATTGATGATGTAGTTCTCTGGAATTGCTTGAATGTTGTAGGTGCGTATCAAAACAGAGTTTTGTGCTTTGATGTCGCAAACAGACACCCAAGGAATTTGTTGTGTGTTTGTGCGTTGTATAAATGCAGGTAGGTTTGAGTCAAGTGATACTTGATAAATTTCTAAGCCTTTTTCTGAGTACGCAGAGTAAACTTCTTTAAGTTCAGTGTTAAGCAATACCGAAGATTTTTGGTAAGGATTCCAGAATACCAACATAATTACTTTGCCTTGCAAGTCAGAAAGATTAATAATCTTTCCGTTTTTGTCTGGTAAAGATATTTCTGGGTAAGATACTGTATTGTCGTTGATAACTGCATCACTAATAATGTCGTTTATGTTTTGACTGTTTTCAAAATTTTTGATGGTGTTGTTAAGACTTAAAACATATTTGTTGTCTGGGTAGATAGATGTTAATGAGTCTGAAACTAATTTGAAATACTGTAAGTCTTTGTCTTCTCCAAAAATTGAAACCCCGTTTGGCATAATTTGGTAAAGGGCAACAAGTGATGCAAGTGATTTTGAGTTTTTAATCAAAAATCTAATGCTTTCTTGTTTTTGTGAGATATATCTGTTTGCTATTGCATAAGAAATTTTATCTCTTGATTCTTTGTCAGAAGCATTGTTGTAATCGTTTGTAAGTCTGTAAATCTCTTCGTAGTTTTGTGTAAGAGTGTTGTTCAGTGTGCGAATACGCTCTGAGTCTTCCGAACCGTTTACAATATAATTGCTTGACAAATTTAGCATAGAATTAATTTCTATTTTGTCTTTTGGTTTTGCTATAAGAATAATGAAATCATTTTCGTGTCTGATACGTAAGAACACAGGGTTGCTGTTTTCAAAATTATATTTGAAATCAAATTCTCCGTTGTCGTTTGTACGAGTAGAGTCCAAGAAGAACACGGCATTTGATGTCATTTCTTCCATTATTATCTTTTTGTTTTTAATGCCAGCAAATTTTCCTTCGATAGAAGCATTGTTGCTCGAACAAGAACAAAACAGCACTGCAATAAGTGCAAATAAAAATAGTTTAGTAAGTTTCATAGTATATTATGTATTCTTTTTTATTGACTTTTTAACCGCTGACAAAAATAACATATTTTTCTTTTGTATCATAATATTTTCTTGCTTTTTTGTCAATACTGCTAAAAGCTTTGTTTAATGTGGAGTAGTAAACTAATTGGCAAAATTGGTTTGATAGTTGAAAATAAATTACTATCTTTGCAAAACTTATCAATTTTTAAAAAGTCTGTTATAATGAGTGGCAAAAATAAAGTCTTATATGTTTGCAGTAAACTAAAACCTTATCTTGCAGAGGATTGTGAGTCGGATTTGTGTAGAAATCTTCCTCAGGCAATGCAAGAAAACGGTATGGAAATCAGAACATTTATGCCTCGTTTTGGTTCTATCAACGAAAGACGTAATCAACTTCACGAAGTAATCCGTTTGTCTGGTAAAAATATAGTAATTAATGATTGTGATCATCAGCTGGTGATTAAAGTTGCGTCTATTACTTCGGCTCGTATGCAGGTCTATTTTATCGACAATGACGACTATTTCCATAGAAAAGTAGAACTAAAAGACGAAAACGGCGTTTTCTGTCAAGACAATGACGAGAGAATGATGTTCTATGGTCGTGGAGTTTTAGAAACTATCATCAAACTTCAATGGAGTCCTTCTGTTATTCACTGTAATAGTTGGTTCTCGGCTTTGGTGCCTATACTTGTGAAATTAACCTATCAAGGTAATCCTTTGTTTGAATCTTCAAAAATTGTCCTTTCGCTTTATGACGAAGGTTTTGATAATACTTTTGATGAAAATTTTATAGAAAAATTGGCAGAGCAGGATATTGATGTTAAAAATCTTGAAAATATAGGAGCTCCTACATACCAAAATATTATGCGTTTTGCGTTAGGTTACTGTGATGGATTGATTGTTCCAGAAGAGATGATGGATTGTGAAGTGGTCAAAACAGCAAAAGAATTAGGTGTTGATGTTTTCTGTCCATCAAAAGAAGATTTTGTGAGTTCATACAAAGAAATATATGATAAAATTATCAATAAATAAATTATTAAATCTATTTGCAGTGCTTGTTTTGGGCAGTGCAGTAGTGTCTTGCGTTAAAGTTAATAACGAAATTGGAAATGATATTATTCCAGAAAAAGATAAACTGCAAATTGTAAAAGACGAAATTACAGGATTTACACTTTATACTCAAAGTGTTGATTCATTTCAAGTTAGTTCTCTTTTAAATACTTATCTGGGGTCGCATATTTCTCCAAGACTCGGAAAGGTTGAAATGGTTTATACCACAGAGGCAATTACGAATTTGACTTCTTCTACATTGAATTTGAAAGATGAGTATGTTGTGGATTCTTGTATTCTTAAACTTAAAATTGCATCTTATGAAGGGAATATATCTTATCCTTTGGTAGTGGATATGTATCAGTTGGATAAGAATTTTAGAAAACCTACGAATGTTATTTCTCAACAATTTGCTCCGAGTGATTATAACGACCCTTACTATTCATCATTTGACTACAAAAAATATATCAAATCTGAACCATTGACTACATTTACTGTTGATGTTCAAGATGCTATAAAAAATAACAATGGTATTTTGGTAGCAAAATTGCCAAAAGCATTTATGGATAGTTTGAGTATGCTTTCTTACGAAAATGATTACCAGAAAGATTCTTTGTTTAGAAAAAAAATAAAAGGTTTTTGCTTTGTACCTCGTACAACTTATAGTGATGGTGTTATTTTGAAACTTACACCTAATGAAAGTCATATTTACTGTGAGGCTTACAATAAGAAAAAATTTGAGGAGGAAAATAAAAAAGAGGATACTTCTTTTATTATAGAATTTTCTCACCTAAACGGTAAAGAACTATACAATCAAGCGGTTACGACTATTCACAATGATAGAAGTTTTGCAAGTGAGAGTTTTGGAGCTGACCCAGCAGTTGTAAACGATTCGTTGAGTGTTTACAATTATTCCTATGTGTCGTCAATGTTGGGATTGAAAACCAAATTGAAGTTCCCTGTTGAAGAAATTAATCGACTTAAAGAACAACTTGAAGATTCTCCTTCGGCTGCAATTATTGTAAATAGTGCAGAACTTGAAATCCCTGTTGTTAATTCTGCCATTGGTGCTTTGAACAATTCGCCAGTAGGTTTTGGTATGTATTACTATTTTGATGGGGCACACTATATGCCAGATTTTAATTTGGAAAATAATGAATTTGACGTAAATGTGTTTGATGGCAAACTTAATAGAGATAAAATGGTCTATAAAATGAATATTACAAGTTATGTTCAAAAATTACTTAACAATAAAACAAAATATTCATCTTTGGACGTTGTGGTTTCGGAGTCTGATTTGTTTAAAGACCGTTTGGTTAAAATTGGAAATACTGCCGAAAACAAAATTAAACTTAAACTAACTTATTGTGTTTCTAAATAACACAATACTATATAATAAGTAACTTATGAGTGAAAATTTAGTTATTGTTGAGTCCCCTGCGAAGGCAAAAACAATAGAAAAGATATTGGGTAAGGATTATGTTGTAAAATCAAGTTTTGGTCATATTAGAGATTTGCCTTCAAAAGGTTTGGGTATAGATACTCAAAATAATTTTGAATTGGACTATGAAGTCTCTGCTGACAAAAAAAACATAGTTTCGGAACTTAAAAAATCACTTAAAACTGTTAAACAAGTTTGGTTGGCGTCCGATGAAGACCGTGAGGGAGAGGCTATTGCTTGGCACTTGGCTCAGGTTCTTAATCTTGATGTTAATGCTAATAATAGAATTGTATTTCACGAGATAACATCTTCTGCAATCAAAAATGCAATCCAAAATCCTCGTAGTATAAACATAAATTTGGTTGATGCACAACAAGCTCGTCGTGCTTTGGATAGACTTGTAGGTTTTGAACTTTCACCAGTTTTGTGGCGAAAAATTAGACCATCTTTGTCGGCAGGTCGTGTGCAATCTGTTGCTGTACGTTTGATAGTAGAGCGTGAAAGGGAGATTATTAAATTTGTACCTGAATCTTTTTACAAAATAAATGCTCAGTTTTTTAATTCTAAGGGAAGTATCAAAACTGAGGTAAGCCATAGATTTAGTTCGGAGAGTGAGGCTTATGATTTTGTTAAAAATTGTATTGGCAAGGCATATAGTGTTTCGGCAATAGATACAAAACCGGCTACACGTACTCCATCTGCTCCTTTTACTACTTCAACTTTACAACAAGAGGCAAGTCGTAAATTGGGCTATTCGGTTAGTCAAACAATGCGTGTTGCTCAGTCTTTGTATGAATCTGGATATATTACTTATATGCGTACCGACTCTGTGAATTTGTCGGTAGATGCTATTAATGCTATATCTTCGACAATCAAAACTAATTACGGTGAACAGTATCTGAAAGTTAGAAAATACAGTACTAAAACCAAAGGGGCACAAGAGGCTCACGAGGCTATTAGACCTACATATTTTGAGAACCAAAAAATTAATGGTTCGCAACAAGAACAAAAACTTTATAGTTTGATTTGGAATAGAGCAGTTGCGTCGCAAATGGCAGATGCTCAACTTGAAAGAACCACTATTAAGGTTGAATATAATCAAATCCCTTATCCATTTGAGGCAAAGGGTGAAGTGGTTGTATTTGATGGTTTCTTGAAACTTTATTCTTCATCAAAAGACGATTCTTTGTTGCCAGCAATGACTGTTGGAGATAGTATGGATTATGATTTAATTGAGGCAACAGAACGTTTTGAACAACGTCCATCACGTTACAGTGAGGCTTCATTGGTAAAACATCTTGAAGAACTTGGAATTGGTCGTCCTTCTACTTATGCTCCGACTATTACTACAATCATTAACCGTGGTTATGTGTTGAAAGAAGATAGAGAGGGGACTATCAGAGAATACAAAGTTATGACTGTAAAAGGTCAAAATATTGAATATACAACAAAAACTGAAAATACAGGTGCAGATAAATCAAAACTATTTCCTACGGATATAGGTATGATTGTGAATGATTATCTGAAATCTCATTTCCCAAATATTTTGGATTACAACTTTACTGCAAATGTTGAGAAGAGTTTTGATGATATTGCTGAGGGTAAAACTATGTGGCGAGATATGTTACACGGTTTTTATGGTAATTTCCACAAAACAGTAGAACAAGCATCTGAGCAAGAGGGTGGTTATGCCACACAAGAAATGCGTTTGCTTGGTCAAGACCCAAAATCGGGCAAAAACGTTTATTCTCGTATGGGACGTTTTGGAGCAATGGTACAGTTGGGTGAGAATGATGATTCTCCAAGTTATGCTGGACTTAAACAAGGACAATTAATTGAAACTGTTACTTTGGAAGAGGCTTTGGTGTTGTTCCAATTACCTCGTCAAGTTGGTGAGTTTGAAGATAAGGTTGTAACTATCGGTATTGGTCGTTTTGGAGCGTATGTTCGCCACGATAATAAATTTGTATCTATCCCAAAAGATTTTAGCCCTTATACAATTACATTTGAAGAAAGTGTGGCTTTGATTGAGCAAAAACGCAAGAGTGATTTAGAGAAAATTTTGAAAACTTTTGAGCAAGATGAAAAACTACAAATTTTGAATGGTCGTTTTGGTGCTTATATTTGTTATGACGGTGGTAACTATAAAGTAGACAAAGAAAAGCGAGAAACGCTGAAAGATATTTCTTTTGAGGACGCAATGGCTATTGTGAAAGCAAGTGAGCCAACTGTTTCTAAACGTAAAACTGCCACTAAGAAAACAGCAACAAAGAAAACTGTAACTAAAAAGGCTACAACCAAAAAAACTACTACAACTAAGAAAACTACTGTTGCTAAAAAAACAACAGCAAAGAAAACGACTACTAAAAAATAAAGTTGTTTGGGGGTAATATTATATAATGAGCAGATGATTTTTCATCTGCTTTTTTCTTTTAATTATTATTAAAAATATATCTTTGTAGAAATAAGTGGGTTTTATGAAAAAATATTTTAAAAATATTATATTAAAAATAAATATACTTTTGGGTTTTATAAAGTTAAAGATTCGTAAATATATTAGAATTTTTAGGGTATATCAGTATAATGGCTTCAAGACAGAGAAGCTCAAAAAAGATATTGAACAAACAATATGTTTGAATTGTAAAACTGTTCATAGTGCTAATTATTGCCCAAGATGTGGGCAAAATAGAAATGAAGGTGTTTTATCTTCATCTCATATTTTTTCGAATTTAGTAGGTGGTATTTATAATATTTCTGGTGGCTTTGGTAGAACTATTTTAGAACTCTTTACTCGTCCTGGTTATATGATTTTGGATTTTTTGAAGGGCTGAAGGGTTCATTATTTTAATCCACTACCTCTTTTGTTTGTATTGTCTGCCATCTATGCTATTGAATCGGAGTTTATAGGAGTTAAAAATAATTATGAAGCTAAATCTTCAAGTCAAATTGTGATTGATAACGAACTTGAAGAAGTGCAGGATATTGATTCTACTGAAATTCGAAACAAAGAAGAAATAAGTAAAGGTATTGATAATTCTTTTTATGATATTGTTGATTTTTTTGAAAAAGATGATGATATTTTGCCCAAAGAGTTTATTCAAAATAATCCTGCGATAAGTGCTTTGTTTCATTCGCTAAGAAATGCTTTTTTGGATAACGAAGCCCTAAACAGATTGGTACTATTACCTTTTTTTGCTTTTCTTTATATGCTGTTATTTAAGCGTAAAGTTGGGGGTGAAAAACTATCTTATATAGAGAGTTTGTTTCTTACTTTCTATACAGAAGGTCAGTTAATGTTTATTTCTGTTTTATTTGTTTTTTCAGATACAAATATTTTTATTGAGCCAGTTTTGGATTTTTTGATATTGACAATAACTTTAAAACAATTTTTTGGTAAATCTTTATCTAAGACAATATTTTTGTTGTTAATGACTTATGCTTTGTTGTTTTTGGTTTTACTTATGTTGTTTGTTGTGCTTGTCGTAGTGATTTATCTTAGAACGAATTAATTTTGTAGGATACTTATTTGTATTTTGTATCGTTTTTAATATAGCTTTTGGGCTTTAAATTGATAATATAATATTAGTATGAAAATAGATTTGGTATATTTGTGGGTCGATAGTGGAGATGTTGATTGGCTACACAAAAAAGACAAATATTTAGATAATAATTTTAAAATTGCGTTAGATACGCAATCTGTGAGTGAGTGTAGGTATATAGATAATAACGAATTGAGGTATTCTCTTCGGTCTGTTGAGATGTTTGCCCCTTGGATAAATAATATTTATATAGTTACGGATTCTCAAATACCTAATTGGTTGAATATTGAAAATCCAAAAATACATATTATCGACCATAAGGATATAATAGACGAGAAATATTTGCCGTTGTTTAATTCTTGTGCTATTGAATTGGGAATACAAAATATTGAGGGACTCTCTGAGCATTTTATATATGCTAACGACGATATGTTTTTTGCAAATAAAATATCTCCGAGTTTTTTCTTTGATACTGCTGGAAAACCTATTTATAGACTTGACAAACTAAGTGAACAGGTTTATAATGAGAGTAGTGATACTTATCATCAAACAATAGACTCTGTGAATAAGTTGTTTGAAGGTTGTTTGGAGGATAAATATAGAAACGTTGTGCCTAATCATCAAATAGACCCATATTTGAAATCTTCTGTAAAAGAATGTTCAGAAAAATATTCTAAATGGTATGACGAAACGTTGGCAAATAGATTTAGAACCCCTCAGGATATGCAACGTCATATTTATGCCCTATATGCTCTTAAAAATTCAAATGCCAAGTGCATTATTAATGATAAGACATCAAAAATTAAAACTATACTAAATCAATTTCTTTTCAATAGTTTGTATGTTTTGCAGTTGAGTTATTTCTCTAAAAAAAGTTTGTTGAATTTGGATTTTAAATTTTGGTTAAGAGCAAAACTATTTGGAATGAAGATGGTTTGTTTTAACGATAATGAGTATGCAACAAACAAGGATAGAGATAAAGCCCGAAGTTTGATGGCAAGATATTTTAATAAAAAATCTAAGTTTGAGTATTAATAAAAAAATCTACAACATTAGTTGTAGATTTTTTTATTAATATTTTAGCGTGTTTTTTTGTTATTATTATTGTTTTGATTGTCTCCACAACAACCACAGCCACAAGAGCCTTTTTTTGTGTTTTTGCGGTGTAGTAATATCCCAAGTGCAATAAATGCAACTATGACTACTACGGTTAAAATTTGTTCTATCATAATAAAAAGAATTTAGCAATATTATAAAATATAAAACTCATTACCCAAGCAAGACCAGTAGAGTAGAATACTGTCAAAAGTAACCATTTTGCGTGTCCACTTTCTTTGCGAATTGCTGTTACTGTGGCTATGCAAGGGAAATATATTAGTGTAAATATCAAAAACGAAATACCTGTTGCTTTGTTATACACAAATTCTCCTTTGTCGTTTTTGGCACTTCGTAATGCTCTTTGTAGTGGTGATGAACCGTCATCTGTCTCTTCGGTGTCTGCTTGATTTATGACTCCCATTGTCGAAACAATAATTTCTTTGGCTGCAACACCTGCCGTTAGACACACTCCCATTTTCCAATCAAAACCCAAAGGACGAACAACTGGTTCGATTAATTTGCCCATTTGTGCCAAATAACTGTTGTTTAGCTGTTCGGATTCGTGCTGCGTGTTGATGATTTGCATAACCGAATCTTTTTGTTGTTGAGCAATTAGTGGAGAGTTTGTTTGTTGGATAGTTTGTTGGTATAAATTCTCAACTACTGCTTTTTCTTGGTTGTATTTCTCTGTAATAGCTGGATTTTGAGGATAATAGCTCAGTACCCATATAATTACCACTGCTACAAGAATTATACCACCCATTTTTTGTAGATACTGTGAGCCTTTTAGCCACATATGTTTCATACTGCTCTTGAAGTATGGCATACGGTATGGAGGAAGTTCCATAACAAAAGGTTTGTCTTGTCCTTTAAAAATAAATTTATTGAACAGAATTGATGTCCCGATTGCTACTAAAATCCCTAAGAAATATATTACAAATAGTAAATTACCTGCATTTTCGGGGAAGAATGTTCCGAGAATAAGTATATATACAGGTAGTTTTGCACTGCACGACATAAATGGCGTTATTAGCATTGTGAGAATTCTGTTGTCTTTGCTTTCGATAATTCGAGTAGCCATAACAGCTGGAACACTACAACCAAACCCCATTACAAGAGGAATAAACGACTTGCCGTGAAGTCCAATTCTGTGCATTAGTTTGTCCATAATAAACGCTGCTCGTGCCATATATCCAGTGTCCTCCAAAATAGATATAAACAAAAACAATAGCAGAATGTTTGGAAGAAATACAATTACACTGCCAACACCTCCGATTATACCATTTGTTATCAAATCATTGATTGCCCCCTCGGGTAGCATCATATTTGAAAATTCTTGTAGGTATTCGATGAGTTTTTCAATGAGCATCATTGGATATTCGCCCAGAGTGAAAGTACCGTAGAAAATCAACCACATAATGCCCAAAAATATTGGAAAACTAAAATACTTGTCTGTCAAAACGTAGTCTATACGGTGAGAATAACAGTTTCTTTGTTTTAGGCTTTTTTTGTAAGTTTCTTTTAATGCTCCACTTATAAATCCGTAACGTGCGTCTGTAAATACAGTTTCGCTAATTTCTCCATTCTCTTGAAAAATTTTGTTTTGTTCGACTTTTATTTTTTCGAGTAATTCTTCGGATTCTATGTCTTTGACCATAACACTGTCCCCTTCAAGAAGTTTGATAGCAACAAACCTATTGGGATATTTTGTGGTGTTATGTTCAGAAATTAAATCAATTACGGTTTTGATATGTTTTTCGTTGTAAATACCATAGTTTATCTCTATTGATTTTGTGTTTGTAGATAGAGATTCGTATTTTTGGATAATTCCACGAAGTAGGTTTATGACACCTCTTTCACGTTTGGCAACAGTTGGGATTATTGTTGCATTTAGCAATTCTCCCATTGTTTCGTGATTGAATTTGTCGCCAATTTTCTGAAATTCATCATACATATTTAGAGCAATTACAAGAGGAGCTTCTATGTCTATTAATTGTGTTGTAAGATATAGGTTACGCTCCAAATTTGTAGAGTCAAGCACGTTTACGATAATATCTGGATTTTTTTCGGCAATATGCTCTCTCACGTATATCTCCTCTGGCGAATATGCCGAAAGAGAATAAGTGCCGGGAAGGTCTGTAAATTCTATATTGTATCCCTCAAAATCTATACTCGCACTTTTTGCTCCAACAGTTACACCAGAGTAGTTCCCAACTCTCTCGTGTAATCCCGAAATAAGATTGAATAAAGTAGTTTTGCCACAGTTAGGGTTGCCAACAAGTGCTACTTTTATTTTTTTGTCATTCGTGTTTGTGTGAGTGTTTATAATTGTTTCAAAAGTTTGTGGGCTTACGGTTTCGGCGTTACTTATATCTTCGGTCGAAACTTCTACGAGTGATGCTTCGCTTCGTCTAAGCGAAATTTCATAGCCCATTAGGCGGTATTCGATAGGGTCTTTTAGAGGAGCATTCTTGATAACAAAAACTCTTTGTCCTTTGACAAAGCCCATTTCTGTAATTCTCTTTCTGAAATCTCCTTCACCATTCACTTTGGTGATTATTGCACTTTCGCCACTATTTAGTTCGGATAGGTTCATTTGTTTGTATTTCTCTACGATAATTCTCTTGAAAATTATCTGATTTTGCGATTCTATATTAATTTTACAAAAGTACTTAGTTTTTTCCATATAATCAATCCCTATTTGTAGGGATATTTGTGGTGTTTTTGTTTTTACGAAAAACTTAGAAAAAATAAAAGTATTATACACTTTGTATTATATATAACAGATTGTCTTAGGTTTTTATGCTTTATATTTCAAACCAATTAAAAATTATAGATATTGTATTGCTAAAAATTTAAAAATTATATGGTTAAAATTTTAATATGACAGAAAAAATATTTAACTTTGGGAACTTATTAGGTTAAAATATAAAAATAAATTCTTATGACAAATGTAAAACGTGTCTTTTGCTTCGGCGACAAGAAGGCTGAAGGAAACGGAAAGATGAAAGAATTGTTAGGCGGTAAAGGTGCCAATTTGGCTGAAATGAACTTGATTGGTGTGCCTGTCCCTCCTGGATTTACTATTACAACAGATGTTTGTAATGAGTATTTTCAATTAGGTCAGAAAAAAGTGGTTTCTTTGTGTGAGCCAGAAGTTTTGGCAGCACTTAAAAAAGTAGAAGAAGCTACTGGCACAGTATTCGGAAGTAAAGAAAACCCTTTGTTGGTGTCTGTTCGTTCTGGTGCAAGAGTATCTATGCCAGGTATGATGGATACTATCTTGAACTTGGGTATTAACGACGATACTGTTGAGGCTCTTGCAAAAAGAAGTGGTAACGCTCGTTTTGCGTGGGATTCATACCGTCGTTTCGTACAAATGTACGGTGATGTTGTACTTGGTATGAAACCTCAATCAAAAGAAGATGAAGATCCATTTGAGGTTATTATTCAAAATATTAAAAATGCAAGAGGCGTTAAATCCGATACAGAACTTACAACCGAGGATTTGAAAGAACTTGTTACGCTTTTCAAACAAGCTGTTAAAAGAGAAACTGGCTCAGAGTTTCCTAACGACCCTTACGAGCAGTTGTGGGGTGCTGTTTGTGCAGTATTTGATAGCTGGATGAACGAAAGAGCTATTTTGTATCGTGAAATGAACAAATACCCTGCTGAATGGGGTACTGCTGTTACTGTTCAAGCAATGGTATTCGGTAATATGGGTGAAAACTCTGCTACTGGTGTTGCTTTTACTCGTGACTCTGCTACTGGTGAGCGTATTTTTAATGGTGAGTATTTGGTTAATGCTCAAGGTGAAGACGTTGTTGCTGGTATCCGTACTCCACAAGAAATTACTTTGGAGGGTTCACGCCGTTGGGCTAAACTTCAAAATATCTCGGAAGAAGATCGTGCTTCTAAATATCCTTCTTTGGAAGAGGTTATGCCAACTGCTTTCAAAGAACTTTTTGATATTCAAAATGGTTTGGAAGACTATTTCAAAGATATGCAAGATATTGAGTTTACTATCCAAGATGGTAAATTGTGGATGTTGCAAACTCGTAACGGTAAGCGTACTGGTGCTGCTATGGTTAGAATTGCTATGGAGATGCTTCGTGAAGGCTTTATCGACGAGAAACAAGCTGTTTTGCGTTGTGAACCTGCTAAACTTGACGAACTTCTACACCCTGTATTCGATAAAGAGGCTATCAATAGTGCTGAGGTTTTGACAAAAGGTCTTCCTGCAAGTCCTGGTGCTGCTACTGGTCAGATTGTATTCTTTGCTGAGGATTGTGAGAAATACGAAAACTCTATTTTGGTTCGTATCGAAACTTCTCCTGAGGATTTGAAAGGTATGGTTGTGGCTAACGGTATTTTGACTGCTCGTGGCGGTATGACTTCTCACGCTGCTGTTGTGGCTCGTGGTATGGGTAAATGCTGTGTTTCTGGTGCTGGTGAGTTGAAAATCGACTACAAAGCTCGTGAAATGAAAATTGGTCAAGATATTTTGATTGAAGGTGATTGGATTTCTTTGAATGGTTCTACTGGCGAGATTTACAAAGGTAAAGTTATGACAAAAGAAGCTGATTTGTCAGAAGATTTGAAAGTTTTGTTGGATTTGAGCCGTAAATATTCTCACTTGAAAGTTAGAGCTAATGCTGACACTCCTCACGATGCAGAAGTTGCGTTGGGATTTGGAGCAGAAGGTATTGGTTTGTGCCGTACTGAGCATATGTTCTTTGAGGGCGACAGAATTATGGCTGTTCGTGAAATGATTTTGGCTGAAAATGAAGATGGTCGTCGTTCTGCACTTGGCAAATTGCTTCCTATGCAACGTAGCGACTTTGAAGGAATTTTCAATGCTATGAACGGACACCCTGTTACTGTTCGTTTATTAGACCCACCTTTGCACGAGTTCGTTCCTCATCACGAGAAAGAACAACGTGATTTGGCTGATATTATGGGCGTTCCTTATGAGTATATTCACACAAAAGTTGAACAACTTATGGAGCAAAACCCTATGCTTGGTCACCGTGGTTGTCGTTTGGGTAACACTTATCCAGAAATTACCGAAATGCAAGCACGTGCTTTGTTGGAAGCTGCAATGAATGTTTCTAAGGCAGGTAAGAAAGTTAAAGTTGAGATTATGGTTCCTCTTGTTGGTAATCACAAAGAATTGCGTTACCAAAAAGAGATTATCGACCATACAGCTCGTTCTTTGTTCTTAGAAAGACACGATAAAATAGATTATTTGGTTGGAACTATGATTGAAGTACCTCGTGCTGCAATTACTGCTAATGATATTGCATCTGTTGCTCAGTTCTTCTCATTTGGTACAAATGACTTGACTCAGATGACTCTTGGTTTCTCTCGTGACGATGCTAATAAATTCTTACCTGAGTATTTGCGTAAAGGTCTTATCAAAGCTGACCCATTCCAAACTATTGATAAAAAAGGTGTTGGTACTTTGATTCGTAATGCTGTTCAGTTGGGACGTGACGAACGTGAGAATTTGAAATGCGGTATTTGTGGTGAACACGGTGGCGACCCTGCAAGTGTGAAATTCTGTCACGCTGCTGGTCTTGACTATGTTTCTTGTTCTCCATTCCGTGTGCCAATCGCTTGTTTGGCTGCTGCTCACGCTGCTTTGGAACAAGAATAATATTTAGCACTGTCCGTTTTTTTTCGGACAGAAAGCATAAATCTTTATATATTTTATACTTAGGGTGTTTGAATTTTTCAGACACCCTTTTTATTTGGAAAATAAGTAAATTAATACATAACGAAAATTATTAACTGACAGCAATATTTTTTTTATATAAAAAAATGCTATATTTGTAGATGTAAAAATTAGCATAAAATGAAAAAACATCTTTTATTTGTTCTTGTTTTGTTGTTATTCGCTTGTGAAAGTAAGAATAATATCGAAAATATATCTTCTATTTCTGAAGAAACTCAAAAATCGTTACAAAAATGGCAAGATAGTAAGTATGGACTATTTATTCATTATGGTCTGTATTCGGTTGCTGGTGGAGTTTGGAAAGGCGAAAAAGTGCCTTATTATGCCGAACAAATTATGAATCACGCACGTATCCCAGTGTCTGAGTACGAAAAATTAGGCGAAGGATTTACTGCCGAAAATTGGTGTGCAGACAGTGTTGTAGTACTTGCCAAAAATGCAGGTATGAAATACATTGTTATTACTTCAAAACATCACGATGGTTTTAGTCTGTATCACTCAAAGGTTTCTTCTTACAATACTGTTCAAGCAAGTGCTGCAAAACGTGATATTATTGGCGAATTGGCAGAGGCTTGTCGTAAATATAATATGCCTTTGGGGTTTTATTATTCTTTGCCAGATTGGCACTATGAGGGCGGACTCAAAAGAATAGAGATTGATACCACTACTAATTGTACGGAGTTTGTAAATCAAGTTTACAGTCCATTGGAACATATTACCCCACAATTAGAGGAGTATATAGTTGCACAACTTACAGAGCTTTTGACTCAATATGGAGATATTTGTACCATTTGGTTTGATATGGGGCTTTTGACACCAGAGCAAAGTCAGCGTTTTAGAGATACTGTGAAATCTTTGCAACCGAAGTGCTTGGTTAGCGGTAGAGTGATGAATAATTGTGGAGATTATTTGACTTTGCCAGATAATGGAAATGTTGCGGGATTTACGGATTTGGCTTGGGATAATCCAGCGTCATTGTATGGTACTTGGGGTTATCGTTCGTGGTGTGTACGTCCAGAGTTATCTATTCAAATAGAAAAACAACTTGGAAGATTATTGAAAACAGTAAGTCACGGAGGAGTGTTTTTGTTGAATGTAGGGCCTGATGGAACTGGGCAGATAATTCCTTATGAGCAAAACGTGCTTAAAGGAATTGGCAAATGGCTCGATATGTATTCTGAGGCAATTTATGATACTGATGCAACAAAATTGGAGTTTGATAATAGTAAAGTATATGCTACCCAAAAAGGTAATAATTTGTATTTGATAGTTCGTGATTTTGAAGTTCAGGAAATATCTATACTAAATAGTTTGTTGAATGTCGAAAGTGCTTATACGTTGAGAGGAAACAAAAAAGTAAATGTAATTGCAAATGGCAAAAATACTCAAATTGAATTTACTGAAAAATTAAATAATGAGGACTGTGTTGTGGTTATTGAGCTTGACAAAGATATTGAGATTAATCACAAAAAAGTTGCTTTTCAGAATGATAGATATATTCTTACAGAACAAAATGCCACAGTTCATTCGGCTTTTAATGCAAAAGGATATATTACAACTCAATCTAAATCTTATTTGACTTGGACTCTCGAAAATGTTGAAAACGGACGCTATTCGGTGTTTGTTGAGTATATGCCTTATGAGAGTGCAAACGAATATTTATTCAAGATTGGAAATTTGAGAGTAAAGCACATTTTGCCGGGTGTGGATAGAATGTTGCAAACTTGTGCCATAGGCGAATTTGATTTGACAGATGGAGATGTTGATTTTGAAATCAATTTAGCTCAAAGATCTAATCCTCTTTCTTCGCTGGGTTTGGATATAAACAGAATAATAATAAGACAAGAAAATAAATAATGAGGAAATTTATGAATTTGAAATTCTTAGTGCAATTATGTGTCCCATTTTTGCTCTTTTCGTGCGTAAACAAAGACTACGATTTTTCGGATATTGTTACGGACGATATTACTATTGGAGATAAGGTAACTTTGCCACTTGGCAAAACATCTAAAATCTTTTTGAACGATTTTGTTGATATTGATAATATCGAGGAAATCAAAATTGCAAGTGATGGAGTATATTACATTGATTATTCTGGTAAAATTGATGTGCCACAATTTAATGATATTCAAATAGATGATGTTTCTGTGGCTATTGATTATGATATTCCAACTGGGGTTATTCCAACGCTTTTTAATGTTACTAATCCGCTTCCACTTATTAATATTGCAAATTTTAGTGTGGGGGTTGATGCTCAAATGCCTAAGTACCTCGAAAGGGTTGATTCTGTATCTATGGCAGAAGGTTCACGACTGTGTGTGGTATTATCACTCGAAGGCTATAATATCAAAGGATTGGAAGGTGATTTTGGTGTTGAAATTATGTTTCCAAAAGGCTATGAATTTGATAAAAAAGCTGGTTTTAGAGTCAATTCAGATGGCAGGTATTTGTACAAAACATCGTTTGATGCAAACGAAGTAGTTGGTAAGGTTAAAATGCTTGATTTTAAAGTTTTGAAATTGGGAAGTTTAGAAAATGCTAATATTGATGTCAAATATTCAATACAAATTAACAAAGTCGCATTTTTGAGTGAAACGGTTGGTGCTAATCCAAAAATAAATGCTCACATTAATATGTACAACAATAAATTTACTGAATTGTATGGTAAATTCAATGTTGAGGAGAGTTTTTCGGATATTAATGTAGATATTTCAGAAGTATTTGATATTTTTGATGAAGGTTCTGTGTTGAGTTTCTATAATCCTGCGTTAAAACTTTATGGCTTACATAATTTAGGTTTTGATACGAAGATAGATTTTGTTGTTGAGGGAGTAAAAGGTGCAGATATATTAAGTAGTGTGAATGCTCAAATTCTAAATCCCAAAACACTAACTCCAAATTCTAATATTAAATTCAATTATTGGTTGTCGGACGGAGATGTTCCTGCTGATTGGGTTTCTGTGCCTATGGATTTGAATAAAATTATATCTGTTTCGCCAAGTATTTTGAGGGTAAAAGGAACTGTGAGAGATACTGACTCAAAAACCCCTGATTTTATTTCTTCTACAACTAATTTTGAGGCATACTACAAAGTTGAAGTGCCTTTCCAAACAAAAGCTGATTTTAGAATTGGAGTAGAGGAGAGTATTGATGATATATTTACAGAGGATTTAGCAAATTCTTTCTTTGAATCTGGAAGTATTGAATTTTACGGAACTTTTGCAAATACTTTTCCTCTTGATTTGTTGGTAGATATAAAGATGACAGATATGTACGGCAAGGTGTTGAATATTGATTTTAAGCAAAATGATATTAAGGGAGGTAAAGATTCCAAAGAGGTTATCGGGGATATTTCTTTTGCAGTTGAGCAAAAGGATATGGCAGAAATGAAAAAAGCTCGTAATGTGATATTTAATATTATGGCTAAATCTAATCAAGATTTGGAGGGTTTGAGTATTACAGACAAAAACTATATTCAAATGGTACTTAAAGTTAAAAAAACAGGAGGTATATCTCTTAAATAGCAGTAAATAGATGAAAAATATAAAAAATATACTATTGTTCGTTTTGACGATTTTATCTTGCAATGTAGTTTTTGCTCAGTCGTTCAAAACCTCGTATTTTATGGATAAATCACCATTGAATATTTCTATGAATCCAGCCCTTAGACCTCAATATGGATATATTAATGTACCTGGTATTGGTGGTCTTGGATTGACTTATTTTAGTAATTCTCTCTCAGCAGACAAACTGTTTTTTAATACCGACAAAGGTTTGGTTACTTTCTTGGACTCTTCGGTAGATGCAGATAAGTTTTTATCGGGTTTGGCAGAGAATAACACCATTAATTTAGATGCAAATGTTTCGATATTGGGTGCTGGTTTCTATGCAGGAAAAAACTTCTGGCGAATAAATATAGGTGCTAATGTAAATGCTAATTCAAATATCCCAAAATCTCTTTTTGAGTTTGTGAAAGTGGGAAACGGTCTGGAAGGCAAATCTTTCAAGATTGACAATCTTAATTTATATTCTACTGCTTATGTAGATGTTGCTTTGGGTTATTCTCGTGAGATAAACAAAAAATGGACTGTTGGTGGTGCTGTCAAATTTTTGATTGGAGCTGCAAATGCTGAGAGTTATTTTGATTATATGAACATAGATGCCTTTGATGATAAATGGAAAATATCTTCGTCGGGTGTGATGAATGTTAATATGCAAGGTATGACGCCAAAGCTCAAAAATGCTAACGGTAAGGATTATATATCTGGTTTCGATTTTGGAGGTTTTGGTATTGCAGGATATGGTGTGGCTTTTGATATGGGATTTACTTATCGTCCCATTCCTGATTTAGTCGTGTCGGCTTCGCTTACTGATTTAGGTTTTATTAGTTGGTCTAAAAATTCTAATACTTATGCTCTTGCAAAAGGAGAGTTTGTGTTTGACGGATTTGATATTCCAATTACAGACGGAGATAATCCAATAGAAGACCAAACAACTTCGCTTAAAGATGATTTGTTAAATATATTTCATTTTGAGCCTACTGCTCCAAAGTCCAATTTGAAGATGGTTACAGCTACTTACAGTGTCGCCGCAGAATATTCTGTTTTGAACAACAAAATAGGCTTTGGTGCATTATATACTGGTAGATTTGCTCCTACTAAATACGAGAATGAATTGACGATTATGACAACATTTCGTCCTAAACACTGGTTTAGTGCTTCGTTGAGTTATTCGTTCTTGCATAGTTATTTCAAGACGTTTGGTTTTGCTTTGAATTTTAGTCCATCGTGGATAAACTTCTATGTAGGTACGGATTATATGTTTACGCACGTATCTCCTCAATTTATTCCTATCAAACAACGTGCAGTGAATGTCCATTTTGGTATGAGTGTTCCTATTGGAGTTAGGGCTTACAGAAACCAAAAGGCAAAGGCTAATGATTTGCAATATTCAGTATATTCGTTCTAATATTATTACATAGGTTGTCGCAGTAAGTGATAACCTATTTTTTTATTAGTATTGTCTGTTAAAACGAAACTCGCCTATCTTGTCTTTTTCGCTGATACTCTGCTTTACGTACGCATATATGCAAAATATCCTATTTTAAATTTTTTATCTGACAGCAATAAATTTTTTAGTTCAATATTCTGAATTATAGCTGTTTTGTATTCAAAAATTAACTTTTTTTTGTGTTTAGTACGTACAAAAGCGTATTATTTTGTTGGAATTAATTATTTATTATTATCTTTGTTTTATAATTTTTTTGAATGTTTACTGTATTTTGCTGATACATAAATAATTAAATTCAAAAATGTGAAATTTAATAAATGAGTATGAAACACTTTGCAGAAATATATAAAGATGCCTTTATAAAAAACTGGGATAAAGATGCGATTGCTGACTATGGTACTAAGGGGAGTTACACATACGGTGAATTTGCAGCCCAAATTGCTAAACTGCATACAATTTTTGATATTACATCAATACAAAAGGGGGACAAAATTGCTGTACTTGGTAAAAATACCACAAGTTGGATTATTACCTATTTTGCAGCTATTACAAAGGGGACAGTTATAGTTCCTATTCTTGACGAATTCAATCCGAAAGATGTGGTTCATATCCTTAACCACAGTGAAGCAAAATTATTTTTTTGTGATAAATGGTTTAATGACAAAGTAAATATTGAACAAATAGAAAAACTTGATGCAATATTTTCCCTTAGTGATTTTACTATAACTCAATCTCGATTAAGTGATGAGGTTTTGTCTAAACTTTCAAATATAGACACTATTTTTACGCAAAAATATCCAAATGGTTATTCTCAATCAGATATTGATTACGTGCAAGTAGAAAGTGATGATTTAGTATCTATTAATTATACATCTGGCACAACTTCTTTGACTAAGGGCGTTATGCTTATGGACAAAAATCTTGCTGGAAACATCACATTTGGCACAGATACTTTGTATGAACATCTTAGTCGTTCGCTTGTTATTCTTCCAATCGCCCACGTATATGGTTTGTTGTTCTCGGTTTTGGCACAAATTGCTGGTGGTGGTAAGGTTACTTTCTTAGCAAAAATTCCTTCTCCTGCTATTCTTCTTGAAGCGTGTAAAGAGGTGCGACCAACTATTCTTACGCTTGTTCCGCTTATTTTCGAGAAAATATACAAGATGAAACTCAAACCGATGTTGGAAAAACCAATGTTGAAGTTTTTGTGTAAATTGCCTTTTATGAAATCTGTTATTTATCATAAAGTTGGCAAACAACTACATAAATCACTTGGTGGAGAGGGTTTGTACGAAGTAATTATTGGTGGGGCAGCTATCAATAAAGACGTTGAACAGTTTTTGAAAGACATTCGTTTCCCTTTCTTAGTGGGTTATGGTATGACCGAATGTGCTCCTCTTATTTCATATATTGACCACAAAGACTTTGAGGTGCAGAGTGTGGGTAAAGAACTTGGTATGCCTCGTGCGTCTATTCGTATTGTTAAAGAAAACCCTACTGACGAAGTGGGAGAAGTTCAAATATTTGGTGACCACGTAATGAAAGGTTATTTCAAAGACGAGGAAGCTACCAAAAACACTTTTACCGAAGACGGCTGGTTGAAATCTGGTGATTTGGGTTATATTGACCAAAAAGGTAATCTATATCTTAAAGGCAGAAGCAAAACTATGCTTTTGGGTCCAAGTGGTGAAAATATCTACCCAGAGGCAATCGAATCTAAATTATTAAACTTGCCTTTCGTTTCGGAGTGTATTGTTATGCAAAACTCTGCTAACAAGCTTGTAGCATTTGTTTATCCCGATTATCCAATGATTGAACAAGCGGGTGTATCTCACGATAGGCTCGACCGTTTGATGGCTAATAACCGTAGAACTCTTAATGACGAACTTGCTAAATATGAAAATATTCAACGTATCGTTATTATCAAAGAACCTCTTCCAAAAACTCCAAAAAACACAGTAAAACGCTATGGTTTGGAATATTTGTTGGGTGAGTTTGAACAAAACAGAGAAAAACAATTAGTTAAATCTCGTAAAGAATTAGCAGACCGCAAAGAAGAGGAAAAACGTCTGAAAAAAGAAAATTCTAAGAAGAAAAAAGAGAAACCTAAAAAAGAAAAAAAGGTTAAAACTGAAAAAGTAAAAAAAGAAAAATCTTCGACAAGTCCTAAAAAAGAGAAATCAAAATAATTTATAAAAAAATACTCAGAAAATCTTTCTGAGTATTTTTTTGTC
>CAZRHJ010000024.1:16672-28154 GCA_964600025.1 uncultured Rikenellaceae bacterium | reverse complement strand
TATTATCACTTAATCCATTACAATGATTTTTAAAATTTTTACTGGACAGCAATAAATTTTAATATGCTTAATTTGAGTTTAGATAAACAATTAACAGAGATATCAATTTTGTTGGACAAAGGCGAACGTATTTCAGCACAACAAGCCATTGTTTTGTACGACAAAGCACCATTGTTTTGGCTTATGGACAAGGCTTTGAATATCAAAAAACGCATTAGTTCTGACAAAGTTTTTTATAATCATAATTTTCATATTGAGCCTACAAATATCTGTAAGTTTAATTGTAAATTCTGTTCGTATCGCAAACGTGAGGGCGAATTTGAGGCGTGGGATATGTCTATGGACGAAATTTCAAAATACATAGACAAATACTACAATAATGAGGTAACAGAGGTGCATTTGGTGGGTGGAGTGAATCCTAATCACGATTTTAATCACTACAAAAACATAATTAGTCTGGTTCGTAGCAAACTTCCACAAAATGTTTCTATCAAAGCCTATTCGGCAGTAGAACATATCGAAATGATTAAAAAAGCAGGTTTGAGTTTTGAACAAGGGATACAAGAATTAATCGAAGTTGGAATGGATAGCGTTACAGGTGGAGGAGCTGAGATATTCGACGAGGCTTTACGTTCGGAGATTTGTCCCGACAAAGCAAGTTCCAAAGAATGGTTGGATTTTCATCAAGCAGCTCACATAGCAGGTGTCAAAACTAATTCGACTATGCTTTATGGTCATATCGAAACCCCAGCTCAGAGAATAGACCATCTAATTCGTTTGCGTGATTTGCAAGACAAAACCCAAGGGTTTTTGTCGTTTATTCCTCTCAAATATCGTTGCAAAAATAATCCAATGGGAGCGTGTGGCGAGTGTTCGATAGTTGAAGATTTGCGTACTTTGGCAATTTCTCGTATCGTCTTAGACAATTTTCCACATATCAAAGCCTATTGGCCTATGTATGGCAAAAACACTACCCAATTAGCTCTTTTGTGCGGAGCAGATGATGTTGATGGGACTTTGCAGGACACCACAAAAATCTATTCAATGGCAGGAGTTGATGAAAATTCTTTGTCGCAGAGCGAACTTGTGTCTATGATTAACGAAATTGGTTTTGTGGCAGTCGAGAGAGATACTTTTTATAATGAGGTAAAGCGTTAAAAGTATATAAATATTATTATATTTTTTTTATCTTTGCAATTAACACAATTTTTTTAAATTTTATATGAAACACGACATTAAATACCACATCAAAAACAATTATGTTGTACGTAACGTGGTTATGGCAATATCGCTAATAATAATAATAATAATTAGTTCATTTTTGTTTTTGGATATATACACAAAACACGGACAGAGTTTTTCTTTGCCAAACCTTAGTGGAATGACTATTGAAGAAGCCCAAATGGCAGTCGAAAAATTAGATTCACGTTTGGTTGTTACAGACTCTTTGTTTATTCCGTCGCAAAAGGCAGGAGTTGTTTTGGAACAAAACCCAAAGCCGGGCAGTTTGATAAAATCCAACAGACGAGTGTTGCTTACAGTAAACACAATGAAACCAAAACAAATAACTATGCCTTATGTTGCTGGTTTTTCAATTCGACAAGCCAAAAACCGTTTAGTTTCGTTGGGATTGGGAATTTCTCGAATTACTTATATTTCGGATATTGCTACAAACAATGTAATAGAACAAAAATACAAAGGTGTTACAGTCGAGGAAGATAGTAAAGAAACTATTGAAGTTGGTAGCGAACTGGAATTAATTGTAGGGCTTTCGGATAGTGCCAAAACCGTAAAAGTTCCAGATTTGACAATGCTTAGTGCAATCGAGGCAAAAAGTTTGTTGTGGGAAAATGGTTTTAATGTTGGTAGTGTGGTTTTGGAGGACGATATTAATCATCTAAACATTGACGACGCAATAGTTTTTTCTCAAACTATTCTGCCACAAACTCGTAAAGCTCCGGGTTCAACAGTAGGATTTACTCTTACTATCGACACCAAAAAAGCACAAGAAATCAAAAAATATTTGTTGAAACGCAAAGGCAAATTAGACAAGATTAATGATAAAATGGAAAAATATAAAGATACCCTAAAAGTCATTTCTAATCCAAAAGGAAATTCAAAAATAGAAAATGAACACGGTATAGTTACTATCCAAGATACAGCATTTTATCGTCTAAAAATAGATAATTTGACAGACGAGTACAACGAAATAATCAATAATATACACTACGAGCAATAAGAATAAATGGATAAATATTTAGAAGAGGATATAGACCTTTGTGATGAGGTTGATGTAGACGAAGAAGGCGAATCTGTAAACGAAGAACTTTTCGAACATTTTGCCTATGAGGTAGATAAGGGTCAGGCTGTTGTCAGAATAGATAAGTTTTTGTGTAATAGAATGGAGGGTATTTCTCGTAGCCGAATTCAAACGGCTGCCGAAGCGGGTACTATCTATGCTAATGGAAAAGCTGTTAAATCTAACTACAAAGTTAAACCACTTGACCATATATCTGTGGTTTTGCCTTTTCCTCCACGTGATATTCAGATTATTCCAGAGAATATTCCAGTGAATATAGTGTACGAAGATGATGATTTGATGATTATTAACAAAGATGCAGGAATGGTTGTTCACCCCGGACACGGCAACTACACAGGTACGCTTATGAATGCACTCACATATTATTTGCGTGAAAATCCTATGTTCCAAAAAGGGGATATGAGAGCTGGTCTTGTGCATCGTATCGACAAAAATACATCGGGCTTGCTTGTTATTGCAAAAAACGAACATTCACACGCTTTTCTTGCAAAACAATTTTTTCATCATACCATTCAGCGTAGGTATGTAGCACTTGCTTGGGGAAATTTTGAAGAAAACGAAGGTACTATTGTTGGCAATATTGCTCGTAGTATTCGTAATCGTATGAAAATGGAAGTGTTTGAACCAGAAAGTGGTATTGGCAAACACGCCATTACTCACTACACTGTATTGGAGCGTTTGGGATATGTGAATTTGGTGGAGTGTAGATTAGAAACTGGCAGAACACACCAAATACGTGTTCATATGGAAAAAATTGGACATCCACTTTTCAATGATGAACGCTATGGAGGAGATGAGATAATTAGAGGTACAACATTTACAAAATACAAACAATTTGTCAAAAACTGTTTTGATGTAATGCCACGCCACGGGCTTCACGCTCGTAGTTTAGGCTTTATTCACCCAACGACTGGCAAGGAAATGTATTTTGAAAGTGAGATAGCCGAAGATATGCAAAAATGTATTGAAAAATGGCGAACTTATGTTGCCAGTCGTGAGTTAGAATAATATGGCAGGAATTTACATACATATTCCATTTTGTGCAAAACTTTGCAGTTATTGTGATTTTCATTTCTCGGTGTCAATGCACGACAAAGACCGAATGATTGAGGCAATAGCAAAGGAGATTTTGCTTAGAGAAAATGAACTTCGTGGAGCTGATATACAGACCTTGTATATCGGTGGAGGAACTCCTACTGTGTGTAGTATTTCTCAACTTAGCAATATTATTAATGCGGTCAAAAACATAGTGGATTTATCAAAACTCAAAGAGTTTACTATTGAATGTAATCCAGAGGATTTGACAAAGGAATATTTAGCAGGTCTAAAATCTCTTGGAATTACTCGTTTGAGCATAGGTATCCAGTCTTTTGATGATGATATTTTACGTTTTTTTAATCGACGTCACGACAGTTCACGAGCCAAAACAGCAGTCAAAGATGCCAAAGATATAGGCTTTGATAACATTACCATAGATTTGATTTATGGGGTAGATGGATTTGCGGAAGAGGCTTGGCACAAAAGCGTAACAGAGGCTTTGAAACTTGGAGTTCAGCACATATCTGCCTACCACCTAACCATAGATAAAGGTAGTGTTTTGGGTTACAAACTTGGCAAAGGCGAAATAAAACTTATAGACGAAGATTTAAGTCAATCACAATTTGACTATATTCACAGCACATTGACTGATGCAGGATTTGAGCATTACGAGGTTTCGAACTATGCAACACAAGGTTACAGAGCAGTACATAACTCAAATTATTGGAAAGGGTTAGAGTATTTTGGGTTTGGAGCTTCGGCACATTCCTATAATGGTAAACAACGCTTTTGGAACATATCAAATAACCGAAAATACATAGAACAAATTGAGGCTAATACCTTGCCAGTTCAAAGTGAAGATTTGACACTTACCGACAACTACAACGAATATGTTATGATTTCTCTACGAACAAGCGATGGAGTAGATTTGCAACATATTTTGCAGAAGTTTGGCAAAGATTATTATAATTACTTTTTGACAAGTGCAGAGCAATTCCTAAAAAGTGGTTTGCTTGTAGCACAAGACAACACAATAAAAATTCCGTCCGAAGATTTTTTGGTTTCGGACAGTGTAATAACAGAGCTTTTTTATGAAAAATAACAAAAAAATATTAGTAGTGTTCCCCACAAAAGACGAATCCAAATATTTTAATTTGGAGGGTGTTGAAGTAGGATTTTGTGGAGTAGGGCTTGTTGCAAGTGCTTATGGAACACTCAAACTTATCATAGAGCATAAACCCGATATTGTGATTATGGGTGGTATTGCAGGAGTTTACAAACATTCTTCTCTCAAAATTGGCGATACGGTTTTGGTTACAAAAGACAGATTGTCTGATTTGGGATTTTTTAGAGCCAATGGTTTCAGAGATTTCTCAAAAATGTCGCTCGATATGGATTTTGACTCAAACATTGATTTTGAGTGTCCTTATATCACAGATGATATGCCTTTCACAAAAGGTGTTAGCAACTCAATGAACTGTGCTATGGCAGATTTTGTAGATGTTGAGGGAGTTGATGTTGAGAATATGGAAGGAGCAGCATTTTTCTATACTTGTCTGCGAGAGAAAGTTGAGTTTTACGAACTTCGCACTATCTCAAATGTAGTGGAGTTAGACGATTTGGAACACGAAAATTGGGATTATGAAACTTCAATTACAAATTTAACTAACGAATTAGTTAGACTGATAACCTATTTGAAAAATGAAACTAAGGCTTAATATTTCTACTTGCCCAAACGATACGTTTATGTTTGATGCACTTCTACACGACAAAATTGATACAAAAGGCTATCAATTTGAGTTGTGTATGGCAGATATTGAACAACTAAACGACTATGTTGAGGAGGCAAGTGTAGATATTTCAAAACTCTCTTATGCTCGTTATCCGTCAATCTCTCAAAACTACGAGATTTTGGGCAGTGGCTCGGCAATAGGTCGAGGAAATGGGCCTTTGCTTGTTTCCAAACACAAAATATATCCCGACGAACTTTGTGATTGTACAATTGCAATACCAGGGCAGCGAACAACCGCAAATTTACTATTGCAGAGAATTTTTCCTAACATAAAATCCAAACGAGAGTATTTGTTTAGTGATGTTTCGTCAGCAGTTTTGGACGGTGAGGTGGATTGTGGAGTACTAATTCACGAGGAGAGATTTTTGTATGCCCAAAAAGGACTTAAATTAGTTGCAGATTTGGGAGATGAGTGGGAGCGACTTACTGGCAAAATGATACCACTTGGGGCAATAGTCATAAAACGTAACTTGCCTTATCAAACTAAAAAGGATATAGAAATATTAATACGTAAGAGTGTTGAGTTTGCTTTTGCAAACAGACAATCATCTTATGGTTTTGTCAAACAACACGCCAGAGAGCTTGACGATGATGTTATTGATAAACATATTTCTATGTTTGTAAACGAATATTCACTCGATATTAAACAAGAGGGCAGAGATAGTGTCAAAGAACTTTTCAAGGGTTTTGACAATCTTAATAATATATTTTTGGACTAAAATTATGGCAAAGACTACACGCAAAGGATTTTTGACAACTGTCGAACAATACAAAGAAATAATGGGCAAACTACTTAGAAAACAATACAGTGGTTTGTATTTTCTGTGTGGTGATGAGCCTTTTTTTGTAGATAAAATTTCTAATTATATAGCCGAAAACGTTCTTGACGAGGGAGAGCAGAGTTTTAATCAATTTTTGATGTATGGTAGCGAAACTCCATTTTCGGAGTTTGCAGATGCTTGTCGTCAATATCCAATGGGTTCAAAATACACAGTTGTAATTCTCAAAGAGGCACACTCTATGCGAGGTTTAGAGAATTTTATTCACTATGCTACAAGTCCACTTTCGAGTTCAATAGTAGTAATATGCTATTCAGGAGTTTTGAACAAAACTCAAAAACTCTATAAAGCTATATCCAAAAATGGAGTATATTTTGAGTCTTTAATAGCACGTGATTATGAGATTCAAGAATGGCTTATGAATTATATCCGCTCAAAAGGTTATACCACAGATTCTGTTTCTGTATCGCTATTGGTAGAGTCTTTGGGTACGTCTATCACAAAAATAGAAAATGAACTCACTAAGTTGATAAATTCCTTGCCACTCGACAAAAAAACAATCACAAGTGATGATATTGAGCGAAACATAGGCATAAGCAAAGATTTTAATAATTTTGAACTTACAAAAGCACTTTCGGAGTTCAATATCGTCAAAGCTCTCAGAATTGCAGATTATTTTGCAAACAATCCCCAGCGAAACAGTTTTGCTTCGACTATTGTTGCTGTTTTCAATCATTTTTCGAGAATTTTCAAACTTGGTTTGATACTTTGGGAGGCTAAAACCCAAAATTTAGCCACTCCCTCTGATTCGGAATTAGCTTTGAAACTCCAAATAGGTAGTTCTTTTTTCTTAAAAGAATATTATCAAGCACTAAAATATTACCCACTTAAAAAACTTTTTATTATCTTTGGAATAATTCGTGAATATGAGATGAAAGGTAAGGGGGTTGAGGCAGGTTCGGCAGAAACTGGCGATTTGCTCAAAGAGATGATTTGTAAAATCACATCACTTTAAAACAATTAATTATGAGTTTTACAGTAATAATAATTTTGATTACAACATTGGTGTCAATGTACTGCATAAAAAACCGAGAAATGGCATATCGCCTTTCTCTGAATCCTTATAGAGTATATCACCACAAACAATGGTATAGACTGCTAAGTTCCTCTTTGGTTCATATTGACTATATGCATTTATTTGTAAATATGTTCGTGTTGTGGTCTTTTGGTAGTTTGGTTGAAATATCTTACCGTCATTTTGAATTGCAAGGCTTGTTACATAGCCCGAAATTAGCTTATTTAGGACTTTATTTAGGTGGAGTAATATTTTCATCTATCCCAGATTTGATTAGCAAAAAAGACAATGCACTCTATAATTCTATTGGTGCATCAGGAGGGGTTGCCTCAGTTCTATTTGCCTCAATTTTTATTGCACCGTGGAACAACCTTTACTTGTTTATGATAATCCCTATTCCAAAAATAATTTTTGCAGTGGGTTATATAGCATATTCAACATATATGGACAAAAACTCGCAAGGACAAATTAACCATAAAGCTCATATTTGGGGAGCTATTTTTGGAATGGTCTATATGGCTTTTTTGAATTTTGAGTTTGTAATAATGTTTTTCAATAGATTAACCAATTTCTAATAATGAGGATATTAATATTATTGTTTGCAGTTTTGTATAGTACATTTGCGGTGGCAGGAATTAATCCTTCGCTATACCGCACATCGGATTATTTGCCTTTGCTCAAAGACAAACGAGTTGGTGTAGTTGCTAACCACTGTTCCTTAGTTGGCAAAACTCACCTAATCGACACTCTTTTGTCAAGTGGCATAAATGTAACACGTATCTTTGCACCCGAACACGGTTTTAGGGGCAACGAAAGTGCAGGAGCAAATATCTCTCATTCGATAGATACCAAAACTGGCATAAATATATTCTCTTTGCACGGAGCTACAAAATCCCCGTCAGACGAGGTTATGAAAGATATAGATATAATGCTTTTTGACTTGCAGGACGTGGGTCTTAGGTTTTATACTTATATTTCTACCTTATACTATGTTATGGGGCAATCTGCCAAATTTGATATACCTCTTGTTTTGCTTGACAGACCAAACCCAAACGCTCATTATGTAGATGGTCCAGTTCTTGATATGAAACATAAATCGTTTGTTGGAATGTATCCAATCCCCGTAGTTTATGGTATGACAATAGGAGAATTGGCACAAATGATAAATGGCGAAAAATGGTTAGAAAATGGTATGAATTGTGATTTAACAGTTGTAGAACTACAAAACTATACCCACGATACACCATATTCTCTGCCAGTAGCACCTTCTCCAAATTTGCCAAATGATGTTTCGATATTACTATATCCAAATCTCTGTTTGTTCGAGGCAACACCCGTAAGTGTTGGCAGAGGTACAAAATATCCTTTTCAGCAGTATGGGTCGCCCCAAATGACTGGTTATGAATATAGTTTTGTGCCACAAGAGATGCAGGGGGCAAAAAAACCTCCTTGCAAAGGACAAAAATGCTATGGAGTACTACTTGCAGATATTCCGCAAGAGGAATTAATGAAAGGCGAATTTAGTCTTGAATACATCATAGATGCTTACAATGCAATGGGCAAACCCCAGAAATTCTTTACTCCTTTTCTCGAAAAACTCATTGGCGTAGACTATGTAAGAGAAATGATAGAGGAGGGTAAAACCAATAATCAAATAAAATTAATGTGGCAAAAAGATATAGAAAAATTTAAAATTCTTAGAGCCAAATACTTACTTTACAAATAATAATAAAATGGAAAATATAAATAACGAAATAACAGAATTTGACGATTACGAACTTTACGAATCAATGTTGGAAGAAAATGGTGAGAATACCGAAAATTCTACTGACTCAGAACTGAAAGATGTAAAAAAACATACTAAACGTGGCGAAGGCAAAAATCTAAGCTACACTGTTACGGGAGTAGATGAAACTTTGGGACTTTTGGATTTTTTGTTTAGTACAATCAAAAACCAAAGTAAAACTACTGTTCGTTCTTATCTCAAAAATCGTCAGGTTTCTATCAATGGTATTCCTACAACCAAATTTGACGCTGAGGTCAAAAATGAAGACATTGTCGAAATTAACTTGGGTTTGGCACGAAATGCGTTTCGTCATTCAATGTTAGATATAGTCTATGAAGATGATTATATCATTATTGTAAACAAAAAAAACGGTTTGCTTAGTATGGCAACCGACAGAGAGCGTAAGAGAACCGCATATTTTATTTTGAGTGAATACCTAAAACAACAAGACTCTACAAATAGAATTTTTATTGTTCACCGTTTGGATAGAGAAACCTCAGGTCTGTTAATGTTTGCTAAAAGTATGGAAATCCAGCACACTCTCCAACAAAATTGGGCAGAGATGGTCTTGGAGCGTAAATATGTTGCAGTTGTTTGTGGTTGTCCTCAGCACGACAATGGTACAGTACATTCATACCTTAAAGAAAACAAAGCACTTATTATGTATTCAACAAATGATAGCGAGGAAGGAGAAGAGGCAATTACACATTACAATGTGCTAAAACGCTCTCGCTCAAAAGCACTTGTTGAATTGGAGCTTGAAACTGGTCGTAAAAACCAAATTCGTGTTCATATGAAAGACTTGGGTTGCCCAATCTTGGGTGACAAAAAATATGGTGGCGAGCCTACCGAAATGAACCGTGTTGCTCTTCACGCCAGCAAAATTCGTTTTATTCACCCAGTAACTAACAAAGAAATGACTTTTGATACAGGTATTCCATCTCGTTTCAATAAGTTTTTCTTCTTTAAATAATTGCTATGTATATCAGGTGTTTTAGCGGTTCGGTTGTTGGTATAGAGGCTATTACAATTACTATCGAAGTAAATGTGTCTAATGGTTTGCAGTTCAATATAGTAGGACTTCCAGACAATGCAGTCAAAGAGTCTTACCAGCGAATTTTGTCTGCTTTCGAAAATAGTGGATTTGCTATGCCGGGCAGACGAGTTACCGTAAATATGGCACCTGCAAATGTTCGTAAAGAGGGTAGTTACTACGACTTACCAATAGCCATAGCTATTTTGGCTTGTACGGGTCAAATCGAGTGTAATAATATAGAAGACTATGTAATAATGGGAGAATTATCGCTTGATGGCAAAATTCTTCCAATACGTGGAGCTTTACCAATGGCTCTAAAAGCCCAAAGTGATGGACTTAAATCTTTTATTCTGCCCGAAATTAATTCTTCGGAGGCCGCAGTGGTATCACAATTAAACGTCTATGGTGCAAAATCACTTTTAGAAGTTGCAATGTTTTTGAACGGCAAACACGATATCCAGAAAGTTCCAAAACCTAAGTTTGACACAATCCTTAACGATAGTTACGCAGAAGATTTTGCAGATGTTAAGGGTCAAGAAAGTGTGAAACGAGCTTTGGAGGTTGCGGCAGCAGGTGGGCATAATATTTTGATGATAGGTTCTCCGGGAAGTGGCAAAACTATGCTTGCTCGACGTATTCCGTCTATTCTTCCGCCACTTACTATCGACGAGGCGTTAGAAACCACAAAAATATATTCCGTAGCAGGTAAAAATATCGACGAACAGGGTCTAATCCGACACCGTCCATTTAGAGCCCCTCATCATACTCTCTCAAACGTTGCACTTGTTGGCGGGGGAGTTTATCCTCGTCCCGGCGAAATCTCTTTGTCGCACAACGGAGTGTTGTTTGCAGATGAATTGCCAGAGTTTGGGCGAGCAGTCTTGGAGGTGCTTCGTCAGCCTCTCGAAGACAAAACAATCACTATTTCACGCAGTCAATACAGTGTTGATTATCCTGCAAACTTTATGTTTGTGGCGGCAATGAACCCTTGTCCTTGTGGATACTTGACCCACCCCGACAAAAAATGTACTTGCAAACGTGGTGATATTGTTAGGTATTTGAATAGAGTTTCAGGGCCTTTGTTAGACCGAATTGACATACATATTGAGGTGCTTCCAGTTTCGTTCGACCGCTTATCCTCGTCCAAAAAAGCTGAAAGTAGTGCCGAAATAAAAGCCAGAGTTTGCAAAGCACGAGATATTCAAACTCAGCGTTTTGCTAATGATGGTATACACTCAAATGCTATGATGACTGCTCAAATGCTCGAAAAATACTGTGTTATTGATGAGAATAGTAGGCAAATGCTCAAAAAGGTTATGGAAAAAATGGGACTTTCTGCACGTGCTTACAGCCGTATTTTGAAATTAGCTCGTACTATTGCAGATTTGGATTCTTCACAAAATATATCTTTTTCACATATTGCTGAGGCAATCCAGTATAGAGCCTTAGACAAAGAGAACTGGGTATAATATGTTTGTCTATCTTGTGCATTTTGCCCATAAGTATAACTCACGTACGTTTGTACGCTACGTTATACTTATAGCCAAAATCCCCTAAGATATACAAACATATTATGATATTTAAAGCAAATTATCTTGTGTATTTTGCCCATAAGTATAACTCACGTACGTTTGTACGCTACGTTATACTTATAGC
>CAZRHJ010000024.1:0-16572 GCA_964600025.1 uncultured Rikenellaceae bacterium | reverse complement strand
CAAAATCCCCTAAGATATACAATTATATTATGGTATAGCCATAATCCCACAAAGATATACAAGAGTATTATAGCTAAATATGATGATTGGATAAATAGACCAGTAATAACTTTCTGCAAAATGGATATCTCAAAAGCAATCAAAAATATTCCTTTTTTGTTTGTAACTCCCATTGTCGTTTTGGGGGTTATATGTTCGGAGAATTTATCTTTCGATAGTCTTATTTTCAATTCATTGTTTTGTATTCTTCTTGTTGTTGGGTATTTCTTTCCTCGTATTTTGCTTATTCCTTTGTTGTTTTTGTTTGGAGTGTTTCTTACACAAAACACTTTTCGCAAGAGTATTCCGTGTTATGAGGAGCATTTTGGCAGGTTTGCAGTAATCAACAAATCCAACAAAACAGATTTTGTTGCTCGTTTAATTAGTTTGGATAGTATTGGTTATTCTGACGAAAAGATTGTTTTGATAGTTCCGTTACATTCCAAATTTAACCCCAAAAATGGAGATACTATCGCTACACGTGTCAATATCGAAACTCTCAGAGATAGTCATTTAGTTGGCAAACGTGATTATCTTAATGCTCAAATAAACTATTTTGCAAAAATATATCCCGATTCACTTACGCTTACTTTCGGAAATCCCATCATCGAAGATACTCATATTTTTGAAAGTCTTAAAGCGTGGATAAATTCCAGAGTTGATTTGTTAAATATCACATCTCAATCAAAAGCTATCCTAAAATCAATGATTATTGGCGATAAATCTACTCTAAAATACGAAACCAAACAGAAGTTCCAGATTTGTGGAGTTTCCCATTTCTTGGCTATCTCTGGGTGGCATATTGGTCTTTTGTTCTTGTTTCTAAATTTAGTCATCTATCTTTCGTGGTTTAGATATGGCAAATATCTAAAATCTCTGATTATCATTTCTGTTATTTGGTTTTATGCGGCAATGGTTGGTTTTAGCCCCTCGGTATGTAGAGCTGCTGTGATGTTCACAATGTTTCAATATGTTTTGTTTGGCGAACTCAAACGCAATGCACGCTACAATATTATTTTTGCTTCATTCTTCCTCTTTGTGTGTTTTGACCACGAGATAATACATAATATCGGTTTTCAACTTTCGTATTTAGCTGTTCTGTCAATCCAAATGTTCTACAATCGAATTTTGAATTTGATTTATAGTCGTTTCAAATTGCTAAATTATCTATCCCAAAGTATAGCTTTGTTTTTGTCTGTACAAATACTCTTACTACCCATAATCCTATACTATTTTGGTTATTATTCTTTGGTTTCCTTAGTTCCAAACTTGCTTTTGTCAATCCTTTTTCCAGTTGCTATCCTATTGACTGTTTTGTTTATCGTTATTCCGATTAATCCCCTAAACATATTTGTTTCTTATGTTTTTGAGCAAATAACCCAAATTTTGGATTATTTCTCTGCCTTGGATTATATTAGCTTAAATTATTATTTATCAATACCATACATTTTTATTTATTATCTTTTGGTCTTGCTTGTAGTGCTAATCTTCGAGAAAGATTAATTTAATATTTGATTTAATTTGCTAAATTATTATATTTGTAGAATTGACTAAAAATTATTTACTATGATACAAAGAAAACAAACACTTTATTTGATTATTGTTGTGCTACTTATGGCATCAACTTTCATTTTGCCTTCTGCACAAGGTATAATCTCTTCTGCAAGTGCAAACTATCACGATGTTTTTAAAATTATGCCTTTTGGTGTTTATGGTAATTCTCTTGAATCTGCAAACGAACCAAGTCTATTTTCAGTTACTTACTTAGGAGTAGGAATTTGTTTCATTATAGCGTGGGCAATTTTTGTAATTACTCGTTTCAAAAATCGTTGGTTACAAGTTCGCCTTACGGTATTCTTGATTATTTGGTTGGTCGCAATCGAAACTTTAATGTTTATCTATGGCTACAAACTTATTAATCACTTAGACTCTTTGAGCGAAGTCCAAAACGGTTTCCCAATGACGTGGGGAGCAATTATGCCAATCATCTCAATTATCTTTTCATACTTAGCTTTCCGTGGAATTTTACAAGATGAACTTCTTATAAAATCTCTTAATAGTAATAGAATGAGATAGATAATTGGTGTTGTAAACTCCTCTTTTATTGGAGTTTATAGATATTTATTATCGTCCGCTAAAAACGAAACTCGCCTATCTTGTCTATTTCGCCAATACTCATAACTCACGTACGCCAGTACGCTACGTTATGACCATCAGCAAAATAGCCTAAGAGATCCGAGTTTATTGGGAGCTTGTAGAATTTTAGAAAATAGAGTTTATATACATTTCCTTTCTAAATTGCAAAAAAAATGAGAACTTTTGAAGTTCTCATTTTTTGTATATATGTTTTTTAAGACTATTTGTTTGAAACCAAAGCAAATGAATCTTGTGCGATAACTAATTCTTCGTCAGTGCAAGTCAAAACAACTTTTGTTTTTGATGCCTCAGTAGAAAGAACTCTGTCGTCACCTCTCATATTGTTAATATCTTTGTTGTACTCAATTCCAAGTAGGTTTTTCAAACCGTCCATAACGCCTGCACGTACGATTTCGTCGTTTTCGCCGATACCGCCAGTGAATACAATCATATCTACGCCGTCCATTTCTGCTGCATAAGCACCAATGTATTTTTTGATGCTGTTAATAAGCATTTCGATAGCAAGTTTAGCACGAGCACTACCACCGTCAGCAGCACTGTGAAGGTCTCTCATATCTGATGAAGCACCAGAGATACCTTGCAAACCGCTTTCTTTGTTGATATAGTTGCTCATATCTTTCAAGTTTTTGTTCTCTTTTTCTGCAATAAAGAACAAAGCACCCGGATCAACATCGCCACAACGAGTACCCATAATAACACCGTTTACTGGTGTAAAGCCCATTGATGTGTCGAATGATTTGCCATTTTTGATAGCAGTGATAGAAGAACCATTACCAAGGTGGCAAGTGATAATTTTAGAGTTGTTGATATCCATACCAACAAAATCACAAGCTTTTTTAGAAACAAATTTGTGGCTTGTTCCGTGGAAACCATATTTTCTTACTTGATATTTCTCGTAGCTTTCGTAAGGAAGACCATACATAAAGTTTACCTGAGGAATTGATTGGTGGAAAGAAGTGTCAAATACTGCAATTTGAGGAACAGATGGAAGAAGTTTCTCAGTAGCAGTAACACCCATCAAGTTAGCAGGGTTGTGAAGTGGAGCAAGATCGAACAATGCTTTAATTTTGTTTTTAACATCTTCGTTTACGATAACGCTTTTGTCAAAATACTCACCACCGTGAGCAACACGATGACCAATAGCTTCGATTTCCTCAAATGAAGAGATAACGCCAATGTTTTTATCAACAATAGCACTCAAAATCATATTAATACCAACTTCGTGGTCTTTGATTTCTTTTTTCTCAATTTGTTTGTCTTTGCCAGATGGTTTGTAAGTGTGAACGCCTTCTGCCAAACCAATTCTTTCGATAGTACCTTTTGCAAGTACATTTGGGTTTGCTGGAACGTAGTCTATCAACTGATATTTGATAGAAGAGCTACCGCAGTTAAGAACAAGAATTTTCATTTTTTTATGTTTTATTATGTTTTCTCAAATATAAATTCAAAACACAAATGGGAGAAAATTTTTACTCCCATTTGTGTTTATATTAAATTTGTCATAGACTATTTTTCGTTAGCACATTGACAAGCTGTGATAGCTACCAAGTTTACGATATCTGAAACTGAACAACCACGAGAAAGGTCGTTGATTGGAGCAGCCATACCTTGAAGGATAGGACCAACAGCCTCAGCACCTGCCAATCTTTGAACAAGTTTGTAAGCGATGTTACCAACTTCCAAAGAAGGGAATACTAAAACGTTAGCGTGACCAGCGATTTTGCTACCTGGTGCTTTTGATTCTCCGATAGAAGGAACGATAGCAGCGTCAGCTTGAAGTTCGCCATCAATTTGTAGAGATGGATCCATTTCTTGTGCAAGACGAGTAGCCTCGATAACTTTGTCGCAAATTTCGTTTTTAGCAGAACCTTTTGTAGAGAAAGTAAGCATTGCAATTTTTGGTTCGATACCTGCAATAGCACGAGTAGTGTGGCCAGTAGCAACAGCAATTTGAGCAAGCTCAGCAGCAGTTGGGTCTGGGTGAACAGCACAGTCAGCAAATACCATCAAACCGTTTTCGCCATAATTTTCGTTTACACCCATCAAGAATGCACCAGAAACAACAGAGATACCTGGTTTAGTCTTAACATATTGGAAAGCTGGACGAAGAACGTCACCAGTAGGGTTGTTAGCACCTGCAACTTCACCATCAGCATCACCAGCTTTAATCATCATTACAGACAAGAACAATGGTTTTTCGATTAATTTTTCAGCATCTTCTCTTGTAAGACCTTTTGCACCTCTAATTTGAAGCATAAGTTCGATATACTTCTCACGGTTAGGGTTGTTTTTAGGGTCAAGAATGTTGATTTCAGAAAGATTTGTAAGACCCCATTCTTTTGCGTTAGCAGCAATAACCTCTGGGTTACCGATAACTGTAATTTTTGCAAGACCTTCTGCAACAATTTGAGAAGCAGCAGTTAGAGTTCTTTTTTCTTCGCCTTCTGGCAAAACAATGTGTTGCAACGATTTTTTAGCGTTTGCTTTGATTTGTTCAAGTAATTTCATTTTAAACGAAAAATTTTGTATTTATATTATTTTATTAATCAAATTTTGGAAAATTGCTTGTATTTTAACTTTTTTGTTTTAAATTGAAAAAGTATTTAAGTTAAAAAACAATGTATTAGTCTCCTTGACACTGCAAATATAACATTTTTATTTTATTGCTCTAAATCTTTTTCGTCAAATTTTGCATTCAACACCTCTATTGCAGTTTGTTCGTCCTCTGGTCTAACCCTAATTTCAAGTTTTTCACGATTTACTGGATTAGCAGGAAAAAGGTTTGCAAAAGATGTGTCCGAAATAAAACATTCAACTCCATTGGCAGCTAATAAAGACATAATTATATTAGCCTCAGGCATAGTATTACATTTTCTTACTACACGATATTCATCATTATTATTTGTTGTCATAACGTTAATTTTTTAAGTGTTACATTGTTTATAGATTACACTAATCTATATAGCACAATATTACAAAAAAATATTTAGTTTCACAAGTTTTTTACATAAATTTATCTAAAAAACAAGGCACGGATATTTAACAAATATCCGTGCCTTGTTTTTTAGTAAAATCTCCATAAACTTATAGTCCTGTCCGCTAAAAACGAAACTCGCCTATCTTGTCTATTTTACCGATGCTCATAACTCACGTACGTCAGTACGCTACGTTATGACCATCAGCAAAATAGCCTAAGAGATCCGAGTTTATTGGGAGCTTGTATGATTTCGGAAAGATAAAAAATTTAAAAATCATTTTTCCAAGCCCCTTACAAATTAAAACACTGTAATATATTATCGCTTAATCCCTTACAATGATTTTTAAAATTTTTACCGGACAGCAATAATAAACTTACTATTAATTATGCTATATAACGCAAGGAGGATTTATAGGACGGCTTACATACTCTATCCATAGATTCACTCCAAACGAACTTAATAATAAAATGATTATAAATAGAGCCACAAGTGTTGGTATTCTGTATTTATCAGGAATAGTTGTATAGAAGTAACCTACAATAATTGCCAATAAAGTAATTAAGTAACTGTATAGTGAAAATATTGTATGAGTAAAATAAAGGGCGTGAGTTGGTAGAGGGATAATGGAAGCTCCCAGCAATGCTAACCATAGAATTGTTTTTGGTTTAATTCCTCCGTATGCTTTTCTAATCAAAAGAACAATTAATGCAAAATTAATCAAAGAGCTAATCAAAACATCGGGATTTAAGCCTGCTATTTTTGGAAACAAACGCAGTACAGATAGAGCAATAAATGCCAAAATGAAAAACAAGATTACAAGTAATTTTTTCATAACGTTGTGTTTTTAATTGTTAATATTATTATTTTAGAGTAGTTTTACATTTAAAAAATCCTTTATTCTATTTTATATAGTCTTATCTTGTCCAAAGATATATGTTTTTTATTCAAAAACAAAGTTTTAATGATGATTTTTTTGATTTTTATGATTAATAGCTAAAATCTAAATTTACTTATGCTAAAAACAGAAACAATGTTTCAAATTTAGTAATTCAAAACATTGTTTCTGTTTTTTTTCTCAAAAATCTTGTTAAAAATGTGATTTAATCTACATTATATCCCATTTCTCTGAGTTTTGCTATCAAGTCGTTGTAGCTAACTTCGTCAGTGTGAGTTATTTCAATATAGTTTTCTTCAAAATGAATACTAACTCCAAATACACCTCTTACAGTTCCGAGTTCCTTGTGTATTAAATTATTGCAACAACCGCAAACTTCATTTTTGATATTTATTCTTGTAATCATACTAATCGACTTTTACAACGGCTTTCATTGCACATATTTTAGCACATTTGCCACAATTAATGCACAAATCTCTATCTATTATAGGGGCATTAAAGCCTTCCTGTTTTATTGCTCCCACTGGGCAATGAATTATCATAGGACATTTGTGAGATTGCGGACAAATCTCTGGTCTAACGTAATAAGCCATAATTTTTAGTTTATTTTTTAAGTAGTACTTTGTTAATTGCCTCTTTTAGAGCTTGTTTTGGCAAAGCACCTTGCGACATTTGTGGATTTTCGTCCATAGGAATGAATAACAAAGATGGGATACTACGAATACCAAATGCTTGTGAAAGTTCCATTTCTTCTTCTGTATCTACTTTGTATATATCAATTTGACCTGCATATTCTTCTGCAAGTTCTTCCAATACTGGTGCAAGTGCCTTACAAGGGCCGCACCAAGATGCGTAAAAATCTACAATAGCTGGTTTGTTGCCTAAAAAATTCCACTCTTTTGGATTTTCCTCAAAGTTAGCAATTTTTTTAATAAAATCTTCTTTTTTAATCTGAATTGTTTTCATATTTTTTTTCTCCTTATATTTTATGTAATATTAATTTTTGTCTTTTTTGTGTTTAATCATACTAAACAATATTCCGCCAATGGCAGCTCCCCAAATAGAACTTAGTAGTGGCGAAGATGTTATGGGACAAGTTCCTGAACTGCACCCAATAAATTTCCAATAGGCGTATCCTGCCACGATTCCTAATGCTGTTCCTATGATAGTATAAATGTTGTTTTTAATAGTCTTTTTCATAATTGTTGTTCTTAATTTTATGCAAAGATATTGCTGTACATTTTTTATACCAAATTTCAAAGCTCAATTAAATTAATATTAATATAGTTAAAATCTATGATTAATTATAGTATTGTTCGCCAAAAATGAAACTCGCCTATCTTGTCTATTTTGTCGATGCTCTGTTTCACGTACGTCAGTACGCTATGTTATTACCATCAAAAGTCTAAGAGATCCGAGTTTATTGGGAGCTTGTAAGATTTCGGGAAGATAAAAATTTTAAAAAATTATTTTTCAAGTCCCTTACAAATTAAAACATTGTAATATATTATCGCTTTATCCATTATAATGATTTTTAAAATTTTTAACGGACTGCAATAGATTAATTTGTATCTTTGTACTACACTAAATATATAAAGGCAATGAACAAAGATGATATCAAAAACTATATGATGATTAAGACTGTTGGAGATGCAATAAAATCTACACGATGCACAACCGAGGAAGAATGTAGAGCGGTTGATGATAGAATACAGTTTATGCAAGAGGTTTTCAAAATATTTGTTAATCTGCGAGATTCTGATATGTCTGCTGAGCAGAAAGCGGAGCGTTTTGATAAATCTGTGATTGAGCTTAGCAAAGCATTTGACTATAATCCCCAACAGACCGAGAATTTGTCTGACAAACTTTCAAAATTCGCTACCTTAGAGGATAAATACACTACAATTAATATGATGTAGTTTGTGAATTTATGATTTTTGAACTCCAAAAATAAGCTTGTTTTTGGAGTTTATTGTTTTGTGAAGTGTTCTCTAATTTGGAATTGTTTATATCCGTATCTTGCGGATTGAGTATTTTTGTTCAATTCGTAATGTGCGGATATTTATATTTTTGACTTGCTTGGAATTTTTTATTTACTAAAAAAGTTAAAAAATATTTGGAATGTTAAAAATATTGCATATCTTTGCAGTCATAAATATTAAAGAGATGAATACTAATAGCAAAATATATTTCAATTTTAACACAGCTTCTGAGTCTGTGTGTGTTTTTGCGTATTCTGCACTCCGACGATATTTCCGACGACGATAGTCGTATCTTGTTTATCCCCCAGCGTGGCATTTTTGCCTAATTCAAGGAATTTGGGGACTATATCCAGTAATTTTTTTATAAAACAGTATGCGTTAAGGGAAACTATGTGTTTTCTGTTGCGTTTCAAATCTTAAACTTAATGAGTATTAGTGATTTTAAAGTGTTGGTAGCCAACGCTTCTCATATTTCGTATGCCCAAGAAATATGTGATGAAATACAGCGTTCGGCAAAAGTGCGTGGAACTGGTATTGCAAAACGTACGCCAGAGTATGTGGCAGCTAAATTGTCATCAGGTAAAGCAATTATTGCTTTGACAGTAGATGGCAAATGGGCAGGATTTGCATATATCGAATCTTGGGAAAATAAAAGATATATTGCAAACTCTGGATTGATAGTAAATCCTAAATATAGAAATCTCGGATTGGCAAAAGTTATCAAAAGAAAAGTGTTTGCACTGTCTGTTGTCAAGTATCAAGGAGCTAAATTGTTTGGACTTACAACAGGACTTGCGGTTATGAACATAAACAATAGCCTCGGTTATCACCCAGTGCCATTTAGTGAAATTACTACTGACGACAAGTTTTGGCAAGGTTGTGAAAGTTGTATCAACTACCCGATATTGCAGATGAAAGAACGTAAAAATTGTTTGTGTACTGCAATGATTTTTGACCCAAGTAAAGATAAATTAAAATTTGATGTAAATAAAGTGCTTGAAAAAGAGAGTTTTTTTGAAAGCGAATTGTAAATATAACGATTATGAAAAAGAAAGTAGTTTTGGCGTTTAGCGGAGGATTAGACACTTCGTACTGTGGAGTATATTTATCTCAGGAATTAGGATATGAGGTTTATGCTGCAATAGGCAACACGGGAGGTTTCTCGGACGAAGAGATTAAAAATATTGAGCAAAGAGCTTACGAGATAGGTTGCAAAAGTTTTGTAAATCTTGATGTTGCACAGAAATATTATGATGATACTATCAAATATATGATTTTTGGAAATATGCTCAAAAATGGAACATATCCAATCTCTGTTAGTTCGGAGCGTGTTATTCAGGCTCTTGCCGTAGCCGAGTATGCCAAAGAAATTGGAGCAGATTATTTGTGCCACGGTAGCACGGGAGCAGGTAACGACCAAATTCGTTTTGATATGATTTTTGGAATCATTGCTCCTGAAATCGAGATTATAGCACTTATTCGTGAGAAAAAACTTTCGCGTGAAGAGGAAATAAACTATTTGCGTGAACACGGAATTAATATGGACTTCAAAAAAGCTGAATACTCAATCAATAAAGGCTTGTGGGGAACATCTGTGGGAGGCAAAGAAACTCTAAATTCGTGGGAGACTTTACCCGAAGAGGCATATCCAAATCACTGTACAAAAACCGAAGATGAAGCATATAATGTTGTTTTGTCTTTCGACAAAGGCGAGGTAGTGGCTATTGATGGGGTTCAATACCAAAAAATCGAAGCTATCCAAAAACTTCAATCAATGGCAGAGCAATTTGCTATTGGCAGAGGAATGCACGTGGGCGACACAATAATAGGAATCAAAGGTAGAGTAGGTTTTGAGGCAGCCGCTCCAATGATTATCATAAAAGCTCACCACTTGTTAGAAAAACATACGCTTTCTAAATGGCAACAATTCTGGAAAGAGCAAGTATCAAGTTTCTATTGCAATGCTTTGCACGAAGGTAATTATTTTGACCCTGCAATGCGTGATATCGAGAAAATGTTGGAGTCAAGTCAAAACTATGTAACTGGTGATGTTGCAGTACGTCTAATGCCATATAGATTTGACACTATTGGTATCAAATCTCAACACGACTTGATGAACGACACTTTTGGGGCTTATGGCGAAATGAACAAAGCATTTGAGGCACAAGATGCAGTTGGTTTTGGTAAAATTCTTTCTTTGAGTTCAAAAATTTTTAAAGCAGTAAATAATGATTAAAGCAGGTGTAGTTGGAGCGGCAGGATATGTTGGTGGAGAGGTTAGCAGACTGCTACTCAACCACCCAAACGTTGAGTTTGCTTTTGCCCAAAGTAGTAGTAATTTTGGCAAACCTTTGTGGGAGGTTCACGAAGATTTATTTGGCGAGAGTGATATGTGTTTCTCAAAAGATATTTCTTCTGACGTAGATGTTATTTTCTTGTGTATGGGACACGGCAAATCTTTGAAGTTTTTTGAAGAAAATTCAATAAATAAATCTACTGTAATCATAGACTTAGGCAATGATTTTAGACTGCAAAAGGACTCAGAGTGTAATGGTAGAAAATTTGCTTACGGACTTACAGATTATTTCACAAAAGATGTTTTGGAGTGCCGAAATGTTGCGAACCCAGGTTGTTTTGCAACTGCAATTCAAGAGGCTATTTTGCCACTTGCCAAACATTCTTTGTTGTGCGACGATATTCATATTACTGCCACAACTGGTTCGACTGGTGCAGGACAATCTCCGAGCCAAACAACACATTTTTCGTGGAGGGCAAACAATCTTTCTACCTACAAAAATTTCTCGCACCAACATTTGTCAGAAATAGCAGAGAGTGTAGCAAAACTCCAAAACAATTTTGATAGTGCTATTAATTTTGTGCCGTATCGTGGTGATTTTCCAAGAGGAATTATTGCAACTGTTCACACAAAATCCAATCTTTCTCAACAAGAGGCAGTGGCACTTTACGAAGAATGTTACAAAGACTCTGTTTTTACTTTTGTGTCGCACAAAGCCATAAGCCTAAAACAAGTAGTTAATACAAACAAAGTTTTGCTTAATATCGAAAAACACGGAGATTATCTTTTGATAACATCAGTTATAGACAATCTTCTGAAAGGTGCAGCAGGTCAAGCAATCGAAAATATGAACAATATTTTTGGTTTTGAACCCAAAGCAGGACTTAAACTCAAACCCTCAGCTTTTTAATTATGAAAACATTTGATGTTTACCCAGTAAACGATATTAATATAGTAAAAGCCAAAGGACTTACACTTTGGGACGACAAAGGAAATACTTACACCGATATGTACGGAGGTCACGCAGTTATTTCAATAGGACACACTGCACCTCGTTATGTGTATTATATCCAAAGACAGTTGGGTAGTATAGGATTTTACTCAAACTCAATCCAAATCCCTATCCAACAGGAACTTGCCGAAAAGCTAAGTATTCTTTCTGGCAAACCAGACTACAAACTATTTATGTGTAATAGTGGAGCAGAGGCAAACGAAAATGCCTTGAAATTAGCTTCATTCCACAACTCAAAAAAACGTGTAATTGCATTTAGTGGTGCTTTTCACGGACGAACATCTCTTGCTGTCTCTGCCACCGACAATCCCAAAATAGTTGCAGAGGTAAACAAAACTGATAATATAACTTTTGTAGAGTATAATAATTGTCAGATGCTTACAGAGGAATTTCAAAAAGGTGATGTTTGTGCAGTTATAGTCGAGGCTATCCAAGGAGTTGGAGGAGTGAAATGTGCAACAGACGAGTTTTTGCAAACAATCCGAAACCTTTGTGATGCCCACAATGCTGTTATGATAGCGGATTGTGTACAATGCGGTTGTGGTAGAAGTGGCAAATATTTTGCGTGTGATTATAGCGGTGTAAATGCAGATATTTATTCTATGGCAAAAGGAATTGGCAATGGTTTTCCAGTTGGTGCAGTGCTAATATCTCCCAAATTTACTGCACGATATGGTATGTTGGGAACAACCTTTGGAGGTAATCATTTGGCTTGTGCAGCAGCTTTGGCAGTGGCAGATGAGATGCAAGATAGTGCATTGATAGAAAATTCTAAATCGGTAGGGGAATATCTTATTTCTGAACTAAAATCTATCAAATCCGACAAGATATTGGAGGTTCGTGGCAAGGGTCTTATGATAGGAATTGTCCTAAACGAAGATGCAAAAGAATTGCGAAGCAAACTTCTTCACAATGAGAAATTTTTTGTGGGTAGTGCTTCCGATAGTCGAATTATTCGTCTTTTGCCCTCGCTTACAATCACAAAAGAAATTTGTGATGATTTTCTAAAAGCATTAAAGAAATATTTATAAAAAATGGAAGAATTAATTGTAGTCAAAATAGGTGGAAATATTGTAGATAATCCTGATGCACTTACGTCTTTTCTAAAAGATTTTTCGAGTGTTGAGTCCAAAAAAATTTTGGTACACGGAGGAGGCAAAATAGCCACAAAAGTATCTGCTTCACTGGGAATTGAAACCCAAATGGTCGAAGGACGAAGAATTACAGATGCTCAAACCGTAAAAGTAGTAAGTGGAGTTTACGCAGGTCTTATAAACAAATCAATAGTTGCACAACTTAATTCTATGAACCAAAAAACGTGGGGGCTATGTGGTGCAGATGCAAATATTATCCCAGCTCACAAGCGTGAGGTCAAAAAAATAGACTATGGTTATGTGGGAGATATTGACACAGACAAAATTGCAATTAATTCTTTCGATATGTTATTGAATGGTGGTTTTTGCGTAGTAGTAGCACCAATTACAGCCTCGCCCTCTGGACAACTCCTAAACACCAATGCAGACACCGTAGCCCAAAGTATAGCCGTGGCTATGAGTAGTATCTATAAAGTCAAATTGGTTTATGTTTTCGAGAAAAATGGCGTATTGCGTGATATTGACGACCCACGTAGTGTGGTTTCTCAAATAACTCCCCAAATATATACTTCACTCAAAGACCAAAAAATAATAGTTGATGGAATGATACCAAAAATAGACAATGCTTTTGAGGCTCTGAAAGGGGGAGTTGAGAGTGTCAGAATTTGTAATTCAATCACCAATAACGGAACACTAATATTAAAATAATGCAAGACATAACTCCATATCTAAACCTACTCAAAGAGCTTATTTCAACGCCGTCATATAGCAGACAAGAGGACAAAACTGCCGATATTTTGCAGAATTATTTGCAGTCAAAATCCTACGAAACAAAGCGTTCAGACAATAATGTTTGGGTGTTGAACAAGTATTTTGATTGCCAGAAGCCAACAGTTTTGTTGTGTTCTCACCACGACACAGTTCGAGAAAAAGGCTATACTATCGACCCTTTTAGCCCAATCCAAAAGGATTCAAAGCTATATGGTCTTGGCAGTAACGATGCGGGTGCGAGTTTGGTAGGCTTAATTGCTGTTTTCGATAATTTCTATGCTTCACAACATCTAAAATATAATTTATGTTTGTTGCTTTCGGCAGAGGAAGAAGTTAGTGGAGCGTGTGGCATAGAGAGTGTCAAAAACATTATTCCTAAACCACATTTTGCAGTTATTGGCGAACCAACAGATATGAATGTGGCTATCTCGGAGCGAGGTTTAATGGTATTGGATTGTAGAGTAGAGGGAGTTTCGGGACACGCTGCCCACTCAAACACAATTAATCCTATCCACACAGCCATAAGTGATTTACAGTGGTTTTCGACATACAAATTCGATAAAATATCTTCGGTTTTGGGCGAAGTCAAAATGAGCGTTACAATTATCTGTGCAGGTTCACAGCACAATGTAATTCCCAATGAATGTACGTTTACTGTTGATATTCGTAGTAATGGAATGTACACTAACGAGGATATTTTGCAGATTGTCAAACAAAACGTAAATTGTTGTGTGAAAGCACGTTCCACACGTTTGTCGGCGAGTAGTATTTCACGTTCTCACCCATTTGTGGAGTGTTGTACCAAATGTGGTAGCACTGCTTTTGGTTCATCAACGCTTTCCGACCAAGCACTTTTGGACTGTGATAGTGTAAAAATAGGCATAGGTTCTTCGGAGCGTTCTCACAAAGCAGATGAATTTATCTATTTGCAAGAGTTGCAACAAGGTATAGATAAATATTTATTAATCTTCAATAATTATCTTTTTGAATAATATGAAACTTTGGAAAAAATCAATAGATGTAAATGCTCAGGTAGAGCAGTTCACAATAGGTAGAGATGCAGAAATGGATATGAATTTGGCAAAGGCAGATGTATTGGGGTCTTTGGCACATACCCAAATGTTAGAAAGTATTTCGCTCCTAAGCCCAAGCGAATTGGCAGATGTCCAAAACGGACTCAAACAAATCTATGCTACTATTTGCAGTGGTGGTTTTAAAATAGAACAAGGAATGGAGGATATACATTCCCAAATAGAGTTCCAACTTACGGAAATGGTGGGCGAAGCTGGTGCAAAAATCCATAGTGGACGCTCACGAAACGACCAAGTGCTTGTTGATTTAAAAATATTTTTGAGAAGAGAAATTTACGAGATTACTGGTCTTGCAAAACAACTTTTCGACACACTTATAAACCTTTCAAATACTCACAAGGACGCACTGATACCGGGATATACTCACCTGCAAGTGGCAATGCCTTCGTCTATTGGAATGTGGTTGGGAGCTATTGCCGAAAGTCTTGTAGATGATATGCAAATGATGCTATCGGCCTACAAAATCACAAACAAAAATCCTTTGGGTTCTGCGGCAGGATATGGTTCGTCTTTTCCTCTAAACCGAACAATGACAACCAATCTTTTGGGCTTTGATAACCTAAATTATAATAGTATTTATGCTCAAATGGGGAGAGGTAAATGCGAAAAGATTATTTCTACTGCTCTTGCTTCATTGGCTTCAACTCTTTCACGTTTGGCAATGGATAATTGTATGTTTATGAGCCAAAACTTTGGCTTTGTGAGCTATCCCGCAGAGTTTACGACAGGTTCGAGCATTATGCCGCACAAAAAAAATCCAGATGTATGGGAGTTGATACGTGGCAAATGCAATATTATTCAGTCTTTGCCAAATACTATATCAATGCTTACCATAAATCTTCCTATGGGCTATAATCGTGATTTGCAAATCTTGAAAGAGTCTTTGTTTCCAGCACTTGCCCAAATGAAAGAAATTTTGCAAATGGCAAATGTTATGCTCCAACAAATCAAAGTCAATACAGAGGTTATTTTTGATAGTCGTTACAAATATGTATTTAGTGTCGAAACAGTCAATAAATTAGTATTGGAGGGAGTTCCTTTCAGAGAGGCTTATCGTAGTGTTGGTATGGAAATCGAAAAAGGTAACTTCCAAGCAGACTACAATATATCACACACCCACGAGGGTAGTATAGGCAATTTGTGTAATGCTCAAATCTCTCAAATGTTTGATGATTTAGTTTTGCAATTTGATTTTCAGAAGTTTTTGGAGGCCGAAAATAACCTAATAAAGTAAATAGTACTATGAAAAATTTTCAATCCGTAAAAGATGTTGAATCTATTGAGCAGTGGCTCAAAGACGCACAAGAAATAAAACAAAATCCTTTTAAATATGATTCTTTGGGCAAGAACAAAACCCTTTTGATGATATTCTTTAATTCGAGTTTGCGTACACGTTTGAGTACACAAAAAGCGGCTTTGAATTTGGGAATGAACGTAATGGTTTTGGACGTTAATCAAGGAGCGTGGAAACTTGAAACCGAATTTGGAGTAATAATGGACGGCGACAAACCCGAGCATTTATTAGAGGCAGTTCCTGTTATGGGTTCGTATTGTGATATTATTGGTGTTCGTAGTTTTGCTTCACTAAGTTCCAAAACTGACGATTATAACGAAAAAATACTCAATCAATTCATAAAATATTCAGGCAAACCTGTTATTAGTATGGAATCTGCAACTCTCCACCCTTTGCAGTCTTTTGCAGATATGATAACCATTGAGCAATACAAAAAAACTAAACGTCCAAAAGTAGTGCTTACGTGGGCTCCCCACCCAAAAGCTTTGCCACAAGCCGTTCCTAATTCCTTTGCACAATGGGCAGTTGCAATGGATTACGAAGTAGTGGTAACCCACCCAAAAGGTTACGAGCTTGACGAGGAATTTACACGTGGTGCAAATATCGTTTACGACCAAGATGAGGCTTTTGCAGGAGCAGACTTTGTTTATGCCAAAAACTGGTCGGTCTATGCTGACGAGAACTATGGACAAGTCATTTCAAAGGATATGAATTGGTGTGTTACTTCCGACAAAATGGCACTTACCAACAATGCTTATTTTATGCACTGTTTGCCAGTTCGTCGTAATATGATTGTAAGTGACGAGGTTATCGACTCTCCGCAGTCTTTGGTTATCGAAGAGGCTGCCAATAGAGTAGTATCTGCACAAACAGTGCTTTACAAAATTATTACTGAATAGTATTGTCTACTAAAAACGAAACTCGCCTATCTTGTCTATTTCGCCGATGCTCATAACTCACGTA
>CAZRHJ010000023.1:0-29415 GCA_964600025.1 uncultured Rikenellaceae bacterium | reverse complement strand
TGGGAGCTTGTAAGATTTCGGAAAGATAAAAATTTTAAAAATCATTTTTCCAAGCTCCTCACAAATTAAAATACTGTAATATATTGTCGCTTAGTCTGTTACAATGATTTTTAAAATTTTCACCGGACAGCAATATTTTTATTAGTAAAGTCCGCTAAAAACGAAACTCGCATATCTCGCAGTTTTCTGACGTATAAATAAAAAAATAGCTCCAAATTACTTTGGAGCTATTTTTTATGATATGTAAATACGAAGATTACAATTTGATTGAATCACCTACTTGACGAGCAGCAATTCTTGGGTTTGCAAGTGTGTTACAACCATTAACACAACCTCCTTCACAAGACATTACTTCAATCATATTTGCAGGAGCAGCTTTTGCAAAAGTTTTGATTTGTTTAATCATAGCTTTATCCAAACCACTCAATACAAGAGGCTTAACACCTTCGTGACCTTTAAGTCTATCTGCAACAGCGTTGAAAACACCGTTTGTTACAGCATAACCTCTACTCAAACCTTCAACTGTTGGATCAAGAGAAAGACCTTCAACTGAGTTAATATCAACACCAAGTGCTACAAGTGTAGAACCAATTTCTTCGAAAGACATCATATAATCTACAAGAGGATTAACAGCTGCCTCGTGGCGTTTACCAAGACAAGGACCAACGAATACTGTAATAGCATTTGGGTCTTGATTTTTAACAATCTCAGCAGTATAAGCCATTGGAGAAAGTGTGTGTGAAACATTTTCCAAAATTTCTGGAATATGTTTTTTAACAGCAGCTACATAAGATGGACAACAAGAAGTTGTCATAAACTTAGCACCACCTTCCAATCTCTCTAACAATTCAGCAGATTCTGTTGCAGTAGTAATATTTGCACCCAAAGCAACCTCGATAACTTCGTCAAAGCCAATTTGTTTGATTGCACCAAGAATTTTATCAAGTGGCAATTTGAACTGACCAGCGATTGCAGGAGCTACCATAGCAACTACTTTTTTGTTAGGGTCTTTGATTGCAGACATTATTTGAACGATTTGTGAACGCTCCATTACTGCACCAAAAGGACAAGAAATGATACAACGACCACAATAGATACATTTAGAATCGTCAATATGCTCTACTCCGTTTTCGTCTTTTGAGATTGCACCTACTGGACAAGCCTCTTCACAAGGAACAGGAGTATAAATAATAGCGTGATAAGGGCAGTTGTTTTTACACAAACCACAGTTAATACATTTTGTATGATCAATATGTGCTTGACCGTTTTTGAATTCGATTGCTTCACGTGGGCAGTTTACCATACAAGGACGGCCTACACAACCACGACACATATTTGTAACAACGTAATTTACTTTTACGCAAGAGTTACAAGCCTCACTAACCACAGTTAGCGGAACTGGTGAAATTTCTGTTGTGTCTAATGCTTTTTGTGCATAACGAGCAAGTGGAATAAAGTCTGCGTCTTCGTCAGATGCACTAAATCCTAACAAACCAATAAGTTTGTATTTTGCCATTGCACGGTCTTTATAGACACAGCAACGATACGACTCGCCGCCTTTTGGTCTAATTTCAGCAGGTACTCTATCGATATCTTCTACCAATCTACCAGTAGCTACTAATTTGGCTACTTTTGTCAGTAGCTCTCTTCTAATAATTGTTGCGTTGTTTAATACTCCAGCCATTACCTTATTTTGTTTCTAATGCTTTTTTGATTGCGTTTACCACTTTAATTACAGTTGCGTCTGAAATCACTTCTCCGTCAATCTCCACATAGGGAGCTTTCGAGTTGTTAATAGGGTTATTACAATACTCCAAACAAGGAGCCCCTTTAATATCTACTTTATCAAGTAGTTCCTCAGGAATGTGTTCGTCAATAACTTGTAAATCAGCTCCGCCCATCACATAGCAAAGCGTTCCTGTACAGATTTTTACTTCTACTTTCTTTTTCATATAAAAAAATTTTGCACTGCAAAGATACAGTTTATTTATTAATTAACAATGTTTTTAGTTTTAATTTGAATAAAAGTCAAATATATTGGATATTAACTTCTTTGTAAAATTTGGTTTTCAGCAGCCAAGCAATGTCTTTCATCACATTGCGTCGAAGCTCCAATTCCACTGGGATATTAGGGTCTTGGTGCATTGCATTGATACGTGTTCCTACAATCATATCCACCACATCGTGGTTCAATAAAAGTTTCACAAATTTGATATCAATACCTCGACCTTTGACTATCGGTTCTGAAATATTTTCTAAAATTCCTTTGACTTTTCCGAGAGTAAGCACTCCTTCGGTTATCATCGTAACACCTTCCATAGTCGAAGCATTTGGAAGACCAGATGGATCTCTTCCCAATAGCACAGATATATCTCGGGAAAGTTCCCTCGAAACAATACCTGCGGTTGTTCCTCCACAGATTATGGTTTCGCCATCATAATCCCTCACACTTTCTGCCAAATATTTATCTCTGTCTTGATTGTAGGGAGGGCCACTACAAATCAGTACCCTACGTGGCTTACGAAAATACACTACCCCACAACTTTGGTCGCCTACAACCCTCGTAATACTATCAAAATTATATGTTTCCATTATAATCTTGCGTGATAGTTCGGTAGCAGAAATGGTATCATCAGACTTCACTATTGATTCAACAAGATTAGTAGCATCTTCCCAAAATTTTTCTGAATTTTTATTAATATTATTTATCTTGTCTGCCACTACTATATCGTTAAAATATAATAATCTATCTTCTACCTGAGCTTTAAATTTATAGTGTATATATGACGTTGAAAGACCATAGTTAGTGTCTAAATTCACAATATTACACTCTGGCTCAAAAACACTTTCTCCCCTCATAAATATAGGCTTACGTATTCCGTAACATACTACATCTACATTGGAATTATCGTCAATTCTGACAAAAACAAAGTCTGTTGAAGCGTCGTTATTGAGCTGGTATGATATAGTAACTAAACCCAAAATTGATTTAACTACTTTGTCAAAACTACTGTATTTCTCAAAATGTTTGATAGCAGCAGAAGCAAACATAGAGGCAGATATATTTCGCTCTACACAAGTTCCGCCGTGTCCCGAAAACAACAAAGCAACCATATATCCATCAAAACGTTTTTGGATATAAGCATTGCCACTAAGCAAATTTCCTTTTTCGACTCTCTGACAAGAATCTACTTCGATAAATAAATCTTCGTTTATTAACATTGTTTAGTATGTTTGGGTAATTAATCTTCTTTGTTATCAACAATAGAACTAAGTAGCGTTTCGGTACGAGAAATATTCTCGCCAAGTAGCGAAGCTATTTTTTGGACAGACGAAACATTATCCTGAATTATTTTTTTGACAGATTCAACATAAGCCTCGTCAAAAGCTGCCGAAGAAAAGAAATTCTTAACCCCTCCAAAAATCAAATTTGTACCAACTAATCTATATAGTTTAAGTTTCATATCACGACCATTGATAATCACTTCATAACTCTTAGATTCTAATCCATTTTCGAATAAATCTTTGATTTCGTCTGTAAACGACACCATTTTCTCAATAGATATTTTTTTGCTCAACAAAACATTTCTATCAACACCCACAGCATTACAGAATATACTGTTTACATTCTCAAATTTCATATCTTTATTTACGATAAAAAATCCGTAAGGTATGTGTTCGATAATTTTTTGAAGATTATTAGTAAGTTCGTTTTTTTGGTGCCATACACAAGTGCGTATTTCTGCCATATTCATCACAACTGCATTGGCAAACTCATCACAGGTATTGTAACCACAAGCACCGCAATCCAACAAAGAACCACTCTCGGTAATATTCATTTTTCTAAGAACTGCTTCTTTGTCTTTGGCAGCAGCAAAACGCTCTACTCCTCTATCTTTTCGAGTAATTGCATATTCCACCTCTGGCAATACGTTGTTTACGAGCAGTCTACCCTCTCTGATATGTTTATCAAAGCGAAGTTTTTTGGCAAGAACATTGTTTTTGTCTATTGAACCAACACTTGTCAAACAACCTCCCTCACAAGCAAACAATTCCAAATATACTTTATCCTCAACATCTTGAACATTAATATCTTTGAGCATTTTCATTACACGATTAAGCCCAGAGGCACTTTGCACATCTACTTGTGGAAAATATTCTATTGCACTACTAACAAGCTGATAACCGTGATAAGTGTTTGCCAAGAATGGCTCAAAAACGTTATCTCCGTGCTTTGGCAATGCTCTCAAATCTATTTTCTCTTCGTCGAGCCAGTCTTTTAGTGCCGAATACATCATTGTTCCGTCAAGTACAACATTGCCTTTTGAGGCTACACACGAACTAATGTAAATAACCTTAGCATCTTCGCCATACCATTTTTTGAGCATTCTACAATGCAATGTTTCGGGCATAGAAACAGGGTTCATATACTCCAAATACTGCGGATAGTAGGTTTCGATAAGTCGGTTCACAACTGGGCAAAGCGACGATATGACAAGCGGTTTACTATTTTTGAAATTATCACGAGTTTTTTCTATTACTTGTTGAGCCCCGTGAGTTGATTGACTAACGTGCGTAAAACCAAGCATTTTTAGACCCTGCACAAATTGATTCATAGTTACACCTCTAAATTCTGACACCCAAGTTGGAGAAACAGAAGCAATAGTAATAGGATTATCTTTGACTTGAATATTTGCAGTGGGAACTAAGTTACGTAATTCTATCGCTCCGTTTGGGCAATTCTCGTAACATTTACCACATTTTACACATCTTTGTGGGTGAATAAATAATTTATTATCCACATATCTAATAGCATTCACGTCGCAACTTCTCAAACATTGCAAACACTGAATACATCTACCAGTCTCTATTTTAAGAAAATCTGAAATACTCATAAGTTAGTTTATTCGTCAAACACGATATAAAGATACAAATTCTCTTTAAATAAAAAAAAATATTTCACTTTTTTTGATTATTTTTGCAAAATAAGTATTTGACAAAAAAAATATGTCCATAAAGTACTTTAATATTATTATGAAAATAGCTAAACTACTAATTATATATTTATCGTTTTTCTCGTCAATAATTTGCTATGCACAAAACGACAGTGCAGAGCAGTTACGCTATGTGAAAAACAATGACAGGGATAGTCTTATATTAGTAGAGTTAAAAACCATAAATGTAAACACAAAAAAACACAGTCCAAAGTTTTACCGAAACGTTACAAGACTTCGTCGTGCTATTATGATTAGCTACCCAATCGCCCACAATGCACAAGCCGTACTAAACGATATGCGTAAAGAAATTGCAACAATGCCCAACAACAAAGAAAAGAATAAATATATTAAAAGTGTTGAGAAGCAACTTGTAAAAAAATATACTCCCGTGCTACGAAGAATGAGTTTCTATCAAGGAGCAATACTACTAAAACTTATTGACCGACAAACTGGCGAAAGTGGATATGTGTTACTCAAAGAATTAAAGAGTGGTTTTTCGGCATTTTTCTATCAAGCCATTGCACGATTATATGGAGCTAATCTGAAATTAAAATACGACCCAGAGGGATTTGACGAAATAATGGAACAACTTGTGTTGCATTACGAATTAGAAATGGGATATATCGTTCAAATGCCTATAAAAAACGAACAAAACCTCAATGAAAACAACCATTAAGAAATCATATTTAGTTATATTTTCAATCACTGTTTTGCTCGTTACAGTAGCACGTCTAAAATCTCCTTTCGATATTTTACTTTTGGACAGGGTAGATTACACATTGGGCTATATACAAGTATTTTTGTCTGGCCTAATTGCAGTTTATGTGTATAGAGGCTTGATGAACAAAGCTAATTATATATCATTTCGGAAAAAGATTTGGGTAGCTTTCGGAATATGGTTCTTTTTGCAATTCTTTTTAGGGCTGTTTGTAGATATATTTCTTCTCACTGGCTCGTTACATTTTCCTATACCATTTATAATAGAAGCAGGGGCAATTTACAGAGCCGAATTTGGATTTATGTTTATACTTTTTGCTATAACCGTACTCATTGCAGGCGGTGCGTGGTGTAGTCATTTGTGCTATTTTGGGTGTTTTGACTTGTGGGCGGCCTCACAAAAAACAGAACGTAGTCAAGCTATCAAAATTTCTCGCAAGAAACAGTGGACAATACGCACAATAGTACTTTTGGCAATATCTATACTTGCATTTTTGATGCGAAAGGCAAATGTTCCTGCAAATATAATTATTGGCTTAGTTATTATAGTGTTTGTGTGTGAAGCATTAATCATAGCTCGTCTAAGCTACAAAAAAGGAAAAATGATACACTGCACATATTTCTGTCCGCTCGGAACTATCGTAGCCATAACTAAATACATAAACCCACGTAGAATAGTAATAACAGATAAGTGTGTAGGCTGTATGAGTTGTACTATGACTTGCAAATATTCTGCAATTAAACGTGGAGAGGTCAAAAACAGACAAATAAGTAAAAGTTGCACTATGTGCGGGGACTGTATTAGCAAATGTAACAAAAATGCTATCGAATATAGGTTTTTGGGACTCAGTGCCGATAAGTCTTATGCTACGACAATGGGAATAATATCAATTATATATGCTTTATTCTTCACCATTGCTATGGTTTAACAAAATTTGATTATCTTTGAAAAAAATAATTTATTACTAAATAAAAAAAGTTCACAAAATGAAGAAATTTACATTATTGTTTGCTTTTATGTGTTTTTCAGTAGCTATTTTTGCTCAAAACACTCCTATTACAAAAGCAAACTACCAATTAGCTGAACGTTTCTCTGCAAAAAAATTAGAGAAAATGGTTCATTCGCTAAACGTAAACCCTCGTTGGTTGAAAAGCGGCGACAAATTTTGGTATTCTTACAAAACATCAAATGGCACATCTTGGTGGATTGTAGACCCAGCTCGCAAAACCAAACAAGCATTATTTGACAATGCTAATATGGCAGAGCAATTAACACTTATCACAAAAGACCCTATCAATGCACAAGCTATTAAACTAAGCATTGAAGAGTTTGCAGACGATGCACAAAGTTTTATTTTCTTGGTTAGAGGTTCTAAAAAAGTTGATAAAAAACAAACTGCAACAGAAATTAAAGAAGGTAAAAAAGCAGGAAAAGAAAATGAAAAATTCTACTGCAAATACGACCTTTCGACAAAAAAAGTTAGCCATTTGAAAGGTTACGAACCTGAAAAAGACTATCCAAGATGGGCAAGTGTTTCGCCAGACGGAAATTTTGCTATTTATGCAAAACAACACAACCTATGGATTATGGACAAAGAGAACTTGAAAAAAGCAATCGAAGATCCAAAAGACGAAACTATTGTTGAAAAACAAATTACTACTGACGGTGCAGCTCAATTTGACTGGGGTGGCAACACTAACCGTATGACAAATGTTGATGCAGAGAAAAAGAAAAATGACAGAATGGGTGCTTACGTTGTTTGGAGTCCAGACTCTAAACATTTCGTAGCAGTTAAGTCTGACGACAGAGCTTTGAAACCTCTTTGGGTTATCAATCCTATCGCAAACCCACGTCCAACTCTTGAAACTTATTTGTATCAAATGCCGGGCGAAGAAGGCTCAACAGATTATTTGTATGTTTTTGATGCTACATCATTCAACTCTAAGTTGGTTGAGATTAACGCATACAAAAATCAAACTTTGAACATTCATACAAAATCTACACTTAAAAAGAATTACACAGACAGACTTCAAGCTGATGTATGGGAAGGCGACAATAGCACATTGTTCGTAACTCGTTCAAGCCGTGATTTGAAACGTATTGATGTTTGTAAAGTAAATATCGAAGATTTGAGCGTTAAAGCTATTGCAGAAGAAAGAATGAACACTTACCAAGAAACTCGCAGACCTAAGTTTATCAACTCTAACAAAGAGATGATTCAATGGAGCGAAAGAAACGGTTGGGCTCACTTCTATTTGTATGGTACTGATGGCACTCTTAAAAATCAAATTACAAAAGGTGAAATGCACTGTGAAAATATCATTGGTGTAGATGAAACTACTCGTACTCTATATTTTACTGCTCACGGTGGTGTAAAAGACGAGAACCCTTATTATCTTCATACTTTCAGTGTTTCTTTGGACGGCTCAAACCTTAAACTTTTGAACCCCGGAGATTTCGACCACCAAGTAAATATGAGCGATAATGCAAAATTCTTTGTTGATAACTATTCAAGAGTGAACACTGTTCCTGCAACAGATTTGATTAATAGTTTAGGTCAAAAAATTATGACTTTGGAAACTGCCGATTTGAGCCAATTATTTGCATTTGGTTACAAATTCCCAGAAACTTTCAAAGTTAAATCTGATGACGGAGTTACAGATTTGTATGGCGTAATGTACAAGCCTTTTGATTTTGACTCTACTCGTATGTACCCTATTATCGAATACGTTTACCCGGGTCCTCAAACAGAGGCTGTTGATGCTTCATTCTCTACAAGAATGTATCGTACTGCACAACTTGCACAATTCGGTTTTGTGGTAATTACTATTGGTAACCGTGGAGGTAGCCCTCAACGTTCTAAATGGTACCACAACTATGGTTACAAAAACTTGCGTGACTATGGTTTGGCAGACAAAAAACGTGCTGTTGAAGAATTAGCAGCTCGCCATAATTTTATTGATATTAACAAAGTGGGTATCCACGGACACTCTGGTGGTGGATTTATGTCAACTGCTGCAATGTTTGTATATCCAGACTTCTTCAAGGTTGCAGTATCAAGTGCTGGTAACCACGACAACCGTATCTACAACCGTTGGTGGAGCGAAACTCACCACGGAGTTGATGAGGTAGTAAACGAAAAAGGCGATACTACATTTGTTTATAAAATCGCAACTAACCCAGAGGTTGCCAAAAACCTTAAAGGTAAGTTAATGCTTAGCCACGGCGAGATTGACAACAACGTTCACCCAGGAAACACAATGAGAGTAGTTGATGCTCTTATCAAAGCTCAAAAACGTTTTGATTTGATTTATCTTCCACGCCAACGCCACGCATTTGGCGACTCAACTGATTGGTTCTTCTGGAGAAGTTCAGATTATTTCTGCCAACACCTAATCGGCGACAGTAAACGTGATGTTACACATATTTCAGAACTTTCTGAATAATCCTAAATTTGAAAATATAATTAAATAGAGGTAAAAATCTTTGATTTTTACCTCTATTTAATTTGCAGTAATTCAAAATAGTAATACTTTTATTGCTGTCCAGTAAAAATTTTAAAAATCATTGTAATGGATTAAGCAATAATATATTACAGTGTTTTAATTTATGAGGGGCTTGGAAAACTGATTTTTAAAATTTTTATCTTTCAGAAATCTTACAAGCTCCCAATAAACTCGGATCTCTTAGGCTATTTTGCTGATGGTCATAACGTAGCGTACTGGCGTACGTGAGTTATGAGTATCGGCGAAATAGACAAGATAGGCGAGTTTCGTTTTTAGCGGACGATAATATAATACTTTGTAAAAACTAAACTCTTATCTCTTAGGATATTTTGTCGATAGTCATAACGTAGCGTAATGACGTACGTGAAGCAGAGTATCGGCGAATAGACAAGATAGGCGAATTTTATTTTTAGTGGTTATTGCTTACAACAATATAAGATTTTATTGATTCCACATACTCTTCAAAGGCACTTTTGCCTTTATCTGTAATATTACAAATAGTGCAAGGCATTTTGCCTTTAAAGGTCTTTTTTATTTCTATATATCCTGCTTTTTGGAGTTTGTCGAGTTGGACACTAATATTCCCAGAAGTAGCATTTGTTATTTCTTTGATATAAGCAAACTCTGCACTTTCGACATTCATCAAAAGTGAAATTATTGCCAAACGCAACTCCGAGTGCAGAATAGGATTTAATTGCTTAAACATTTTTTGAAATTTGAGATTTAAGAATATGTGCCGGAATTATCATAGAAATGATAAATGCAAGTGCAAAAATTCCGCTTACATAAAGAATATTATTTGTGAATGCCAGTGGGATTATCACCACATTACCAATCAATGCACAAATATATAGCGGTTTGAATTTGATAATTGCACCCGTTACCACTGTTCCTATCATTACCAAAACACCTTCTATAAAAGGAATAATAGACCCATTGCCTGAATAGAACATCACAAAAGGAACTATCGTACAGTTAAGTCCTATAACTATCCATAATTGCGAAATTGCACTATCAATCTTGGTAACAACTTTGGTATCTGATTTTTTAACTATCACAAAATTAATTAAATTACCTAAAATTGGGATTAAAAACCATAACCACAACACCATAGCTGTTTGTAGGAAATAAGCCAACACTAAGACAAGCAAAGAAACTCCTACTGTCAGATAGCCCCACATCAAAAACATATTTGCGTCTAATAGATTTGGTTTGCGATTTGTATTAGATATTACACCCGAGATAATATCCAAACTTTTTTTACTATTTAATTCTTCCATTTTAAATATTTTTTATTATTGTTGTTCGCTATTTTTTTATTTCTGAAACCATACAAGTTCCTAATCAGTATTAACGAACATTACTTAAATAATACATTTTTATTGAAACCTCATTATTACCATCTTTGATTTGAAACATTGGGATTTGCAAAGCATTTGAATCTTTGGATATTCCAAAACCTTCAATAGGTTTGCCAGTACTGTCTGTATCCATTCTATTATTTGAGTTTTCGTCGTGAAAAACTTGAATTGGAAATGCACCAACTTTTACATCTTCAATTAAAACCTCCATACTACCCTCTTTTGCGTCTACAATAGTTCCCATAACATTGTTAGGGTCTGTAATATCCCCAATACCAATCATTATTTTACCTTTTGAGGCTCTAATATTGTCGATTTTGATTGTAATACTTGATTGTGCAAATACACTAAACGAACTTAAAAATAAAGTTCCTAAAACGCTTAAAAATATTTTTTTCATAATATTGATTTTTGATTACACTGCAAATATAAACTACTTTATATTATAAACCTAATTTTTAATCAAAAAACTACAAATTTCTTTGTAGTTTTTTGATTATTCATAAGTCTATCAAGCTTTTAAAAGCTATTTTAGCAAATTATCTCGTATTGAAAATCAGATAATTACAATACAATTTTCACCAAAAACAAGATAGACAAGTCTTTTGCTAAATTTATTTCACTATTTCGCTAAAAATAGACAAGCTGTTAGCATCATTATCCATAATGTATGTCAAGTGAGCTTTGTTGATAGCATAACCCATCTTAACATAAGCATTTGCTGCAACGCTATATTCTTTGTCGTCTTTGCAATACTCGCTCGAAGCCTGACGGATAAGAACGTGAGATAAAATAATATGACCTGCCATTTCTACCAATCTACGTGCGTGGAAATCCAAGAATGTAGTAGAACACTCACCTTCGCAAGTTGTTACAATCTCAACTGCTTTCAAATAATCGTTTTTCATATTCGAAAGTTTTTCCATAAGCGGACTGAATTGTGCAAGAACCTCAGAGTTTTCGTATTCTTCAATCATTTGAGCAAATACACCTGTTGTAACAGCTTTGATAGCAGCAACAACTTGAAGTTGTGTAGTACCTTCATAGATATTTGTAATACGTGCATCACGAGCAAAACGCTGAATAGGATAATCCTTCATATAACCAGAACCACCGTGGATTTGCAAAGAATCATAAGAAACTTGGTTACAATACTCACTTGTAAATAATTTTAGAAGTGGAGTATAAGCATCAGCAAGTTTGCCATAGTGTTTCATCTCTGCACGCTCATCTTTTTCCAATTTGCGTTTTTTAGAGATATGGTAATAAAGTTTTGACATATCTACAAAACGTGTAGTTTCGTACAACATTGCACGACTTGCCAAAACCTTAGCATTCATATTTGTAAGCATTTCGTAAACTGCTGGAAACTCAATAATTGGACGACCAAACTGTTTACGCTCTTTTGCATATTGTAAACCTTCACGATAAGCAGCCTCAGAAATACCAGTAGATTGAGCACCAATACCCAAACGAGCAGCATTCATAAGTCCCATTACATAACGAATAAGACCCATTTTGCGGTCGCCTACCAATTCGGCAGGAGCGTTTGTGAATACCAATTCGCAAGTTGGAGAACCAATAATACCAAGTTTATGCTCAATACGACGAACTTTTACAGCATCGTGTTTTTTGTCGTAAACAAACATAGACAAACCACGAGCATCAGCAGTACCTTCCTCACTACGAGCCAAAACCAAAGAAATATTTGCATCACCATTTGTGATAAAACGTTTCACACCGTTCAATAACCAAGTACCTTTCTCCTCGTCATAGTGTGCTTTTAGCATAACTGCTTGAAGATCCGAACCAGCATCTGGCTCTGTCAAGTCCATAGCACAAGTTTCACCGTATTGGATACGTGGCAAGAAACGTGCATTTTGCTCATCAGAAGCAAACTCGTGAAGAGTCTCAGCACAGTCCTGCAAACCCCAAATGTTACCAAAACCAGCATCTGCACGAGAAACAATCTCGCAAGACATAACGTAAGGCACCATAGAGAAGTTCAATCCACCATACTCACGTGGCAATGAAAGACCATATACACCTGCTTTTGTAAGTGTATCGTGGTTTTCCTGAGTTCCACGAGCGTATTTAACGTGATTGTCAATTACTTGTGGACCTTCTGCATCAACGCTTTCAGCATTAGGAGCTATTGTATTACCAGCAATTTCACCGATAATTTCAAGAACTTGTTTGTATGAATCCAAAGCGTCCTCAAAATTTTGTGGTGCAATTTCGCTATCGTTATTATTTTCAAAATTATTTTCCTTCAACTCAACAATCTTTTTCATCATTGGGTGATTAAGATGATATTGAAGGTCTTTATTATCTAAAAAGAAATTAGCCATTGTCGTACTATTTAGTGTTTTCTTTGTAATACTTAATCATTTTTGGAAGAACCTCCTCGATATTGCCAACTATTGCATAGTCTGCAAGAGCATTAATAGGAGCCTTAGGGTCATTGTTGATAGAAATTACCATACTTGACTCTTCCATACCTGCTGTGTGCTGTATTTGACCAGAAATACCACAAGCAATATAAAGTTTTGGACGAACTGTAACACCTGTTTGACCAATTTGACGAGCGTGTTCGGTGTATCCAGCATCAACTGCTGCACGTGATGCACCAACTTCACCACCAATCAATTTAGCTAATTGATGAAGCATATCAAAACCTTCTTTTGAACCAACACCATAACCACCTGCAATAATAATTGGAGCATCTTTGATATTAATATCACGTTTTTCGATTTCACGAGAGATAATTCTAACTGCAAAATCTGTATCGTTTAGATATTTTTTTGTGTCAATAACTTTAACCTCAGGAGTAATGTTGCGAGAACACTCTTCTTTTTTCATAACTCCCTCACGTACTGTTGCCATCTGTGGACGACACTCAGGGTTTACGATTGTAGCAATAATATTACCACCAAAAGCTGGACGAATTTGGTACAAAAGTTGGTCATAAACTTTACCCGCTTTTTTGTCTTCGTGAGGACCAATTTCAAGGCTTGTACAGTCTGCTGTCAAACCACTATGAAGAGTTGAAGAAACACGAGGGCCTAAATCTCTACCAATGATAGTAGCACCCATAAGTGCAATTTGAGGTTTTTCTTCTTTGAACAAACCACAAACAATAGCTGAGTGAGGAAGAGTACGATAAGGCTCCAAACACTCGCAATCTGCTTTGTGAACTACATCTGCACCATATTTTGCAAGTTCGTTCTCGATATTGCCCAATTTGTGGCCAATTACTATTGCCTCTAATTTACAACCCAAAGTATCTGCAAGACTACGTCCTTTTGTCAATAGTTCAAGACTCACATCTGCTACTACTCCGTTGCTTGTTTCACAATATACAAATATATTATTCATCTTTCAATTATTTTTAAATTAATGCTAAATCACTGACTATTAGCCAATAGTGTGATTTGAAATAAGTTCCTGCATAAGTGCACTAATATCACCGTCCGAAGCAGTAAGGATTTTAGCATCTTTTGCTTGGAAAACAACGTTATCAATTTTCTTAACTTTTGTAGGAGAACCAAGCATACCCAATTCTTCTTCTTTTGCTTCGATATTGTTTACGCCCCACTCCACAATGTTAAGATATGGACGATTATGACGAGCCTCTGCAAAATAATCCTCAGCAAGGTCTTGAAGTTCAGTAACTGTTTTAGCGTGTTTGTATTTCATCACAAAACGTGCGTTACGTGGACGGCAAGAAGGAGCTGACTCATTAACTGTAACTACCATAGGAATAGTAGAAACAACGTGTTCTACACCGTTTTCAAGACGACGTTTGATATACAATTCACCGTTTTCAAACTTTTCAATATCTTCTGCATAAGTAACCTGTGGAAACCCAAGTTTTTCGGCAACCTGAGGACCAACTTGTGCGGTATCTCCGTCAATAGCTTGACGACCAGCAATTACTAAATCAGGATTGATATTTTTGATAGCACAAGATAGTGCATAAGAAGTTGCAAGAGTATCTGCACCAGCAAATTTACGGTCAGTAAGAAGAATACCACCATCTGCACCTCTAAACATAGACTCACGGATAATGTCTGCGGCACGTGATGGCCCCATAGTCAAAATAGTAATTGTTGTACCTTCGTATTTATCCTTCAATCTCAATGCTTGTTCTAACGCATTTAAGTCTTCGGGATTAAAGATAGCTTCCAAAGCTGAACGATTGATTGTTCCGTCTTCGTTCATAGCATCTTTACCCACATTACGAGTATCAGGCACTTGTTTTGCCAACACTACAATCTTTAATGGTTTTGTCATTTTACTTAAAATTAAATTTATATGTTTTTTATTTTTTCAAAAAAATTATATCACTATAAGTATCAATCACTTATATATATGATAAAATGCTTTTTACACCCTCTTTATTGCATATAGAGCCTACAAATATAACAAAAAAAAGCACATAAACAAAATTAAAGAGTCCTTTTTGTAAGTATATATACCTACAAAATTCCCCTAAAAGTAGAAAAAAAACTTTTAGGGGATAAAATTAAAATAACAGCTAATTAGCAATTATTTATTTGATAGAAAGTGAAATAGCTCCACAAACCTCTGTTGAAGCCTCACCAATGTTCACAAATTGGTGCTGAACAGCAGTATAAACTTTTATAAAGTCAATACCTTTAAGATATACACTCTCGCCATTGTTGTTTATAGCATTTGAAATATCAAATAAATTGCCGTTTTCCAAAGTATATTCCTTAGAGGCATTATCTGCATAACCCATACCAAGTGCATTATACATATTTACTCCATCTTCTGTTTTTGCATTTACTTTCAAGTAAGTTCCTTTTACAGTAAAACTTTCAAGAGAATGAGCCCATAGAGGATAATATACGTGTGAAGCGTGGCTACCAAATCCATTTACATCTATTTGACCTGAACCACCTTGATTGTCTGTCCAACGAATTGGCAGTGCATCTGTCAAATTGGCAGGTTTGTAGTAAGTCAATTCATAGTTTTTGATTGTTGTAGCATCAGAATAGTTTTCTCCTTTTAGCTCATACCAAGTATCATCTGCAATTCCATTTGAATTTTCGTCAAAAGAAACCATTACTATCCCCGGCTCTGAACTTGTTTCAAAGGCATTGCCTTTGATAGAAAAATCCATACCTTCATTATTCAAAACTGTGTGGTCGAACTGGAAAGTTATGCTACCACCATAAGCCCCAAGAGAAACCATACCTGTTGTGCCACCCACGATACTTTCGGCAGCCTCTGCATCTCCCAAACCCTGAGCATCATCAATAAACTGTCCCGGAGCTGGTTTGTAGTCAATAATTTTTGAAATATATTTACTCGAATTTGGAGTAATTGGTCTAAATGTATTTGTATCTTCCTCGCCCTTTGTACAAGACAAAACTAAGGCTGCGATAAACAAAGTTGAAAATATTTTTTTCATAATTTAAAATTTTAATTTCACAAAGATATATAAATAAGAAATAACTACCATATTTTTATGGCAGTTAATTTCTTGTTTATCAGAATTACATATTATTCAAATACGAACATTGAAGGAAACCAATAATGTTCCTTTGGATATACATAACGAGATTTTTCTGCACCAGTTGTTACATCAAAACTCACAAGACGGTTTTTTGAATAACTTGCTCCCCAACCTGAATCTACAAAGTTTGCTAAAAGCATATTATTGACTTTGTCAAAACCAATACCTGCTCCATAGAAAGCATCATTTCCAGTTCCTTTTGCAAAAGCTTTGTTCAAAGAAGTAGCATCGCCATCTACATAACGGAAGATTTCTTGTCCACCTCCCCAAGAACCGACTTTTGCAATGAAAACTTCATTTGCGTTTGAAGAACAGATTGAACCCGGTCTCCAAGCTCCCCAAGCACCATTTACACTAAATGGGATTTGAATTTCAGTTGTTTTGTTGTCAGCAAGATTGATTTCTATTAGTTTGTTGCCACCAACTGCATATAATTTGTTGTTTGATGTTTTTGCAAAACCAGCTTGAACACCAGCAATAGTTTTAACAACAGAAAAATCTGCAATTTTGATAATTTCAAGACCTCTATCGCGGCTAACTGCATAAGCATAACCATTCTCTACAAATAAATCTCCGTAAGTTCCTTCAAAAAGTTTTTTAGAAACTTTCATTTCTGCAAGATTAATACTATACAAACCTTTTGATGATGACATTAAAGCAGTGTTTTCGTCGATTGCTGCAAAGCCATAAGCTTGATCACCTCCAATTTGGCTTTGGTCTAATGCTTGTTCGTTTTTGAAAGAATGAATATTACACTTAACCAAAACATTTTTCATTTTTGAAACAACATAAAGATACGAACCAACTACTTCACCAACTGTTGAAGTTGCACCAAAATCAACATTTGATTTATCAAAAGCATTAGTTATAATTTTATTTTCAGATGGAATATAGTAGTTTACACTACCGTTTTCGTGACCAAACCAACCTTCGTTTACAATGAAATAACCACCTTGATAGATTGGTTCTACATTATAAATAAATTCTTGTGTAGCAGTACCTGTACTATTTTTTGCTGTCAAACCAATTTTAAGTTCACCTACTTTTTCAGTTTCGTGATAAAATTGTTCAAGATTTGTGTATGCTTGACCATTTATAGTCCATTGAATTTCAAGATTTTTTGTAGGTTGAGAATACGCAACCTCTATTTCGATTGCTGTTCCAATTTTGACAACAGAAGGCTCTGTCTTTTTGATAACCTCAATAGTAGGAGCATAAGTTTTTTTGTAAATATTATATACAAAATCTTGCTCTTTTGCACCTGCTTCATTCGAAACAATTAGTTTAATCTCTAATTTACCTTCTTTCGTTGCCTCATAAGTAAAATCAGGGAAAAGAATATAAGATTTACCATTAACAAACCAATGAATGTCTAAATCATCTGTATTGGTAGAATACTCTACGTCTATATCTATTTTACTACCGATAAGTAGCTGTGTTTCTTCGGGTTTAGAAACAACTGTGAACTCAGGAGCTGCAACGTTAGACTTTGTACACGCAAAGCCAACAAACAGCAAAGATAAAATCAATAAAGATTTGATTGAAAAAAATTTACTTTTCATTTTATTATTTAGTTAGTTTAAAATTTCAATGTAAATTTTCGCACAACAAACAATAATATAGAAAAGCTACTGCAAAGCCATAGACAAATTCCTATACCCATTCTCCGTAGGCAAAAATTCTATCTGGCAGGTCTTCTGACTCATCTCTCAATACTACGCCTTCCCAAACTAAATTCAGTGGCTCAAAGCAGTATTTCATAAAGATTTACAGCAGCGGGAACTGTTGTAGGATTTCACTACATTCCCTTTTAATCGCATAATGCGAACCAAAATCGAGGGCAAAGGTAAAATAAAAATATATAAAAACAAATAAAGTCAGAAGATTTTTTCTTCTGACTTTATCAAATATTTAAAATTGCTTATGACTATGCCAAGAATCCTAATAAGATACCAGCAGCAACGGCAGAACCAATTACACCCGATACGTTAGGACCCATAGCGTGCATCAACAAATAGTTAGTTTTGTCGAAGTGCATACCAACCTCTTGAGATACACGAGCAGCATCTGGAACCGCAGATACACCAGCGTTACCAATAAGTGGATTAATTTTGTTACCCTCTTTAAGGAATAAGTTAAAGATTTTAACAAAGCCTACACCAGCGAATGTTGCAACAACGAAAGAACCAGCACCCATTGCGAAAATCCATACAGATTTCATAGTAAGGAATGTAGTTGCCTGAGTTGAAGCACCAACAGTAATACCAATCAAGATAGTTACGATGTCGATGATAGGACCACTTGCAGCCTGAGCCAAACGACGAGTAACACCACTTTCTTTCAACAAGTTACCGAAGAACAACATACCCAACAATGGAATACCTGAAGGAACTAAGAAACAAGTTAATAACACACCGATAATTGGGAAAAGAATTTTCTCCAACTGAGATACGGCACGTGGTGGACGCATTTTGATAACACGCTCTTTCTTTGTAGTCAAAAGTTTCATAATTGGTGGCTGGATAACAGGAACCAACGCCATATATGAGTAAGCTGATACTGCAATAGCACCCATCAAGTCCGGAGCAAGTTTGCTCGACAAGAAGATAGCTGTTGGGCCGTCAGCACCACCGATAATACCAATAGCACCAGCCTCAGCAGCAGTAAAGCCAAACATCAATGCAAACATATATGCAGCAAAGATACCAAACTGTGCAGCAGCACCAATCAACATCAATTTTGGATTAGAAATAAGTGCAGAGAAGTCTGTCATAGCACCGATTCCTAAGAAAATCAAAGGAGGATATACACCTTTAAGTACACCGAAATAAAGGTAATTTAATACTGAACCTTCTTCGTAGATACCAATTTGAAGACCTGGATAGAATGGGATATTACCCACAATCATACCAAATCCAATTGGAACAAGAAGCATAGGTTCAAAGCGTTTAGCTATACCAAGATAGATAAACACTAAGCCTAATAAAATCATTATCACGTGACCAAGTTCTACGTTTGCAAAACCTGTGTATTGTGAGAAGTTTACAAGGCCATCTGTTAGAAACTCTAAAAATCCTGTAGATGCCATAATTATTATTCAATTGTAATTAATAAATCGCCTTCCATAATAGCAGCACCCTTAGAAACTGCTAATTTTGTTACTACGCCATCTTTGTCAGCAAGAATATCGTTTTCCATTTTCATTGCTTCAAGAATAATAACTTTTTGACCAGCTTTAACTGAATCACCTTCTTTTACCAATACGTCAAGTACTGTACCTGGAAGTGGTGATTTGATACCAGCACCGCCACCAGCAGATGGACGTGGTGCAGCAGCAGGAGTTGGAGCTGTTACTTGTGGCATAGCAGAAATGCTTTGCTCAGCTCTCTTTTGTACAATTGAAGGAGTTTTAGATGTAAGAACGCTATTTTCAAGTTCTACTTTGAACTCAGTACCATTTACTTCAACAGTAGCAATTTTATCATCAACTGAATTAATAGCAACAGTATAATCGTTACCGTTAACTTTTACGTTATATTTTTTCATGAATTATTTTCTGTTAGGTTGTTGTGTTAAACCGTGAATTTTAGAACTCCAAGGAGAATAAGATCTTGCAGTTTTGTTAATTGTCAAAATGTTTGACTCCATATTATCAACATCTGTTCTGTATTGTTTTAATACATAAGCAATAGCAGCGATTACCTCACCATTAGCTTCAAGTTGATTAACTGGTTTAGCAGGAGCAGCATCAGCTGTTTTTGTACTTGCAGATTTTGTTTTAAGTTCTTTTCTTTTCTCAAAGTTTTGGTTAGCAATACCTACTACTTTGAAAATCAAGAACAAAACAAGAAGTGCAGAGAATACAACACCCATTGCGATGATTGCCATACCGTTACCAGCTGGGTCACGTTCCATCATTTGCTCAGAAGCACTTTTATCTAAGTGTTCTTTGTTGATAGAAGCAGGAGTTGGAGCAGTGTATTCTACAATCTCAAACTCACCACCTTCGCTTAGTTTTACCATCATATCTTTGTAAGATAAAACTTCACGACCCAAAGATACGTTTGGTTTAACAAGATTTTGATCAATATCAAAAGAATCTAAAAGAACTTTACCAGAAGCATCAATCCAATAAATAGTGCTTGCTCCCTCCAAAGAGAAATTTGCAAATTCTGGACCTTTTTCTGAGTTTCCTTCACAGAAAATCAACAAGAATTGACCTGGTGCAATAGTAGTAAGACCAGCAGCAGATGTAGGGATTCTATAAGTTAAGCCTTTATTTGTTGAGTAAACTTCGTTTTCAAGATTTTTGTTTTCAAGACTCAAAAAACAGCCCCCAACATTCATACTTGCATAGCCTGTATTGTGCAACTCAATCCAACTTCCAAACTTGCCGTATCTATCTGCATTTACGCCCTCGTTAAGAACCAAAACCTCATTGATTTTAACGTCCTTAATACTTTGAGCAGATGCAGTAAAACCAACAAATATCAGAGAGATAAGTAAGGCTACTGATTTAAAATTTAATTTTGCCATTATGATATATTTTTACAATGGGATATTACAGTGTTTTTTAGCAGGATTAACCTCACGTTTTGTTGCAAGAGATTGCAATGCACGGATAACTCTGAAACGAGTGTTTCTTGGTTCGATAACATCATCAATGTAACCATATTTAGCAGCATTGTATGGGTTAGCGAAGTTGTCTGTGTATTCTTTTTCTTTTTCAGCAACAAAAGCAGCTTTTGCCTCTGCACTTTCGATTTTCTTAAGCTCACCAGCATAGATGATAGAAGTAGCACCACTTGCACCCATTACAGCTACCTCAGCAGTTGGCCAAGCATAGTTGATATCACCACGAAGGTGTTTAGAACTCATAACGCAGTATGCACCACCGTAAGCTTTACGAAGAACGATAGTTACTTTTGGAACAGTTGCTTCACCATAAGCGAACAACAATTTAGCACCGTGCACAATTACACCATTGTACTCTTGACCACTACCTGGCAAGAAACCTGGTACGTCAACAAGTGTAACGATTGGAATATTGAAAGCGTCGCAGAAACGAATGAAACGTGCAGCTTTACGAGAAGCGTTGCAGTCCAATACACCAGCCATAAATTTAGGTTGGTTAGCTACGATACCAACAGATTGACCATTGAAACGAGCAAAACAAGTAACGATATTAGGAGCAAATTGTTTTTGGCTCTCTAAGTACTCACCATTATCAACGATAGCAGCGATAACCTCCAATACGTCGTAAGGTTTGTTTGGATTATCAGGAATAATCTCGTTCAAAGAGTCTTCCATTCTCTCGATAGCGTCTGTACAAACAGCCAAAGGAGCATCTTCCATATTATTTTGAGGCATATAGCTCAAAAGTTTACGAATCAAAGATAGACCCCATTCTTCTGACTCAGCAACAAAGTGGTTTACACCAGATTTAGAAGCGTGGATTTTAGCACCACCTAATTGGTCTTGTGTAATAACCTCACCAGTAACAGTTTTTACTACTGCTGGACCAGTCAAGAACATATAAGAGTTTTGCTCAGACATAATGATAAAGTCTGTCAAAGCTGGAGAATAAACAGCACCACCAGCACAAGGACCAAACACAGCTGAAATCTGAGGAATAACACCAGAAGCCAAAATGTTGCGTTTGAAAATCTCTGTATAACCTGCAAGAGCGTTTACACCTTCTTGAATACGAGCACCACCTGAATCGTTAATACCGATACAAGGAGCACCGTTTTTCATAGCCATATCCATAACTTTACAGATTTTGCCAGCCAAAGTCTCAGACAATGAACCACCAAAAACAGTAAAATCTTGTGCATAGACGTAAACCAAACGACCGTCGATTGTACCATAACCTGTTACGATACCGTCACCGTAGAATGTAGTTTTCTCCATTCCGAAGTTAGTACAACGGTGTTTTACGAACATATCAAACTCTTCAAAAGAACCTTCGTCTAACAACATATCGATTCTTTCACGAGCTGTTAGTTTACCTTTTTCGTGTTGTGATGCAATTCTTTTTTCACCACCACCTAATTTAGCTTCACTACGCATTGCGTGTAGTTGGCTAACTTTTTTAGACATTTCACTCATAATTCAATAATAATGTATTTCTTACTTGTTATTTTTATCTTCGCACAATTCAGCCAAAACACCAAGAGTTGATTTTGGGTGAAGGAAAGCTATTGACAAACCTTCTGCACCATTACGTGGAGTTTTGTCGATAAGTTGTACACCGTTAGCCTCGCAACGTGCAAGTTCTTCTTCGATATTTGTTGAAGCAAATGCAATGTGTTGGATACCCTCGCCTTTTTTATCAATATATTTTGCGATTGGGCCATCAGGAGCTGTACTTTCTAACAATTCGATTTTTGTTTGACCGATTTTCAAGAAAGCTGTTCTTACTTTTTGTTCAGCAACTTCTTCGATGCTATAAACTTTTGTTCCTAACAAATTTTCCCAAAAAGGGATAGCAACTGTTAAATCTTTAACAGCAACACCAATGTGTTCAATGTGTGTTAAACTCATTTTCGTAAACTTTTATTTAGTTAATAATTAATTTCATTGTTCTAAACCAAACAAATATGTAAGCAATAAACCAACAAAAAGCCAAACACTAAACTAATTTAGCATTTAATTGACCTTATTGTAATTACAAAGTATTATCCATTTGATTGATTTTCACTGCAAATATAAAGCTAAAAATCCATATTTCAATAAGAAAAACGAGTTTTTTGAGCCTTAAAAAAATAGCGAATGTTTGTTTATCTAACTGTTTTATCTACTTTTCCAATCAACGTAATAGTATGATTTGTACCGTCAGATAAATATATATTTATGTTTTTCAAAATATTACCTTTGTCTTTTGCATACAAAAACACTTTCAATCTGGCTACTGTTCCGTTCCTAATGGGTTGTTTTGGATACTCTATCCAAGTACAATCACAACTACTTCGACTGCTAAGAATAACAAGTGGTTTTCCTGTATTATTTTTCAAATCATAATCAACACTAACCGTATCCTTAAAATTTATTAGACCAAGCGAAAAACGCTTTGTAGTAGATTGTGAAAATACTGTATTAAAAAAGAACTGAAATACAAATAAAAATAATAACTTTTTCATAACATAAACTAATTAGATATTTTCTTGTACAAATCGAGTCAATTCTTCAAACTGCTCAACAGAAAGTCTTTCTGGTCGCAAGTCGAAATACTCGTGATGTGCTGTAAGCATAGGGAAAGCAGCTCGCAAAGAGTTTCGCAAAGTTTTGCGACGTTGATTGAAAGTAGCTTTTACAACTTTATAGAAAAGTTGTTCATCACAATTTAGCTTTTCACGATTATTACGAATCAAACGAATAACTGCACTCTTGACTTTTGGTGGTGGATTAAAAACATTTTCATTTACAGTAAACAAATACTCAATGTCGTAAAATGCTTGCAAAAAGACACTCAAAATTCCATATTCTTTTTTGCCCGGTGGCTCTGCAATTCTTTGTGCAACTTCTCGCTGTATCATACCCACAGATTGCGGAACATAATCCTTGTATTCAAGAATTTTGAAGTAAATTTGAGAAGATATATTATATGGGAAATTACCTACAACATTTACTTTGTTAGGGAACATCTCAGAAAGATTACAATTCAAGAAATCTCCATCAATCAAGTTTGGAGTCAATTCTGGAAAATTAATATTTAGATACTCAATACTTTCTTTGTCCACCTCAATGGCAGTCAATTTAAAATCACTGCGTTTGAGAAGAAACTGCGTTAGGACACCTGTTCCGGGTCCTACTTCAATGGTTTGTGCAGCATAACCCTCTTTTATACTGTCAGAAATTCGTTGTGAAACTGTCATATCAGTCAAAAAATGCTGACCAAGATGTTTTTTAGGTTTTACCTTCATATATTATTTATTATTGCTGTCTGGTAAAAAATCTTAAAAAACATTGTAACACATTAAGCAATAATATATTACAGTGTTTTAGTTTGTAAGGGGCTTGAAAAATTGATTTTTAAAATTTTTATCTTTCCAAAATCATACAAGTTCCTAATAAACTCGAATCTCTTAGGATATTTTGCTGATATAACGTAGCGTACTGACGTACGTGAAGCAGAGCATCGGCAAAATATACAAGATAGGCGAGTTTCGTTTTTAGCGGACAATACTAATTATTTATTTACCGCAAAGTTAAGATATTTTAGTTTCAATACAAAAAAATCGCACTATATACTCAATAGTGCGATTTTAGTTTTCTTTCAGATTGGTTTTTGATTAATTGCCTTTTTCATTAAAGAATTTAATTCTTACCAAACGAATTTCCTCTTCGGTATAATCTCCTCCAAGTTCTTCAATAGCAGAATCAAGACTATCGTCTTCGGCATCATCACAGAAATAATCATAAATATCATCAACTTTTTCTTCGTCAATAACCTCTTGAATATAGTAATCTATATTCAGTTTTGTACCAGAATTGACAATAACTTCTATCTCTGTCAAAAGTTCGTCTAAGCTAAGTCCCTTAGCCACTGCAATATCCTCAAAATCTGTTTTGCGGTCTATTGCTTGGATAATATAAACTTTATTACCACTCTTATTTACTACACTTTTGACAACCATATCTTGTGGTCTATTTATCTCATTTTCATCAACATAACGCTTGATTAATTCGATAAATTTCGCACCATACTTTTCGGCTTTACCAGCCCCTACGCCAGTAATATTACACATTTCTTCGTAGGTTATTGGATACTGAGTTGCCATATCTTCAAGAGAAGGATCTTGAAATATAACAAAAGGAGGTAAATTCGTCCTTTTGGCAACATCTTTCCTCAAATCTTTAAGCATTGCCAACAATACGTCGTCGGCAGCCCCTCCACCTTTTGATGTCATTACAACATCATCACCATCAATAGGATAATCATTATCCTTGCTCATCATAATTGATTCTGGGTCTTCTAAATAATCCATACCTTTTTTGCTAATTGATAACAAACCGTAATTTTCAATGTCTTTATTAATAAATTCTTTTATTAGCGAATGACGAATTATACTATTCCAAAATTTAGTATCCTTAGTTTTACCAATACCAAACTGCTCGATTTCATCGTGTTTGTAGGATTTAATCATTTGAGTTGCTTTGCCAAGCAACACATCAACCAAATACTCAGATTTGAATTTACCACCAATCTCTTTGAGTGTTTCCAAACAATCTTGAACAAACTCTTTTGCCTCAAAACGCTCTTTTGGGTGCAAACAATTATCACACATACCACAGTTCTCAACGTTGTATTCCTCTCCAAAGTAATGCAACAATGATTTTCTGCGACAAATCGAACTCTCGGCATAAGAAACAGTCTCTTGAATTAACAATTTACCAATTTCCTGCTCTGAGATAGGTTTGCCTTGCATAAACTTTTCAAGTTTCTGAATGTCCTTATAACTGTAAAAAGCAATACATTTTCCCTCACCTCCATCACGTCCTGCTCTACCTGTTTCTTGATAGTAGCCTTCGAGTGATTTTGGAATATCGTGGTGAATAACAAACCTTACGTCTGGTTTGTCGATTCCCATACCAAAGGCAATGGTTGCAACAATTACATTTATTTCTTCTTTAAGAAACTTATCCTGAGTCTCTGCCCTAAGTGTAGCGTCCATACCTGCGTGGTAAGGCAAGGAATTAATACCGTTCACTTTCAATAAATCGGATATTTCCTCTACTTTTTTACGACTTAGACAATAAATTATACCACTTTTACCCTCGTTTTGCTTTATAAACTTAATTATCTCTCTGTTGATGTCAGATTTTGGTCGGATTTCGTAGTAAAGATTCTCTCTATTGAAAGACGAACGAAAAACCTGAGCTTGTCCCATTCCTAAGTTCTTTTGGATATCCATCTGAACTTTTGGAGTTGCGGTAGCAGTAAGAGCAATTATAGGTGCTTCCTCGATTTCTGTAATAATCGAACGAATACGGCGGTACTCTGGTCTAAAATCGTGTCCCCACTCTGAAATACAATGTGCCTCATCTATGGCATAGAAAGACACTTTGACATTTTTAAGTAGTTTGACGTTTTCTTCCTTAGTTAGCGACTCTGGAGCAAAGTATAACAATTTGGTCTTGCCTTGCAAAACATCTTCACGCACTTTGTTAAGTGCCGTTTTGTTTAGTGAAGAGTTTATGAAATGGGCAATACCTTCGTCATTGCTAAAAGCTCTCATTGCATCAACTTGATTTTTCATTAAAGCTATAAGAGGCGAAACGATTACTGCAACACCTTCCATCAATAAGGCTGGAAGTTGGTAGCATAAACTCTTGCCCCCACCTGTCGGCATCAACACAAAAGTATCATTTCCGCTCATCAAATTTTTGATGATTGCTTCTTGATTTCCTTTGAATGATGAAAAGCCGAAAAACTGTTTTAGGGCATCTGATAAGTTGTGTTCGTTTTGCATTTCTATAAGTTTAAATTATATCAGTATTTTACAAAAAAATTGATACTTTTAGCCGTTTGTTTCGCTATTTCAAAAAACAAAATTATCTTTGTATTTTCAAAAAAACAAATTTTATATCAACTTTTTATCAAAGGTAATTTTATTTTACCAATTTTAAAAATTTTTATGACATTTTTTTTTATTTTTTTCAAATAAAACTTTCTGTAAAACAAAACATTAGATTACACTTTTGCGTTTTATATGAAAAAACACTAATTGACATATAAAAATATAAAAAAACAAGATAAATGAAACTTCGTACCGAAAATTTAGTGAAACAGTACAAATCGAGAGTTGTTGTAAACAAAGTTTCGATTGATGTTAATCAAGGTGAGATTGTTGGACTTTTGGGGCCAAATGGAGCTGGAAAGACTACTACTTTTTATATGACTGTTGGTTTGATTAAACCAAACGATGGAAGAATTTTTTTGGACGATACAGATATTACCGAAATGCCTGTATATAAAAGAGCCCAAATGGGTGTAGGATATTTGGCACAGGAGGCAAGTGTATTCAGACGACTTTCGGTAGAGGACAATATCAAAGCAGTTCTCGAAATGACAGATTTCCCAAAAGAATATCAAAAAGAACGATTGGAAACACTTATCGAAGAGTTTAGACTACAAAAAGTGCGTAAAAGTATGGGTATTCAGCTCTCTGGTGGCGAAAGACGAAGAACTGAGATTGCTCGTGCCGTTTCGATTAATCCAAAATTTATTCTTTTGGACGAACCTTTTGCTGGGGTAGACCCTATTGCAGTAGAAGATATAAAAAGTATCGTTCGCACACTAAAAGATAAGAACATTGGCGTTATCATTACAGACCACAACGTTCAAGAAACACTGGATATCACCGACCGTACATATTTACTTTTTGAAGGAAAGGTGCTAAAATCTGGTACTGCTCGAGATTTGGCAGAGGACGAAATGGTCAGAAAAGTGTATCTTGGTAAAGATTTTAAACTACGTGAAGATTATTAAGTATCAAAAACATAAAAACTATTAAAAAATGACAGATTTAGACATTGCCAAGAAGGCGTGCATTAAACCCATTAGCAATATTGCTGCGACGATGGGCATCTCGACAGAAACTATCGAGATGTATGGTAGGTATAAGGCTAAACTCCCTCTAAAACTTATTAACGAAAAAAAAATTGAAAATTCAAATTTAATTTTGGTCTCTGCAATTTCACCAACTCCCGCTGGGGAGGGTAAAACTACTGTTTCGATTGGACTTTCCCAGGCTCTAAACAAAATTGATAAAAAATCTATTGTTGTGCTTCGTGAACCATCTTTGGGACCAGTTTTTGGTATGAAAGGCGGAGCTGCGGGCGGTGGATACTCTCAGGTAATTCCTATGCTTGATATCAACCTGCATTTCACAGGAGATTTTGCCGCTATCGAAAGTGCAAATAATCTTCTTGCTGCAATTATCGACAACAATATTCAGAACAAAACTAATAATTTGGGAATTGACCCAAGAACCATACAAGTAAAACGTGTTTTGGACGTAAACGACCGTTCTCTACGTGATGTTGTAATAGGTTTGGGTGGTTCGGCAAATGGGATTCCTCGTGAAAGCGGTTTTGATATTACTGCTGCTTCAGAGGTTATGGCTATTTTGTGTATGTCGAGAAACATCAAAGAACTCAAAGAAAATTTAGGTAATATTTTTGTTGGTTATACTTTTGACAAAAAACCAGTTTATGCAAGAGATTTGAAAGCCGAAGGTGCTATGGCAGTACTTTTACGTGATGCTATCAAGCCAAACCTTGTACAAACTCTCGAAAATACCCCAGCTATAATTCACGGAGGGCCTTTTGCGAATATTGCACAAGGTACTAACACTATTATTGCCACAAAAATGGGTATGAGCTATTGCGATTACACTGTTACAGAGGCTGGTTTTGGATTTGATTTGGGCGGAGAGAAATTCTTGGATATAAAATGTCCAAAATTAGGCAAATACCCAAAAGTTGTGGTACTTGTTGCTACACTTAAATCAATTAAGTATCACGGAGGAGTAAACCTAAAAGAGGTTGCAGAACCAAATTTAGAGGCACTGAAAAAAGGTATTACAAACCTTGAAAAACATATCAAAAACGCTAAATCATTTGGACTTACTCCAATTATTGCAATAAACAAATTCTCGAAAGACACTACCGAAGAATTGGAGTGGCTGGAAAGATATTGCAATGAATTAGGTGTAGAGGTTTCGTTGTGTGAGGTTTGGGAAAAAGGAGGAAAAGGAGGTATTGATTTGGCTGAAAAGGTTGTGAAAGCTATCGAAGAGTCAAAAGCCACTGAAATAAATCACCCATATAATACCGAAGACAAAATTGAATGTAAAATCAAAGACTTATGTACTAAGATTTATGGTGCAGGAGAATTTGAATACACAAGCAAAGCACGTGCAGATATCAAAAAAATTGAGGACTTAGGACTTTCTTCACTTCCAATTTGTATTGCAAAAACTCAAAAATCATTCTCGCAAGACGAAGGTAAATTAGGTTTTCCAGAGGGTCATAGTATGACTATCCGAGAAATAGAGATTGCATCTGGTGCAGGATTTATTATCCCTATTATGGGTAATATGATGCGTATGCCAGGTCTTCCTACACACCCAGCAAGTGAAAATATTGATATAGACGAGAATTGCCACGCAGTAGGAATTTTCTAATGATTAATACGAGGGTATTAGTAACTTGTATGATTTATAAAAAAATTATTACTGTCCGGTAAAAATTTTAAAAATAATCGTAATAGATTAAACAA
>CAZRHJ010000022.1:0-30176 GCA_964600025.1 uncultured Rikenellaceae bacterium | reverse complement strand
ATAGTGTGATATTTGTTATTTAAAGGGTTTTGTGAGTGTTATTTGTGTGTATCTGAATCACATTTTACACATATTTAGTATTGTCCTCTAAAAACGAAACTTGCCTATCTTGTCTATTTCGCCGATGCTCATAACTCACGTACGCCAGTACGCTATGTTATATATGCAAAATAGCCTAAGAGATTCGAGTTTATTGGGAGCTTGTAAGATTTCGGAAAGATAAAAATTTTAAAAATCATTTTCCAAGCCCCTCACAAATTAGAACACTGTAATATATTATCGCTTAATTCATTACAATGACTTTTAAAATTTTTATCCGACAGCAATAAAACAATGTATAATCACTACTCTACTTTTTTTGCGGGTAATTTTTGGGTTTGACTAAAAAAATAGTACTCGAAACTCGTCTATTTAACCGATTCTCTGCTTTACGTACTCCATTATGTCTATCTGTAAAATAGCGTAAGAAATCCAAGTTTGTTAGGAGTTCGTACGATAAAAAAAACAGCTTATCTATGGTGATAAGCTGTTTATGTGTGTGTTTGGTTGTTATTTCATAAAGGACTCGATAAACGGTCTTAAACCTGCCATAAAGAACTCTACGGCTATGACCATAACGATAAGCCCCATAAGTCGCATCATAACGTTTAGTCCTGTTTGTCCTAAGTATTTGAGGATTTTTGAAGAACTTATTAGGATAATGTAGGTTAGAATTAACATTGCTACCAAAGCTCCGACAAATACAATCTGGTGAGTAATTGTTGTTGCATCTTCCATTTGGACAATGGCGTTTGTGATAGAACCCGGGCCACAAAGCATTGGGATAGCAAGTGGAGTAATTGCAATGTCTTTGGCTGCTTGTTTTATTTCGTCTTTATTTCCTTTGATAGATGAAAGACGGGCATTAAGCATATCAAAACCCATAACAAAGAAAATTGCTCCCCCTACAATACGGAAACTATCTGCTGAGATATTGAAAAATTTGAACAAAAACTGCCCAGAAAATGCAAATAATAAGATAATGCACAATGAGGCTATTACTGCCCTTCTGGCGATTGCTATTCTTTGTTTTTCGTCAATTTCGGAAGTTAAGCCCAAGAATACTGGCATTGCTCCTATTGGGTTTACAAGCGTAAAAAACGATGTAAAAACCAATAAACCGTAAGTTATATAATCATTCATTTTTTTTATGTATTGTATAAAAAATTTGCTGTAATAGAAAATTAAAAAAAAACTGCAAGGTTATGTTTTTTATTTGTCAAAACCCTGCAATTTTTACATATTTATTCTTATAGAATTATTTTGCTCCTTTGTTTTTAGCCTCGATAGAAAGCGTAGCGTGTGGAACTATTTTAAGTCTTTCTTTTGCGATTAACTTACCAGTTTCACGACATATACCGTAAGTTTTATTTTGGATACGGATAAGTGCAAGTTCCAAACTTTGGATAAATTTTAGCTGTCTTTGGGCAAGTCTGCCAGACTCCTCCTTAGAAAGCGTTGCAGCACCCTCTTCCAAAATTTTGAAAGTTGGAGATGTATCATCTGTTCCATTACCTCCATCGTGGGTAATGGTCATTTTTAGAAGGTCGTAATCACGTCTTGCAGTAGCAAGTTTCTCTTCTATAATAACTCTAAATTCTTCCAATTCAGCGTCTGAATATCTTGTTCTTTCTTGTTCTTCCATTTCTTAAAATATATTAAGTATATTAATATCTATAACTTTCGACAAAGATATACAAAATTATCAAATTTCAAAATATTTTATAACAAAATTTTAGTGTTTTGTTACGCATATATCTATATTTTGCTCGTTTATATCCATTTGCTGAGCATTTTCAACTTTATCAGCAACTGTGATATTTACTGAAAGTGTTTGTTGAGCGATATATTCTTTAAATACTTCAAGAGATTTGTTAATATCTTCATTATTTGAAATCACAACATCAATTTTGTCTGTAACCTCAAAATCTGAATCTTTACGTATATTTTGTATTCTATTAATCAATTCACGAGCAATACCCTCTCTGAATAGTTCATCTGTGATATTTATATCAAGTGCAACTGTAAGTTTGCCCTCAGATGTAACCAACCAGCCTGGAATATCTTCTGATGTAATATCAACGTCCTCCAAAGTGATATTGATTATTTGATTATCAACATTCAAATCAAATTTTTCTTCTCTTTCGATTGTGCTAATATCGTTTTGGCTAAGAGCTGCAATAGCTGCACTAATTTGTTTCATAATCTTGCCGTATTTTGGGCCAAGAGTTTTGAAATTAGCTTTGATTTTCTTAACCATAATACCTGTTGTATCTTCGATAAACTCAATATCCTTAACGTTTACCTCTGTCATAATCAAGTCTTTTACAGCCTCTACATTTGGACGAGTTTGAGCGTCAAGAATTGGAATAATTATCTTAGAGAGTGGCTGACGAACTTTGATATTTACTTTTCTTCTCAAAGCCAATACCATTGAAGATACTTTTTGAGCTATTGCCATTCTTGTTTCTAATTCAGAGCAAATAACATCTTGGTTACATTCAGGTATAAGTGCTAAGTGTACAGATTCTGTACTACCAGTAATATCTCTGTAAATTCTGTCAGAAATAAATGGAGCATAAGGAGCAGAAAGCTGTGCTACTACCTCAATACAAGTTTTAAGAGTTTGGTAGGCAGCAATTTTGTCTTTTGTCATTTCTCCACCCCAGAAACGTTTTCTATTCAAACGTACATACCAGTTAGATAAGTTTTCGTTTACGAAATCTTGGATAGCTCGTGCCGCTGGTGTAGGGTCGTAACTGTCAAGACTTTGTCTAACATCTTTGATAAGTGTGTTTAATAGCGAAATAATCCAACGGTCAATCTCTGGACGTTCGTTAAGTGGAACAATAGCCTCTTCACCTGTAAAACCGTCTACATTTGCATATAGAGCAAAGAAACCATAAGTATTATAAAGTGTGCCGAAGAATTTTCTACGTACTTCATCAACACCGTCTATATCAAATTTTAGATTGTCCCAAGGCTGAGAATTTGATATCATATACCAACGCACTGCATCAGCACCAAATTTGTCTATAACCTCGAATGGATCAACACCATTGCCCAAACGCTTACTCATTTTGTTACCATTCTTGTCTAATACCAAACCATTAGAGATAATGTTTTTGAACGCAACAGAATCGAATAGCATTGTGCCAAGTGCGTGAAGAGTAAAGAACCAACCACGTGTTTGATCAACACCCTCTGCAATGAAATCAGCTGGATAAACCTTCAAAAGCTCTTCTTTTGACATCTCAAATGGGTAATGCACTTGTGCATAAGGCATAGCTCCTGAGTCAAACCAAACGTCTATTAAGTCCGCTTCACGAGTCATTGGTTCGCCGTTTGATGATACCAAAACAATGTTATCAACGTAAGGACGGTGAAGGTCAAATTTATCGTAGTTTTCTTTTGAGAAATCGCCAACAACAAAATCTTTTAGTGGGTTTTCGGTCATAAAACCTGCCGAGATAGATTTTTCTATTTCTGCTTTTAGTTCTTCTGCCGAACCAATACATTTAAGTTCTGTGTGTCCTTCTGTTGCCCAAATAGGAAGAGGAGTACCCCAATAACGTGAACGAGATAAATTCCAATCCACAAGGTTCTCTAACCATTTGCCAAATCTACCACTACCAGTTGATTGTGGTTTCCAGTTGATTGTGTTGTTAAGTTCTATCATTCTGTCTTTTACGGCAGTTGATTTGATGAACCAAGAATCAAGAGGATAGTACAATACAGGTTTGTCAGTTCTCCAACAGTGAGGATAGTTGTGAACGTGTTTCTCTATTTTGATAGCTTTGTTGTTTACTTTCAAATCCATACAAATATCAACATCAAGAGATGGTGTTTCTGCTGCGATATTCTCATCATATTCGTTTTTGACAAAACGACCTGCATATTGAGAGTAAAGGTCTAAGTTTACAAAGTTTTTGACAAAGTCATTGTCCAAATCTTCAATAACAAAATATTTACCTTGTTTATCAACCATTGGCATAGGTTTGCCAAGTTTGTCAATCATATTTAGACCCACAATCCCTGCTTGTTTTGCAACACGAGCGTCATCTGCACCAAATGTAGGGGCAATATGTACGATACCTGTACCGTCTTCTGTGGTAACATAATCACCTAAAATAACACGGAACGCATCTCCATCAGGTTTTACAAATGGGATTAGTTGTTCGTATCTTGCACCTTCAAGGTCTGTACCTTTGTATTGAGCAAGTATTTGGAATGGAATTTTTTTAGCATCTCCGCTAAATTCTTCCATTTTTAATTCTTCGTTTTTCTTTGGGAAATATTGAGAATAAAGGTTTTGTGCAACGATAACAGTAATAGGTTCGAGCGTATATGGATTAAACGAACGAACTTTTACGTAGTCAATGTTAGGGCCAACTGCCAAAGCTGTATTAGACGGTAACGTCCAAGGAGTTGTAGTCCAAGCAATGAAATATAAATCGCCCTCTACTCCTTCAAATAATTTTTCGCTTTCTGCATTGCGAATAACTTTGAATTGTGCTGTACAAGTAGTGTCTTTGACATCACGATAACAGCCAGGTTGGTTAAGCTCGTGGTTTGATAGACCCGTACCTGCTGCTGGTGAGTATGGCTGAATTGTGTAGCCTTTGTAAAGCAATCCTTTGTCAAAAAGCTCTTTCAATAGATACCAAAGTGTTTCTATATATTTATTGTCATAAGTGATATATGGATTTTCCATATCAACCCAATATCCTACCTTAGAAGTCATATCTTTCCACTGCTGTGTGTAAGACATTACTTCTTTGCGACAAGTATCGTTATACTGTTCGATAGTGATTGATTTACCAATATCTTCTTTTGTAATTCCTAATTTTTTCTCAACACCCAATTCCACTGGAAGTCCGTGAGTGTCCCAACCTGCTTTACGATGAACTATATGGCCTGTTTGAGTTTTGTATCTACAAATCACATCTTTAATAGTACGTGCCATAACGTGGTGTATACCAGGTTTACCATTAGCTGATGGAGGTCCTTCGAAAAATACAAAAGACTTATAACCATCTTTCTCTTCGATACTTTTAGCAAAAGTATCTTCTCTCTCCCATTGCTCTAAAACTTCATTGTTTATCTGAGAAAGATTAAGTTGTTTATACGTAGGAAACTTTTTACTCATAATTATTCTTCATAAATTTTTATAAGTTGCAAATATATTAATTTTTTTCGATAAACATAGTAACTTTTTATTATTTTTTTTATCGTGTTAAGTTATTTGTTAGTCTTAAATTTAATTGTTGTATTTTGAACATTTTAAAAAATAATACACAGAAGATTAAAAAAATTAAAGAATACTTTACAAAATAATTTCTTTTTTCATAAAAATATATATATCTTTGCGACTGTAATTTTAAAAAAATACAAACTAAAAATAATATAAAATTATGAAAACTACTCCGTTTACACAGTACCACATTGAGGCTGGTGCTAAAATGGCAGAATTCGCTGGTTATAATATGCCTATCGAATTTAATGGTATCAATCACGAACACGCAACAGTTAGAGATAACGCTGGTGTATTTGATGTTAGCCATATGGGTGAGATTTGGATCAAAGGCCCAAAAGCTCTTGATTTCTTGCAAGTTGTTACTTCAAACAACGTAGCTGCTCTTACTCCTGGTAAAGTTCAATATACTTGTTTCCCTAATGGTAAAGGTGGTATCGTTGATGACTTGTTGGTTTATATGATTGACGAAGTTACTTACCTACTTGTAGTTAATGCTGCAAATATCGCTAAAGACTATGCTCACTTGTGCGAACAAGGTGCTAAAATGGGTCTTGAAGGTGGTAAAGAAATCTACAACGCTTCTGAAGAAATTGCTCAGTTGGCTATCCAAGGTCCTAACGCAATGAAAATCGTTCAAAAAATGGTTAATGAGCCAGTTGAAGATATGGAATACTACACTTTCAAAAAAGTTGAGTTAGCAGGTGTTAAAGACGTAATTCTTTCTATTACTGGTTATACTGGTTGTGGTGGTTGCGAGATTTATATGGCTAACGAAGACGCTGATAAAATCTGGAAAGCTATGTGGGAAGCTGGTAAAGAATTAGGTTTAGAGAACATTGGTCTTGGTGCTCGTGATACTCTACGTCTTGAAAAAGGTTTCTGTTTGTATGGTCACGAAATCAACGACGAAACTTCTCCTATCGAAGCTGGTCTTGGTTGGATTACTAAATTCGTTGAAGGCAAAAACTTCATTGATAGAGAGTATATGGCAGGTTTGAAAGCTAACGGTGTTTCTCGCAAAAACGTTGGTCTTGTAATGGTTGATAGAGGTATTCCTCGTCAAGGTTACGAAGTTGTTGATGCTGAGGGTAACCACTTAGGTACTGTAAACTCTGGTACTATGTCTCCTACTCTTAAAGTTGGTATCGCTACTGCTTACGTTAAACCTACTCACTCAAAAGTTGATTCAGAGGTTTATATCGTAATTCGTGATAGAAAACTTAAAGCAAAAGTTGTTAAAATGCCATTCTGTTAATCAGATACATTTACAATAGTTTGTCTTATAAAATATTAAATATTTATTGAGGTATTTTGTGGACAACAATGATATTAATAGGATTATCCTTTGGGTAATCCTATTTTTTTGTTTATATTTGCTACTTCAATTATAAAAAAAATTACATTTCCGAAATCGTCCAAGTTTCTAATAACTTAGGCTATTTTACTAATGGTCATAATGTTGCGTACTGGCGTACGTGAGTTATGAGCATCAGTGAAATAGACAAGATAGACGAGTTTCGTTTTTAGAGGACAATACTAAATAAAAATATAAATATGGAAGAGGTTTTTAATTATTTTTTGATAACAATGTCTGTAATTGCACTTTTTGTGTTTGTTGCACTTTATTTTGTTGATGCAGGTTACGGAATGATGATTAACAAAAAATGGGGTTGGGCAATTCCCAACAAAATTGGTTGGATTCTAATGGAGTCGCCTGTTTTTATTGTGATGACTGCTTTAATGTTGTTTTCTCCTCGCAAAACGGAACTTGTACCTCTTGTTATATTTGCACTTTTTCAGTTGCATTATTTTCAACGCTCATTTATTTTTCCTTTGCTTATGAAAGGCAAAAGCAAAATGCCGATAGCTATTGTGGCAATGGGTATGTTGTTTAATACGCTCAATGGGATAATGCAAGGTGGGTGGATTTTTTATATTGCACCCGATACTCTTTACACTTCGCAATGGCTGTATTCTCCCCAATTTATAATTGGTGCTATTATATTTTTTGTGGGTATGGCTATCAATTTACATTCCGACCACATTGTTAGAAATCTTCGCAAACCCGGCGATACAAAGCACTATATCCCACGTGGAGGTATGTATAATTATGTGTGTTCGTCAAATTATTTTGGAGAACTTGTGGAGTGGACTGGTTTTGCTATTCTTACTTGGTCGAGTGCTGGGTTGGTATTTGTTTGGTGGACTTTTGCCAATCTTGTACCAAGAGCCAACACTATTCACAAAAAATACTTGTCAGAGTTTGGCGAAGAATACAAAAAACTTAATCGTAAACGTATAATCCCTTTTATATATTAAAATAATGAATCAAGATATATTTTCGGAAGCAAAGATTGGCCCTATCACTTTGCGAAATAGAACAATCCGTGCGGCAGCATTCGAGGGTATGTGTCAGGGCAATGCTCCTACACAAATGCTCTCGGACTATCATTACAGTGTTGCACAAGGTGGTATTGGTATGACTACATTGGCTTATGCCGCTGTGCATCGCAGTGGTCTTTCTTTTCCTCACCAAATGTGGTTGAGAGAAGAAATAATCCCCCAACTCAAAGAAATTACAGAGCGTATTCACTCTACTGGTAGCAAAGTTAGTATTCAGATAGGACACTGTGGAAATATGTGTAATGCCACAATGGCAGGTCAAATTCCTATTTCTGCATCTACTGGTTTTAACCTATATTCTCCAACGATAGTGCGAGGAATGAAAAAACACGAGATAGAAGAAATGGCAGAGCATTTTGGCAATGCTGTCAATCTGGCTCGTAAAGCAGGTTTTGACTGTGTGGAAGTTCACGCTGGACACGGATATTTGATTAGTCAGTTCTTGTCGCCTTCTACCAACCACCGTAAAGATGAGTTTGGGGGAAGTTTGGAAAATCGTATGCGTTTTATGAAAATGGCAATATCCAAAGTAATGGAAGCAGCTGGAAACGATATGGGTGTAGTTGTCAAAGTGAATATGAACGACGGTTTTAAGGCAGGTATGCAACGTGAAGAGTGTATCAAAGTTTGTCAGACTTTGGAGAGCTTAGGCGTTCACGCTTTGGTGTTGAGTGGAGGTTTTGTGAGTAATGCCCCAATGTATGTAATGCGAGGCAAAATGCCTATCAAAACACTTACTTACTATATGGATAAATGGTGGCTTAAATTAGGTATAAAAATGGTTGGAAAATATATGATACCTGCTGTGGAATACAAAGATGCGTATTTCTTGGAAGAGGCCTTGCATTTTCGTAAAGCCTTGAAAATGCCTTTGATTTATGTTGGTGGTTTGACTTCACGACCAGCAATCCAAAAGGTTTTGGACAGTGGTTTTGAGTTTGTTGCTATGGCAAGAGTTCTTATCAACGAACCAGATTTTGTGAACAGTATGCAAAAAGATGTGAATTACAAGGGAGGTTGCGACCACTCAAATTATTGCATTGCACGTATGTATTCACGTGAAATGGCTTGTCATAAACACCTTAGTGATATTCCACAGAATTTGTTAGACGAATTAAAAAAATAATATTACTTTCCGAAAAGGAGAGTTTAAATTTTAGCGGACAATACATTAAATAAATATGAAAGAGTTTGCTGGTAGATATGCTCTGGTAACTGGGGCAAGTTCTGGTATAGGTTTTTGGTATGCTCATTATTTAGCACAAAGAGGCTATAATATTGTTGCAGTTAGTAATCAAAAGGAACAACTGTATTCGGTAGCTGATTTGCTGACCGAAAATTTTGGAGTAGCAACCTACCCTATCTATATGGATTTGGCTTCGGAAAAGGCTGCATTAGAACTTTATAACAAAGTAAAAGCATTTGATATAAATATCGAAATGCTTGTAAATAACGCAGGTATTTTTGAGCTTAACACCCTTTCTGCTATATCTTCCGACAAGATTGATTTATTCATTAATCTTCACGTTCGAACTTTGACACATATTTGTAAACTTTTTGGCGAGGATATGAAAGCTCGTAAAAAAGGTTACATAATAAATATGTCGTCTTTGTCGGCGTTCACTCCCCTACCTTGTATTGCAATGTATGTTGCAACTAAATCCTTTATCAATTCTTTTTCGCAATCATTGAGATATGAGTTAAAGCCTTTTGGTGTTCACGTTACAAGTGTATGCCCGGGTGGTATAGCAACGGGACTTTACAATCTACCCGCAAGTTACCAAAAATTAGGTCTTAGACTTGGAGTATTGATGACTTGCGAAAAACTTGTTCGTAAGGCTGTTAAGGCAGTTTTCAAAAACAAACGCAAAATTACACCGGGATTCTTCAATAGGTTGTTTATGGTTTTTGTGCCAATCGTTCCAGATAGTCTATATTTGTTTATGCAATCAAAACTTAGAAAATGGACGGGAAAGGAATTATAATTGTTACTGGGGCAACCAGTGGAATAGGCAAAGAACTCTCTAAGAAACTTGTGCTTAGGGGTGAAAGTGTTGTTTTGGCTTGTCGTAACGCCCAAAAAGCTGAAATTTTCAGAAAAGAATTATTGGAATTAAATCCAAATGCAGAAATATTTATTCATAGTTTGGATTTAGAGAGTTTGGACTCTGTGCGTAAGTTTGCCAAAACTATCTTAGAAAAATATCCTAAAATATATTCGCTTGTGAACAATGCTGGGACTATGTACAAAGATTATACGCTAACAAGCGATGCAATAGAAGCCACAGTAGGTGTTAATTATGTTGCTACAAGGCTACTCACTACTCTACTTTTACCAAATATATCACACGAGGGGAAACTCCTCTTAACGGGTTCTGTTACCTATCGTTTAGGCAAAATAAATTCATTTTTTTTCTGTGGAGATACTGGATATAAGCGTATGAAAGCCTATTATCGTTCAAAATTAGCAGTTACTGCCTATGCTTTGGAATTGTCTGAAAAAATCTCTAATCCCAAAGTTATAGTTATTGACCCAGGGGTTGTGAATACTGGTATAATAACTATGCACAGTTGGTATGACAGACTTGCAGATATATTCTTCCGCCCATTTATCAAAACTCCTCAAAAAGCCTCAGAATTGCACCTTAGAGCATTGTTTGGAGATGATGACCTACACGGCAAAATCCTTTCGCATAAAGCTGTCCGAGATATTCATATAAAAAACAAAGAAAATATATTCTCACAAATAGATATTACAAAAATAATCAGCTCATATTGAGCTGATTATTTTTTTGGATATTGTCTACCAAAACCGAAACTCGCCTATCGTTTCTGAAAGATATTTTTTACTCTAAATTTATTGTCAAAATATCGTTCAAAACTCCCGATGCGGTTTGCAGACCTCCTGCCCCAGCACCTTGTATTAGCAATGGAGATTTATAATATTCTGAATATATTAATATTGCATTGTCAGTGCCATTCAAAGAATAAAATGGGTGTGAGTTGTCAATTTCTTTGAGCGAAATAGAGCATTTATTATTCTCAATTTTGGCAATAAATCTCAGTTTTTTTCCTTCTGAATTTGCACTATCATAAAGGTTTTTAAAAACACCTTCTTGTCCTTCTACATTACTATAAAAATCCTCCAAATCTCCCTCAAAATATTTATCTTCTATAAATGGTTTGTAGTCAATATCTGTTTGTCCCATTTTGATACCAATTTGTCTGGCAATTATTGTCAGTTTGCGTAGTACGTCAATTCCTTTTAAATCCAATCTTGGGTCTGGTTCTGTATATCCCAAATCTTTTGCTTCTTTGATAATATTTGCAAATGATTTTGAGGTATCGTAGCTACTAAATAGATAGTTTAACGTGCCAGAAAGTACTGCTTCCACTTTCGAAACTTTATCTCCACTTTTCTGAATTTGATCTATTGTAGATATGATTGGTAAGGCTGCACCTACTGTGGTTTCGTATTTGTAGTAACATTGATTTTCACTAAGTTTTCTAAATAATTTATCGTAACTTGCCCACGGTGCAGAGTTTGCTATTTTGTTGCAGGTTACAACCGAAATGTTGTGAGAGAACATATCTGAATAATAAGAAGCGATAGTGGAATTTGCGGTACAGTCCACAAATATTGTATTGTGCAACTGACTGTTGAGTACCTTTTCGATAAAAACATTATTTGTATTATTGCTACCGTTTTCTAATTGCTCTTTAATGTCTTTTGTTTTCAGACCATTTTTGTCCAAAATATATTTGCGACTATTACATACCCCACAAATAACAATATTTATATTGTATTTGTTTTTTATGTAGTTGTTTTGTTCGTTGATGATATGGAACAATGAGCTTGACACATTGCCATAACCTGCTACAAATAAATATATATCCTTTGCTTTTGAACTATCTTCAAACATCTCTTTGTGAATAACTCTAATAGCCTTATTTGCTTCGGAAGTAGGAACTATTGTAGTTATGTTTTTTTCGGACGAACCCTGTGCTATGGCACGTATATTTATGCCATTTTTGCCCAATGCTTCGAACATTCTGCCACTTACTCCAAAACTGTTTTTTAGGTTACTTCCGACAAGAGATATTATAGAAAATCCCACTTCTACTTTTAGAGCCTCTACCTTGCCCAATGATATTTCGTAGGCAAATGTTTCATCTACAATCTCTTTTGCACGTTTTGCATCTTTTTCCCATACCACCACACACATTGTATTTACAGATGATGCCTGAGTTATCAAAATAACATCAATTAACTGACTTGCTAAAATACTAAATAATTTGCCACAATATCCTGTTGCTCCAACCATTCCACTGCCTTCCAAAGAAAGCAAAGCTATATTATCACTACTCGAAATACCTTTGGCAAAACTATTGTTTTGTGGAGGATTATTCTCGATAAGAGTGTAGTTTCCATTGGGCGAAAAAGTGTTTTTAATGTATATAGGAATTCCTTTTTTGACAACTGGGTTGATAGTTGGTGGATAAACTACTTTTGCTCCAAAATGCGACAATTCTAATGCTTCGTTATAGGATATATTGCTAATTGTACGTGCTGTTGGAACAATTCGTGGATCGGAAGTCATCATTCCATCAACATCTGTCCAAATTTCTAATTTTCGTGCATTACACCCTACTGCAAGTAGAGATGCGGTATAGTCCGAACCTCCCCTGCCAAGTGTTGTGGTATTGCCATCATAATCACTTGCTATAAAGCCTCCTAAAATAAATAATGAGCTTGAATAGTTAGACAAAATTGTATTACAGTTGCTGTATGTAATCTTTGCATCTACAATATTTTGTGAATTGTATTTTATGGTTTTTATAATTTCTCGACTATCTATCAAACTATGGTTTATACCAAGTGATTTTAGTTTCAAAGATACAATTTTGCTTGATAGTAATTCTCCGTAGCTAACTATTCTGTCATAAGCCGACGAACTTAGTTCTTTGAGTGTATAAACACTTTGACATAAATCCTTTAACTGCTCAAAAAGTGGAGTTATATCATTCAATAGTTCGCTATGTAATTCGCTATCTATCAACTCGAAACTAATAGTCGTATGTATTTGTTTTATGTTTTCGTATAGCAAAATGTATTCGCTATCGCCTTTCGATGCCTTATTGCCAAGCTCTATCAATTTGTTTGTAATTCCCGAAATTGCAGAACAGACAACAATAGTTTTGTCTGTGTTTACAGATTCTGCTATAATTTCTACTACTTTGTTTATGTTGTTGGCACACGCAACCGACGTGCCACCGAATTTTAATACTTGCATATATTTCTTATTATTTCTGTTATTTGTTTGTGTTCCAACAAAAATCCATCGTGTCCAAATGTAGAATGAATTTTGTAGAATTTTGAGTTTTTAATGTTCTCAGACATATACTTCTGTTCGCTATATGGGAAAAGTATATCCGAATCTATCCCAATACAAATAGTCTTTGCCGTAATTTGTTTTAGAGCCTTTTCGATACTTTCTCTTCCTCGTGCTACATTCTGACTATCAACACATTTTGTAAGTGTGTAATACGAATAAGCATCAAATCTGTTTGCCAATTTCTGCCCTTGATAGCGTTGATAACTTGCAGATTTTGAGGCAAAAAGATTATTGCTCTCTATCTCGCTTTGGGTAGAATTATAGCCATCATAAGATCTATAAGACAACAAAGCTATGCTCCGTGCAGCTTTCAAAGCGTTTTTACCTGAGTTTATATTTTTTTGTTCAACAAAATCTTTGTCTGCCATCAAACACATTCGTTGTGATTCGTTAAATGCTGTTGCCCAAGCACTTATCTTTGGACTGGTGGCAAGTAAACATAAATTTTCTATTATTTGTGGGTTTGTTATTGCCCATTCAAGTGCCTGAAATCCTCCTATTGACCCGCCAATTAACATATCTATTTTGTCTATTAACAAATGTTTTCTCACTTCTTCCAAAGATTTAACTATATCTCTTACCGTTATTTGTGGAAATGATAACATATATGGTTTTGAAGTCTTTGGGTTTACACTCGCAGGAGAGCTACTACCATAGCACGAGCCAAGCATATTTACACACACTACAAAATATTTTGAGGTATCAAATAATTTGCCTTTACCAACAATATCATTCCACCACTCCTCTGGATTAGATGATGCTGTTAGTGCGTGGCATATCCAAACTACTTTTTGATTGTCGTATTTCTCGAAAGATGTATGAAAACATAATTCAAGGTTTTGAATATAATCACCACACTCCAACTCAAATTTACCACTTAATTTGATTTTATTCTCTATCATATTTTATTCTGCTAAGTGCTTGTTCTATATCGTTTATAATATCCTCGTAGTCTTCTATCCCTACCGAAATACGCAAGGCATTAGGTTTTATTCCTGCTTTTAGAAGTGCATTATCGTCCATTTGGGAGTGAGTTGTAGAGGCTGGGTGGCTAATTAATGTTTTGTTGTCGCCAACGTTTGTTAGGTGCGAAATCAAAGTCAAAGAATTTACAAACTCTGCCGTTTGGTTTCGTCCTCCTTTCACACAAATAGTCATTACGCTTCCAAATCCATTTTTGAGATATTTAAGTGCTTTTGTGTGGTTAGGATTGTTTGTAAGCCCAATATAATTAACGCTTTCGATTTGAGGGTGGCAGCTCAGATATTCTGCAATTCTCATAGCATTATCACATTCTCGCTGAACTCTCAACGAAAGAGTTTCGACACCCGTCAGTAATAAAAACGAATTGAAAGGACTTAGTGAACAACCCCAGTCCCTAAGACCTTCGGCTCTGGCACGTACTCCAAAACACTGATTGCCAAATTTATCCCAAAAACTTAATCCTTTGTATGCCACAGAGGGTTGAGTGAATTGTGGATAACGGCCTGACGACCAATCAAAATTTCCACAATCAATCACTATTCCTGCAATAGAATTACCGTGTCCCCCTATCCATTTAGTTGCTGCGTGTGTTATTACGTTTGCTCCCCATTTACGTGCTTCAAAAATATATCCACCTGCCCCAAAGGTATTGTCAATTACAAATGCTATTTTGTATTTTTGACACAAAGCAGATATTTCATCAAACTTTGGAATATAAAAATCTGAATTGCCGATACACTCTACAAATATAGCTTTTGTATTGTCGTCTATTAAACTCTCAAAATCCTCTATCTCGTAGTCTTGTCCGCTTTTTTGTGCAAAGCGTACGTCTATACCAAGACGTGGAAAATTCACTTTGAATTGATTGAAACTACCTCCATATATAGATGATGTTGAAATTATATTATCTCCTGCCGAAGCAAGATTTTGAATTGCTAAGAATTGTGCAGACATACCTGATGATGTTGCAACAGCACAAGTTCCATTTTCTAACGAGGCAATGCGTTTTTCTAATATCTCGGTAGTTGGGTTTGAAAGTCGAGTGTAGATATGCCCCTCTTCTTCGAGATTAAACAAATTCTCGGCGTGTTGAGTGTTGCGAAATGTGTATGCAGCAGTTGGGTAAATTGGTGTTACACAAGAATTATTTGACTTCTCTGGACAATATCCACTATGGATTTGTCTTGTCTGAAAACCTAAGTTCTTCATCGTTTTAATTAAAAATTAATTGTAATAAAAATTGAATATCTCACAGAGGTATATACGTTACAAAAATCACGTACTTAGACTGTTAGAATATTTTGTTTGGAAAATAATATTTTAGATTATATCACTAATTATTACTGTCAGCATTGTAATAGATTAAGCAAAGATATATTACAGTGTTTTAATCTGTAAGGGGCTTGGAAAAATGATTTTTAAAATTTTTATCTTTCCGAAATCGTACAAGCTCCCAATAAACTCGGATCTCTTAGGCTATTTTGCTGATGGTCGTAACGTAGCGTACTGGCGTACGTGAGTTATGAGTATCGGCGAAATAGACAAGATAGGCGAGTTTCGTTTTTAGCGGACAATACTAATCACTAATAGAAATAGACGACACCAATTACCCTTAGGCTCTTCGTCCTCGAATGAAATAAAGCATCTTAGCGATGCATTCGCATAATCATTGACATAGAAACATAAGACATACCCATAGAACTTGATTTTGTTCTATGCAAGAAAGCCGAAGCTATATGTCTGTTTGTATTTTTCATTATTTTCTATGTAATGCTCGATGCAAAAGTAATAAAAAAAACATACAGTGCAAATTTTTAACAAAAAAAAGGAGAGAATTTTTTTATTCTCTCCTCGTGATATATATATATAGTCAGATAATTTCTGAAAAATATTTAAAATTTTAGTTCCACAGGTTGTTTTTCTGTATAAATAACCCAGATTTTGTCGCCTTCGATTAGTAGTCCCATTCCACGACCTGCCTCACGGTTTTTATAATTTCTAACGTTTGATGTGATTACTCTGCCACCCAATTTTAGTGTAATATCTTCAAAAATTGTGTGTCCCAAGATAAATTTCTTTGCTGAGTATTTTTTAAGTAATTTATCGGCTGTATCTGTGCCTATGGGTCTGTATTTTTCTTTGTCTGGATAAACCATTCCTCTGTACCATATTGGTCCATAAGTGCGGTATATAAATTCAATATCTCCACCAACTTTTTTGTAATCCTCTTTTGATGCTCCAAGCCATTGATATACAGTTGAATTTACGAAATCAAAAGACAAATCTCGTTGCAAAAACTCTTCGCCTAAACCAGCGTGAAGAAAAACGTGATTGTTGATTTTTTGGATAATATTTTTTGTTCTAATCCATTCTCCAAATTCTGTTTGTTTGGCATAAAGTTGCTTGTGAACAATACCCAATGTATCGGCAAGTGTTGAGTATTTTTTGTTGATATAGCGGTCGTCGCCACGCAAAACCATATCTTCGTGGTTACCAATCATATAAATAACTTTTCCACCTTTTTTTAGGGCTTGTTGTTCTAATTTATATACTGCCCAAAGTATTGTGGTTGCATCATCTCCTCTATCAAAAATATCCCCAATTATAACTAATTGATTTTTGCCAAACACCCAATTCATATTTTTGTCTATGACAGAATTATTGTGAAGAGTTGTGAAAAATGAAGTAAAATCTGCGTGAGGGTCTGTGATAACAACTGTTTTGCCATTGTGCGACAACTCTGTTGCAGTTTTGTTGCGTTGTTTGTTTACCTCTACCTCAAAATTGTGTTTTTTGTCGCTACTAAACACCTGAATTTTAAGTTTCTTAGGCATTTTGTCGTAACATTTATCAATGATATTGCCCATAGTATCTACTGCAATATAACGATAACCTCCATAGGGATTATATAAAATATAAGGCCCGTCGGGTTGAAGTTTTTGTGCGTTTGCTCCAATTACTAAAAGCATTAATACGCAAAGAGAAAAGATTTTTTTCATATTATATTTTTTTAATTATTTTTCTGTAAACAATATATTGTCCAAAGCCTCTAAGTGCCAAAAAACTCAAAAATCCTATCCACAAAGCCGAGTTTTCAAATACTCCCAACAATGAATAATAGAATGCAAAGAAAAATGCAACAGCAATAAAAATCACGTTTCGCATAGCCTTTGTTTTGGTCATACCAATCATTATTCCGTCAAACAGAAACGCTAAAAAGCCACAAAAAGGCACTGCTACAATCCAGTGTTTGTACTGTTCGGCGTGAACAAATATATCTGTATCGGACGTAAAGATAGATAAAATTGGATTTAAAAACAACCAATATGCAAGAGTAAATATTCCACTTAAAATCACTCCCCACAATATAACATACCTAACACACAGTGTCAAAAGATGTTTGTTTTTGCCACCATAGTATTTTCCTACTAAACTCTCTGACGCATAGGCAAATCCGTCCATAATATACGAGAAAAGGGTAAATAATTGCATAAACAGAGTGTTTACTGCAAGTACTGTTTCGCCCATTTTTGCCGATGCTGACGTGAAGAAAGTAAATACCATAATCAAACATACTGTACGTAAGAAAATATCTTTATTTACGTGGAAGAACTGCAACATTTCACTGGCCTCAAAATTACCACTTAGATTGAGATGTTTAAGCACCTTTTGGTAATATTTTTTTGTGATAAAAATAAAACTAATTAAGCCAAAATATTGTGCTACAACTGTTCCCAGTGCCACACCTGCAATTCCCATATCAAATACCCACACAAACATAATACTAAAAACAATGTTTACGATGTTTATTCCAATGGACACCCACATAGGAGTTTTGGAGTTTTGCATACCTATATACCAACCTTTGAAAACATAGAGAGAAAGAGTGGCAGGGGCAGCCCAAATACGTACATAGAAATATTCTTTGACGAGTGTCAGAATATTTGAAGGGGTGTTCATTACCCAATTTAAACCCTCAAAAATTGGATATTGCAGAATTATTAATGACGAGGAAATAATTAATGCTATGATAATAGCACGTGTCATAACTTTCATACATTCTGGAAGATTTCTTGCTCCTATTGCCTGAGCTGTAAATCCACTTGTCCCCATTCTAAGGAAACCAAAACCCCAATACACAAAATTGAATATTGTGGTGGCAATGGCAATAGCTCCAATGTATGATTTGTCGCCTATACTGCCCACTATTGCTAAATCTACCATACCGAGCAAAGGAACAGTTATGTTCGAAATAATGTTCGGAATTGTAAGTTTGAATATCTTGGAATTAATGTTGTATTTTTTGTTCTTGTTATTCATTGAATATTTTTTTGGAAATACAAACTTATTAACTAAATTTGTTGGATATATTTTAGTGCAAAAATAATAAAAATTAATATACTATGGAACATTTTGAAGACCAATACAAAGAACAAGTAGATGATTCTGCTTTGAATGTAGCTCACGGTATCGAAAAACCTGAAATTGTAAACCCTTATTACACAAAGATTAAACGTTCTCGTTTGACAACAGATGAGTATGTAGAAGGTATCTTGGCAGGTAATATGACTATTTTGAGTAAAGCAATCACGCTTATCGAAAGTACTCTTCCAGAGCATTATCATCAGGCACAAGAAGTGATTGAAAGATGTTTGCCACACACTGGAAATTCAATTCGTGTGGGTATTACTGGTGTTCCGGGAGCTGGAAAAAGTACTTTTATTGAAGCAATAGGCAATAAAGTTACAGCACTTGGACACAAACTTGCAGTTCTTGCAATCGACCCTTCGAGTGAGCGTAGCAATGGATCTATCCTTGGCGACAAAACTCGTATGGAAACTTTGGTGCACAACCCAGATGCGTTTATACGTCCCAGCCCATCGGCAGGTTCGTTGGGTGGTGTAGCTCGAAAAACTCGTGAAACTATCATTCTTTGCGAAGCGGCAGGTTATGATGTGATATTTGTAGAGACTGTTGGTGTCGGACAGAGCGAAACTGTGGTTCACTCTATGGTAGATATTTTCTTGATGTTACAAATATCTGGTGCGGGAGATGAGTTGCAAGGTATCAAACGTGGTATTATGGAAATGGCAGATATTGTTGGTGTAACAAAAGCAGACCACGATAATATCAACGCTGCTAACCTTACTCGTGCACAGTTTGTGAATGCTCTACAATTATTCCCAATGCCAAAATCTGGTTACAGACCAAAAGTATTTACTTGCTCTGCTTACGAAGGTACTGGTATAATGGATATTTGGGGTGCAATAACAGATTATTTGAATGCTACAAAATCAAATAATTATTTCTTTGAAAACCGTGCGAACCAAGAGAAATACCGTATGTATGATTCTATCAACGAAATTCTTAATGATAGATTCTACAACAATCCTGTGATTGAGAAAAACATAAAAGAATATTTGGATTTGATACAAAGCAATAAAATCAGTGCTTATGTGGCGGCCAAAAAACTTATGGAAATATTTGACAATAAATAGTTAATTATATTATGAAGAAATCAATTTTGACTTTTGCCGCATTGTGTTCTTATGTAGCACTTTGGGGACAGACTTTTACAGAGTGGCAAAATCCTAAGATTAATGAGATTAATCGTTTGGAAATGCACACCAATCATTTTGCGTACAAAAATGCCAAAGAGGCTCATCATTTTGATATGCAAAACTCAGAAAATTATATGTCGCTGAATGGAAAATGGAATTTTTATTGGGTTGATAGTCCAGACAAACGTCCAACAAATTTCTATGAGGTAACTTATAACGACAAAGGTTGGGACAAAATTAACGTGCCTGCTATGTGGGAACTAAACGGCTATGGAACTCCAATCTACGAAGAATCTGGTTATGCTTGGGGTTATCAATACAAAAAAAATCCACCAACTGTACCAACCGAAAATAATCACGTAGGAAGTTACAGACGTGAGATAACTATTCCTTCTGCGTGGGACGGCAAACAAGTTATTGCACATTTTGGTTCGGTTACTTCAAATATGTATTTGTGGGTAAATGGCAAATTTGTGGGATATAGCGAGGATAGCAAATTAGAAGCAGAATTTGATATTACAAAATATCTTAAAGAGGGCAAAAATATCATTGCCTTTCAGGTGTTTAGATGGTGCGACGGAACTTATCTCGAAGACCAAGACTTTTTGCGTTATTCTGGTGTAGCTCGTGATTGTTATTTGTATGCCAAAAACACTTCACATATCAGAGATATTCGTGTAACTCCTGTTTTGGACGCACAATACAAAAATGCAGAACTTGATGTAGAATTGTTTTTCTCTCCAAAAATTGCAGGTGATGTAGAGCTTTCGCTTATGGACAATCATTCCAAAGTTATAGAAACCAAAATCGCTAAAAAAGCCATCAAAAATGCTTATGCAAAAACAACTTTGAGTGTAGAAAATCCAAAAAAATGGACTGCTGAAACCCCAAAATTATACACACTTATTGCAACTTACAAAAACTCAAAAGGCGAAGTTTTGGAGGTTATACCAGTAAATGTTGGTTTCCGCAAAACAGAAATCAAAAACGGACAATTACTTGTAAATGGTCAGCCAATACTTATCAAAGGTGCTAATCGTCACGAGATTGACCCTGACGGAGGATATGTTGTTTCTCGTGAACGTATGATTCAGGATATAAAAATAATGAAAGAAAACAATATTAATGCTGTTCGTACAAGCCACTACCCTTTTGCAAACATTTGGTATGACTTGTGTGATAAATATGGTATTTATGTTGTTGCAGAGGCTAATGTTGAGAGTCACGGTATGAGATATGGCAAAGAGTCTTTGGCTCACGATTCTAACTACGAATTAGCTCATATACAACGTAATTTGCGTAATATCAAACGTGGTTACAATCACCCAAGTATTATTGTTTGGAGTATGGGTAATGAGGCTGGTTTTGGCGAAAACTTCAAGAAAGTTTATGCTGCCGACAAAAAAGAAGACTCTTCACGTCCTGTTCAATATGAAATGTCTTTGGACGATACAACTGTTACAGATATTTATTGCCCAATGTATGCAAATTATGACAAATGTTTGGCTTACTCTCAGCGTGAAAAAATATATATGCCTTTGATTTTGTGCGAATATGCTCACGCAATGGGCAACTCACAAGGTGGATTCAAAGAATATTGGGATATGATTCGTAAATACCCTAATTTCCAAGGCGGATTTATTTGGGACTTTGTGGATCAATCTCCACGTTGGAAAAACAGCAAAGGACAAGAGATTTATGGTTATGCAGGTGATTTTGACCGCTACCAACCTTGGGGAAGTTCAAATTTCCTTGACAATGGTTTGATTTCTCCCGACCGTAAAGAAAATCCTCATATGGACGAGGTAAGTTATTTCTACCAATCAATATGGGCAGAGCTGAAAGACAAAGAAAATGGCGAAGTAGCAATTTATAACGAGAATTTCTTTAAAAATCTTTCTAACTATGTCTTGGATTGGAAACTACTTCAAAATGGTATTGAAATTCAACAAGGAAGAGTTGAGAATTTGGATATTGAAGCTCAACAAACCAAAACAGTTAAATTGGGATACAAACTACCAAAACACGTTCACGGCGAAATTGTTTTGCAAATGTCTTTCGTAACCAAAAACGCTGAAATGCTAATCGAGGCAGGTAGCGAAGTTGCTCGTAAAGAACATATTATTAAGCCTTATGCTCACAAATATTTTGGTATTTCTACACACAAACAAACTAATATTGATGTTGTAGCCCCTCAAATAATCGACAATGATATTATATATTTGATTGTCAAAGGTGAGGATTTTAGAGTAGATTTTAATCGTAAAAATGGATATATTGCCAGATATAGTGTTTCGGGTAAAGAATTTTTGACAGATAAAGGTATGCTAACTCCAAACTTTTGGAGAGCAGTAACTGATAATGATTTTGGTGCAGCTCTACAACGTAAATGGAGAGTTTGGCAAAACCCTACTATCGAACTAACAAGCCTTAACAAAACTTCAAAAGATAATTTGGTAGAAGTTACCGCAAACTACAAAATAGTAGAGGTCGGTGCAGAATTGACACTAACATATACAATTAACAATACTGGTGAGATACTTGTTAAACAGTCAATGAAAGCAGGAGATAAAAAAGATGTTGGGGAGATGTTTAGATTTGGTATGAAAATGCAAATGCCAAAAGAATTTGATTTGATTAAATACTATGGACGTGGTCCTATCGAAAATTATAGCGACCGTAACAATTCTACATTCTTAGGTGTTTATTCTCAAAATGTTGAACAACAAGCCTATTCGTATATTCGTCCACAAGAAACTGGTAATAAGACGGATATTCGCTGGTGGAACCAAACAAATATTTCGGGCGAAGGATTAAGATTTGCAGCCTCTCAGGCTCACTCTCAATCTGCATTGTTCTATACTATCGAAAATCTTGATGATGGACTTAAAAAACACGGCAGACACTTCCAAGATGTTCCGAAGAGCGATTATGTAACAGTTTGTATTGACTATGCTCAAATTGGTTTGGGCTGTGTTACAAGCTGGGGACGCCTTCCTTTACCAGAATATAGATTACCTTATGGAGATTATGAATTTACATTCAAACTTTCTCCTATCAAGTATCAATACTAAAATTCTCGAAAAGAGCCTAAAAATTTAGGCTCTTTTTGTTTTTATAATATAATTATACTTTATAGCGTTAAATAATAATAAAAGACAAATATTAAATAACTACTATGATAACTAAAAAAAGTTACCCTATTATAGGACTTAGATGTGCAGGTTGTGTGTCTAACGTCGAAAAGACTCTAAACGCATTAGACGGAGTTAAATCTGTATCGGTTAATTTGGCCTCGGCAAGTGCTATTGTTGAATACGACAACAGTGTTGTTACGGAGCAAAATTTAAAAGAAAGTGTCGAAAAATTAGGCTTTGATTTGGATATTTCGAGCGACGAAGATGACCAGAGCGACAAGCAAAGCGAGAGGCAACACAAAGATTTTCAGAAACTCAAAAAACAAACGATTTTAGCATTTGTGTTTAGTGTGCCAATATTCCTTTTGTCTATGGTATTTATGGACGTTCCATATTCTGCCTATATTACTTGGATACTATCTACGCCAGTATTGTTATGGTTGGGTAAAGATTTTCATAAAAATGCTTTTTTGCAACTCAAAAACAAGTCTGCAAATATGGATACTTTGGTGTCGCTGAGTACCTCAATAGCATACTTATTTAGCCTTTTTAATCTGTTTTATCCAGAGTTTTGGTTGTCAAGAGGTATTGAACCACATTATTATTTTGAGGCTTCGAGTGTGATTATTTCATTTATTTTGTTGGGAAGGCTTTTGGAGGCAAAGGCAAAATCAAAAACATCTTCATCAATCAAAAAACTTATGGGTCTGCAACCTAAGTTTGTTACTATGCAAAATATTGACGGTTCACAAAATGAAGTTAGCATAAAGGATATCAAAATTGGATTTAGATTGGTAGCCAAACCCGGCGAGAAAATCGCAGTAGATGGTAGTGTGGAATCAGGAAATTCTTATGTTGATGAAAGTATGCTTACGGGCGAGCCTATGTCGGTTCTGAAACAAAAAGGAGATAAGGTGTATGGAGGCACTATAAACCAAAAAGGTAGTTTTGTATATGTTGCACAAAAGGTTGGTAGTGATACCCTACTATCTCAAATTATTGCACTCGTAAACGAGGCACAAGGCAGTAAAGCCCCAGTACAAAAATTAGTTGATAAAATAGCAGCTATTTTTGTGCCAATTATTATTACTATTTCAGTTATTTCTTTTGTTCTTTGGCAGATTTTTGATGCTCAAAACGGTTTTAGTAATGGACTTCTGTCAATGGTAACGGTTTTGATTATTGCTTGTCCGTGTGCATTGGGATTAGCTACCCCAACTGCAATTATGGTAGGAATTGGCAAAGGAGCAGAGAAAGGAATATTAATCAAAGATGCCGAAAGTTTGCAAATAGCCAAAAAAGTAAACACCATTGTGTTAGACAAAACAGGCACTATCACAGAGGGAAAACCTCAGCTTTCAAATATATTTTGGAAAGAAGAAAACCAAAGATTTAAAGATATTTTGTATAGTTTGGAACTTCTTTCGCAACACCCAACAGCTTCGGCAGTAGTTGAATATTTCAAAGGGGCAAATTCTATCGAAATAAATGACTTTGAAAGTGTAACTGGCAGAGGAGTACGTGGGAAAGTTGATGGAGAGTATTGGATAGTTGGAAACACTAAATTTATCCAAGAAAATGGTATCGAATTAGACCATAGTTTTACCGAAAAAAGCACAAGATGGAGTAACGAAGCACAAACAGTTGTTTGGTTTGCAGACTCTAAACACGTTCTTGCCCTACTTGCAATAAACGATAAAATCAAATACAACTCTAAATTGGCAATAGAACATTTGCAGAAATCAAATTTTGAGGTATATATGCTTACGGGAGATAATTTCAATACAGCTCAAAATATTTCTAAGCTTTCTGGAATAAAGAATTTTAAAGCAGAGATGATGCCAAAAGACAAAGCAGATTTTGTAAAAGAATTGCAAAGTCAAGGTAAAGTTGTTGCAATGGTTGGCGACGGTATTAACGATAGTGCGGCACTTGCACAAGCCGATTTGAGTATTGCAATGGGTAAAGGTAGTGATATTGCTATGGACGTAGCCAAAATGACCATTATCTCGTCGGATTTGGCAAAGATTGAGGAGGCTATAAAACTTTCTCGTCAAACTGTCAAAACAGTAAAAGAAAATCTGTTTTGGGCGTTTGTTTATAACCTTATTGGTGTTCCTATTGCAGCAGGAGTTCTCTATCCTTTCACTGGATTTTTGTTAAATCCTATGATAGCAGGGGCAGCTATGGGACTTAGTAGTTTTAGTGTTGTTACAAATAGTCTAAGACTAAAATTCAAAAAATAATAAGTCCTTTCCGCTAAAAACGAAACTCGCCTATCTTGTCTATTTCACCGATGCTCTGTTTCACATACGCCAATGACTATCAGCAAATATCCTAAGAGATACGAATTTATTAGGAGCTTATAATATTTCGTAAAGACAAAAATGGGCATTGATTAAAATGCCCATTTTTTAATACTTTTTCAAAAATTCTTGGTAAGTTTGTTTGATACCTTCGTCAAGTGATATTGACGGTGACCAACCCATTGAATATAGTTTTGTAGAATCCATAAGTTTGCGAGGAGTTCCGTCTGGTTTTGTGGTGTCCCAAACTATTTCTCCTTCAAAACCCACTATATTTTTTATTTTTTCGGCTAATTCTTTGATTGTTAGTTCACTTTGTGAACCAACGTTTACGTGTCCGTAGTCCGAATAGTTTTGCATACAAAATATTGTTGCATCTGCCATATCGTCAGCGTGTAGAAACTCTCGATAAGGCGAACCACTACCCCACAGCACAACTTCTTTTTTGTTTTCTAATTTTGCTTCGTGAAATTTTCGGAGCATTGCTGGAAGTACGTGAGAGTTTTGTAAATCATAATTATCCCCAGTTCCGTAAAGGTTTGTTGGCATAACACTCACAAAATCACAATCATATTGTTTGCGGTAGTAATCGCACATTTTGATACCAGATATTTTTGCCATTGCGTAGCCCTCGTTGGTTGGTTCTAAAAGACCTGTTAGCAAAGCATCTTCTTTCATTGGTTGTGTTGCATATTTTGGGTAAATACAACTCGAACCCAAGAACATAAGTTTTTTTACTCCGTTTAGGTACGATGCGTGAAGCACATTTGCTTCTATCATTATATTCTCATAAAAAAACTGAGCAGGAGATTGGCTATTTGCTAATATTCCTCCAACTTTGGCTGCTGCCAAAAACACATAATCTGGTTTTTGGTCTGCAAAAAAATCATTCACAGCTGCTTGATTAGTCAAGTCTAATTCTTTGTGAGTGCGGACAATAAAATTTGTAAAACCTTTGGCTTCTAAACCACGAAGTATTGCCGAACCAACCATTCCACGATGACCAGCAATATATATTTTTGCATTCTTCTCCATTATACTACTCAAAATAATTAAGTGTTTTGTAGCCACCATCTGCCAAATATGCGTCTTTTTTCATTAGCTTCAAATCAGATTGCATCATATCATCTACCAATGCTTTTAGGTCGTATTCAGGTTTCCAATCTAATTTTTGTTTGGCCTTTGAAGGGTCGCCAATAAGAATATCAACTTCTGTTGGACGGAAATATTGAGGATCTACCCTTACGACTACTGTGTCTTTTGCAATTTTGTATTCGCCATTGCATTTTTCTACTTTTGCTATTTCATTAACACCTTCGCCCTCAAATTTTAGCGTAATCCCTACATATTCAAACGCCATACGCACAAATTCACGTACAGTGGTTGTTATACCAGTTGCAATTACCCAATCCTCTGGTGTTTCTTGTTGAAGAATTTGCCATTGTAGTCTGACATAGTCTTTGGCGTGTCCCCAATCTCGTTTGGCGTTCATATTTCCCAGATATAGACAATCTTGTTGTCCGAGAGCAATTTTTGATGTAGCACGAGTGATTTTGCGTGTTACAAAAGTTTCACCACGTAGAGGACTCTCGTGATTAAACAAAATACCATTACAAGCATACATACCATAAGCCTCACGGTAGTTTTTGATAATATAGTAACCATATAATTTGGCAACTGCATAGGGAGAACGAGGATTAAAAGGTGTAAGTTCGTTCAAAAGCTCATTTTCAGAGCCTTGTCCACCAAATAGTTCAGATGTAGAGGCTTGATATATTCGAGTTTTCTTCTCTAAGCTCAACAGACGCACTGCTTCCAATATTCTCAAAACGCCTAACGCATCAACATTTGCGGTATATTCAGGAGTTTCGAAAGATACTTTCACGTGTGATTGTGCAGCAAGGTTATATATTTCGTCAGGTTGAGTTTCTTTGATAATTCTGGTAATATTCAAAGAATCGCTCATATCGCCGTAGTGCAATATAAGTTTGCGACCATCAACGTGAGGGTCTTGGTATAAGTGGTCTATACGCTCGGTATTGAAAGATGATGCACGACGTTTTATGCCGTGAACAGTATAACCTTTTTTCAAAAGAAATTCAGCTAAATATGCTCCATCTTGTCCTGTAATACCAGTTATTAATGCTACTTTGTTCATATCAAATGATTTTAGATGAATGGCTATTACCAGCCATATCAGATGCAAATATACTAAATTTTGAACTAAAATCCTTAAATAAATGTCTTTATAATTTTTTATACAGTGAGTTTTTCTTTACAAATCAAAGAGAGGATATTTTTGCCCTAAAAAATATGAAAAGTTCAATTTATGAGTTGTATCAAGGCGAGGACTTAGATATAACACTTCGTGCAAAAGACAGCACAGACCAAAATGTAGATATTTCTTCGTTGGAAATAGAAATTGCATTTGTAAATTCATCACAAACCCAAATTATTTTATCAAACCAAAATCAAGGTATAAAATCACAACTTAGCGACAATCACACATTAGAGATAAATATTTCTTCTGGTGTTACATCTACACTACCACAAGGAGATTATCTGCTTTCTGTTATACTCACAAAAGACAAAAAAAGAGTTATCGAACAAGTACAGATATTCAGAGTATTAAAATCAATTCACGGGAGAGGATAATTATGGATTTAAAATTTGAAATAGAGATAAATAATAGATTTAAAATCTCGGATACTGAGATAAGCCATTTTGAAATGACTTTTGATAAACCTATTTCGAGCGGAAGTTCGCAGATATCTGTAAAACATCATACGCATAGTGTTAGTGATATAATAGGAAATTTTGACGGAAATGCCCATAACAAAATAATATTTAAGCATACAGATGATGTTTTGCATACCAAAACACAGGCTATAAATAAATTAAATGAATTAAAACCAAATATAGATTATGCCGAGCCAGTTGTGGTTAAATACACTAATAGCAAACAAAATGCAGTTATAGGAATTGGACTTGGAGAAAATGAGATAGAGATTTTGCCCTCTCAAAAAGATATTGAGTATATAAATCTTAATTATTCAAAACTTTTTGAGCAAAATAACAACTCAGGAACTATCCGTTCTGTTGTTTACAACGATATCCAAGCTGGTAATGGTTTGAATATCATAAAAGAACCGCAAGGAGGGCAAATAATCATTGGCAAACCCACTCGTGAACCAAATTTGACTTTATCTATTAATGAGGAATACATCAAAGCAATATGGACTATTGATAACGAGGCTGTTTTGCGTTCTGCAAAAGAATATAGCGATGCAAACAAAAATGAGGCTATTTCTAATGCTATAATTAAAGATGCTGAAACGCTCACTGATGCAAAAGATTATGCAGATGAAGTAGTTGCACGACTTGTGGATAGTTCGCCCGAAACTCTCGACACTCTGCAAGAACTTGCATCTGCTCTTGGTAATGACCCCAATTTTGCTACTACTGTTCTTAATAAAATTGCAGAAAAATTGGGACTTGATGGTGGCACAATGAACAATGCAAATTTGGTTAAGAATTTGAATGCTGAATTGTTAGATGGAAAACATCTTGCGACTGAGGTTAATGATTGGAATAATCCCGTTTCGAGTATTTTTAAATCATCGGAGGGGAACGCAATCAATGCTCCAGAATCATTACCGTATTCGATTGGAATAACATTACCTTTTCATAGAAATAGTTCTATATATTTTGTAGATATAATAGCTAATTTATATGAAGATAAATTATTTTTCAGAAGACATACTGGAAGTGGCTTTGAATCTTGGAAAACAATCGCTTTTACCGATTCACACGTAGCATCTGCATCAAAAATCCAAACACCTAATTTTAATATAGAAGAAATTAACGGCACACTAAAAATAACAAATAAAACTAATGCAGAATTGGCAAGAATTGACAACAATGGTAATGTTCACGCTAATAATTATTACTGGTAGATATGGCAAATATTAAAGATATAGTTGATAACTACGGATATACTGGTAGTCGTGACGCTCAAAGCCTGTTAGTTTCGGCTCGTGAGGGAGGTGTAGCTTATGATAATTACAATGAATTAATACCTAATAAATCTCCATTCTATAATATTTTTTCGAGGGCTTGTAATGCAAAATGGTATTTAAATACTAATGGTAATGAGTTTATTTTGAGGTTAGAAAAACCATATTCTCTTAGTAATTTTGATGACCCATACAGCGAAACTTTGAAACCATATTTGGAGTTAGACACAAAGGTATATATGCAAACAAAACCTATTTTGAGGGGCAATTTTCAGTTTCCACAAAATATATCGAGTTATGGGGGCTTTGATAAACTTGTTTTGAAAGATGATACAATGGGATATATTTTTGGAGAAACAAATATTAATACTTATGGTGGCAATGCCTCAATTTATTTGGATATATCTAATTATTCGGGAAGTGGCACAAGAAAAGTTAGTGCCTATCTCAAAAATAGAGATGGGGATATTGTCCCAATTAAATTTAACTATAAAAATGCAATAAATGACTATTCTGTAAATGTTGAATTTATTTCGAGTACAAACCCTCAGCCAAGTACTCGTACTGCAACTATACGTGCTGAAATAATATCACAAGATAATGATTATTCTTCTTTTGATATTCACGTGATATTAAACGAAAGCTATGTACAGAACATTGTTTTTGAAGGAATACTTATTACTATCGACAAGAATGGTAATCAAATGGCTGGACTTGATGAACCATTTGTCGTTGAAGTTGTAGCGGGGCAATATATTAACACCACTACCCTTTCTGATGTGTATTTCACAAATGAGGATAATGCTTATTCGCTTAGATGTAAGTTTGATTCAACAAAAGTTGATGGATATACAATAGAAACAGAAGACTACATTCTATAAATCAAAATAGTATTGTCCGCTAAAAACGAAACTCGCCTATCTTATCTATTTTGCAGATGCTCTGCTTCACGTAGTAATACATTGCAATAAACTGTGCAAAGCACTTTTGAATTTTTTACTGAACAGCAATATAAACAAAAATATTGCTGTCCGGTAAAAATTTTAAAAATAATCGTAATAGATTAAACAACAATGT
>CAZRHJ010000021.1:0-33544 GCA_964600025.1 uncultured Rikenellaceae bacterium | reverse complement strand
GCGTACGTGAGTTATGAGCATCGGCGAAATAGACAAGATAGGCGAGTTTCGTTTTAGCGGACAGTACTATGCAAAAATATATCGTGGTAATGTGCATAAATCTGAAATATTTTCTTCTTAACAAAATCGTAACAATGGTGTAGCTACTTCGAAATCTCTGTTCTCTACTTTTGTGTCATAAAAATTTAATCATTTATAGAAATGAAAAGAAAAATTACTACACTTTTATTTGCCTTAATGGCATTAAGTAGTTTCGCTCAGGACACAAACGAGCCTGTCGAGTCAAAAAAGAAATTTAAGTTTTCGGGCAAACCTATCGTAACTTTATTTGCTGACTACAAAGCAGGAATAGGGAACGAGGAAAGTAAATCTGGTTTCAATCTTTCGAGGGCGTATCTGGGTTACGAAATGGCATTTGCAAAAGGATTCTCTGCAAAAGTAGTTTTGGACTTTGGTAATTCAAAGATTTTTAATTCAAACTACGACCAGATAGCCTATGTCAAAAATGCACTATTGGCTTGGAAATACAAGAACTTAAACGTTAAGTTTGGTTTGATTGGTTTGAATCAATTTTCGGTTCAAGAAAAATTTTGGGGATATAGATTTGTCGAAAAATCTTTTCAAGACAAATACAAATTTGGTAGTAGTGCCGATTTAGGTCTTTCGCTTGGCTACAAATTTACAAAATGGCTTTCGGCAGACGTTGTAGTATCCAATGGCGAGGGTTACAAACATATAAATGTTGATAGTAAATACAGATATTCTTTGGGTTTGACTGCCAAACCTATCGAAAGTATTACGCTGAGAGCCTATACAGATATTTATTCATCTCCAAATGGTGAAGAATACACCGACCAAGAAGTTCTTGCATTGTTCGCAGGATATAGCCACAAATATTTCTCTATTGGTGCAGAGTTTAACCAAATGTGGAACTCAAAATTTGTTGCTAAACAGTCGCAATCTGGGGTTTCGGTATATGCAAATGTCAAACTACACAAAAAACTAAGCATATATGGTAGATACAACAACCTTTTTGTGAAAAATAACTGGGCTGACGAGAAAGAAGATTTTGTGGTGGGTTTGCAATATCAACCTATCAAACAAGTCAAAATATCTCCAAACTTCCTATATGAGAAAGCGTTGGGGCAAAAACGAGATATGTTTGTAAGGCTAAGTGTTGAAGTTAAAATATAATAATTTAGTATTGTCCGCTAAAAACGAAACTCGCCTATCTTGTCTATTTCGCCGATGCTAATAACTCACGTACGCCAGTACGCTACGTTATGACCATCAGCAAAATATCCTAAGAGATACGAGTTTATTGGGAACTTGTAAAATTTTTACTGGACAGCAATAATAATAATTTTTTCCAAACTCCTATTAGTAATAACACTGTAATAAATTAAGTAATAAACAAAAAATATGAAAAAGATTTTAATGATTGCCATAGCTGCTATGTTTGCTTTGGCGTGTACAAGTTCACAAAATGTTACATTGACTGGTGCAGGAGCAACTTTTCCTCTGCCTTTCTATACACAAGCATTCAAAACCTATGAAACCATCAAACCAATAGCCATAACTTATGGTGGAATTGGCAGTGGAGGCGGTATTAGAAGCCTAAAAGACAAAGTAGTTCATTTTGCAGGAAGTGATGCTTATTTGTCGGACAAAGAAATGGGCGAAATGCCTTCAAATGTTTTGCATATCCCAACTTGTATGGGAGCAGTTGTAGTGGCTTACAACCTTGACGGAATAAAAGAGCTTAATCTTAATTCTGATATAATTTCTAAAATCTACTTAGGCGAGATTAAGAATTGGAATGATGCTCAAATCTCAAAGATTAATCCTAATGTAGTCCTTCCTGACCTTGCTATTACTCCGGCGTATCGCTCGGACGGTAGTGGAACAACCTTTGTGTTTAGTGATTATATGTCAAAAGTATCCCAAGCGTGGAAAGAAACTATGGGAACTGGCAAAGCACTTAAATGGAATGTGGGTGTAGCAGCCAAAGGCAACCCGGGAGTTGCGGGTATTATCAAACAAACAAAAGGTGCAATAGGTTATGTGGGTTCGGAATATGCGTTTGCACTAAATATGCCAACAGCAGCTATCGAAAATCCAAATGGTGAGTTTGTGAAAGCAAGTACAGAGTCTATCTCTGCATCACTTAGTGGTGAGATTGCTTCGGATACACGCCAAATGATTACTGCTTCGCACGCCAAAGGGTCTTACCCAATTAGTTGTTTGACTTGGATTTTGATTTACAAAAATCAAGAAATTGTTTGTCAAGACAAACTAACAGCCCAAAAAAACGTAGAAATGCTTAATTGGTTGGTTTCTTCTGAGGCTCAATCTTTGACAGAAAAAGTGCATTATGCTCCACTTCCAAAATCGGCAGTAAACATTGCAAAAAATATTCTTAAAACAGTAACTTATAACGGTGAAACTTTGAATGAAAGATAATTTCTTTAAAAAAATATTATTTGTCCTTTCACTCTTGATTTTAATAATTGCGTCGGGAATGATCTACTCTCTTGTGAGTGGGTCAATCCCCGCTTTTGGAGAGTTTGGATTGGGTTTTGTGAGTTCCTCCGAGTGGGATCCACACCCAGAGCGTGAGAGTTATGGAGCATTATCTTTTATTGTTGGTACGCTCCTAACCTCATTCTTAGCACTTCTGCTATCATTTCCTTTTTCTATTTCGGTGGCACTTTTCACTGGCGAGTATTTTCGTAACAGTAGATTTGCAAAAATAGTTGGTTTTGTAGTAAATCTTCTTTCGGGAGTTCCGTCAATCGTCTATGGTCTTTGGGGTTTTTATACAATCAAACCGCTTATGGCTGATTTAGGTGTTTCGGACAGTGGTTTGGGAATTATAACAGCTTCGGCAGTGCTTGCTATTATGATTATTCCCTATGCAAGTTCTTTGAGTAGTGATTTCTTTTCGATGGTACCACGAGATATGAAGGAGGCTGCTTATAGTCTTGGAGCAACACGCTACGAGATGATAAAAACAGTATTGTTTCCTATTTCGAGTTCGGGGGTATTTGCCAGTTATATCTTGTCATTGGGCAGAGCTATTGGCGAAACAATGGCAGTAACAATGCTTATTGGTAACGTAAATAATCTTCCAAGTTCGTTGAGTGATTCTGCCAATACAATGGCAAGTGTTATTGCCAATCAATTTGGAGAGGCAGACGGACTAAAATTATCTTCGCTTGTAGCTATTGCTTTGCTGCTGTTTGTTATTACGGGTATAATCAACTATATCGGTAAATTAATAATCAAAAAATTTAGTGTATAATGAGATTGAGATATATAAAAGATAGATTTTTTTTGGTATTGGTATGTGTTTTTTCTTTTGTTGTATCACTGCCTTTGTTATCTATTATCTATGATGTAGTAAGCAAAGGTTATCGCCAAATAAGTTGGGAATTTTTTACGGAGAAAACTCCAAGTTCGTGGGAAGCTGCAATGGCTCTTGCCGAAGGAGATATTATTCCGGGAGGTATTGCAACAGGTATTATAGGAACTCTGATGATAGTGCTTTGTGCTTCACTACTTGCTATTCCTATTGGGATATTGATTGGAGTTTATCTGTGGGAAAACCCAAAAAGTCAGTATGCTGGGGTAATTAGATTTATTGCGGATTTATTACAAGGCGTACCGTCGATAGTGGTAGGTTTGATAGCATATAGTTGGGTGGTGCGACCAATGGGTTCGTACTCTGGATTGGCTGCCGCAGTGGCACTTGTGATTATGATGCTCCCAATGATAATTCGTTCAACCGAAGAAACTCTTAAAATGATACCGCAGTCTATGCGTGAAGCTGCTTTGGCTTTGGGTTGTTCAAATACTCAGGCAGTGTTTAAAGTTATTCTGCCTTCTGCTTTTGGGGGGATATTTACAGGCATATTATTGTCTGTTTCGAGGGTTGCGGGCGAAACTGCACCACTAATGCTTACCGTACTTGGAAGCAGTATAATTAGTTGGGATTTGACAGACCCAATGTCTGCAATACCTCTAATTATTTGGGAATTCTACAACGACCCTAACTTAGTCGGAATGATATGGAGTTGCTCTATAATACTACTTTTCTTGGTACTAACACTTAATATAATTTCTAATCAAATAGCTAAAAAATGGAAAATCAATTAATAAATTCAATACAAAATGATGTAGTACTTTCGCTTACAGATTTATCTGTGAGTTATTCAAAAGGGACTTTTGCTGTAAAAAACGTGAATGCACAAATTTTTGATAAACAAATTACAGCAGTAATGGGGCCTTCGGGTTGTGGCAAAAGTACAATGCTACGTGCCATAAACCGAATGCACGAACTTTATCCAGAGATTTCGGTAAGTGGGGAGATTATACTCAAAGGCAAAGATATTTTGAAAATGAACCCAATAGAAACTCGCCGTATGGCAGGTATGGTGTTTCAGCGTCCAAACCCATTTCCTACTATGAGCATTGCCGAAAATGTTGTTGCAGGTTATACTCTAAATGGTCTTAAACTCTCAAAAATCGAACGTGAAGAGATTGTTCAAAATTCATTGCAGAGTGTGGGACTTTGGACTGAGGTCAAAGATTCGCTAAACAAACGTGGTTCGTTTTTGTCGGGAGGTCAGCAACAAAGACTATGTATTGCACGAGCTATTGCTCTTCACCCAGAACTCTTGTTGATGGACGAACCAACATCTGCACTCGATCCAATAGCTACTGCAAAAATCGAGGAACTAATTCTGGAACTCAAACAAAAGTTTCCGATTATGATAGTTACTCACAATATGTCCCAAGCTGCACGTATCTCAGACAATTCAATGTTTATGTATTTGGGCGAGGCAGTGGAGTATGGAGATACTCGAACAATGTTTACCACTCCCAAAAACAAACGCACAGAGGAATATCTGACAGGTAATTTCGGTTAAAATATTAGTGTTGTCCGCTAAAAACGAAACTTGTAAGATTTCGGAAAGATAAAAATTTAACTTTTTTTAGAAATAAAATTAATAACATTAAACAAAATAATTATATGAGTAATATCGCATTTGATAGAATAAAAAAAGACGTTGATGTCCTTGCAAAAACAGTTTTTCAACAGCTCAACTACTGTAAACAAATAATAGACGACCAGACGTTGGCACAAAAATATATTGGCAGTGTAGAGGACAATGAGCGTATGATAGATAGTTTGGAAGTGAAGCTAAGAAGTGAGGTGATAAGCAGTATTGTTTTGTATTCTCCACGAGCTACCGATTTGCGAAAAATTATAGCCTATTATGATATCACCAACTATATGGAGCGAATTGCAGATCACGCTCTAAATGTGTGTCAGTTTATGGAAAACATAGAAAATGATTCGGTGGTTTATAAAAATACTAAAATAAAACTATTGACAATGTTGGACTATGTTGATAATATGACTAAAAATGCTATCTTTGCAATAGTATGTAAAGACAATAGAGTTGCGGCAGAGGTTATGATTACAGATGTTAGAGTAAATACTCTGAACAAAGAGATTTGTGAGTCGCTTGTAGGTGCAGAACCAGTGGCGTCTGTGAAGTCTTCACTACTACTAAATGCTATTGCTACAAACTTAGAGCGAATTGGCGATAATGCAACAAATATTGCCGAGGCAGCTATTTATATTATTGACGGTAAAGATATTAAGCATAAATTTCAGACTTATGAACAAGATGAAAAATAAAATTCAAATCTTGGTAGTAGATGACGAGGAGGATATTCGTGAAATACTATCCTTTAATCTCGAAAGTGAGGGTTATGAGGTAATAACGGCAGAGAGTGGCGAGGAGGCATTATCCAAAATTACTTCGCAATGCTCCCTTGTATTGTTGGATATTATGATGGGCGGAATATCTGGTCTAAAAGTAGCAGACAAAATACGTAAAGAATTGAAACTTTCTGTTCCTATTGTGTTTTTGACTGCCAAAACTACCGAAAATGATATGCTTACAGGTTTTTCGGCAGGTGGAGATGATTATATTATCAAGCCATTTTCCGTAAAAGAAGTATTGGCAAGAGTGGCAGCTATCATACGTCGTGAAATGAGATACCGTCAAGCACCAGAGCAAGAAATGCAGTTTGCTGGTCTAAAAATAGACCCAACTGCAAAACGTGTTTATGTTAATAACGAGGAAATATTACTTACCAAAACAGAATATCAAATCCTTGTTTTGTTGGTTTCAAGTCCCAAAAAAACATTTGAACGTCAAGATATTTTGGACTATGTTTGGAAGGGAGATAGTTATGTTTTGGAACGTACGGTTGATGTTCACGTGGCTCGTTTACGCAAAAAACTTGGAGAGGTGGGTTCTATGATAGAAAATCGCTCGGGGTATGGTTATTGTTTTAACGAAAATTAAAAACGAAACTCGCCTATCTTGTATATTTCGCCTATGCTCCTAACTTACGTACGTCGGTACGCTACGTTATATATGCAAAATATCCTAAGAGATGCGAATTTATTAGAAATTTGTATGATTCTTGAAAGATAAAAATTTTAAAAATCATTTTTCCAAGCCCCCCTACAAATAAAAGTATTGCTTAGTCAATTATAATGATTTTTTTAATTTTCTATCCCAGAGCAATAAATAAAAAACAAAAACTATGAATTATAAAAAAAGACTTTTTTTAAATATATCTGCCGTATTGATACTCTTTACGGTAGTGATTGTAAGTTTGCAATATCAGAGAGAGAAAACTGCTAAACGAGAGAATATTCTCAATCGTTTGACGGCGTTTACGCTTGTGGCACAAAACTATATTTCTGAGCAGAATAAAACATTGGATAGTATAGACTACCGACAACTATTTGAGTATCTTCCAGACCAAATTCGACTTACGGTAATTGACAAAACAGGTAGGGTTTTGTTTGATAATTTTGTGGAAGATGTATCAAAAATGGAAAACCATTTATTGCGACCCGAAATTCAAGAATCTATCAAAAATAAAAAATCAAATTCACTGAGATACTCGGTTTCTACCAACGACGATTATCTTTATCAATCCACATATTTTGAAGGTTATTTTGTACGTATGGCTTTGCCCTACAACGTAAACCTTAAACTTATGCTTAGGGCTGATAATTTAGATATTTATTTGGTGTTGTTTTTCTTTGTTGTAGCAATTTCTATGTTTGTGCTTATCTCTGGCAAATTTAGCAAATCGCTTATAGCACTTCGTAGATTCTCGCAAGACCCGACGCTTGGAGTTAGTTTTCCAGACAGCGAATTAGGAGCTATTGGAGATGCACTAAAACGCAACTATATGCAAATACAAAATGACAAAGAACTTATAAAAACCGAAAAAGAGAGATTGATAAAGCATTTTTCGCATTTGAATATAGGTTTGGCATTCTTCGATAAAGACCTAAATTTAATTTATTCTAATACGCTTTTTAATGCTTTTTTGAACAAAATTTCTGCAAATAAATCTTTACGTGCCGAGGATTTATGGGAAACTAAGCAGTTAAGTGAGTGTGTTGAGGCAATCAAAGATTTTTCTCAAAATAATGTTGTTTTGGATTACGACAAAGTGCTTAATTTTGGAGTTTCACACTATGCAATACGTGCCTTTGCTTTTGAGGACAAGAGTATAGAAATTACCATAGACGATATTTCTGCACAGGAGAATAATCGCCGTTTGAAACTCGAAATGACAAATAATATCTCGCACGAGCTACGTACCCCAATAGCAAGCATTACAGGGTATTTAGAAACAATAGTTTCGACACAATCTATGTCGGAGGCTACTCGTACGCAGTTTATCCAAAAAGCATACAAGCAAAGTTTGCGTCTGGCAGATTTAGTTCGTGATGTTTCGGAACTTTCAAAAATAGAGTCAAACAAAGAGAATTTGCAGATTCAAGAACTCAAATTATCTGAAATAATTGAGGATATAAAAATTGAATTTTCTGCAAGAATACAAAAACAAAATGCACTTGTCGAAAATGCTATTACACAGGACTTTGTATTAAAAGGAAACTATAATTTGATATATACTATTTTTAGGAATTTGGTTGATAATTCGCTTAAATATTCTTCGACAGATACAAAAATAAATATACAAAATATTTATTCTGACGATAATTTTCATTACTTTTCGGTCAGAGATAATGGTTTTGGAGTTGCTCCCGAACATCTTGAAAAAATATTTGAGAGATTTTATCGCCCAACAGAGGGCAGAACACGCCGAGATGGTGGCAGTGGGTTGGGATTATCAATAGTCAAAAATGCTATTGCGTTTCACAATGGAACTGTCAAAGCGAGTAACCTGACTGAGGGAGGATTAGAAGTTGTATTCAGTTTAAAAAAATAAATTATTTATGAAAAAATTAAAAATCGCATTAGTTGCTCACGATAGACGCAAAGCGGATATGGTAGAATGGGCTTTGTATAACGCAGAATATTTGTGCAAACATTCTTTGGTGTGTACTGGTACTACTGGTTCGTTAATCAAAAATGAATACGCAAAAAAAGGATTTGAAGCAGATATTCAATGTATGAACTCTGGCCCTCTTGGAGGAGATGCAGAAATTGCAGCAATGGTGGTACGCAAAGAAATTAATCTTGCCATATTTTTGATTGACGACCTTAATGCTCAGCCTCACGAGGCAGATATTCAAATGCTTTTGCGTCAGTGTCGATTGCATAATGTGCCTATTGCTTGTAATCGTTATAGTGCTGATTTGATGTTGAGCAGTACTTTGTGGGACGACGAAAATTATGTTCCAACCGAGCAAAAATATGTTGCTTTTGAGAGATAAACAAACTTTAAATAAATGAAAAACTTACATCTATTTCTTTGCATAGCCTTTGTTATTGGCGTGCTAAGAGTTGAGGCTCAAAGCCTTAAATTTAATGAAAAAGGACTTTTCAAAATAGTCCAATTCACTGATTTGCACTACAAAACAGGTGTTAAAGAATCCCAAGCTGCACTTCAAAATATGCGTTCGGTTTTGGATACAGAAAAACCTGATTTTGTGATTTTTACAGGTGATTTGATATATAATGCTCCCGCAGAAAAGTCTTTGCGAGAAGTATTAGAGCCAGTTTTGGAACGTAATTTGAATTTTTGTGTAACTTGGGGAAATCACGATGATGAACAAGGGACATCTCTTCAAGAGCTTCAAAAAATCATTGAATCGCTTAGCGGTAATAAGGGTTTTACACAGAAAGGATTAGATGGGTTTTCAAATTATATTTTGCCAGTAATGGGTAGGGATAATAAACCCCAGTCTTATTTGTATTGTTTTGACTCTCATAGCTATTCGCCTATCAAGAATATTGTAAAAGGTTATGCTTGGATAAGTACTTCACAAATTCAGTGGTACAAAGAACAAAGCAACAAATTAATTGCACAAAATGGTAGAGTAGTGCCATCACTTGCATTTTTTCATATTCCACTTCCTGAGTTTAATCAAGCTGCCTCGGACGAGAAATGTAGATTTTTGGGATATAGATACGAGAAGGCTTGTGCACCAAGAATTAATACTGGATTGTTTGCCGAGATGTTGCAACAGAAAGATATTATGGGTGTATTTGTAGGACACGACCACGACAATGACTATGTTACTTCACTTTACGGAATAGTGCTTGGATATGGTAGATTCAGTGGCGGAAATACAGAATATAATTCGCTGATTGAGGGCAATGGAGCAAGGGTAATTGAATTAATCGAAGGCAAAGCAGATTTCCGTTCGTGGATTAGGCTTCACGATGGAAGAATTTTGTTTGAGATGCAAAAATCTACTTTTGTAAAAGCACAAAAATAATATATATTTAAATATAAAATTAATTCCCTCCATTTTAGTTTTTTGCTAAAAATGGAGGGAATTATTGTTTGAAATTTTTATCGGATAGCAATATTAATTTATGATAGAGTTTGTGGCACATCTACTACAACTTTCTCGTATTTGTAGCCAAGTCGGTATAGTTCCATTGAAACTCCTATTTTGAATATAATTTTGCAAGCGTGCGAGAATACAAAAAATGCTTCTTTGGTCTGAGGGAGAAAACCCTCTTTGCGAATTAGTGTACGTGCAATATCCGCACAACCTCGTAGTGTATCTTCTATTTTTTTAGCCTCTGTTGAGTCCAAAACTATCTTTAACATACCCTGAATGATATATTCGTCCATTTCGTCAAACCCTCGTGGACTTTGCATTTTAGTGTATAGTTTTGTGGCATTGCTATGTTTTGCCCAATCCTCGTCCCATAAGTGAGCAGAGCCAATCCCCAAATATCCTGCCCAAGCAAGTGCCACAAGTGGATATTCAACTACATTAGGTACTGCATCTGCCATATATTCAGCCGACATAGTTTCCCAAGCCTCTTCCAATTCTTCTACCTCCAAAAGCTGAGAACCAAGCATAGACATATCTTTGCAATATTTCAGTAAACTCTGAGTTAGGTTAGCCTCAAAGCGTATATATAATTCTGTGTTTTCCATATTCTGTTCTTTTGTGATGCAAAGATAATTTTTTTTAGTGAATGGTACTAAAAAAAGTGGAGCAATCTTATTAGATATGCTCCACTATGTTTTATGCAAATTTTTGAACTACAAATTTGGATTTAGTTCAGTCCATTTGTCAAGTGCAGGAATGATACCCATTGCAATAACCTCGTCACGAAGTTTTTGTAGGTGTCCGTAACTTGTTTCTAATGCAGCCATTTCTTCAGCAGTACCTTCTACTGGTTTGTAGCTAACACCATTTTTAGTGATTACAGAGTCCATAGCCATCATAACTTGTTTGTGAGCAGCGTCGTTTACATATACGCCAGAAGGCCAAGTAAATTCAGCACCACCCATAGCAGCAGCAATCATTTGGATTGATACGTATGCAGGGCTTTGGAAAGATGAACGTCCACGAAGGTCGATAATACGTTTACCACCTTGTGTAATACGAAGTTTAATTTCTTCCCATTTCTCCAAGCTAAGAGCAGGAGTTCCGATAAAGTCTGTAAGAGGTTTGCCATCAACCATAGTTTTTGATGCAAATACAGCCATTTGTTCACCGTGTCCACCATAAGTGCAACAGCCAGTAACTTTATGTTGTTCAACACCAAAATGTTGAGAAATAGCAGTTTGGAAACGAGTACTATCCAAAGCAGCAAGAGTTGTAACCTGAGATGGTTTCAAACCAGCCTCCAACAATACAACAAGACCAGTAATATCTGCTGGGTTGAAGATGATAGTTACGTGTTTTACGTCTGGACAATATTGTTTGATATCACGACCTAATTGAGCAGCAATTTCAGAGTTGCCTTTAAGCAAATCTTCACGAGTCATACCAGCTTTACGAGCTGCACCACCCGAAGAAACAATGTATTTAGCATCTTTGAATGCTTCTGCTACGTCAGTTGTCCAAGTAACTTTTGCACCGCCAAAAGAGCAGTGGCACATTTCCTCAGCAACACCTTCCAAACCTGGAGCGTAGCTGTCGAAAGCACAAATATTAGATGATAGATTCATCATCAAAGCAGTTTGCAACATATTTGATCCAATCATACCTGCTGCACCTACTATAACCAATTTTTCGTCTGTAAGAAAAGCCATAATTTTATGTATTTAATAGTTTTTAACGATTGTTTTTACAAAAATGGCGTTACTGAAAACGTAACGCCATTTTGATTTTCAGTAGAATTAACCAATGATAGCTTGGTATTGCTCAGCAGTCAAAAGAGCATCAACCTCAGCTGGGTTGCTCAATTTAACTTTAACAATCCAACCTTCACCGTAAGGATCTTGGTTAATTGTTTCAGGAGCATCATTCAATGACTCGTTGAATTCCAAAACTTCACAAGATACTGGCATAAATGCGTCAGATACTGTTTTAACAGCTTCGATTGAACCGAAAACTTCGTTTTGACCAACTGTTTCACCAACAGTAGCTACGTCAACGAAAACGATGTCACCTAATTGACTTTGAGCAAAATCAGTAATACCGATAAAAGCTTCTTCACCTTCTACTCTGATCCACTCGTGATCGTTTGAGTACTTCAAATTTGATGGAATATTCATAATTTTATTATTTAAAATTTTAATTTAAAAAATTCATTTTTACAAGCACAAATATAGGTATTTTTTTATTTACTACAAATAAAAATAAACATATTGTAGAATATATTTTATTTGTTTTTTTTATTTGTAAATTTCTTAACTATGTGCCACCCAAACTTAAATGTTTTAACACTAACCTACGACAAAAATTGCTGGAACTTTGTTTATTGGCAAATCCCCTTTGTAGTTTTTCCACTGACTTATGGTCTTTGTGTGTATAAATTGTGTTGGGGATGATATATTTGCTGCAATACAAAGTCGTATGTTTTGTGGTAGTTTTTGGCACAAACTCTCAAACATTTTTAAGTTTCTGTATGGAGTTTCTATAAATATCTGTGTTTGATTTCTTGAAATTACACTGCGAGATAATTCTTCAATTTTTCGGTTTCTTTCGTCTGGTTTTACTGGTAAATATCCGTGAAAAACAAACGATTGACCATTCATTCCGCTCGACATTAGAGCCATAATGATTGACGAAGGCCCTACGAGAGGCACAATAGCCACTTCATTTATGTGTGCAAGTCTAACCAATTCACTCCCAGGGTCGGCTATTGCAGGTACTCCTGCCTCCGACATCAAAATACAGTCCTCGCCTTCTATTATAGGTTTGATTATTTCTTCTACTTCTGAGCTTGTAGTGTGTTCGCTTAGTTCCACAAATCTTAGAGAATCAATACTTATCCCCAAATGGCATTTAGAGATGAAGCGTCTTGCTGTTCTAACGTTTTCAACTACAAAATAATTTATTTTTTGTAGAATTTCTAAATTTAGGCTTGGCAGAACGCTATCTACCGACGTGTCGTCAGAAATAGGTGTCGGAAACAAATATATTTTACCTCTTGGCATAATTATTATAATATTTCAATTTCAAAATACATAGGTGAGTATGATGGGATTAGAGTTCCAGTTGCGTTATATTTTCCTTTTTCTCCATAAGCCCACTCGGGTATTGTTACAATAACTGCTTTGTCGCCTGCTTTCAGCTTCTTGAAAGCGTATTTGAATGCTTTAATATATTTAAAATCCTCATCTTTAAGACTGTTGTTTATAGTGAGTGCTGCATATTTCTCTGTTTCAGAATATATATTCACTTCTTTTGCAACATCTACATCGTTAGTGTCAAATACAAAATCATCTAAGAATCTACCTGTGTAACGAACTTCTACAACAGTGTCTCTTTCTCCCAAAAAATTGCCACCTCCTATTGAGTCAATCCTTGCAACATATAGTCCTTTTTTGATAGAGTCTCTTGCTTTTAGGTTTAATTTGTTTACTGCAAAATCTATTGTTCTTTTTAGTGTGCTATCTAATGGATTAAGTTCAATGGCTTTTAGTGATATATTATATTGAGCTATATCCTTAGAAGTCAAATTACTACTTCCACCAAAACCTTCATACTGAGCAAGTTCAGCACCTTCTGTGTAAGCCATATTTTTTGGAGAAAGGAATACTTCGGCAGAATCACCCACTTTCATATTTCTCAAAACGGCATTCAGACCAATATTTGTAAAAGTATATTTGTCATAATTATAAGATATATATCTAAATGGAGTATATCTTGTTTTGTAGCTAAATGTTCCAAGTATTCTTGCACGTTTAGTATCCATATTCAAAAAATATGTTCCATCAAGTAATCTACCTTCAATGTTTACCATAATAGTACAAGTATCTTGAACTTTCAGAGTGTCGCCCTCTGCGTGTTTCTCATAAATATTATAGTAATATCCGCTATCTCTAAATTGTACATCTGGTCTGTTGGCTTTCATCCATTTATCCATAGAATAATTTAGTGATATACTGGTTTGTGGTGTATCTGTGTCAGCACAAGCGTAAAAAAACACTGCACTAATCAAAGCTACAAGACTTATACGAACAAATTTGTTTTTCATATTTTAATTTTTTTGTACTTTTAATATTTTTAAATAGACATACATTGTCTGAAAAGGGCTTATTACTCCCAAGTATTTATCATCGTAAGCCAACGAAAATGGAATGACTAATTCGTACTCTCCATTTTGTAGGCAAGACTGTATTCCCAACTCAATTCCTTTCATAAGTGGGCTTGTGCCGTATTTTATGGCACGAGGTTCGAGAGTCAAAAGTTCAGAGTTTAGGTTTGAGCCTTCTACAATTTCTTTGATATTTGAATCTAAAAGTTCACCCCTTCCATTTCTGAATGTGTGGATAGAGTAGTTAAACCATACAGAATCCTTTTTGGCAATAGAGATATCATCTGCGTTAGTATTATTTTCTACTCGATACACTCCATCAACCAAATTGTATGCTATTTTGTTTGATGTAAAAAAACTTTCAATATCTTTTCTTTCACTCTCAACAGCAGACTTGTAGCTGTCTTTTGTACAAGATACAAAAGATAGCATAACAAGTAGTATTACTGTAATTTTGTGTATCATATATTATTTATTTACCAAACCAAGTTTCTCAAACAAAGCCTCACTCTGAGGTTCTCTACCTCTAAATGCTTTGTAAAGTTCAATAGCCTCTTTTTGACCTCCTTTCGAAAGTATATTTTTGCGGAAACTATCTGCACATTCACGGTTATAAACACCTTTTTCTTTAAACATCGAAAAAGCATCAGCTTCCAACACCTCTGCCCATTTGTAACTGTAATATCCTGCTGCATACCCTCCTGCAAAGATATGCGAAAAAGTTGTGGAAACACAACTATTTTGTATTTTTGGCAATATTTGTGTTTTTTCGAGTGCTTTGCTCTCGAATTCTTTTACACTCACGGTTATATCTTTTTCGATAGTGTGCCAAGCCATATCACTTGTTCCAAACGATAGTTGTCGCATTTGTGCATAACCGCTCAAAAAGTTTTCACTTTTGATTAGTTTGTCTATATATTCTTGTGGAATACTCTCACCAGTTTTGTAGTGTTTTGCCCAAGTCGATAGGAAATATGTGTCTATTGCCCAGTTTTCCATAATCTGTGAAGGTAGTTCAACAAAATCCCAAGCCACATTTGTACCACTAATAGACGGATAACTTCCTTCGGCAAAAATTCCGTGAAGTGCGTGTCCTGTTTCGTGGAATAGGGTAGTAACTTCGTTGAACGTAAGCAGTGAAGGTTCGTTTTGAGTTGGTTTTGTAAAATTGCATACAATAGAAATAATCGGAAGAGTGTTTATTTCTTTGTACGAAACTCTATCTCTATACGATGTCATCCACGCTCCGCCACTTTTTGTTTCACGAGGGAAATAGTCTATATATAGTATTGCTAATTTTTTGCCATTTTCCACCACGTCAAAACTCAACATATCTTTATGATATTTGTCATAAGTAGTATTCTCTACAAAATCTATTCCATATAACTTGTTCAATACATCAAAAAGTCCTTGCTGGACACTGTCCAAACTGAAATAAGGTTTTAGTTTGTCGTCAGAAATATCGTACTTAGACATTTTTAGTTTTTCGGCATAAAATCCAAAATCCCAAGGCATAAGTTCTCCCTCAAATCCACTGTCTTTTGCAAATTGTTTTACTTCGCAACAGTCTTTTTCTGCAAAAGGCATAGTTTTTTGGACTAAATCTTCCAAGAAAGTTTCTACTGTTTGTTGAGTTTTGCTCATTCTTTCCTCCAAAACATATTGAGAAAAGTTTTTTAGACCAAACAACTCTGCATATTTTCTACGTAATGAAGTTATTTTTAAGATTATTTCTTGATTGTCGTTTTTGTCGTTCTCAAACGAGCGAGTAGAAAACTTTGTCCATAATTTTTCTCTCAAATCACGTCGTGAAGAGTATTGCATAAATGGTAAATAACTTTGGTGTGCCAAAGTAAATACCCAGCCTTTTAATTCTTTTGATTGAGCCTCAGCCTCACCAATTTGTCTTACAAACTCAGGAAGTCCTTCCAATTCGCTTTCGTCTTGCAAATGCAAATAGTAAGCGTTTGTAGCATTAAGTACATTTTGCGAAAACTGCAAAGAAAGCTGAGCTAATTCCTCGCTAAGTTGTCTGTAAACTGCTTTTTTGTCAGCTAAAAGATTTACTCCATTACGTACAAATCCTTTGTAAGTGTCTTTTAGCAACATAGCCTTCTCGTCGCTTAATTCTGCAAAATTAGTGTTGTTATATACTTTTTCAACCCTTTTGAATAAGTCTTCGTTTAGCGAAACATCATTCGAGAATGTTGTTAGGATAGGAGATAATTCCAATGCTAATTCTTGCATTTCGTCAGAAGTGTTGGCACTGTTCAAATTAAAGAAAATAGTAGTTATTTTGTCTAATTTGTATGATGCAAACTCCAAAGCTTCGATTGTGTTTTCAAAATTTGCTTCTTCTGGGTTTTCTATTATGCTGTTTATGTTTTTTTGTGCCTCTTCGATACTTTGCTCAATGGCTGGCTTGTAGTCAGATAATTTTATTTGACTAAAATTTGGCGTATCAAAATTTTCTAAAAGAGGATTATTTCTTGTATTCATAGTAATCTTAATTATAATAATTATCCATAAAGCTACTTGATTTTTTAAGTTTCAAATCTTGTAGTACGCTTGATTTAACGCTTATATTAAAGTTCCAACTTTTTCTGAAACCTATTGGAACCCAACTGATTGACATTTGCCAACAGTGCAAATCTCTAACCACTGCAATTACGCCGGGAGTAAGTTTCATTTCTGCTAAATCCACACCGCCACTAAACGTTACTGCCCATTTTGGGGTAAGGTTTACACCTCCATTAAAAGATAGTGTTTGGATTATTTTGCTATCTCTACCAGTGTTCGAGAATTGGAACATATAGTTGAATGATAAATTCCACGGAACTGAGAAATTGTAATATGACACGTTGCGAATGGCATTTGCCAAAAGTTGTTCTCGTCGTGATGGAGCTCCCATAACACCCGTCCCTTGCAAAGGTTCTGTTGCAGTAGGCTGTAATGCTCCGCTACCAGTTCCACTGTCTTGATAGCCCAAAATACTTCTGAACGAATAGCCAAATCCAAGCGAAAGATTTGTTACCCTACCTGCCGAACCGTGCGACCACGCAAAGTCTTTTGTTCTTCGTCCCTCGTCAGTGTATTTGTATAAATCCCACGACATACTGAAATCTATACCCATAGACTTGAATAATGTAGTTCGGGCAGATATAGAGATTGGAGCAAGATTAAGAGAGTCTGCAAGGAAATTATATGATGTTCCTAAGTTCAAGCTTTCCAGAATTTTGACTTTCTTGATACCCGTAGAATCTCTATCGCTACGAACTTTCATTTCGAGAGTATTATTCAGTGTAAAAGACATTGAGGCAGAGGCGTTATTTCCGGGGACACCATAAATCCCTCTTTCATAAGGGGAATATTGTTGGAGAGTTCCGTCTTCGTCTACCTGCACAGTTTTGTAGTATCCATAACTTGGAGCACCAAAATTTGGTCTATACGAAAATCCAAAAGATGGTTTCATCATATGCCTAATAGCTTGTACTTTACTGTCTTTCTTGAATGTGTACATACCGTATAGGGTTGTTCCCAAAGACACACTTGCATTGTAGTCATAGACCCTATAAAAACCTTTCATAGTATCAATCTCAACCCTATTCAAATCTGGGTTCCATTCTCGTTCAATTTTGTCAAAATACCATCTTTCTGTATAGTTGAACGATGGAGAAATATTTATGAATTTGAATAAGTTGAAAGACGTTTGTACTGGAATACTGTGATTCATACCCATTCTCATATTATCAAACATAGTCGAGCTAAACAAATCTTTCTCCTTCATATTTATTGTGTTGTTGAAAGTAGTAGTGTAGCTGAATGATATTTTTTCGTACCAACGTTGTTTGCCAACAACTATCCTACGTTTGAAAGGATAGATTTTGCTCACATTAAACACAAAGTTTGGTAAAGACAATACCACCGTAGAGTCTTGATTATTTTGAGATTGTTGGACGTTTGTAGAGAACGAAAATGGTGTTCCCATCCACGTTTTAGAGTAAGCAATAGAAGAGTTGGTCTGTGTAGATGTATAGTCTTCGAGAGTGCCGTCAAATTTGTTATATCCACTTGTGGCAAAGTTCACACTTGCCGAGAAAGAAGAACCGGGTCTAAACTTAGGGTCTTGTGTGTGAGTCCACATAAGTTTGTAGTTTTTCATATCTCTGAAATTCTTATCTCCCTTATCTCCAAATTTATCACGAGAGAAATCAAACGACATACTTCCGTTAAATTTGTACCTTACAGCATAATTGGTTTTGAGTGCAGCATTCCACGAACCCAAAGTATAAATACCTCCCAAAAGTGCAACGTCCATATAGTCATTTATAACTTGATAATAACCTCCATCTCTCAAATAAAATCCTTTTAGATTTTCTTCGCCAAAAGTAGGGAGAACAATACCCGAGCTACGCTCCGACATTACTGGCAAAAATCCAAAAGGTATAACAAGTGGAATAGGTACATCTTCTACTACCACGTACGACGGGCCAATAACAATAGTCTTTTTTTCACCTTTTGTGATGTATTGTGCTTTTTTACTTGCCAGATAAAAGTGAGGGTGTTCCAAATCACAAGTTGTGTATTTGCCCTTTTTGACATTCATCGTTTCGCCAATCTTTTTTACTGTTTCGCCGTGAACATATCCTTCTGCCTCCTCAAAAAATACTCCGTAAATTTTTCCTTTTTCGGTTTTTAGATTATAGGCAATACTATCCAATTTATATTCAGTTTCTCTGTCTTTGAATATAACTTTTTTGTATAGACTATCGAGTGTGTCTATTTTTCCTTTTGCGAAAATATTGTTTGTTTCGAGGTCTATTTTTATAATATCTGCATCTTTAAGCGTGTTTCGGACATAATCCACTTCGGCTTTATTGTACATTATGATATTATTTGCTTTCAAGTCCAAAACCATAGAATCTTGGTTTTTAGTCTTGACAATCTCGTCTACAAAATTGCTTTTTTTCTTCTTTGTGGTATCTCTTTTTGTGATAAAATTAGCATCAGACTCAGGAGCTGGAATATCCTCTTGCATTTCTGTTGAATCTACTAATTTCTTGTTTTTGATGGTGTCTAATATTTGTAAGTTGTTGATATATAAAGAGCCGTCGAGTGTATTAGACGAATTTGATGTTCGTCCATACGCATTAAAAACACTTACTATTGTCAAAAAAACAAATAAATATATTAATTTTATGTATTGTAATTTCATTCAATTAAATTAACTTTGCACTATCTTACAGCCTACAAAAATAGTAAAAAAAAGGAAAGAATAATAACCTATGTCAAAATTTAATATTTTTTCGATTGTTATTGCGAGTTTTATAGCATTATCTGCTAATGTTTTCGCCCAACCAAAAGAATTATTTAGAATTAAAACCGTCGTTATAGACCCAGGGCACGGAGGACGTGATGCAGGGTGCGTCTATGGCAAAAACTATGAAAAAAACATAACCTTAGACGTTTCGCTAAAACTTGGTTCATTGATTAAAAAATCTTATCCCAACATAAAAGTAGTTTATACACGTAGCAAAGACGTTTACCTACAACTTAATCAACGTGCAAAAATTGCAAATAGTGTGAAAGGGGACTTATTTATTTCTGTTCACGTAAATTCCGTTGGTGGAGCACCCTCTGCACGAGGTGTAGAGACGTTTACCTTGGGTATGCACAAAAGTGCCTCAAACTTAGAAGTTGCCAAAAAGGAAAATAGTGTTATTATGCTCGAAAATGGTTATGAACAGACTTATGAAGGTTTTGACCCAAACGACGAGGAGAGTTACATAATGTTTAGTTTGGGACAGCACGCCTTTCAGCGACAATCTTTGGCTCTATCTTTCAATATCCAAGAAAAACTCAAAGGAAATCTTCCTACCACCTCACGTGGTATGAAACAAGCAGGATTTTGGGTTTTGTGGGCAACTTCAATGCCGAGTATTTTGACAGAAATTGGTTTTTTGAGCAATGCCAAAGACCGTGCTTATTTGTGTACAGACTCTGGACGAACAAAAATTGCCAAATCACTTTTTGAAGGTTTTGAGAACTACAAAAACGATGTAGAAATAAGTAGTACTTATGAATACGACCCAGATGGTAAAGATAGTCAAGTTAAAATAACTTCTCCCGTATCTTCTCAACCAAAGGCAAAAAAAACAATTACAAATAAATCTCATAATAGTAATGTTTATTATAGTTTGCAGTTTTTTGCAAGCACCAAACATCTTAGCTCTACTGCCTCTCAATTCAGGGTATTCAAGGATAAAGTGTTCTCCATAAAATCCAAAAATTTATATAAATATTACTCTGGAAAGTATATTTCTTACGAAGAAATATTATCTTTGCAAAGATTTATTCGCAAAAATGGCTACAAAGACGCATTTATTGTAGCGTTTAAAGATGGAAAATTAATCTCGGTTGATGAGGCTAAAAAAATATTAAAATAATGAAGATAACAAAAGAAGCTAAAATTGGAATTTCTACTATAATCGTATTGTTTGCCACTTATTGGGGCATAAATTTCCTAAAAGGTCTTAATATTTTTGACCAACGTAACCAATACTATATGAGTATTGATGAGGCAACAGGTATGGAAGTGTCTACTCCCGTTTATGTGCGTGGTGTAAAAATAGGCTCGATTACAGCAATTAATCTCGAAAGTATCAAAAGCAAAATACTTATAGAATTGACTATTAGTGCAAAATATGATATTCCGTCAGATTCTTATTTGCATTTGGAAGAGGGAGCGATTATGGACGCACCAAAACTTAAACTTGTTCCGGGTGTTGCAGATACATATTTCAACGAAGGGGATACTCTTTCATTTAGGTTCAAACCTACAATGATGCAGACTTTCAATATTATTTCAGACAAATTATTTGTGATTTTGGATAGAGTAGATACGCTTATGGCATCTACAAACAAAGTCCTTTCGCCAGAAAATATCAATAGTTTGTCCACTACAATGAAAAATTTGGAGAGTGCAACAAACAGTGCAAATGATTTGATTGTAAGTCAGAAAGCCAAACTAAACAGAATAATGACTAATTTTGATAATATTTCAAAAACAATTTCTGAGGCAACTCCCGAACTTAAACAAACTCTATCAAATTTCCATTTGATGAGTAACGACCTAAAACTAACCATTCCAGAGGCTGTGGAGAATATTAACACTGTACTCAAAAAAGTTAATTCAAAAGATGGTTCAGTAGGGAAGTTGTTGAATGATGAGTCTTTATACAACAATCTTGATACGACACTTGTAAATATTTCTACTCTGTTAGACGACCTTAAAGCCAATCCGAAAAAATATGTTCGTTTCTCTGTATTCGAAAAACGTACTTACGAAGAAAAGCTAAAAGACAAGCAGGACAAAAAGAAATACAAACAAGATAAGAAAGCCCTTAAAAATAAATAAATACGGCAGATTTGAGAAAGAGTACTTATAATTTGATAAGTACTCTTTTTTTATGCTGAAAATATCGGAGATTACTAATCTGTAACGTTTTTTTGATTTTTACCTTACGGCAGTGATTTTTTTATTATTTTTGCAAAAATAATTGAGCTGTGATATTACCTATTGATATAGAAAAACGACTTGGATTTGATGTAATCAAGTCCTATGCAAAAAAATACTGCACCACAGTTGGAGCAGTCGAAAAAATTGATAATCTGAAATTTTCAAACAATCGTAAACGAATTGTTGCAGACCTTTCTTTGGTGGCAGAAATGAAATTAGTTTTGATGTTCGAAAGTAATTTTCCTGCTTGTAAGTATGTTGATTTAGATAGCTTTTTGAGTAGGTTGCAGATAGACGGTACTCACATAAATCCAAACGAGATGTTAATTCTTCGTGAGGGAGTCAAAAGTGTGTGCCAGATAGTTGGTTTTTTTGGCGAGAATATGCGTTCAAAATACCCCTTTTTGAGTATTCTTACCTCAAAAATAGAAACTTTCCCTGAGATAATTCAATCAATCGACCGAATTATAGATAGTTTTGGAAATATCAAAGATTCAGCCTCGCCCTATCTTCAAGAGTTGCGCTCGGAGCGTAGCCAAAAGGAGCGAGAGGCATCAAAACGTATTCTTTCTATCCTAAAATCCACTATTTCAAGTGGTTTGACCGACGAAGACGCACAAGTTTCTATACGTAATGGTAGAACAGTTATTCCTGTTCCTTCTGCCAACAAACGCAAAATAAAAGGTTTTATTCACGACGAGAGTGCAACGGGCAAAACTTCGTTTATTGAGCCAGAGGAATTGGTTTTGATAAACAACGAAATCAAAGAATTGGAGTATAGCGAAAAACGTGAGATAATCAAAATTCTGATGGAATATACCGAGGGTTTACGTCCAAATATTGTTTATCTCAAAACTAATTCAGATTTTATTCATACCATAGATTTTTTGAGTGCAAAAGCCAAAGTAGCTATTGATATGGAGGCACACAAGCCAATTATTAGCCGAGAAGTAGAGATTAATCTACTCAAAGGGCGACACCCAATATTAGAGAAATCACTCAAAAAAGAGCATAAAACTATTGTGCCACTTACACTCCGACTTAATCGAGAAAAACATATCATTGTTATTTCTGGTCCTAATGCGGGGGGTAAATCTGTTTGTCTGAAAACCGTTGGTCTGTTGCAATATATGTTACAGTGTGGTTTTTTGATACCTGCTTCGCCAAATTCCGAGATAGGTATATTTGATAATTTGTTTATTGATATTGGCGACCAACAGAGTATTGACAATGATTTGAGTACATATTCTTCGCATTTGGAGAATATGAAAAAAATGCTAAAATTCAGCAATGACAATACTCTTGTTATGATAGACGAGTTTGGTAGTGGTACTGAACCAACAGTTGGAGGAGCTATTGCCGAGGTTATTCTCCAAGATTTGGAGAGCAAAAAAACCTTTGGAGTAATCACAACACACTATACAAACCTAAAATACTATGCCTCAAACGCCCAAGGAGTAATCAATGGTGCAATGGCGTTTGATATTCAAAATATTATGCCTTTGTATAGTTTGGAGGTTGGAGTGCCGGGGAGTTCGTTTGCATTCGAGATAGCACACAAAATTGGTTTGCCTCACGACCTAATTAAACGTGCAAAAGAAAAATTGGATACTGCTCAAATATCTTTGGAAAAACAACTTCGTGAAATTGCCAGAGATAAACTGTATTGGGAGCGTAAGCGTGAGGAAATCAAAGGTAATGAGAAAAAATATGATGCAAGTATAACTCAATACCAAGAGCAATACACAGAGCTTAAAACCAAAAAGGCAGATATATTAGCAAAAGCTCGAAAAGAGGCAGAAGAAATAGTAAAAGGTGCAAACAAAGCAATCGAAAATACTATTCGCCAAATCAAAGAGGCACAAGCCGAAAAAGAACGTACAAAAGAAGTACGTGAGGAGCTTAAACTATTCAAAGAGAATATACAAGAAGTCCGAAACGAAGACGAGATAGAAAAAATCAATCGCAAGATAGAAAAACTCCGTCAGCGTGATGCGAACAAACTTGACAAAAGTATCAAGAAAGAACGTCAAGTCAAACAAGAAAAACAAGAACCAACGCCCTCTCGTCCTATCGAGGTTGATGACAAGGTTAGGATAAAAGGACAAAATGTTATAGGTGTTGTTATTTCTATTGACAAAAAACGTGCTTTGGTTGGTTTTGGGGCAATTCAGACAAATGTTAATATCCAAAACTTAGAAATCAGTTCAAACAACGACTATCGCAAACAGTTGAAAGACACAAGTGTGAACTATTTTACGGGAGGTTTGGTTACAAGCCAAAACTATGACGTAGGCGACAAAAGAATGAATTTCAAATGCGAAATAGATGTTCGTGGCAAGAGAGTAGAGGAGGTCTATCCAATTATCGAAAAGTGGGTAGATGAGGCAGCAATGCTCGGATACAAAGAACTAAAAGTCCTTCACGGCAAAGGTACGGGAGCTTTGAAAGAAGAAATCCGCAAATACTTACGCACTATTCCATACGTTCAGACTGCCAAAGATGAACACGTAGATTTTGGAGGTGCAGGAATTACAGTAGTAACCCTATTATAATTTTTAGGTACTGTATCTCCACTAAACCGAAACTCGTCTATCTTGTATATTTCACCGATGCTCATACCTCACGTACGCCAGTACGCTACGTTATGACCATCAGTAAAATATCCTAAGAGATACGAGTTTTTAGAGACTTTTACCATTTCGGAAAGATGAAATTTTTTTAGGTACTGTATCTCCACTAAACCGAAACTCGTCTATCTGTGAAACAAGATAGGCGAGTTTCGGTTTTAGCCTAACGGTATAGACTTTTGAGTGGTTTTGGAGGAGGGTAGTATAAATGCAAAAAACGCAACGAGCTGTGCTGTTGCGTTTTTTTATTGAGGTTCGAAGCGGATTCGAACCGCTGTATACGGTTTTGCAGACCGGTGCCTGACCACTCGGCCATCGAACCCTCAAATGCAGTACAAAAGTATATTAAATAATTTTAATATCCAAATTTTGTGTGAAGTATTTTTTGGGAGGAAATAAAAAAGTAGGTGTAATATTTTGATTTACACCTACTTTGCTATGTTTATTGGATTGTGCTTTTTATTAAAAAATATTTTCAGCTTCCAAAAAACTCAGATATTTTCGTTTTTAGTAAACGAAACTATAAGTTTTTATTTCATTGCGTGCTTATACCCTTGTATTTTGTTCCAATCTCCACGAGTGAAATCTGGAATTTCTACTGGCATAGAGTTGTTTTGTACAGACAATTCTGTTAGTGAACCCAAACAAGACCATTCTGCTGCGTCGTAAACGTCCATATCAAGTGGCAGTCCATTGTTTAGACAGTAAATCAGTCTGTAATCCATAATGAAGTCCATACCACCGTGTCCGCCAACTTTTTTAGCTAATTCGCCAACTTCTTTTGTGATAGGGTGTTCCCATTTTGCCAAAAACTCTTGTAGTTTTTCATCGTTCATACGACGGTGAGCATCTGGGTCTAATGCAATTTGACGGATTGGGTATTTTTGTGCAAAACCTTTTGTTCCGCTGATTGTGTGTAGGCGATTGTATGGGCGTGGGCTTGTAACGTCGTGTTGAATCATTATTGTTTTGCCCTTTTGAGTTTTAATCATAGTAACATTCATATCACCTTTTTTGTAGTCTGTATCATACTGGCTACCTTCTCCAAATTTCTCACGAGCGTAAGCAGTCATACCAAACTGATTAGAGGACATTGATACCAAATAATTCATTTTGTCGCCACGGTGAATGTTTAAGATTTGAGCAACTGGCCCTAAACCGTGAGTAGCGTAAGGGTTGCCGTCGTGATTAAGGTTGTGTTTAAGTCTCCACATATCGTAGTAGCCTCCTTTTTGACCCTGTGTAGTATCAAAATTTAATCCTCTCAAATCGTGGATATATGCACCCTCTGTGTGTACAATCTCTCCAAATATCCCTTGTTGTGCCATATTTAGTGTTGCCATTTCAAAGAAGTCATAAACACAGTTTTCTATCATTATACAGTGTAATTGTGTTTTCTCTGCCATATCTACCAACTGCCAACATTCCTCAATAGATGTAGTAGCTGGTACTTCTATTGCTACGTGTTTGCCTTTGCTCATTGCGTAAAGTGCCATTGGAACGTGGTGTTGCCAATCTGTTGTGATATACACCAAATCAATGTCTTCTCTCTCGCACAATGCTTTCCAAGCATCTTCTGTGCCAGTGTAAGTGTCAATTTTTTCTTTTTTGAACTTCTCTGTCCAAACTTTCATACCACGCTCAACGCTTTCGGGGCGAATATCGCACATAGCCATAAGTGTTGCTCCTTCAAGGTATGGAAATCTGTATAATGCACTAAGTCCTCTATTGCCAACGCCAATAAGTCCAATACGTACGTTTTGGATTGGAGCAACTCTTAGTCCTAATACACTTTTCTGACCTTCTGCACGAGCAGGTGTATTTGTTTTAATCATTGTTGGCATTTCTGCTGGTTTTGGTTGAGAGTCGCAAGACTGCATAACAAAAACCATAGATAACATCGCCAACGCAAGTGTTAAAATGTTTAGTTTTTTCATATTAGTAGTAATTAGTTTATTGAATTTTTTATTATTTCTACCATTTGTGGGTATTGTTGTTCAATGCTTTGCAAAAGTGCATATTGTGCCTTTGTTCTCACCAAGTTATGCTCTGAGTGCTTAGTTTTGTAGTAAGTATCTCCGTTGATATAGTCCATCAAAAATCGAAGTACTTGTTCAAAAACTATAAACCTGCCACTAAATGCTAAATACTCTATTTCTGTTTGTGTCAAAAAACTTTTGGTCTGAGAGATGTAGCCTTTGGCAAACGCTTCAAATGCTTTTATATCCATTTTTACATTTGCTAAATTCTCGTCATCTTCTTTGCCAGTATTAGTGTAGGTGCGGATAGCATCTCCAAAATCGTTTAGTACGTTGCTACTTAACACTGTGTCCAAATCTATCATACATAGTGATTTAGATGTGGTTGCGTCAAACAATACATTGTTTATTTTTGTGTCATTGTGGCTAACTCGTTTTGGTATTGTCCCGTTTTCTATCAAAGTCCAAAAATCCATCATCTCTGCACGACGTTGTTCAACCCATTCAATTTCTTGCGAAACGCTACACACTCGCTTTGCTTTGTTCTGTTTGATGGCTTCGTCCCACTGCTCAAATCTAAATCTCATATTGTGAAATCCAGGAAGAATATCGTTTAGTTCCTCTTTGAAATCTGCTAATTGAGCTTGAAATTTGCCAACCCCAACACCTCCTTCATAAGCAATGTTTAGGTCTTTTGTGTTATCAAAAGATTTTGAATCTTTGATAAATAGTGTTACTGTCCAATATTCTCCGTCGCTATCCACAGTGTAGGCTTTGCGAGTATCTTTTGTGAGTATCACTGTCATTACATCTCTTTGGCTGTCAGATGCTTTTGGACGAATATGCTCCGTAACTTTTAGTATATTATCCATCATTGCAGGAACATCTGTAAAGATATTTTTGTTCTTGCGTTGAAGTATGTAGTTCGAAAAATCTCCGAATGTTTCGACAATAAAAGTATCATTGATAAAACCCTCGCCCATAGGCTTAATATTTTTTATCTCGCCCTTGGTGTCAAATAACTGTACTATTTCCAAAAGTTTATTATCCATAAAAATAATGTTTAGTTTTTGCAAATTTACAAAAAAAATATACTTGTACAATACGTACTATACAAGAAAGTTTGGTGAAAATTAAATTATTTCTGTGAACTTGTGTTATATCCCAAAAATGTTTCTTAGAAACCACCAAAGTAATACGCATACAAAATAAATCCAAATATAAATAGGTTTCTGGATTGAGGAATATAATTTGTAATTGGTTGTTCTTTTTATTTCTGCAAATAATAACAGTGCTATAATTGGTAGAGATGCTACCATAAAGGCGTTGTATTTGAATGCACTAACAATATCCAAATGTAGTAGAGAATGAACAACTCTTTGTGAACCACAACCCGGACATTTGTAGCCTGTGAGGACAAGGAAAGGACATTTCGGAAAAATAGAGCTACTCGAAGGATTGTATGAAAAATATATCATCAGCCCTATAAATAACCCTATTGTTCCAAAAATGATTTTAATTCTCATTGTTTATTGTATCATTGCTGCTCCAGCAATACTTGCTGCGAAAAAAAATATGTAGATAATGTAAAGAATTAATAAAGTTAAACCTACAAAGAAAGAAATTGTAGTGTATTTTTTAGCTTCATTACTACATCTTACTGCTTCATCATAATTTCCCATCAAAAAAGCAGAGCTTACTTTTGATACATTAATAATACCTACTATGCCTAAAGGTAAGCAACAGAATAATGTTACAAGAATTGACTCAGTTAGCCAAGTTTTAGGACATACTTGTGCTTCCATATATTTAATTTTTTAGTGGTTAATCATCTAATTAAATAATTGTAACAACACTAACAATTATTATGTATATTACAAATATTACGATAGATGAAAAGAAGCCCCAAAGTGTCCATTTCTTCGCATTATCAGAATGTTGTTGTGCTAAATCATATTGTTTGTTTATATAACACGACTCAACTTTTGTTGCATTTATAATTCCAACAATGCCAAAAGGAATACAACATAGAACCGTTACCAAAATAGATTCAACTAACCAAGTTTTAGGCAGTATTATTGGTTTTGATGCAGGAGTTTGTGGTGGTAGACTTATTAATAATTCTTTTAAATCATCTAGTTTATCCGCACTTGTCCAGTCTGTACAACCAACTCTCCATATCATTGTGGTTGCATCTATATCTTTTGCTTTTAGGTCTTCGATAGAGTAAGGTCCCTGTTTTTGATTATTTACTAAAATAAAGTATTCCATAATTTATTGTTTTTTTGTTTGTCCTACAAATTTATAAAAAAATAGGACTGTAATGTTTAATCAGTCCTATTTTTCTGTGTATTTAGTACATTTTATTCCCAGCCACCGCCGAGTGCTTTATATAAATTTATAAAGCTATTTTCTTTGCTCAATTTGTCTTTAATCAAATTCAATGATGAGTTTAAGAAATTGCTTTGTGCCGAAAGTACTTCAAGATACGTAACTTTGCCGTTAGTAAGCAGTTGTTGAGTGTAGTCCACAGATTTTCGGTTTGATTCGACTTCCTGTTTACGCATTTCTACCTTTGTATTCAAATTTGCGTAAGAATACAAACTTTCAGAAATCTCGCTACCTGCTTGTTGAAGTAGATTTTCGAAACGTACAAGTGCTTGACGTTGTTTAGAATTATTTACTTTGTATTGTGTTCTCAAAGCACGTCCATTAAAAATTGGAGCTGTTAAACTTCCCAAGAAATTTAGTGCAAAAGCTGTTGGATTGTACATTGAAGCACCAGCAGCACCCAAATCCAAACTGAATTTGAATGAAGGGTACATTGCAGCTTTTGAAGATTGGCTAATGTTGAACATCTGTACCAAATTATATTCTGCTACCTTTACGTCTGGGCGGTTTTGAACCAAATATAGTGGAAATCCTTTTGAAACAAACTCGTTGTTTGGGAGTTCAAATTTTTCTGAACGTTTAATACTTCCAGCATCTCTACCAATCAATAAGCATATAGCACATTCTGTCGAATAAATAGCATTTTTTATCTCTGCCAAACTTGACATTGCTGAGAACATTTGAGCTTTGGTTTGTTCAACACTCGCAGAGTTTGCCATTCCGTTATCTCTCATAAGTTGCATAGTTTGAAGCGTTTTAGTGCTTAATTTTATGAAATCTTCTGTGATAACAAGTTGCTCGTCAAGTGCAAGAAGTTGGTAGTACAAAGACGCAGTTTGGGCAACTACCATTGATTGAACGCTACGAAGAGCTGCCAAATCCCTCGAAATAGATGCAGCCGCAGCGCGTTTTTGTGCTGTGATTTTGCCCCAAATATCTGGTTCCCAACTTACATTTCCTCCTGCAAATACTTGCTCTTTGGGAATGTTCAGACGGTTGTAACCGCTTGTAACAACTGCCGAAAGCGAAGGAGCGTAAGCCCAATTACTTGATTTTAGGTATTGTGAAGATTGGTATAGGTTTTCAGTTGCAATTTGAATATCCTCGTTACCGACTATTGCCTCTTCAATGAGTGTTTGAAGAGTTGTATCTACAAAAATATCTTTCCAGCTAAAATTCTGAATACTATCTTTTACAAGTACTGTCGTATCTCGAAGAGTGTTATGCACTGGTAAATCTTCGCTCTTGAACTTTTTGACAGCTATACACGAAGAAGTCAGTGTCGCTAAAATAACAACTAATATTAATTTATTTGTTTTCATAATTTACTCTAACTCCTTTTTTTCGATAATTTTTCTTGAAGACTTTGGAATATTACATACATTGAAGGTATCATAATAACACCAATGAATGTACCAAATAACATACCACCAATGGCACTAATACCAATAGATTGGTTACCTGCCGAGTTTACACCTTGCGAAACTGCAAGTGGCATAAGTCCAAATATAAATGCAAATGAAGTCATCAAAATTGGACGAATACGTGCTTTTGCTCCCTCTACTGCCGATTCTTTGATACTCATTCCGCTTTCTCTACGTTGCTTAGCAAACTCTACAATCAAAATTGCATTCTTTGCCAAAAGACCAATCAACATCAATAGTGCTAACTGGAAGTAGATATTGTTTTCTTGTCCTAACGCCCAAACGCTAATCAAAGAACCAAACATACCAAATGCCAAAGATAGCATAACAGAAAGTGGTAAAATATAGCTTTCGTACTGAGCAGCCAAAATCAAATAAATAAATATCACACAAATAATCAAAATCATTGTAGTGGTATTTTGACTCGATAGCTGTTCACGAGTAAGACCCGAAAACTCATAAGTATAGTCTGAACCAAGTTCGTCTTTACACTCTTCGATAGCTTTGATAGCATCACCAGTACTGTATCCCTCGTTTGGGTTACCAGTAACATAAATAGAGTTGTACATATTAAATCTACGAACGTTCTCTGCACCAGTAGTTTGTTTGCTCGAAATAAACTGAGAAACAGGAATCATATCTCCGTATTTGTTACGAACATACATTTTGTCTAAGTCCGAAAGTTTTGCTCTATCCTCTGGTTTGGCTTGTAGCATAATCTTGTACTCAAATCCAAATTTGTTGAAATTTGAGATATACATACTGCCAATATATCCTTGAAGTACAGATAATACCTCTGAAACTGAAACGCCTAATTTGTCGCAAAGAGCAGGGTCAACGTCCATTACCACCTGAGGGAAATTCATAGAGAATGACGTAGCAGCATACTGAATCTCTGGACGAGCGTTAAGTTTTTCAAGGAACAACTGTGCATTTTTGTTAAATTCCGACCAGTCGCCACCGTATTTATCTTGAAGTTCAAATTCAAATCCACCTGCAAGAGAGAAACCCGATACTGTTGGAGGAGAGAAAATCATAAGATTAGCATCTTTTACACCAGCAGTCATACCATATAACTTACCAATCAGTGAGTTTACGTCTTGACCTTCGCCCTTACGTTCACTCCAATTTTTAAGTCGGATAAACAAAATTGCGTGTGAAGAACCTTGACCCGAAATCAAACCAAAACCGTTGATAGTCATAATTTCTTCTACTTCTGGCAGACTTCTAACAATAGCTTCAACTTCTTTTGATTTCTCTTCGGTACGTTCAAGTGCAGTACCAGCTTGTGTACTCACGTCAATAAATATCTGACCTTGGTCCTCATTTGGAATAAAACCAGTAGGAACTATCTTGATAATCACAGTTACTAAATACACAAATGAGGCAAGTACAGCAAGTGATATATATCGTCTGTTTACAAACCATCTTGTAATATTGGTATATTTGTCAATGATTTTGTCAAATCCTCCGTTAAACCATTTTGCATATTTTTGCGACATAGTTACTCTTTGACCTTCTTGTGCTTTTACTGGTCTAAGCAGCATTGCACACAAAGTTGGTGAAAGTGTAAGGGCGTTGATACCCGAAATCAAAATAGATATAAACAGTGTCATACCAAACTGTTTGAAGAATACCCCTGTTGAACCACCAAATAAGGTTACGGGTAAGAACACAGCCGACATAACAAGTGTAATAGAAATAATCGCTCCTGTAATCTCGTTCATAGCCAGTACAGTAGCTTCTTTTACGTCTTTTACACCTTCTTCCATTTTGGCGTGAACAGCCTCTACTACCACAATCGCATCATCGACCACGATACCAATAGCAAGCACCATAGCAAATAGTGTCAAAATATTGATAGAGTAGCCAAGTACATTCAAGAAGAAGAATGTTGATATGATAGAAACGGGAACTGCAATGGCTGGAATAATAGTTGAACGCAAGTCGTACAAGAAAATAAGTACCACAAAGAATACAATTATAAATGCCTCGACAAGTGTGTGTAACACCTTTTCGATAGATGCGTCCAAGAAGTCGTTTGTATCAACAAAAAACTTATATTCGATACCTTCTGGGAAATCCACACTCATTTCCTCTAATACTTGTTTAAGACCAATAACAAGGTTACGAGAGTTACTACCTGCACTTTGGTAGGCAGCATAGGCAACAGCTGGATAACCGTTGATATTAGAAGTTACTGTATAAGAAAGTGAGCCAAGCTCAATATCTGCAACATCTTTAAGTCTTACAATCTCTCCGTCTTCGCCAGTCTTGATAACTAAGTTTTCATAATTAACCTCTTCTTTACCACGACCTTTATATTTAAGTACGTATTCTAATTGAACATTAGAATTCTGACCTATGATACCGGGTGCAGCTTCAAGATTTTGAGATGTAATTACTCTTGCAATCTCATTAGGATTAACTTTGTATGCTTGCATTTTTTGGGGATTAAGCCAAATACGCATAGAGTAGTCCATCATACCAAACATCTGAACTTTACCTACACCTTTAACACGTTGAAGTTTAGGCAAGATATTAATGTTAGTATAGTTTTGCAAAAATGTTTCGTCAAATTTGTCATTTGTAGCGTTCACCGAACCTACAAGCACCATAGACGACTGAATTTTTTTGGTAGTAACACCTTGGTCAAGAACCTCACTTGGAAGTGTAGGTTTGGCACTCTCTACAAGTGATTGAACCATAGTTGATGCAACGTCTGGGTCTTTGCCTTGCTCAAAATAAATAGTGATTTTGGCGTTACCACTATTGTCGGCAGTAGAAACCATATATGTCATACCCTCCACACCGTTCACTTGTTTTTCGATTGGAGCAACAACACTCTCTTGAACTACTGTTGCCGATGCACCGGGGTAACTTGCCGAAATCTCGACAGTTGGGGGTGCAATATCAGGGTATTGGTTAATTGGCAAAAATGTAATACCTACAATTCCCAAAATAACCAATGCCAAGGAAATTACCGTAGATAATACAGGTCTTTCAATGAATTTTTTAATCATAATTAAATAATTTTATTGGTTATTCTTTTGGAGTAATTTTCATTCCGGGACGAAGTTTGATAATGTTTTCGATAATCACTTTCTCACCAGCAGTCAAACCTTCTAAAACAACAAATTTGTCTTCGTAAGTTTCTTGCATAATTTTGATGAATTTTGTGCTTACTACACCCTCGTTATCTACTACAAAAACGCCTATTTTGTCTTGAACTTGTTGGGTATATAGTTGAGGAACAAGCAAAACTGAATCCATAGCTATTGGCAAATAAACATATCCGTTAGACCCTCCACGCAACATTCCGTTGTTTTTGAAAGATGCACGAAGTTTTACCGTACCAGCTTGTCTATCAACAATTCCACTAATCATATCAAGTTTGCCTTCATTCGGATAAAGGCTTCCGTTTGCTAATGTCAAACGTGGGTTCTGGAACTCTCCACTAACATCTGTTGTTTTAGAGTCTTGTGCAAGGTTCAACAAATCCACTTCACTCATTGCAAAATATGCATACATATGATTGTTGTCCGAAACTGTTGTGATAGGAGTTGGA
>CAZRHJ010000020.1:0-34719 GCA_964600025.1 uncultured Rikenellaceae bacterium | reverse complement strand
ATTCAACAAAGATAGGATATTTTTTTCTTACTCCACCTATTTTCTGGATTGATCCTAAATAATACATTACAGTGTTTTAATTTGTGAGGGGCTTGGAAAAATGATTTTTAAAATTTTTATCTTTCCGAAATCTTACAAGCTCCCAATAAACTCGGATCTCTTAGGCTATTTTGCTGATGGTCATAACGTAGCGTACTGGCGTACGTGAAGCAGAGCATCGGCGAAATAGACAAGATAGGCGAGTTTCGTTTTTAGCGGACAATGCTAATATCGGATAGCAATAATTGAAAGACAACAAGAAAAGACCACCAAATAAATGGTGGTCTGCACTTAAATTTATAAGAAACTAATTTATAAAAACCAGTATCAAACTATAGAGCATTAACGTGTAGAGCTAATTTGCTCTTCAAGTTAGAAGCTTTGTTTTTATGAACGATGTTTCTTTTTGCCAACTTATCCAACAATGCACTTACTTTTGGAAGTAAAGCCTCAGCTGCATCTTTATCAGTAGTGTTACGCAAAGCTTTGATAGCATTACGAGTTGTCTTGTGATAATATTTGTTGTGTAGTCTCTTAGTTTCTGTTTGTCGGATTCTTTTAACCGATGATTTGTGATTTGCCATTATAAAAAAGTTATTATAAATTATTTTTGTAGTCCGTAGGGGAATCGAACCCCTGTTACAAGAATGAAAATCTTGCGTCCTAACCCCTAGACGAACGGACCAGTCTTATTTTGTGAGTGCAAAGATACGCAAGTTTTTTAAACTTCCAAAATTTTTTTGATTTTTTTTGCAAAAAAATACAGAAAAAATATTTTTAATTGTTTTTTTGCTACTTACATATCTTTTAAGTCTATAATAAAAGGTAGAATGAGCAAGATACTCATTCTGCCTTTATACTATATATGTATTATTCAGCTTTACCAGCACTACCTAAAACATTAACAAGTTTGTGTTTGTAAAGTTCTCTTAGAGCGTCACGAGCTGGACCTAAGTATTTACGTGGGTCAAATTCAGCAGGTTTGTTTGCAAATACTTCACGAACAGCAGCAGTCATAGCTAAACGACCATCTGAGTCGATATTGATTTTACAAACAGCAGATTTTGTAGCTTTACGAAGTTGTTCTTCTGGAATACCAACAGCATCTTTTAATGCACCACCGTATTTGTTGATAGTTTCAACTTTGTCTTGTGGAACTGATGATGAACCGTGAAGAACGATTGGGAAGCCCGGAATAAGTTTTTCGATTTCTTCTAAAATATCAAACCTTAATGCTGGTGGAACCAAAATACCATCTTCGTTACGCGTACATTGTTCTGGTTTGAATTTCATAGCTCCGTGTGAAGTACCTATTGAAATAGCAAGTGAATCTACGCCTGTTCTCTTAACAAACTCTTGAACATCTTTTGGATCTGTGTAAGTGTGAGTTTCTGATTGAACATCGTCCTCAATACCTGCCAAAACTCCAAGTTCGCCTTCTACTGTTACGTCAAATTGGTGAGCATACTCAACTACTTTTTTTGTCAAAGCAACGTTTTCGTCGAAAGGTAGGCTTGAACCGTCAATCATTACTGATGAGAAGCCCATATCTATACAGCTTTTACAAAGCTCAAAAGTATCACCGTGGTCTAAGTGCAAACAAATAGGAATATTCATACCTAATTCTTTTGCATATTCAACAGCACCTTGTGCCATATAACGCAACAAAGTTTGGTTTGCGTATTTGCGAGCACCGCTCGATACTTGGATAATTACTGGTGATTTACATTCTACACAAGCTTGAACAATAGCTTGAAGCTGTTCCATATTGTTGAAGTTATAAGCTGCAATAGCATACTTACCCTCCATAGCCTTTTTGAACATTTCTGTTGTGTTTACAAGGCCTAATTCTTTGTAAGAAACCATAGTTATATTATTTTGATTGTTAAATGTTAATTTCGTTTATGAAAAAATATTTCTAAGTCAAAGGTACTAATAAAATAGTGTCTTAACAAACTTTTGTTAGATAATTTGTTTTGTGTTTGTTTGGAAGAGGGATATTTTGAGAAATAATAGAGATGATTTTTGCATAAAAAGGAAATTATTGAGATATTTTTTTCCAATAATTGGAATTTCTTTGCTTATTTTTGCCCCTATTTGTAATTATTTAACAAATATTAAAAAGTTAAAATATTCTATAAATACTTGGTAATAAATAAACTACAAGAATTATTAGTATTTTTTATAGTTTTTAGGGGCGATTTGGTATGTGCTAAAAAATATCTATATTTGTAAAAACAAATTTTAAAAAACACAATATGAAAACAAAAATTTTATTTATTGCAATGTTGGTTGCAACTATGGCTTTCCAAAGTTGTAGTAAAGGAACAAATCCAAAGGATTTTGCGGGGGAGTATGTTGGTGAAACTATTCAAGTAACTAATGGTGAAATGCCAGTTGCTAATGCAAAGGCTGTTGTTACTAAGGTATCTAATAGTCAAGTTGAAATATCTTTGCGTAATTCTGTTAATGGTTTTGCTGACTATGTATTTACAGCAGATTTGACAGTTGAAAATGAAAAAGCAACTTTTAGCCACGCTTTTGCTAATGGTAATATGAAATATGATATTCAAGGTAATATCTTCAATAAAAAAGCTACTATTTCTGTTAAAACAACAGTTGAAGCTCCTAACTTGTTAAAAACTTGGACTTATGCTACTGAAAATCAAAGTCTTGATGCTGTGGATATTGAATATGCAAATGGTAGTGGTAAAGTTATGTGGCAAGGTAAGGAAATTACTAATGCTGAATTTGCTTCAAATATGAAACAGTGGACACAGTTAATTCTTGGTATGGTTGTAACAGACCTTCGCTTGACATTTAAGGCTAACGGATACGTAGATGTTTATTTTGTTAATGGAATGGAGAAAGATCCTGCAAAGAAAGTTGTAGAGGTTCAAAACCTTGCACGTTTCTCTTATGATGAGGCAAAACAGTCATTAAATTTTGATGCTCCTATTGCTTTGCCAGAGGCTGGTGTTGCAACTACTTTCTTGGTGCCTTTCCAATGCAAATTTGTAGATGGCAAACTTTCTGCTCACGTTCCTTTTAATGTTATCAAACCTTTGTTGCCAATGATTCCTACTGGCGAAAAACTTAATGGTTTAATTGCAATGGCCGAATCTATGATTCCAGCAGGAATGGAGTTTATTAAACCAGTTGTAAAAACTCTAATTACAGATGTTGTTAATGCTCTTACTGACAAAAGCTTAACAAATCTTGCTATTACAGCAAAAATGCAAGAATACAGAGTTATTGAATAGTGTTGTATTAGTAAAGATTTTTATCGGATATAAAATACTTTTGATTAATTCATTATTTTAAAGGTGAAAAAAGCTGAACTTATTAGAGTTCAGCTTTTGATTTTAGTGAGGTAATTAATTGATACCCAGAGCAAAATATTTTATTGAATAGACAAAGACAAACTGTTATAATTTGTCAGTTCTTTCTTTTGCTATTTTCATAAGTTCTTCCATATATACCTTTTTGGCGTGTTTGATAGCCTCTTGTTTTTTCACACCAAGCATTACGTTTACTTCGTATTTGCCGTCTTCGAGTTCTCGGTAAATTTCTAAGAAAGACTCACTGTTGCGTAAGATTGAGTTAATGCGGCTACGGCTTGACGAAACAATTTTTTCTTTCATTATTATATCTCCGTCACCCAAATCAGACATAGCACTTTCGATTGAGGCATCTTTTTTGATGTTTTCTTCCATCAAACCTACAATTTGTTGTTTAGCTTTTGATTCAGCAATTTCTTTTGCAATATTGTAGTTTCCTCCAACTGCTTTTGAACTACCAGTGATATATGAAAGATTTTGTTCTTCGTCACGTGTAATCTGAGCAAATTTTGATTTATGAATTTGTTTCTCGATTGGCAACATTCCCGGGTTAGTTTTCCAACCTTGTTTTGCAAGTTTTTTAGCTTCTTTTCGACTGTCTTTATCAACTTTTGTATTAAGCTCTTTTGCCAAGGCTTTTGCCATTTTTTTGTCTTGCTGTGCGTTTGCATTAAAGCAAATTAGCATTATAGCTGCTAATAGAATTGTGAATTTTGTTTTCATAGTTTTAAAGGATTATTTTATATCAAAATATGTTGTTATTGATACTTCTTCTGTTTGATTTTTTGTTTTGATTATCATTTGTCCTCTTAGTAGATTTACTTTGTTTGCGGGAGCTAAATCTAAATCTTTGACTATTGGAGTCTGGATTTTAAATACAAATATCCCGTTTTCTTCTACTTTAAAGTCAATATCTTCTACTACAATCATATTTCGTGATTGTGGGATATTGAAACTGAATTTTTGGATACTAAATGGAGCAAGTTGATCGCATTTCATATCAAGGCTTACATTAAGTTTTGTTGTGTCGCTCACTGTGATTTTCTCAATACTTGCTGAATTTATTGGTCTAATGAATTTGGTGTTTTTTGGAACATTGAAGTAAATTGTATGTACCAAAGTTCTACCGCTAAATCTATAAGTCAATGAAATTTCGTTGTCACTACCTTTTGGTGCATAGTCGCAGTTGTATTTAAGCGTATTAACTCCGTTTGCCGTCTCATATTTCATTTGAGAGGCGTTTTCGGCTTTAATAGCAGGACGAATAGATGAACTTAGCACTTTGCCATTAATAGAGAATTGCATTCTTGAAATGCCTAAATCTTCTTCCAAAGTATTTACTTGGATTAGTTGATACAAATTAGCATAATCCATTGCGAGATTTTTTGCCTCAGATTTGCGAACATTGTCAAAGAAATATTCTTTTAGAGTTTGAAGTTCATTGATAGCTTTTCCAATCTCGTCGATAGAATTAATATTGTTTATTCCGTCTTTAAGAGCTTTGAGTTTTGACATCATTTGCTCGTCTCTCTCTTCAAATTCCATAACCATCATTTTAAGTTCTTTTGATGGGAAAGGGTATTTGACAGCAAAGATATAATCTTCTGCTTTTGTTGCTTTGTCACGTCTTTTTGCCCAATATGATTCAGTCGCTTTTGAAAGTGATATTCCTTTTATGAAAGGAATATTTGCAGACTGAATATGTAGTACAGACTCAAAATTGCTTTTGAAACTCAAAGAATTATTTTCTGTTGTTTGAGTTTCATTTGTACTGCTTTCAAAACTTACATTATTTGCTATTGACTTGATAATTTCTTTTTTGATATTCTCCAAGCACTCTGCTTTTGCATCTTCAATATTGTTTTTTATTGATGATACAATAATATAGTCTTTTTCTGCCGAATTAACCCAAACAGGTGTTTTTTTCGAACTACTTTCTAATATTTTCTTTTGGGCAAAAGATTGTCCAATCAAAAACATTGAGCAAAGTAGTAGAAATAGATATTTTGTATTTTTCATATTTTTACTATTTTAGATTTAAAATATTTAGCGATTATTTTGTGCCAAGCTCTTTGTTTAAAGTGCTTTTTTTCGCTTTTATTTCGTCCAAAATCTTCATAGCTTGTTTTTTTGATTCCTCTTTTGAAGATTTTTTGATTTCTGCTTTTTTGGCAGAGGTATTAGTGCTTAATTCTTTGTTTTGAGCAATGTTTTTGCTTAGTTTTTCGCCTTTCTCAGAAAGATTTTCATAGTCAGGAGCATATTCGTCAATTAGTTTCTGAGCTTCTGCGTAATGAGTACTTAATGGGTCGATAAGTGCTAAGAATGCCACTGCTGCCTCTTTGTCGTTTAGTTTAAAGTTAGCACGAGCTTGACTTATAAGCACACTTGCTTGTCTGTCTTTTTCTTTAATGAAAATTTCTTCCATAAGCTTTGAAACTATATCGTATTCGTTGATAGTTTCTGGAATAAATGCCAACACTGCCATTGCCTCTTCGTATTTTGTTTGAGCTACAAGTGTTTGAGCTTTTTTGAGAAGAGTAGGGACTAAGCGTTTGTAGTACTCAACAACATTGTCCTGTGCGTCGCTAATAAACTTAGAGAATTTAGGGTCGGTATAGCGTACAGAATTAATCATTTGGCGTAAACACGCTTGTTTGCTTCTGCCATTTCCTTCGATGTTCATAACAATGTTTCCAAATGTACTTCCATCAACAAGACTCATTGCAAATAGTGATAATTCAGCTCTAATTACAAATGTTTTTTGAACACCAGTCTCAATTACGTCATCATTGATAATTGTAAATTCAGGGTAAATCACAAATAATTGTGATATAGGAGCTTTTGCACCAGCGTTGTTATATGTAATTATTTGGTCTATCTTTTTGACTACCGATAGAGCTGTTGTTTCGTCAAGTTCTAATATTTCGTTTTTGAGTGCAGCTGTAAAGGCAATACTTTCTTTTTGTTGAGCAAAAAGTATTGAGCTATTAACTGCAAAACATATAATCATTAATAATATCTTTTTCATTTTTTTAGGGGGTATTAAAGGATTGTTATGTTTATAGTGTTGCCTACAATATCACGTTTGATTGTTAGATTGATGCTACGAAGATATTTGTAAAGTTCAATGCTGAAATCGTTTATATCTTGGTTGTCAGCATTTTTGATTTGAACCTCGTCAATGTTTAATAGTGTAGAGCTACGTCCATTTGAGTGGTATTTTCCATCTTTCGCATTTTTCTTAACCCACATAATTAATACGTCTGAAAGAGGTAGAAATTCACCAGCTACTTCTGTGTCCATATTCATTGTTGAATTTGCTGAGATAGTGAATTTCAAAGATAGAGAACTACCTTTTTGGATACGTTTAGCCATACCAGTAGATATTTGTTTCAAGAAGTCTTTTGAAATAACATTTGCTAATGCACCACAAATCATATCTGCTGTTGTGTTTTTACGTCCAGATGTTTCAGATTTTGAAGCTATTGTTCTGCCAGTAGAAACGTCAATCGCATTCATAATTAAGCTAATTCTTAGGCCTTCTGCTGTTTTGTCTTTGTTGATGTCAACATATACTGCCACATCTGCACCGCAATTTGTTAGGATTGCATCTTCCAAAGATACATTTGGGTTACGTGCTAAATATGTGTTTGCATTTTTGATAGTTTGCTCTAAGTCTTTTGTCTCAACGCCATTGACAATAAATGCCTCGTTAAGTTTTGAAATAGCCATACGAACATCAGAATTATTTTCTACTGTTTCACGGTAGTCTTCGTCGGATTTAACGTAAGGCATTACCATTATTGTTGGTAGAGAAATAACTTCTTGTGTTTCTTCCAAAGACATTTTGTCTGCGGCAGCACCAATGATTTTATTGTTTACCAAATCTTTGTATAGAGATTCGTTATAGATACTTACTGTAACAATAGCATTGAAATTTTTAGCTATTGTTTTTGATGATTTTGTATCCTCAATGTATTCTTTTACAAACACTGTGTAACGTGTTGTGTTTAGCATTGAATTTACATATTCATTTGCTTTTAATGATGGTTTGCTTCCAAGCATAGCTCTGCCGTTTCCAACACCTTCAATACCGTGGTATAGTAGAGTGTAGATTGCAGATTTTACAGCATTTTCGTATGCGTATTTTTTCTTTTCGTGAACGCCAGAGGCACGGAGAACTACATAGTTTTTTTCAGCTCTAATTAGTGTTGCGTCTGATGAGTAGCTTTGTGCAAAAGTTTTTGAAAAACTAAGCACGAGCATAATTAGTAATGTTGATAATAATTTTTTCATTTTTTATGGGGGATTAATATTTTTATTCTTAAAATAAGCTAAACAGGTCTAAACCTGCTACGCTCATAACTATTAGTGTTTCTGGGTTTTCGTTGAATGCTTTTTCGATCTCTGCGTGTCCTTTTGTAACATTACATAAAGAAACGTTTTCACCTACAACATCTTTAATTCGTATTTTGCCGATTAGTGATTTTGTAACTATACCTGCAATACGTTTTTCTGTATAGACCTCAAATGGGTTTCCTTGTTTGAAACCGTGGTTTGAACCTGCTAAAATATATAATTCTTTAAGTTTTCCACGTTTGTTTTTAGCTTCTAATTGAATGATTTTTGTTACTATTGGGAAGTCTGTTTCGATATATTTTCTTATTTCGTAGTCGGAATTACTAATTGCACTAATCTCTGCTTTTGAGGCAGAATCTCCAATGCCACTTACTTTGAATTGTTTGCTACTTACAGCCTCTCCCGTTACTATATTAAATATCTTTAATGAGAAAAGAATGTTTACTGTGTAAGTTCGTTTAGATGCAATGTATTTAGACTCAGAACTGTAATTGCTTACTTTTCCTGTCATTAAATATTTTGCCCCAAATTGTTTTAGTGCTGCCGATCTTGATTCTTCAAGAACATTCATTTCGTTTACTTCATCTTCGCCACGTTTTTGGTTCATATTAGAGAGTTTTGTCTCTGTTGTTGCATCTATTACAAACATTCTGTTAAGTTCAGAAAGTGCAGATACAACTGTGCCACGAACACCGTCCATTGTGGATTCTTTGATGGAACTTGATTTTGTAAATCTATCAATTATGATAGTTTCTTTTTTTGGTGGTTGTGGTTCTTCTTGTGCTTTCACACTACTTACTAATGTAAATAAAAAAAGAAGTAATAGGGGTAAAATTCTAAATATTTTCATGATTGTTTTATTAAGGTTGCAACAAATTTAAGTATTTATAATATTATTTCAAAATTATTTGTTGATTATTTTTTTTTGTTGTTATTATTGAATAATAGTTTTTAATGGGTACAAAAAAAAGCTATATGAATTTCATATAGCTTTTTTTGTATAGATTCTAAATTTATTATTTTTTGTAAACCTCAGCAAGTTTTTCTACCAAAGCCTCGCCACGAAGAGTTCTATCAACTATTGTTCCATCAGGAGCAAATAGAATAAGTGTAGGGATACCTCTTACGCCATAAATATCAGTAGCAATTTTGTTGTCTGACGCATAAATATGCGACCATACCATATCAAGCTCCTTTGTAGCTTTGATACATTCATCGTATTTGTCCCATACATTAACACTTAGAACAACCAAACCTTGTGCTTTGTGAGCATCATATACTTTGCGGATATATGGCATTTCACGTTTGCAAGGACCACACCAAGAAGCCCAGAAATCTACTACAACATAGTTGCCTTTACCAACATAGTCAGAAAGTTTTACATCTGCTGTGTTCTCAATGTTACGAGCTGTAAAATCTGTAAACATTTTACCAGCTGCTGTGTTTTCTTGGTTTACTTTGATGTTACGAGCACGAGTTAATGGAGCATAAGTTGCTGCACTTGGGTTAGATACGATAAATTCGTCAATTTCTTTGATTGATTTGTCGTCAGCCATATAGCCATTGAAAATAATAGTACCAAGAATGTTTGTTTTGTTTGCTTCAAACACTTTTGCTATCATAGCTGCTTCTTTTGGTTGGTATTCGCTTTTGTAATACTCCTCAATTTTTGCTCTGATTGCATCAACATCATCTTTCGCTTCTTCTTTGATTTTGTTGTATGCCTCTTGGTATGCTTCTCCAAGTTGTTTAGATTCGCTTTTGAAACTTTGCATTGCAGTGTTTAGTGCAGAACCTTTTACAGTAGATTCTTTGCCAAATACAACTTTAATCTCTCCTGGTTCTGAAATGAAACTTGCATTCATTCTGCCGTTTCTCAATCTCATATCTGAAATAGTTTCAGCATTGCCAGTGTAAGAGAATTTGCCATCTAAAACTTTGATTGTATCAACAACATCACCAGTAGATGTGTTAGATAAAATAATTTCTTTAACGTCTGTTCCTTCTGCTAATTCACCATTAATAGTGAATGTTTTTGCAGAATTACAAGCAACCATTGCTAAGGCTGCTGCCATAAATAGTAATTTTTTCATTTTATTAATTGTAAGTTTAAAGTTATTAACTTCACTAATTAGTCGCAAATATATATCTTAATTAACATTTTTCAAAATAAATAAATTGTTTTTTTTACTTATATTTCTATAATTTAGAAAGGATATCCTATTGCAAAGTGTAGAGCTGTGTTTTTGAGAGCAAAATTATTTATCCATCTTTGTCCTTCTGGATTGTTTGGATTGTGTAAGATTATACCCCAGTCAAGTCTTAACACAAAGAAATCTAAGTCCAATCTAAGTCCAATACCAGTATTCAAGCCTAATTGTTTGTAGAAAGAATTGATGTGGAAAATTGCTCTGTCGTCGGTTTCTCCACGACCATTAGACCAAGTATTACCAGTATCTACAAATATTGCACCTCGGAAAATCCCCCATATTGGAAATCTTCCTTCTAAGTTTAGTTCGAGTCTTATGTCTCCAACTGAGTTAGGATAGTCTATTTGTTCTTTTGGAATTGGCTTTGTTCCGGGCCCTAAGGCACGAATTTGCCAACCTCGCATACTTGAATTTCCTCCCGAAAAGAATAGTCTTTCGAAAGGCATTGATGTGCTATTGCCATAGCCTGAGCCCATACCTAAATAAAATCTTGTTACAATGGCAGATTTTGGATTGAAGTTGAATTTATAACCAAAATCCATATCTATTCGAGCATATTGCGAAAATCTCATATTCAGAATTTCGTAGTATTTTTCGTTTAGTTCGTTGGTCTTGACAGTGCCTTTAAATACTTTGTTTCCTAAATATAAAGTATTACCTGCTGTTTCAGTATTCACTTTTAAGTTCCAACTACTACCAATTTTTCTTTCAACAGAGTATTTTAACCCAAAATTTGTTCCTGCAATTAAGTGATTTGTGTATGTGTTTTTGAGATAGGGGTTTGTTAGTGTATTCAAATACCCTTCATCTATCCACGGAAGATTGATGTAGGTTAGGGTAGCTGGGTTGTAGTAGAATCTAAGATTATTGCCGTTAGACCATTTGTAGCCAAAGGTAGAATTTAGGATATGACGGCGGTAGTATGGCCTGTTTTGCATATTATAATTTATTGATACCACTGATTCTATGTCATATATGAACTTAGATGGCTTTACCCTAAATGGTACTATTAGTTTTGGGAAGGACAGTGAAGTGCTTATCCCAAATTGGTAAGCATCTTTACGCCCTTTTTCATAAAAAAAATCATATCCAGTGTTCAACGTGATATTGAATTTCTCGCTATGGCGGAATAGGTTGCTATTGCTGTAACCAACTCTTGCTATCAAACTTGTGTAGTTTGAGTTTGAGGAAATCTCGGCTTCGGCTTTGATACCGTGAAGTTTGCCGGGCATTAGACTAATATATGTGTCCAAAAATCCATAAGATGATAGAGAGTCGTGCATATTGACTCTCGAAAACTCTATACTTGAATTTTTGTAATATTTTAGATTCATAAAATTGCGTGTGGTAAGTTCTTGAATTGATGGAGACCACACTGAATCTGTACTAAACAGAATCTGCCTATTTATAAATTTTGCTTTTACGTTTTCTTTTTTGTTTTGGTATAAGTAATTGATATTATTCACTTTAATAGTATCAAATACCGTCTTAGAAGTTAATTTACCATTGTTGTTTGGGAAAACGTAAACATTTCTAATTTTGTGAACTTTGTGATTTACATTTTTGTTGTCAATCTTGTTCTGGTTTACATTTATTTGAACCTTTGCAAGATGAGAGTTATGAAGCGTATCTACCAAATAGTCAATATCATCTATACCAAAAGTATAGAATCCTTTTTCGTGAAGAATATCTGTGATGCGTTTGCGTTCAGCGTCGAGAGTGTAACGGGATAAAATATCTCCCTCTTTGATTTTTGTGTAACGTTTGTTTATACGAACATCAGTTTCTACATTTATGTCTTTGATGTTGTAAGTAAGCGTATCTATGAAATAAGGCTGGTTTGAAATAATGTGATAATTGATATATGCTCTTTTGCCTTTGAATTTTACGTCGCTTGTGATAGTGTTGTCCAAATAACCCATAGAGGTCATATACAAAGACATATTTTGTATGCTTCGTTGAGTTTCGGTGGTATCGTAATAGACGGGTTCTTTGCCCATTTTGCGAAGAGTTTTATTTCCCCAATTTTGTTTGTTGGGTTTACTCTTCATATATAGCCAAGTCCTAATATCTATCCCCAGCACTCTCGTAGCTGGGGTTTGAGATAAAGGTATGTAGTTTAAAGCAGTAGATTTACTGACTTTATGTTTTTTTTGAATCGAATCAGGATAAACAATATCAATGCTATTTTTCGTTACTAAATATTTTCCTTCGGGTACATATTTTTGTACGTTACACGAGTGAAAAACAGCAACGAAAAAAATAATTATAGCGATACGTTTAATTACTTCATCGTATTTCATTATATTATTTTCCTTGTCGTTTTCTTTCTAATTCAGACAAAAGTATTTTTCTTAGACGCATACTCTTAGGAGTGATTTCAACGTATTCATCTTCCTTGATATACTCTAATGCTTCTTCCAACGAGAAAACTTTTGGTGGAGCGATACTTACTTTGTCGTCTGAGCCACTTGCACGCATATTTGTAAGTTTTTTAGATTTTGTAAGGTTGATTACAATATCCTCGCTACGTGTGCTTTCGCCAACTACCTGTCCACAATAAACTTCCTCATTTGGAGCAACAAAGAATGTTCCTCTATCTTGAAGTTTGTTTATTGCATAAGCAAATGATGAACCTGTTTCCATTGCAATAAGAGAACCGTTGTTACGCATCTCAATCTCGCCAAAATATGGTTCAAAATCTTTTAGTCGATGAGAAACGATTGCCTCGCCACCTGTTGCAGTAAGCATATTACTACGAAGTCCGATGATACCTCTCGAAGGAATTTCGAACAACAAGCGTGTACGGTCTTCTTTTGTTTCAATATTTGTAAGCGTTCCCTTACGACGAGTTACCATCTCAATAGCCTTACCCGAAAATTCTTCTGGTAGGTCGATAGTAAGTTCTTCTACTGGTTCGCATTTAACACCGTCAATATGTTTGATAATCACACGTGGTTGTCCAACTTGTAGTTCGTAACCCTCACGACGCATAGTCTCGATAAGTACGCTCAAATGTAATACCCCACGACCAAATACGACAAAACTATCTGCTGTTTGTCCCGGCTCTACTCTCAAAGCAAGGTTCTTTTCAAGCTCTTTTTCCAAACGCTCTTTAAGGTGACGTGATGTAACAAATTTGCCATCACGACCATAGAATGGAGAGTCGTTGATAGTGAATAACATACTCATTGTTGGTTCGTCAATAGCAATTGGTTCAAGTGGATCTGGATTTTCAAAATCTGTAATAGTATCACCAATATCAAAACCATCTACACCAACAATAGCACAAATTTCTCCACATTTTACCTCTTCTACTTTTTCTTTGCCAAGTCCTTCAAACAACATAAGTTCTTTGATACGACTTTTTATCATAGTTGTACCATCACGTTTTGCAAGTGTAACAGGCATATTTGCGTTTAGTGTACCTCTTGTTAGCTTGCCAATAGCGATACGACCAACGTATGGAGAGTGCTCTAATGATGTGATAAGTAGCTGAGGTGTTCCCTCTTCTGTTTTAGGTGCAGGAATCTCTGCAATAATAGTATCTAACAATGGAATAAGGTCTTCGGTAGGGTTTCTCCAATCCAAAGACATCCAACCTTGTTTGGCAGAACCAAACACGGTTTTGAAGTCCAACTGATCTTCGTTTGCATCAAGTGCAAACATCAAGTCGAATACTTCTTCTTGAACCTCGTCTGGACGACAGTTTTGTTTATCCACTTTGTTTACTACGACAATAGGTTTTTTGCCCATAGAAAGAGCCTTTTGTAGTACAAAACGAGTCTGAGGCATTGTTCCCTCAAACGCATCTACCAACAAAAGTACACCGTCTGCCATATTTAATACCCTTTCTACTTCGCCACCAAAGTCCGAGTGTCCAGGAGTATCTATAATGTTTATTTTGTAGTCTTTGTACTTTACAGAAACGTTCTTTGCCAAGATAGTTATACCTCTCTCACGCTCCAAGTCGTTATTATCCAATATTAATTGACTGTTCGCATCGTTTGTGTGAAGAAGTCCTTGTTGAATCATTTTATCAACCAAGGTTGTTTTACCGTGGTCAACGTGTGCAATAATTGCGATGTTTCTAAGATTTTGCATTTAATCGTATATTTGAACTTACAAAGGTAATTGGTTTTGTGAAAAAAACCTATAAAAAAGTTAAATTAGTGATTCTGAGAGCAAGTCCCACAATTTTCATTACATTCTGGGATAATCTCTCCTCGTGAACGTCTTAGCTCCAATTCCTCTTTTCTAAAAGTAGCCGAAGCACAGTGTAGTCCACGCTTTTTCATCTCATCATTGCCTCCCACGTCGCTCTGTAAATCTCTGCCTTTTCTGATACGTGTGATGGATAATCCCAAAAACATTATCCCAACAAATATTATTGCTATTACGAAAATTACCAAAAATTCTTTCATTTTTTTATTAGTTAAGTACTTGTAATATTATTGCTGTCCTGTAAAAATCATTGAAATGAATTAAGCAAGAATATATTGCAGTGTTTTCATTTATAAGGAGCTTGAAAAATGATTTTTAAAATTTTTATCTTTCAGAATTCATACAAGTTCCTAATAAACTCGGATTTATTAGGCGAGTTTTGTTTTTAACGGACAGTACTATTGTTATATAAACCACAAAGATACGTATTTATTGTGAAACTAAGAAATTGACACAAAAAAAGGTGTTGGAGAATTTCCAACACCTTTTGAAGATAATATAAACTATGATTATAGTTTTGGACCAGCAACAACAAGTGCTTTACCTGCTTCGTTGCCTGTAAATTTAGCGAAGTTTTTGATGAAACGCTCTGCTAAGTCCTTAGCTTTTGTGTCCCATTCTGTTGAACAACAGTATGTGTCACGTGGGTCAAGGATAGCTGAATCAACTCCTGGAAGTGCTGTTGGCACTTTGAAATCAAACATAGGGATTTGTTTTGTAGGAGCTTTGTCGATAGAACCATCAAGGATAGCGTCGATGATACCACGAGTATCTTTGATAGAAATACGTTTGCCAGAACCATTCCAACCTGTGTTTACAAGGTATGCTGTTGCACCAGACTCTTTCATTTTTTTAACTAACTCTTGACCGTATTTTGTTGGGTGTAGAGAAAGGAATGCTGCACCAAAACAAGCAGAGAATGTTGGAGTTGGTTCAGTGATACCTCTTTCTGTACCTGCCAATTTAGCTGTAAAGCCTGACAAGAAATAGTATTGTGTTTGCTCTGGTGTCAAAATAGATACTGGAGGCAATACACCAAATGCGTCTGCTGACAAGAAGATTACTTTTTTAGCAGCTGGTGCTTTTGAACCTTCTTTGATGTTTTGGATATGGTGAATTGGGTAAGAAACACGAGTGTTTTCAGTTACTGATTTGTCTGCAAAGTCGATTTTGCCACCTTCAAGAACTGTAACGTTCTCTAATAATGCATCACGTTTGATAGCGTTGTAGATGTCTGGCTCACTGTCTTTATCAAGATTGATAACTTTTGCATAACAACCGCCTTCGAAGTTAAACACGCCTTGTTCGTCCCAACCGTGCTCGTCATCACCAATAAGTTGGCGTTTTGGATCTGTTGAAAGAGTTGTTTTACCTGTACCAGAAAGACCGAAGAAAATTGCTGTTTCGCCGTCTTTGTTAGTATTTGCTGAACAGTGCATAGATGCCATACCTTTCAATGGTAGGTAGTAGTTCATAATAGAGAACATACCTTTTTTCATCTCACCACCGTACCAAGTATTGATAATTACTTGTTCACGAGATGTAAGGTTGAAAACAACAGCTGTTTCTGAGTTCAAACCAAGTTCTTTGTAATTATCAACTTTTGCTTTTGAAGCGTTGTAAACTACAAAATCTGGTTCGCCATAATTTGCTAATTCTTCCGCTGTTGGACGAATAAACATATTAGTAACGAAGTGAGCTTGCCAAGCAACCTCCATAATGAAACGTACTTTCAAACGTGAGTTCTCGTTTGAACCACAGAAAGTATCAACTACATATAGTTTTTTGTTTGATAATTCTTTAATTGCCAATTTTTTTAAAACGTCCCAAGTAGCTTTTGTAGCTGGTTTGTTGTCGTTTTTGTACTCTTCACTTGTCCACCAGATTGTATCCTTGCTAACATCGTCCATTACAAAGAATTTGTCCTTAGGTGAACGACCAGTGTAAACACCTGTCATTACATTAACAGCTCCAAGTTCTGTTGTTTGACCAACTTCAAAACCAGTTAATTCAGGTTTTGTTTCCTCTGCGTAAAGAGTTTCGTAAGACGGATTGTGCAATACTTCAACTGCACCTTCAATTCCGTATTTGCTCAAATCAATGTTTGACATAATTTTTTTCCTTTAAATTGTTTTTTTGTAATTAAACCATTTTTTCTCGCTACAAATATATAGGTTATAATTATATTGTGCAATAGGCACTTACACCTATTTTGACTTTTGTTTGTAGACTGTCAAAAACTATTGTTTTGTAATAGTTGTTTTTATATTTGCTTATGATACTAAATTGCTAATGTCATTTTACTTAATATATAACGTGTTTTTTTGTTTTTTTATGTGTCTTGTCTGTATTGTTTTTTTTTATAATGAAATTTTCACTAATAAAATTTAACATTTAACTTGTAATATTTTGTTTGTTAAACAATTATGTTTGCTGGATTACTATATTTATTTTGTAAAATGCAAATGTTTTAAATAATTTTTGTATTTTTGTGCCGTTATTTATGAGCAGATATTTTGTTTGTATCTGTTTTTTTGATTTGGTTGGAATATTTCCACTAAAAACTCAATAATTATAAGTGATGACATATTTTGATGATACAGAGGGTAATTATGTTAGAGAAGACCACTACAATGAGGAGCGTATCTCTAAAATGAAAAATTGCTATTCTGAAATTTTGACTACTATTGGCGAAGATGTTGAGCGTGAGGGATTGGTTAAAACTCCTGAACGTGCCGCCAAGGCTATGGCTTTTTTGACACAGGGATATCAAATTGACCCACGTGAAATTTTGCTTTCTGCCAAATTTAAAGAAGATTATAAACAAATGATAATAGTTAAGGATATTGAATTTTATTCACTTTGTGAACATCATATCCTTCCTTTCTTCGGAAAAATCCACGTAGCATATATCCCAAATGGGCATATTACTGGACTTTCTAAAATTGTTCGTGTGGTAGAAGCATTTGCAAGAAGACTTCAAATTCAAGAAAGGCTTACTGTTCAGATTCACGACTGTGTAAAAGAGGTTCTTAATCCTCTTGGTGTTGCAGTAGTTATCGAGGCGTCGCATTTGTGTATGCAAATGAGAGGCGTTGAGAGTCCTAATTCTAAAACAGTTACTGCTGATTATTCAGGAGCATTTATACGTGATATAAAAACACGTGAGGAATTTTTATCATTAATAAAGTAAATTAAATAAATAGGGAGATTTTTATGAGTGGATTTTTTGGTTGTGTTTCTAAGAATGATTGTGTAGCCTCTGTGTTTTATGGTACTGACTATCACTCTCACTTGGGTACAAAACGTGCAGGTATGGCTTTTTGTAAAGATGGAAAGTTTGTGCGTTCTATACATAGTTTAGAGAATGGTTATTTTAGAAATAAATTCGAAGATGATTTGCCTAAGTTCAAAGGTTCACACATTGGTATTGGGATAATCTCTGATATGCAATCTCAGCCTATTACTGTTACTACCAAAATGGGTTGTTTCTCTGTTGCTGTAATTGGCAAAATTGATAACAAAAAAGAGTTGGCAAACGCTTTGTTGGAGAAAAATTACCATTTTGCTGAAATGTCAGATTCTAATATCAATCCAACCGAATTAGTCGCTATTATTATTGGTTCAGGTTCTTCTATTGAGGACGGTATCAAGAAAGTTCAAAAACAAGTTAAAGGTTCTTGTTCAATGTTGATTATGACTGATAATGCTCTTTATGCTGTTCGTGACAAACTTGGTAGAACCCCTATTATTCTTGCTAAAAATGATGAGGCTTATGCTGTTGCATTTGAAACATCTTCTTTTAGTAATCTTGGTTTTCAAACCGTTAGGGACTTAGGTCCTAACGAAACTGTTAAAATTACAGAGCAGGGTGTTGAGGTCGTTCATAAACCTTGCGATAAGTGCCAAATTTGTTCCTTCCTTTGGGTATATTATGGCTATCCTTCTTCGTATTTTGAAGGAATAAATGTTGAGGATAGTAGATACCGTAATGGTGAACTGTTGGGAGAAGATGATGATATCAAAGCTGACTTTGTTGCTGGTATTCCAGATTCGGGTATAGGGCACGCAATAGGTTACAGTAATGGTACTAATCTTCCGTATCAACGTGCTTTTGTTAAATATACTCCTACTTGGCCTCGAAGTTTTATGCCTCAAAATCAAGAAATGCGTGATTTGGTTGCTAAAATGAAACTTATTCCAAATGCCGAGTTTGTGAAAGATAGATCTGTTGTTTTTCTTGATGACTCTATTGTTCGTGGTACTCAGCTTAAAGATAATGTTACAAAACTATATGAAATGGGTGTAAAAGAAGCTCATATTCGTATCGCTTGTCCTCCTTTAATTTTCCCTTGTGTTTATCTTAATTTCTCTACAAGTCGTTCTTCTTTGGATTTGATTACTCGTAGAGTGATTGGGGATTTAGAGCAGTCTGAGAATGTTTCTGATGAATTGTTGCAAGAATATGCTGACCCTAAGAACCCTAAGTATCAAGCTATGGTTGCTGAAATTTCACGTAGAATGGGTTTTACTACTTTAAAATTCCAGTCACTGAAAAAATTAGTTGAGGCTATTGGTATCCCAAAAGAAAGACTTTGTACGCACTGTTTTGATAATAGTAGTTATTTCGAGTAAAAATAAATTCCAGTTTGTTGGGAACTTGTATGATTTCCGAATGAAAAATAAAATATTTTTTTAGTAACTACAAATGAAAATACTTTAATATATAATCGCTTAATCTATTACAGATATTTTTATTTTTTGCTTGACTGTAATACTATACTATATATAATAAGGAACAAGAGAATGGTTTTTTGCTCATTCTCTTGTTTTTTTCTTTTAAGTGTATGGAGATTTTCAGTTTTAGTTGTCTGTTTTTTTTAATTAATTCGAGGATTTTGTGCGAGAAATATAGGAAACTTTACTAATATTGGAACTTTTTTACTTTTTAATCCGTATTAATAATATAGCCTTGTTTCTTTTTGTCTTTTAGGCTTGTTTAGATGTGGATTAAAGCGTTTTTAGCCATTTTTTCAAAAAAAGAATTACATTGAATTGTTGTTGCTCAAAATGTGTTGTTTCACACCTTGTTTCACGCTACCTTTTTGAAATTGAATAAGTTAGTTGAAAAAAAAGTGATAAAATTATTGTTATTCCAAAAATTATTAGTATATTTGTACGCTGAATAGTTTATAACGACTTGGCAAATTGCTTTGTAATTTGTTGTAAACTAATTAGTTAAATGAAGTGATTTTTCAAAAAATGGGAAATTATTTCAGAAAATAAATAAAGTAAATAACGTTTTTTGAGGTGACTCAAAGGACAAAAACAAACAAAAATAATTAATAACTGTAAAAATGTCAGGACTTATTGGAAAAAAAATCGGAATGACATCCGTTTTCAGTGCCGAGGGAAAAAATATTCCATGCACTGTTATTGAGGCTGGTCCATGTGTTGTTACGCAAATTAGAAGTGTTGAGAACGATGGTTACTCAGCTATTCAGCTTGCCTATGACGAGAAAAAGGAAAAACACACCAGCAAGAGTCTGCAAGGTCATTTTGCAAAAGCAAACACAACACCAAAAGCAAAGTTGGTGGAATTCCCTTTCGAAGAGGGTCTTTCGCTTGGCGACACCGTTACTGTTGCTACATTTGAAGAAGGTGATTGGATTGACGTTGTAGGTATTTCAAAAGGTAAGGGTTTCCAAGGCGTTGTGAAACGTCACGGATTCGCAGGCGTAGGTGGCCAAACTCACGGTCAGCATAACCGTCTTCGCCACCCAGGTTCACTTGGTGCATCTTCTTACCCATCACGCGTATTCAAAGGAATGAGAATGGCTGGTCGTACAGGTGGTGATCAAGTTAAAGTACTTAACATCAAAGTTCTTAAAGTTATCCCAGAGAGCAACCTATTGTTAGTAAAAGGTTCAGTTCCGGGAGCTAAAGGTTCTTATTTAATTATGGAGAATTAGTAATGGAATTAGCAGTATTAAACGTACAAGGTAAAGAAACTGGAAATAAAGTTACTTTAAGCGAAGCAATCTTTGGTTTAGAACCAAATGATCACGCAATCTATTTAGATGTTAAGCAGTATTTGGCTAATCAACGTCAAGGAACTCACAAAGCAAAACAACGTGGTGAAATCGCAGGTTCTACTAAAAAGCTTAAAAAGCAAAAAGGAACTGGTGGTGCTCGTTGTGGTAGCATTAAAGCTCCAATCTTTGTTGGTGGTGGTCGTGTTTTCGGACCTGTTCCTCGTGATTATAGCTTCAAGCTAAACAAAAAACTTAAACAATTAGCTCGTAAGAGTGCACTTTCTTACAAAGCTCAAGCAAACGCTATTTCTGTTGTTGAGCAAGTTGAAATGGACGCTCCTAAAACTAAGCAATTTATCGCTATGGCTAAGGCACTTAACCTTGCTGATGCAAAATTGTTGGTTATCGTTGAAGCTGGCAATAGCAATTTGAAATTGTCTGCTCGTAACCTTGAAAGAGTTAAAGTTATTGACGCATCAAACATTAACACTTACGATGTAATGAACGCTTCAAACATTTTGTTTGTTGAATCTGCATCTGTTGAAGCTGTTAATCAAATGTTTGGTCTATAATAAATATACATTTAGCAATGGAAATATTACAAAAGCCTATTCTTACAGAAAAGATGTCGATTCAAGGCGAAAAAATGAATCGTTACGGCTTCGTCGTTGATAAAAGAGCTAACAAGATCGAGATCAAGAAAGCCGTAGAAGCTATGTATAACGTTATAGTTACCGACGTTAATACAATCAATAATAAGGGTAAAGCAAAAAGTCGTTTTACAAAAGCTGGTTTGCTTGAAGGCAGAGCAGGTCAATGCAAAAAGGCTATTGTTACTCTTAAAGATGGTGACAAGATTGATTTTTACAGTAATATCTAAAAAAGATGGCAGTAAGAAAGTTTAGACCTATCACTCCAGGTCAGAGACATAAAGTTATAGGTACATTTGATGACATTACTTGTTCAGTACCTGAGAAATCGTTACTTGCTCCGCTAAAAAGCACAGGTGGTCGTAACAACAGTGGTAAAATGACTGTTCGTAATATTGGTGGTGGCCACAAGAGACAATATCGTTTAATCGATTTCAAAAGAAATAAAGATAATATGGCTGCAACAGTCAAAACAATCGAGTACGACCCAAATCGTTCAGCTCGTATTGCTTTGGTAGTTTACGCAGACGGTGAAAAACGTTACATTATTGCACCAGAAGGTTTAACAGTAGGCACAGTTGTTTCAAGCGGTGCTGGTGTTGCTCCTGAATTGGGAAATACTCTTTTCCTTTCAGAAATTCCTCTTGGTACTACAATCCATAATATTGAGCTAAATCCAGGTCAAGGTGCTGTTATGGCACGTTCTGCTGGTTCTTATGCACAACTACTTGCTCGTGAGGGAAAATTTGCAATTATCAAATTGCCTTCAGGTGAGACTCGTATGGTATTGGTAACTTGTCGTGCAACTGTTGGTTCTGTATCAAACCCTGACCATATCCTTGAATCTCACGGTAAAGCTGGTCGTCGTCGTTGGTTAGGCCGTCGTCCACGAGTTCGTGGTGTTGCTATGAACCCAGTCGATCACCCAATGGGTGGTGGTGAAGGTCGTTCATCAGGTGGTCACCCACGTTCACGTAAGGGTCTTCTTGCAAAAGGTTACAAAACTCGTAATCCTAAGAAGCAGACTTCTAAGTTTATCATATCGAAAAGGAATAAGTAAATCATTAAATTAGTTACAAATGAGCCGTTCACTTAAAAAAGGCCCTTTTATTGAGCCTAAATTAGAAAGTAGAATTATTGCCATGAATGATGGCGGTAAAAAAACAGTTATCAAAACATGGTCTCGTGCTAGTATGATTTCTCCTGATTTTGTTGGACATACAGTAGCAGTTCACAACGGTAATAAATTTATCCCAGTGTACGTAACCGAAAATATGGTCGGACACAAATTGGGTGAATTTGCACCAACGAGAAACTTCCGCGGACATGGTGGTAATAAGAAAAAATAGTGTAAATAAGAAAATAGTTAAATAATGGGTGTAAGAAAAAGAAACAGAGCCGAGCAATATAAAGCTGAGAAAAAGGTGAAAGCTATCGCTATTCTCAGAGATTGCCCAACTTCACCTCTTAAAATGCGTATCGTTGCAGATATGGTTAGAGGTGTAGAGATTAACAAGGCTTTAGGTATCCTTCATTTTAGCAAGAAGGAGGCTTCTATCAGATTAGAGAAACTATTGCGTTCTGCAATTGCGAACTGGGAAGCAAAAAACCCTAATGAGCGTCTTGAAGATACAGCACTATGTGTTAAAGAAATCTTTGTAGATGGTGGTAGAATGATTAAACGCATTCAACCTGCTCCACAAGGTAGAGCTCACAGAATTCGTAAAAGATCGAATCACGTGACTCTTGTAGTAGATAAAATTGAAAGTACTAATAAAAACTAATAGTTAGATGGGACAAAAAGTTAATCCAATAGCAAACAGGTTAGGTGTTATTCGTGGCTGGGACTCTTCTTGGTATGGTAGCAAGAGAGATTTCTCTACGAAACTTGTTGAAGATGCTAAAATACGTGAGTATTTGAATGCCCGTCTATCTAAGGCAAGTATCTCGAAAATAATTATCGAAAGAACTCTAAAATTAATTACAGTTACAATCAGCACTGCTCGTCCAGGTGTAATCATCGGTAAGGGTGGTCAAGAGGTTGACAAACTAAAAGAGGAGTTGAAAAAAATTACTAAAAAAGATATTCAAATTAATATCTTTGAGATTCGCCGTCCAGAATTAGACGCAATCATCGTTGGTAATAATATCGCTCGTCAAATTGAAGGTCGTATCTCTTACCGTCGTGCTATTAAAACTGCTATTGCTTCTACAATGCGTATGGGTGCTGAGGGTATTAAAATCCAAATCGCTGGTCGTGTTGGAGGTGTTGAGATGGCTCGTACAGAGACTTTCAAAGAGGGTAGAATTCCATTGCACACAATTCGTGCAGATGTGGATTATGCACTTTGCGAGGCTTTGACAAAGGTTGGTTTGTTGGGTATCAAAGTATGGATTTGCAATGGTATCGTTTATGGCAAACGCAGTCTTTCTCCACTTGAAGGTATGCAAGCTATGGCTTCACAGTCAAAAGGTGCAAGACCACAACAAGATGGCAAAGGTCGTCGTAACAACAGAAATAATAAGAAGAAATAGTCAGACATAAAAGGTAATAATCATGTTACAGCCAAAAAAGACAAAATTCAGAAGAATGCAGAAAGGCCGTATGAAAGGTCTGGCTCAAAGAGGTAACCAATTAGCTTATGGCTCATTTGGTTTGAAAGCTCTTGATTCTGCTTGGATTACAGGACGTCAAATTGAAGCTGCTCGTCAGGCAATTGTGCGTTATATGAAACGTGAGGGACAAATTTGGATCAAAATTTTCCCTGACAAACCAATCACTAAGAAACCTGCTGAGGTTCGTATGGGTAAAGGTAAAGGTGCTCCAGAAGGATTTGTTGCTCCTGTTACTCCAGGACGTATCTTGGTCGAGATTGAAGGTGTATCATTCGAAGTTGCAAAAGAAGCTCTTCGTCTTGGTGCTCAAAAACTTCCAATCAAAACTAAGTTTATGGTGAGAAGGGATTTCGAACAAGATTCAATTTAATCTAATAAAAAATTAAGAAATGAAAGCATTAGAAATTAGAGAACTTTCAGTTGAAGATTTGAAAGAGAGAATTGAAGCAGAAAAAGTTCGTTTGAACACAATGAAACTTGAACATTCAGTTTCTCCAGTTGAAAATCCAACTGTTATAAATAAACTTCGTAAGGATATTGCTCGTATGCAAACTATCCTTGCTGAAAAAACAAAGTAAACGCTAAAAAAGATATTCAAAAATGGAAAGAAATCTTAGAAAAGAAAGAGTAGGCGTTGTTGTTAGCAACAAAATGGAAAAATCTATCGTGGTTGCTGTTAAGAGAAAGGTAAAACATCCTATTTATGGTAAGTTCGTAAATAAAACTACAAAGTTTGTTGCTCATGATGAGAAAAACGAATGTGGTGTTGGCGATACTGTTGCTATTATGGAAACAAGACCTCTTAGCAAAACAAAACGTTGGAGAGTAGTTGAAATTATTGAAAGAGCTAAATAATTATGATACAACAAGAAAGCAGACTATCGGTAGCTGATAACAGTGGTGCTAAGGAGGTACTATGTATCAGAGTTTTAGGCGGAACAAAAAAACGCTACGCCTCTATCGGTGATAAAATAAAAGTAACTGTAAAAAGTGCCACTCCTAATGGTGAAGCCAAAAAAGGTAAGGTATATAATGCAGTTGTAGTAAGAACAAAAAAAGAGGTGCGTCGCCCAGATGGATCATATATTCGTTTTGATGACAATGCTGTTGTGATTTTGAATGCACAAGGTGAAATGTCAGCTACTCGTATTTTCGGTCCAGTTCCTCGTGAGCTTCGTGAGAACTATATGAAAATTGTTTCTCTTGCACCTGAAGTATTGTAAACAAATTTAAAGTTACAAAAGATGTCTAAATTACATATCAAAAAAGGTGACCTTGTTTACGTAAATGCAGGTAGCCAAAAAACAAAGCAAGGAAAAGTGCTTGAGGTTTTGGTTGATGAAAAACGTGCTATTGTTGAAGGTCTTAACTTGGTTAGCAAACACACTAAACCTAATGCTAAGAGCCCTCAAGGTGGTATCATCAAACAAGAAGCACCAATCCATATTTCTAACTTACAACCTGTTGACCCAAAAACTGGTAAAGCAACTAAGGTTGGTCGTAAGTTGAATGACAAAGGAAAATTAGTACGTTACTCTAAAAAATCTGGTGAGGAGATCAAGTAATGGGATATACACCTTCATTAAAAACTAAATACAAGGAAGAGATTGTTCCTGCTTTAGTAAAAGAATTCGGATATAAAAGTGTGATGCAAGTTCCTGCAATTGAGAAAATTGTTGTTAATCAGGGTCTTGGTCAAGCTGTTGCTGACAAAAAAATTGTTGATGTTGCTCAACTTGAGCTTTCTTCAATCGTTGGTCAGCACGCTGTTATCACTCGTTCAAAGAAAGATATTTCTAACTTCAAACTTCGTAAAGGTATGCCAATCGGTGTACGTGCTACATTGCGTGGAGTTAAAATGTATGAATTTTTAGAGAGATTGATTCGTATCTCTTTGCCACGTGTTCGTGACTTCAAAGGTATCAATGCTAAACTTGATGGTAGAGGTAACTACACTCTTGGTATCCAAGAGCAAATTATCTTCCCTGAGATTGATATCGATAAAGTATCAAAAATACTTGGTGTTGAGATTACATTCGTAACAACTGCTGCAACTGACGAAGAGGCAAGCAAATTGTTGTCAATGTTCGGTCTTCCTTTTAAAAAAAATAACTAAAAAATAAGTAAGCAATGGCAAAAGAATCAATGAAAGCTCGTGAAGCTAAGCGTCAAAAACTTGTTGACAAATACGCTGCTAAACGTGCAGAGCTTAAAGAAGCCGGAGATTACGCTGGTTTGGCTAAATTGCCAAGAAACTCAAACCCTATTCGTTTGCACAACCGTTGTAAATTGACTGGTCGTCCAAAAGGTTATATGAGAGACTTTGGTATTAGCCGTATTACTTTCCGTGAATTAGCATCTAATGGTATGATTCCGGGAGTTAAGAAAGCTAGCTGGTAAGAACCAATTTTTATTAATTAAATAATTTTTTATAACAATGACTGATCCAATAGCGGATTTCCTTACAAGGATTAGAAATGCGGTGAAAGCAAACCACAAGGTGGTTGAAGCTCCCGGTTCAAAAATGAAAAAAGCTATAACTCAAATTCTTCACGAACAAGGTTATATCTTGGCTTACAAATTCTCTACTGATGAGAAAGGTCACGAGACTATCAAAATTGCTTTGAAGTATCACCCAAAAACTCGTGTCCCAGCTATTAAAAACTTAGTACGTATCTCTCGTCCAGGTTTACGTCGTTACACTTCTGTTGAAGAAATGCCAAAAGTAATCAACGGTTTGGGTATCGCAATTATCTCAACTCCAAAAGGTGTTATCACTAACAAAAAGGCAGTTGCAGAAAACGTAGGTGGCGAAGTACTTTGTTACATTTACTAATTTAATTTATTTTAAAACAATGTCAAGAATTGGAAAAAAACCTGTAAACTTGCCAAAAGGTGTTACTGCTACAGTTTCAGCTGACAATGTGGTAAGCGTTAAAGGTCCTCTTGGTGAACTATCTCAGAAAGTAGATTCTGATATTACAGTAACTATTGAGGAAGATGTTATAACATTTACTCGTCCAACAGACCAACCTCGTCATCGTTCTATGCATGGTCTATACCGTGCTTTGGTGAACAATATGGTTGTAGGTGTATCCGAAGGTTACACTACAAAACAAGAGCTTGTAGGTGTTGGATTCAAAGCTACTGTAAATGGTCAAATTTTGGAAATGAGTTTAGGTTACTCACATGATACACATATGTTCCTACCTAAAGAAATCCAATGTGAGGCTCTTACAGAGAAAAAAGGTTACCCAATCGTAACTTTTAAATCTATCGACAAACAACTTATTGGTCAAGTGGCAGCTAAGCTTCGTTCTCTACGTAAACCAGAACCATACAAAGGTAAAGGTATTAAATTCGTAGGTGAAGAATTGCGTCGTAAAGCTGGTAAATCTGCAAATGCTAAATAATAATTAAGATTATGGCACTTAGTAAAATTGAAAGAAGAAATCGCATTAAAATGCGTGTCCGCAAACACGTTAGCGGAACTGCTGAAAGACCACGTATGTCAGTATTCAGAAGTAATAAACAAATATATGTGCAGTTAATTGATGACGTTGCTGGTGTAACTTTGGTGTCTGCTTGTTCAAAAGATGCAGAGTTGGCAGGTGAAGTTGCAAACAAAACAAACATTGAGGTTGCTGCATTAGTTGGTAAACTTGCTGCAAAACGTTCTTTGGAAAAAGGAATCGAAACAGTTTCTTTTGATAGAAATGGTTTCCTTTACCACGGTAGAGTTAAAATGTTAGCTGACGCTGCCAGAGAAGGTGGCCTTAAATTCTAATAATTATGTCTGTAAATAATAACATAAAAAAAGTTAGAACAAGTGATCTTGAATTAAAAGATAGACTTGTGAGCATTCAACGCGTTACAAAAGTAACAAAGGGTGGTCGTACTTTTAGCTTCTCTGCAATCGTTGTAGTTGGTAACGAAAACGGTGTTGTAGGTTTTGGCTTAGGTAAGGCAAACGAGGTTACTGCTGCTATTGCAAAAGGCGTTGAAGATGCTAAGAAAAATTTGATTAAAGTTCCTGTTCATAAGGGTACTATTCCTCACGAACAAGAGATGAAATTCTCTGGTTCAAGAGTATTGATGCGTCCTGCAGCTCCTGGTACTGGTGTTATCGCTGGTGGTGCTATGCGTGCTGTATTTGAAAGTGCTGGTATTACAAATATACTTGCAAAATCAAAAGGTTCATCAAACCCTCATAACCTTGTAAAAGCTACAATATTTGCACTTGCTGAATTGCGTGATGCACGTACTATTGCTGAAACAAGAGGTATAACTTTAACACAAGTGTTTAACGGTTAATCATTCGAAATTACGATGGAAAGAATAAAAATTACACAAGTAAGAAGTAGAATTGGAGCAACAAAGAACCAAAAATTAAATATGGATTCTTTGGGTTTGAGAAAAATCAACCAAACTGTGGAGCATGACGCTTCAGCTCAAATTTTAGGAATGGTGACAAAAGTTAAGCACCTAGTAAAAGTTGAGGAAGTAAAGTAATTAACAATTTATATTTAGAGAATAATGAATCTAAGTAATCTTACGCCTGCACAAGGCTCAACAAAAACCAACAAGAGACTTGGCCGTGGTCAAGGCTCTGGTCGTGGTGGTACATCTACACGTGGTCACAAAGGTGCTAAATCACGTTCTGGATACTCTCGTAAAAGAGGTTTCCAAGGCGGTCAAATGCCTTTGCAACGTGTTTTGCCTAAATTTGGTTTTAAAAATAACAATCGTGTAGAGTTCAAAGCAGTTAATCTTCAAGTTTTGGAAGATTTGGCTACTGAACTAAACGTAACAGCTATCAACGTAGAAATGTTGCTTGAAGCTGGTGTTATCAGAAAAGGTCAATTAGTTAAAATATTAGGTACTGGTACATTAACTAAAAAAATCGAAGTTTCGGCTCATGCTTTTTCAAAAAGTGCAATTGCTGCAATCGAAGCTAATCAAGGTCAAGCAATTAAACTTTAATCTTTATGAGAAAGCTAATCGAAACTATCAAAAACATTTATAAAATCGAAGAACTAAGGAATAGAATTATCTATACCTTAGGGCTTTTGGTGATTTATAGATTGGGTAGCTTCGTGACTTTACCAGGCATTAATCCTAAGGCACTTGTAGCTTTGCAAAACCAAGTTGATGGAAATGGACTTTTGGGTCTGCTTAATATCTTCTCTGGTGGTGCATTCTCAAATGCTTCAATTTTTGCTCTTGGTATTATGCCATATATCTCTGCCTCTATCGTTATCCAACTTCTTGGAATTATGGTTCCATATTTTCAGAAGTTGCAACGTGAGGGCGAAAGTGGCACACGTAAGCTAAATCAATGGACACGTTACCTGACAATTATCGTGTTGGCTATTCAAGCTCCAACATACATTGCTAACTTAAATATGCAATTAGGTGCAGAAGCTTTTGTAATGGACAATGCTGTTCTATTTACTATTGTTTCTACTATCATTTTGATTGCTGGTACAATGTTTGTATTGTGGTTGGGTGAGAAAATTACTGACAAAGGTATTGGTAATGGTGTCTCTTTAATCATTATGGTTGGTATCATCGCACGTTTGCCTCAGGCATTTATTGCTGAGTTGAACACTCGTTTCACAGAGCAAACTGGTGGTCCTATTATGTTGATTGTAGAGTTGATTATATTGTATTTGGTATTTGCTGCAACTATTGGATTAGTTCAAGGTGTACGTCAAATCCCTGTTCAATATGCAAAAAGAGTTATTGGTAACAAACAATACGGCGGTGTTCGTCAATATATTCCATTGAAAATTAACGCTGCTGGTGTTATGCCAATTATCTTTGCACAAGCGTTGATGTTTATCCCAATGTTATTTGGTAAGTTTGAGGCTACAGAAGGTATTGCAGCTGCATTTGCTGATTATACTGGTTTCTGGTATAATTTCACATTTGGTTTGTTGGTAGTAGTATTTACTTATTTCTATACTGCTATTACAATTAATCCAATGATGATGGCTGACGATATTAAGAGAAATGGTGGTTTCATTCCTGGTATTAAGCCCGGAAAAGACACTGCTAATTACATTGAGGAAATAATGTCACGTATTACATTCCCTGGTTCTCTTTTCTTGGCAATAGTAGCAATACTACCTGCTTTGGCAATGAAATTGGGAATTAATAATAACTTTGCATTATTTTATGGCGGTACTTCTTTATTGATTCTTGTTGGTGTTGTACTTGATACACTTCAACAAATCGAAAGTCACCTTTTGATGCGTCACTATGACGGCTTGATGAAGAGTGGAAGAATTAAAGGACGTCGTTAATAAATTTGAAGTTCAATGATTATCTTAAAAACAGAGGAGGAAATTGAATTGCTCCGTGAAAACAATCTGCTTGTTTCACGTACTTTGGCGGAGGTAGGTAAATATATCAAACCTGGGGTAACAACCCTTGAATTAGATAAAATAGCAGAGGATTACATTCGCAGTAACGGTGCAATTCCTGGATTCCTTGGATATGGTGGTTTTCCAAACACATTATGCGTTTCGGTGAACGAAAATGTTGTTCACGGTATACCATCTGACCGAGTTTTAGTAGAAGGAGATATCGTATCGGTAGATTGCGGTACTTTGATGAAGGGGTTCTATGGTGATTCAGCATATACATTTGCTGTGGGAGAGATTGACCCAAAGGTTGCAAATCTCTTGAAAGTTACCAAAGAGGCTTTGATGAAAGGTGTTGAAAAAGCAATTTCTGGAAACAGAGTTGGCGATATTGCCTATGCTGTTCAACAACACGCAGAATCTAATGGATTTTCGGTTGTTAGAGAATTGGTTGGACACGGCTTGGGTGCAAATATGCACGAAAGTCCCGAAGTTCCTAACTACGGAATGAGAGGTCGAGGACCTATACTAAGAAAAGGTATGGTTATCTGTATTGAACCTATGATTAATTTAGGTAAAAAAAGTGTAGTATTTGAGTCTGATGGCTGGACTGTACGCACCGCAGATAGATTACCTTCGGCACATTTTGAGTTGGCTGTTGCCATTGGCGACAAAACTCCTGATGTATTATCAACTTTTAAGTATATCGAAAACTAATAAAAACTATGGCTAAACAAGCAGCAATTGAAAAAGATGGAACTATTATCGAATCCCTTTCTAACGCTATGTTCAGAGTGGAGTTGGATAATGGCCACGTTATTACTGCACATATCTCTGGAAAGATGAGAATGCACTACATTAAGATTCTTCCCGGTGATAAGGTGAAAGTCGAAATGTCCCCTTTTGATTTAACAAAGGGACGAATATCATTTAGATACAAATAAAACATTTTACGAAAATGAGAGTAAAAGCATCTATTAAAAAGCGTAGCGAGGATTGTAAAATCGTTAAACGCAAAGGCCGTCTTTATGTGATTTGTAAAAAGAATCCAAAATTAAAAATGCGCCAAGGCTAAATCGTTAATCATTTAAAACACAGAACAAATTTATGGCACGTATAGTTGGTGTAGATTTACCAAAAAATAAAAGAGGCGTAATTGGCCTTACATATATTTACGGTATCGGTTTGAGTACTGCTCGTGAAATTCTTAAAAGAGCAGAAATCAGTGAGGATACTAAAATTCAAGATTGGACTGACGAACAAGTTACAGCAATCCGTACAATTATCGCTGATTTTAAAGTAGAAGGTGAATTGCGTTCTACTGTTCAGTTGAACATTAAACGCCTTATGGACATTGGTTGTTACCGTGGTATTCGCCATCGTTTAGGTCTTCCTACTCGTGGTCAATGTACTAAAAACAACGCACGTACAAGAAAAGGTAGAAAGAAAACAGTTGCGAACAAGAAAAAAGCTACTAAGTAATTTTAAAACATTATGGCAAAGAAAAGCACACCTGTTAAAAAGAGAGTGGTTAAAATTGGTGCAATGGGCCAAGCTAACATCTCTTCATCATTTAACAATGTTATCATATCTCTAGCAAATGAGGCTGGAGAAGTTATTAGTTGGAGTACAGCTGGTAAAATGGGTTTCAGAGGTTCTAAAAAGAATACTCCTTATGCAGCTCAAACAGCAGCTCAAGATTGTGCAAAAGTTGCATACGATCTTGGTTTGCGTAAAGTAAAAGTTTATGTTAAAGGTCCTGGTGCAGGTAGAGAATCTGCAATCCGTGCAATTAATGCAGCAGGAATTGAAGTAGTTGAAATTATCGACGTTACTCCACTTCCACACAACGGATGTCGTCCACCAGCAAAAAGACGTATCTAATTTTACATCTTTTTAACAACAAACTTTTTTTAATTTTTTTAAATTTTAAACAAAATGGCAAGAAATATTGGACCTAAAACAAGAGTAGCCAGAAAGTTCGGTGAAGCAATTTTCGGTGCAGACAAATATTTGGACAGAAAAAATTTCCCTCCTGGACAACACGGTTTAGCTCGTAAACGTGCTAAATTGTCTGAGTACGGTATTCAGTTGAAGGAAAAACAGAAAGCAAAAGCTATTTATGGCGTGCTTGAAAAACAATTTAGAAACCTTTTTGAAAGAGCTGCTAAAATGGGTGGTATTACTGGTGAGCACCTTATCGTTCTTTTAGAAAGTCGTTTGGACAACGTTGTATATCGTATGGGTATCGCTCCAACTCGTGCTGCTGCACGTCAGTTGGTTTCTCACTGTCACATTACTGTTAATGGTGACGTGTTGAATATCCCTTCATATAGCGTTAAAGTAGGCGATAAAGTTGGTGTAAGAGTTAAATCACAATCTTTGGAAGTTATCCAAAACTCTGTGGTTGCTACTTCTCGTTTCTCTTGGTTAGAGTGGAATAAAGAGACTATGACTGGTACATTCCTTCAAAAACCTGAGAGAGTTGATATCCCAGAGGCTATCAATGAACAGCTAATCGTCGAACTTTACTCTAAATAGTAAATAAATCTACCTTAAAATTATGGCAATACTATCATTTCAAAAGCCTGATAAGGTTGTTATGCTCGAAGCCAATGACACTTTTGGACGATTTGAATTTCGTCCATTAGAGCCTGGCTACGCAATGACAATTGGTAATGCTCTTAGAAGAGTTCTTCTTTCTTCTTTGGAAGGCTATGCTATCACAACTATTAAACTTAGTGGTGTTAGTCACGAGTTAGACACTATCAAAGGTGTTATGGAAGACGTTACAGACATTATCCTTAACCTTAAACAGGTTCGTTTCGTTAGAAAGTCTGAAAAGTCTTCAAACGAAAAAGTTACTGTTAATGTAACAGGGCTTACTGAATTAACAGCAGGTTATTTCTCTAAATTCTTAACAGATTTTGATGTTCTTAATCCTGATTTAGTTATTTGTCGTTTAGAGTCTGATGTTAAGTTCCAAATGGATTTGACAATTGGCAAAGGTAGAGGTTATGTTCCTGCAGAAGAGAATAAACCACTTGAAGCAGAGATTGGACTTATTCCAATCGATTCTATCCACACACCAATCGTTAATGTAAACTTTTACAAAGAACCATACCGTGTGGAACAGAAAACTGACTACGAGAATTTAAATCTTGAAATTACTACTGATGGTTCAATCCACCCGAAAGAGGCTTTGAAAGAGGCTGCAAAAATTCTTATTCACCACTTGATGTTATTCTCAGATGAGAAGATTTCTTTGGAGGTTGAAGGAGAAGCAGTTTCAAATGAGTTTGATGAAGATGTATTGAATATGCGTAAGTTGTTGAAGACAAAATTAACTGAAAGAGATTTATCTGTTAGAGCTTTGAATTGTTTGAAAGCTGCTAACGTTGAAACAGTAGGTGATTTGGTTGCTCTTCACAGAAATGATTTACTTAAATTCAGAAACTTTGGTAAGAAGTCTTTATCAGAGCTTGATGAATTGCTTGCCAACCTGAACTTGGGTTTCGGTATGGACGTATCAAAATATAAACTTGACAAGGATTAATAAAAATGAGACACAATAAAAAATTTAATCATTTAGGCAGACAAGCTGGACACCGCAAAGCGATGTTAGCTAATATGGCTTCTTCTTTGATTTTGCACAAACGTATTGAAACTACATTAGCAAAAGCTAAGGCTTTGAGAATGTATGTTGAGCCAATCATTACAAAATCAAAAGATGATACTACTCACTCACGTCGTATGACTTTCTCTATGTTGAAAAACAAATACGCTGTAACTGAATTATTCAGAGAAGTTGCTCCAAAAGTTGCAACTCGTCCTGGTGGTTACACTCGTATTCTTAAAACAGGTTTCCGTTTAGGAGATGCTGCTGAGATGTGTTTTATCGAGTTAGTAGACTTTAACGAAACTTACACACAATCTAAAACTGCTGCTACTGAGGCGAAACCAAAAACTCGTCGTAGTAGAAAAAAAGCTGAAGTTGCAGAAACTCCAGTTGAAGAAGCAAAAGCAGAATAGTTTTTCGTGTATCTCAATAAAAAGCAAGGTTTATTTAAGCCTTGCTTTTTTGTGTTATTATTAAACTCTCCTATCTTGTCTATTTTATCGATGCTTATAACTCACGTACGCCAGTACGCTACGTTATATATGCAAAATAGCCTAAAAGAACAGAGTTTATTTGGGGATTGTAAGATTTCGGTAAGATAAAAATTTTAGCCTCACATTTGTCTATTACGCCAATTTTTAAAAATTAATTTTCTAAGACCCCTACAAATGCAAACACTGTATGAATTATTTATTAATTAGTACTGTCCGCTAAAAACGAAACTCGCCTATCTTGTCTATTTCGCCGATGCTCATAACTCACGTACGCCAGTACGCTACGTTATGACCATCAGCAAAATAGCCTAAGAGATCCGAGTTTATTGGGAGCTTGTAAGATTTCTGAAAGATAAAAATTTTAAAAATATTTTTTCCAAGCCCCTTAAAAATTAAAACACAGTAATACATTGTTGTTTAATCTATTACGATTATTTTTTAAATTTTTATCGGACAGCAATATTTATTAATACATTACAATGGTTTTAAAATTTTTGGCAGACAACAATATAAATCTAAGAGGATTGTTTTCTAAGTTGTGTCCTGAATTTGTTTATTTGTTGGAGTCAAAAACTCTATTTTTTGCTAAATTTTCTTATTTTTTCAAAAAAATGCATTTTTTACGAAAAAAATATTAAAAAAAATTTGGAGATAAAAAATTTTGTCGTACCTTTGCAGAGCAAAACAGGAAAATGCCTAAGCAAAAGCGGATGTGGCGTAATTGGTAGCCGCGCTAGACTTAGGATCTAGTGCCGAGAGGC
>CAZRHJ010000019.1:0-35698 GCA_964600025.1 uncultured Rikenellaceae bacterium | reverse complement strand
ATGGATTAAGCGATAATATATTACAGTGTTTTAATTTATGAGGGGCTTGGAAAAATGATTTTTAAAATTTTCTTTCTTTCAGAAATCTTACAAGCTCCAAATAAACTCGGATCTCTTTGGCTATTTTGCCGATGGTCATAACGTAGCGTACTGGCGTACGTGAGTTATGAGCATCGGTGAAATAGACAAGATAGGCGAGTTTCGTTTTTAGCGGACAATACTAATAAAAAAATAAGGTGTATTCAATAGATACACCTTATTTAGTATTGTATTATTTCATTCTTTTCAGTTCTTCAACTTCCTTGCTTGAAAGGTGTCGCCATTCTCCTCTTTGAAGACCTTTCTTTGTCAAACCTGCAAAATAAACTCTGTCAAGTTTGCGAACTTTGTATCCCAAAGACTCAAACATACGACGTACGATACGGTTCTTGCCAGAGTGAATTTCTACACCAACCTCTCTGCGTGAACCCTCTACACAGCTGATTTCATCAACAAAAGTAATTCCGTCTTCCAATTCAATACCTGTTGCAAGTTTTTGCATATCCTCGTCATTTATATCTTTATCAATAAATACGTGGTATATTTTTTTCTTGTTGTAAGATGGGTGAGTTAGAATTTTTGTAAGCTCTCCGTCGTTTGTCATCAACAATACGCCAACAGAGTTTTTATCTAATCTTCCAACTGGATAAACACGTTCTGGAACTTCGTCTTTCAATAAATCTGTAACAATGTATTTACAGTTTTTGTCTTCAAGAGTTGTTACATAATCTTTTGGTTTATTCATCAAGATATAAACGTTTTTCTCACCTCTGATGATTTTGTCGTCAAATTTAACAATATCATCAATGGTTACTCTCGAACCCATTTCAGTTACAACTACATCATTTACCGAAACACGTCCAGAAGTGATTAATTCATCTGCCTCTCTACGTGAACAAATACCTGACATTGCAACATATCTATTCAAACGAATTTCGCCTTTACGAAGTTCTGTCAATACGTTTGTGAAATTTGATTCTGGTTCTTGTGATTGAGTGTCTTCACTTCTGTTGAAAGATTTACGTTCAAATCCTCCTCTTTCATTTCTATCTCCATAAGGCTTACGCTCAAAACCACCTCTTTCTCCGTAAGGTTTACGCTCAAAACCCCCTCTTTCACTTCTTTCACCGTATGGTTTTCTATCAAAGCTACGTCTTTCGCCACCCTCACTTCTTTCTCTGTAAGGTTTACGCTCAAAACTACCTCTTTCACTTCTTTCACCGTATGGTTTTCTGTCAAAGCTACGTCTTTCACCACCCTCGCTTCTTTCTCCGTAAGGTTTACGCTCAAATCCACCTCTTTCACTTCTTTCGCCATAAGGCTTTCTGTCAAAGCTGCGTCTTTCGCCACCTTCACTTCTTTCTCCGTAAGGTTTACGCTCAAAGCTACGACCCTCACTTCTTTCGCCGTAAGGTTTTCTATCAAAACTACGTCTTTCGCCGTAAGGTTTTCTTTCGCCAGTAGATGATTGATTTTCTGTATTAGTATCGTTTTCGAAACGTCTATTGTTGTTGCCAAATCTACGATGCTCAAATTTTGAAGTTGAGTCGCTATCGTTAAATTTGTATGAACGATCACGTTTAATGCCTCTACGTCCGTTGTCGTCATCTCCAAAAGATGAACGATTTTGGTGTTCGCTGTTTCCTCCTACAAACTTGTTGTCACGAGAAAAATTTGGATTGAACGAACGACGTGGTCTTTCAGAGTTGTTGTCGTCTCTGCGATTAGAGAAACTTCTTTCTCTTGAATAGTTGTTTTTGTTCTCAGAACGTTCCTCACGGAAGGATTCTGACGAGTTGTCTTTGTTGAAGTCATTGTTCTTTCTGAAGAATGAACCTCTTGATTCTTTTATTTCCATTGTTTTTGTTTAAATAAATAAAAATTTATTTTGATTCAGAATTTTTATTCTATATTTATGTATTTGTGTGTTTGGAGTGATAGTTTCCACTTGTTATGAGTTTTAATATACTCAATAATCAAACTTAGTGACTTCTTTTCTTCCCACTGTGCTTGTAAATAAAATTTACAAGAATTTGAAGCCATATTTTTATAACGTTCTGCTAATTCAAAATCTTGTATGTTTTCTACTACAATTTTTAGTTCATTAGCTTTTTTTAAATTTTCTTCTAATGGTAATTTGTTTTTTTTGGGAGATACTGTTACCCAATCTATTTTTTCGTAAACAAAACCTGTTCCAGAAGTTTCTAAATTTACTTCTATGTTATGGTAGTGTAGAGCATCTACTAATTTTGATAAATCATACAAAGTTGGTTCTCCACCAGTAATTACAACACAGTTTGTAGTGCTTTCCTTTACTATTTTTACTATTTCGCTAATAGTCATAAAACTATTAGAATCTATGCTCCAACTGTTTTTTGTGTCGCACCAAGGGCAACCAACATCACAGCCTGACAATCTCACAAAAAATGCTGCTCGTCCTGTATGAAAACCCTCGCCTTGTAATGAATAAAAGTATTCACATACTGGTAAGCTTTCTCCACCATTAGATGATTTTACTGCCTCAGAAATATTCATAACTTAATCTTCTAAAATATAAATATCTTTAAGTGTACGTCCCAGTTCGTTGTAATCAAATCCATAACCTATAATAAAAGGATTATCAAGCATAGTAATTGCATTGAACCCTACTTTTACATTAGCTTTTACAGAGTTAGGTTTGTAAATCAATACGACTACTGTAATAGATTTTGGAGAAAGTGCCTTAAAACTCTCTACAATGCGTTCCATAGTGAAACCACTATCCACAATATCATCAACAATAATCACATCTTTGTTTTCGACAGAATGTTTAAGTCCAATCAAATTACAAAGTTCCCCAGAACATTTGTCGCCCTTGTAAGAAGTTGCTTTTATGAAATCCACCTCAGTCAAGAAATCCAAGTGTTTCACCAAATCAACTGCAAAAAATGCACCTCCGTTTAAAATAGGAACAATGATAGGAATACTATCATTATCTTTGAATTTTTGGTTCATTTTTTCAGCACATTCTTTGATGCTTTTCTGAATTTCTTCTTGTTTAATGTATAGTTTAAATGTCTTGTCGTGTAATTTTACTTTGTCCATCTATCAGTAATCGAAAAATATTTTGCAAAGGTATGAATAATAAATGAGATTATATGAATTTGAGTACTAAACTTTTTGCATATCAATAAGTTTTTTGTAATATCCTCCCATACTTATAAGCTCTGAGTGTGTTCCAAGCTCAACAATCTTGCCGTGGTCTATAACAGCAATTTTGTCTGCATTTTGTATTGTGCTGAGTCTGTGAGCAATAACTATCGAAGTTCGGTCTTTCAAAAGTGAGTTCAAAGCCTCTTGAACCAGTTTTTCGCTTTCGGTATCGAGTGCAGATGTTGCCTCGTCAAGAATTAAAATATCTGGATTTTTTAGTACTGCACGAGCAATGCTCAATCTTTGACGCTGTCCCCCCGAAAGTTTAGCTCCTCTATCTCCAATATTTGTATCAAACCCCTTTTCGGTATTCATCACAAAATCATAGGCGTTGGCAATTTTTGTAGAGTCAATAATTTCTTCTTTTGTAGCTCCTAATCTTCCCAACTGAATATTGTTATAAATAGTGTCGTTAAAAAGTACTACATCTTGTGAGACTGTGCCAACACAGTTTCGCAAAGACGAAAGAGAGTACTCTCTAATATCGTGTCCGTCTATCTCAATACTTCCTGAGTTTACATCATAAAATCGTGAAACAAGGTCGGCAAGAGTACTTTTGCCACCTCCCGAACTGCCAACAAAAGCCACAGTTTCGCCTTTGTTTATTGTTAGATTAATTCCGTCAATCACTTTTTTATCTTCATTGTAGCTAAATACCACATTTTTAAATTCAATTTTGTCTTTGAAACTGCCAAGTGTAAGAGAAGTATCTGTATCTACAACCTCTGGTTTTTTGTCTATTAGTTCCATTACACGTTCTCCTGCTGCAAGTCCTTGGTGGATTGTACTAAATGCGTCTGCCAAAGCACGTGCAGGGCGAGTTATTTGCGAGAAAATAGCTACATAAGCCAAAAACTGACTTGCGTCCAAATCCCCTTGCATTACCAATCCTCCTCCATAAGTCAATATAACTGCAACTGCCGAAACCCCCAAAAATTCACTCATAGGAGATGCCATTTGTTGGCGAGTTGCCATACGTCTTTGAATACTCGAATAACGTTCATTTTCTTTATAGAATAACGAAGTTATATAGTCAGTTATATTATATGATTTAACTACTTTCATAGCCGAAAGAGCCTCGTCTGCCATACCCAACATATTTCCCAAAGCCCCCTGAGAGTCCAATGCGTAATATCTTAATCTTTTTACGATTGTGCCGATAATCAAAGCTGCTATTGGCATAAACACAAGTGTAAACATAGTAAGTTTTACACTAATGGCAAGCAAAACAACAAAGTATGTAGCTATCAGCATAGGTTCTTTGAATGCTACCTGCAAAGTCCCCGAAACTGTATATTGGACAACTGCTATATCGGTTGTTAGTTTTGATAAAATATCGCCTTTTTTCTCGTTAGTAAAATATCTAACATTAAGATTCATTACATTCTTGAAAAGTGCATTACGGATATTACGAAGAGTTTTAATCCTAAAATTCTCTGTGATTTTTTGAGCTCCAAAACGGAAAATATTACAAACAAGCATAGATGATGATAGTATAATACTTAGTATTACCAATATCTGTTGTATATTCACTGTGCCTTCGCCATAGTATTTGAATATGTTGTATTTTAGAAGTGCTTGTAGGTAATCAACACTAAAACTAAATTCTGGTGCAGCTGTAACTCTCTCTATTGGACCATTGCTGAATAGTGTATCGAGCAGTGGAGCAATCATTACATAGCTAAATGAATTGAATACTGAATAGAGTAGTACACAGAAAAAATATGGGATAACGTACTTTGCAACTGGACTTGCAAAACTTAAAATTCTAAAATATAATTTCATCTTTATTTTGATATTTTTTAAACTACAAATATACAACAAAAATCAATAAACTGAGAATTATAAACTATATTCTTTTATTTTTATCTTTCCGAAATTTTACAAGCTCCTAATAAACTCGTATCTCTTAGGATATTTTGATGATGGTCATAACGTAGCGTACTGGCGTACGTGAGTTATTAGCATCGGCAAAATATACAAGATAGGCGAGTTTCGTTTTTAGCGGACAATACCAATATTATTTTGTCTTTATTGTTCAGGTTTTTTGTAAACTTTTCTTTTTTTAAGAGAAATTTGGGACTTTTGAATATCTTTTATTAGATTTGTAGGATAATTCAATTTTAAATATGAGCAAATTTACCTTAAAAGAGATTAAAACAAGTGCAGACGAGGCAGTGTTTTTGGATATGCCTTGCAAAATTTATGCAAATGACAAAAATTGGGTAAGACCACTTGATGAAGATATAAAAAAAGTGTTTTCTCCACAATCAAATCAACTGTTTAACGCAGGAGAGGCTATACGTTGGATTTTGTTAGACGAAAAATCAAATGTAGTGGGTCGTATTGCTGCTTTCTACAATAATGACCTTGCTTCAAAGGGTTATTGCAAAGCTGGTGGCTGTGGTTTTTTTGAGTGTATAGACTCGCAGGAGGCTGCAAATATTCTTTTTGATGCGAGTGTTGCGTGGTTGTCAGAACGTGGTATTGAGGCTATGGACGGGTCTATAAATTTTGGCGAAAGAGATTCTTTTTGGGGAGTTTTGGTAGATGGTTTTTATCACCCAATGTATGGAGCAAACTACAACCTACCATACTACTCAAAATTATTTGAAAATTATGGTTTTCAAGTGTATTTTAACCAATACTCTTATTTCAAAGAATTAGACCCAGATTCGCTTAATCCAGCAGTTATGGAAAAAGCACGAAGATTGAGTGAAAATCCAGAATTTGAGTTTCGTTCAATTCGCAAAGACGAAATGTCACGTGTTGGGGATATGTTCCGTGAGGTATATAACAAAGCGTGGTCAAACTACGACGATATAACAGAAATGACAAAGGAACAGTCTGACAAGTTGCTTAAAATGTTAAAACCTATTATTGATAATGATATTTTGATTTTTGCATTTTACCAAAATCGTCCGATTGGATTTTTTGTTGTTATTCCCGATATAAACAGAATTATCAAAGGATTTAATGGCAAACTTAACCTTTGGAACAAACTTAAATTTATTTACAAGCTCAAAATTCAAAAAGCTTGTGATATTATCCAAGGAATTGTTTTTGGTGTTGTGCCTGAGTTTCAAGGCAAGGGTATTGAATCTGGAATGATAATGGCTTTGGCAAAAATAGTCCGTGAGGGACGTTTGCACTACAAACATCTGGAATTAGTATGGATTGGAGATTTTAACCCATTGATGATGCGTGTTATAGAAAGTTATGTTTGTGCAAAACGTTACAAGCACTACATCACATATCGCTATATGATAGACAAAAACATAGAGTTCCAAAAAGCTCCGAAAGTGTCTGTATCACGCAAAAAACAAACAGAATAAATACTATGAATATATTTGATATTATTATACTTATAATTCTTCTAATTAGTTTTATAACTGGGTTTAGCAAAGGTTTCTTTGTTGAATTAGGCAGTGTTGTAGGTATTATTTTAGGCTTGTATTTAGCTATGAATTTTACACAAAAAGTAGTGGAATGGATAGATATTGAGTCTAAATATAGTTACGAAATAGGTTTTGCAATTACGCTTGTTGCAGTAGTTGTGGCAGTTTGGTTGCTTGCACGATTTATTACAAATTTTGTGGATATAATAAATTTAGGCATCTTTAATAAACTTTTTGGAGGTGTATTTGGAGTATTTAAATCAATTCTGATAATGTCTATGATTTTGTTGATTTATGACAGTGTAACTGACAAAATGTCATTGTCTGACAAAACTTTTGCACAAGAATCATATAGTTATGGTATTTTGAAGAGCATTTCAGAAGTTATTTTCCCTTATGTTTCGCAATGTTTGCAGGTTTCGCAGGATTTTTTTGAAGGATTAATAAAATAAATATATGTCAGAAATAGGATTGGTTGTTAGAAATACTGGTAATAGTTACGAGGTTGAAACCGCAAATGGCAAAAGTGTTGTTTGTCGTATCAAAGGTAAGTTTAGAATCAAAGGTATTCGTACAACAAACCCCATAGCAGTGGGAGATAGAGTGGAGTATGACTTTGGAGAGAATGCTCACGAAGGGCTTATTACAGCGATTATCCCACGCACAAATTATATCATAAGACGTTCCATAAACTTATCCAAAGAAGCTCATATAATTGCCTCTAATTTGGATAATGTGTTTTTGGTTGTAACGCTCGTTCAGCCCGAAACAAGTTTGGAGTTTATTGATAGACTGCTTGTTACTTGTGAACTTTACAAAATCCCCGTTACTATTGTGCTTAACAAAATTGACTTAATTACTGATGAGGCAAAACAATGGTTCTCGAATTTGTATAAGAGTATAGGTTATGATGTAATTGAGTGTAGTACTATCACTGGCGAGGGATTAGACAAAATTGAGCGAAAAATGGCTGGTAAAATTTCTTTGTTCAGCGGTAATTCTGGCGTTGGAAAATCTACTATAATTAGTACTTTATTACCACAATTTGATATAAAAATTGGAGAAATTAGTGCTGCTAATAATACTGGTAAACACACTACCACTTTTTCTCAAATGTTCAAGTTAGACAACGGAGGATATTTGGTAGATACCCCGGGGATTAAAAGCTTTGGGCTTTTGGACGTTGAAAAAGACGAACTCGGAAGATATTTTCCAGAAATGTTTAAACATAGCTCTGAGTGTCAGTTCAATAACTGTACTCACACACACGAGCCAAAATGTAAAATCAAAGCTCTTGTAGAGAATGAGGAAATTCCTATTTCTCGTTATGAGAGCTATATAAGTATGTTGCAAAGTGATGACGAAAAATACAGATAATGAGCTTTTGTCGCCAGAGCAGATGCAAAAAGAAATAGACTTTTTGTCGGAGTTGATGCTTCCTGAGCGATACGAAGTAATTAAGCGAGTAGTAAAAAATAGAACTAATTATATAACTGTTTGTTTGGAAAATATACATCATTCGCAAAACGCAAGTGCAATATTGCGAACTTGTGAGGCGTTTGGTGTTCAGAATGTTCATATTATTGAGAATATATCTGCATTTAAACCTAATGTTGATGTGGTGAAAGGAACAGACAAATGGTTGGATATTAATATATGTGATAAATCTACCACTACCACAGACTTAGTCAAAAAACTTAGGGCAGAGGGGTATAGAATTGTTGCTGCTTGTCCACATTCAAACGGGGTTTCGTGTGATAATTTTGATGTTGAACGTGGCAAAATAGCATTGTTTTTTGGTACAGAAAAAGCTGGTATTAGCGATGAGTTAAAATCTCTTGCAGACGAGTTTATAACCATACCTATGTATGGTTTTGTAGAAAGTTTAAATGTGTCGGTTTGTGCGGCAATTTCGCTACAATCTATGACCGAAAAACTTCACGAAAGTAGCGTAAAATGGGAGTTGACAGATATGCAGCAGTTGCGAATGCTTAACAGATGGATGAAATATAGTGTTAAGGACTCTGAGAATATACTTTTGTTGCATAATAAATAACATAAAGGCTCAATTTTGGGTCTTATAAAAAACTTATTAGGAGTTTAGCTCCAAGGAGAGAATGATGGGAAGACTATCGAGAATTTTTTTAGAAAATGTTGGGCAAACAAGCGATGCTCCAATGGGATTGGAAATCCAAAAAGCTGATGGAATTTATGTTTGGGATACATCTGGTAAACGATATGTAGATATGGTTTCGGGTGTGAGTGTTTGTAATGTTGGACATTCCAATAAATACGTAGTAGATGCTGTTTGTCGTCAAGCACAAGAGTATATGCACTTGATGGTATATGGAGAGTATATACAGTCTTCGCAGGTAGAGTTTGCAAAACTTCTGACGGACAATATGCCCAAAGACAAGGACTGTGTGTATTTTGTAAATTCTGGTAGTGAAGCCATTGAGGGTAGTTTGAAACTTGCAAAACGCTATACTGGACGAACTCAAATAGTTTCGTTCAAAAATGCTTATCACGGTTCTACACACGGGGCTTTGAGTGTTATGGGAGATGAGTTTTTTCGTTCAGCATTTCGACCTCTATTGCCAGATACACTTCAACTAAGATTTAATAATTTTGAGGATTTAGATTTGATTTCTTCAAAGTCGGCTTGTGTGATAGTTGAGCCATTCCAAGGCGAGGCAGGTTTTATTGCACCTCAAAAGGGTTTTTTGGAGGCTTTACGCAAAAAATGTGATGAGTGTGGAGCGTTATTGATTTTTGACGAAATACAAACAGGTTTTGGGCGTACTGGTTCTCTCTTTGCGTTTATGAAATATGGCGTTGAGCCAGATATTGTTGCTATGGCTAAGGCTATGGGGGGCGGAATGCCTTTGGGAGGATTTGTGTCTTCACGAGAGATAATGTCTGTTTTTAAGACTAATCCAGTTTTAGGTCATATCACAACTTTTGGAGGACACCCTGTGTGTTGTGCTGCTGGAAAAGCTGCTTTGCAGTATATTTTGGATAATGATTTGATGTCGCAAATTGAAGAAAAATCTATGTTGTTCCAAAAATTACTTTCCACAGAACCTTCTATCAAAGAAATACGCCGAGAGGGACTTTTGGTGGCTTTGGATTTTGAAAACGCAGACTTGACTTCGAGAGTTATTAAATATTGTTTTGAAAATGGGTTGGTTACCGAAACATTTTTGTTTAACGAACATAGTATTCGTATTGCTCCACCTTTGACAATTAGCACTCAACAAATTACAGAGGTATGTGGTTTGATGTGTGATGCTATCCATAAAGCACAAATGCAAAAATAACATATATGATAAATAATTTGAAAGTTAGAGCTTTTGTAGGATTGATTTTTTCTACAATATTTTGGGGTCTGTCGTATGTGTTTTCGAAAGGATTGATAGAGGCAGAGATGAATAATATTACTATTATTTTCTTTCGTTCGCTCATTGCAACAGCTTGTTTGGTAACTATAATGGTGGCTACAAAAAAAGTTCAGTTCATACGTCGTGAACATCTCAAAACAGTGCTTCTATTGTCATTGTTTCAGCCTTTTATGTATTTTATTTTTGAACTTGCTTCTATGCGTTATAATTCGGCAACGCTAACTTCCTTGATTATTTCACTCGTGCCGCTTTTTGTGCCTTTTGCACTTTGGGTGGTCGAAAAAGAAAAAATTAAACCTCAGATATATGCTGCTATACTTATGTCTATTGTGGGAGTTTCGGTTATATTGCTAAGTGGTGATGGAACAGTCAAGTTGATGACAAACCCAGTTGGGGTTCTTCTTGCAGTATGTGCAGTGACTTGTGCTGTGATGTATAATATTGTAGCTCGTAGAATTACAAAACATTATAATGCACTTGTTATTACAACCTACCAAAACGCTATTGGATTTGTATTGTTTTTACCTTTGTTCTTGTTTTTTGAACACGGAAAAATGTCAGAAATTCCATTTAATCCCCAAACAATTACTTCGCTTTTGTTGCTTGGAGTATTTTGTTCGGCAATAGCATATATGTTTTATCTTAATTCCATTAAATATTTGGGAGTTATGGTAAGTACTCTCACAAACAATATTTCACCAATTTATACTGTAATTGGAGCGTTTCTGTTGTTTGGCGAAAGGCTATTTGCACTCCAATTATTGGGAGTAGCTATTACTGTTGGAAGTTTGTTTGTTGGGACTTATAAAAGGAAAGAGTCTAAAAAATAGTATTGTTGTCTGTTAAAATACAGCAATGGTCTGTACTATGAAAAAAACAGTAAAATAAGTTGATAAATAGAATATAATAATTATCTTTGTCATTAAATAATATGAAAAATGTGATTTTGTACACAAAAAAGGCATAAAATAATGGCAAAAATTAAAATTCAAAGACAAGCAATAGAATCTCTTATTGATTGGAAAAATAGAAAGAATAGAAAACCTATTATATTGCAAGGAGCAAGGCAAGTGGGTAAAACGTGGCTATTAAAAGAGTTCGGGAAATCTAATTTTAAAGACGTTGCAGTATTTAACTTTGATGAAAATCCAGAGTTGAAACAATTTTTTGCATCAACAAAAGATGTAAAAAGAATATTAGAGAATCTATCTCTTGTCCACGGCAAAACTATTAGTCCAGATGATACGCTTATTATTTTTGACGAAATTCAAGAATGTAATGATGCTCTTAACACATTAAAATATTTTGCTGAGAATGTTCCAGAGTATCATATAGCCTGTGCAGGTTCGTTGCTTGGAGTGGCAATGAGTAGAGGAGCATCATTTCCTGTTGGCAAGGTTGATTTTTTGAATATATACCCAATTTCATTTTTAGAATTTTTGCAAGGTTCTGATAAATCTCTTTATGATTATTTGGTAGGAATTACAAAAATAGAACCTATTCCCGATATTTTCTTCAATCAATTACTTGATAAATTTAAGATGTATTACATATCTGGGGGTATGCCAGAGGCTGTTGTAGAATTGTTGGATACTGGCGATGTTGTTCAAGTGCAAAAGATTCTTCAAAATATATTAAATGCTTATGCTCTTGATTTTAGCAAACACGCTGATAATAGTGATGTTACAAAAATAGCTTATGTGTGGCAATCACTACCTTCGCAGTTGGCACGTGATAATAAAAAATTTATATATAAAGTCGTAAAAGAAGGAGCAAGAGCCAGAGATTACGAAAATGCACTACAATGGCTTGTTAATTCAGGATTGATATACAAAATTAATCTTTGTTCAAAACCAGACCTGCCACTTAGTGCCTATGATGATATAAGTGCTTTTAAGATTTATTCTCTTGATGTGGGGCTTTTGAGACAACAATCCAAATTAGCTCCCAGTGCAATAGCCGAAGGGAATAGATTGCTTACAGAATTTAAGGGTGCTTTATCTGAAAATTACATTTTAACAAGTTTGATAAGGCTGTTTGATAACATTCCTCGTTATTGGACATCTGGAAATAGTGCAGAGATAGATTTTATACTTCAAATGGATAATGATATAGTGCCTATTGAAGTTAAAGCTGACACCAATGTAACGGGTAAGAGTCTGACATTTTATCGCAAGGCGTTTAATCCAAAATTAAGTATTAGGTACTCTCTGAAAAACCTAAAACAAGACGGAGAATTTATAAATATTCCTCTTTTTATGGCAGATATTACCACACAAATTCTTTCACTTTCTAAAAATTAGTGCTGTTTGCCAAAATAAAAGTGAAAAATTAATAAAAAATGTATATATTTGCATTTCTAAAAAAGTAAACATAAATTATTAAAATAATTACCTATGAAATTTTCAGAAATTTTAGCTATCTCAGGACAAAGCGGATTGTACAAATATGTTGCACAAGGCAAAAACGGTATAATCATTGAATCTTTGGTTGATGAAAAACGTATGCCAGTTGCATCTAATGCAAAAGTAAGTGCATTGATTGATATTGCTATCTATACAGAGGGCGAAGATATGCCTTTGGCAGATGTGTTCCAAGTTATGCACGAAAAACTTTCTGGTGCAGCTTCAATATCTCACAAAGAACCAACTGCAAAATTGGTTAGTACTTTTGCTGAATTTGTGCCTACATTCGATAGGTACAGAGTTCATACATCTGATTTGAAAAAAGTATTCCAATGGTATAACCTTCTTCAAGCTGCTGGTATGACAGATTACAATTCAGAGCTTAAAGATGCAGAAGAAACTGCTGAAAACGAAGAGTAATCGTTTTTAGAGAATATTAAAATAAAATAATAATTGTAAATTAAATATAATAATGGCGGTAGAGGATAAAAAAATTATTTTCTCGATGGTTGGTGTTACAAAAACTTTCACTAACCAAAAAAAGGTGTTGAATGATATATACCTTTCGTTTTTTTATGGTGCAAAAATTGGTATCATTGGTTTGAATGGTTCTGGTAAATCTACTTTGATGAAAATCATTGCAGGTTTGGATTCTTCATATCAAGGTGAGGTAGTGTTCTCGCCGGGATACACAGTTGGATATTTGGAACAAGACCCAAAACTTGACGAAACTAAAACAGTTAGAGAAAACGTTCAAGAGGCCTGTGCTGATGTTGTAGCACTTTTGAAAGAATACGAGGAAGTAAATAATAAATTCCTTGAACCTATGTCGGACGATGAGATGAACAAACTTATCGAAAGACAAGGCGAACTTACCGAACTTATTGAACAAAAGGGAGGTTGGGAATTAGATACAAAACTTAACGTTGCAATGGAGGCATTGCGTTGTCCTAATGCTGATTCTCCTGTTACTCATCTTTCGGGTGGTGAGCGTCGTAGGGTTGCATTGTGCCGTTTGTTGTTGCAAGAGCCAGATGTGCTGTTGCTTGACGAACCTACCAACCACCTTGATGCTGAGAGTATTGATTGGTTGGAAATGCACCTTCAACAATATAAAGGTACTGTTATTGCGGTTACCCACGACCGTTATTTCTTGGATAATGTTGCTGGTTGGATTTTGGAACTTGACAGAGGTGAAGGTATTCCTTGGGAGGGTAACTATTCAAGTTGGCTTGACCAAAAAAGTCGTCGTTTGATGCAAGAAGAAAAACAAGCAAGTAAACGTCGCAAAACTTTGGAAAGAGAGTTGGAGTGGGTGCAAATGTCGCCTAAGGCTCGACACGCTAAATCAAAAGCTCGTTTGGCCGCTTACGACAAAATGCTTAACGAAGACCAAAAACAAAAAGAGGAAAAACTGGAAATCTTTATTCCAAATGGCCCTCGTTTGGGAGATGTTGTTATTGAGGCAAAATCTGTTCAAAAACAATTCTCTGAAAAAGTACTATTTAACGACCTAAACTTTACTTTGCCACCTGCTGGTATTGTTGGTGTGATTGGCCCAAATGGTATTGGTAAAACAACTCTATTCCGTATGATTATGGGTTTGGAGAAGATAGATGCTGGTGAATTCAAAGTGGGCGAGACTGTAAAACTTGCTTATGTTGATCAGCAACACTCATCTATTGACCCAGAAAAATCTGTTTATCAAGTAATTTCTGGTGGTTTAGAAAATATATCTATGGGCGGCAGACTATTGAATGCTCGTGCTTATGCAAGTCGTTTTAATTTCTCTGGTGCAGACCAAGAAAAGAAATGTGGTGTACTTTCGGGTGGTGAGCGTAATCGTTTGCATTTGGCTTTGGCTTTGAAAGAAGAGGGTAATGTGTTGTTGCTCGATGAGCCTACCAATGATATTGACGTGAATACTCTTCGTGCTTTGGAAGAGGGTTTGGATAACTTTGCTGGTTGTGCAGTGGTTATCTCTCACGATAGATGGTTCTTAGACCGTATTGCTACTCATACTTTGGCTTTTGAGGGCGACGGAAACGTGGTTTTCTTTGAGGGCGGTTACTCTGAATACGAAGAAAACAAACGTAAAAGATTGGGTATCTCGGATACCGAAAACAAAAAAGCAAAATACAAAAAACTTACGTTAGACTAATAATAAATATAAACTATGGCAGCACAAACTCCATCAACTCCAAAAGGCACTCGTGATTTTTCGCCTGTGGAGATGATTAAAAGAAACTATATTTTTGACACAATCAAAGGAGTGTTCAAAAAATATGGATATTTGCCTTTGGAGACTCCGTCTATGGAAAATTTATCTACTTTGATGGGTAAATATGGTGAAGAGGGCGATAAATTATTGTTTAAAATTCTTAACTCAGGAGATTTTCTAAAAAATATCTCTCACGATGATTTAGACCATCTTTCAAGTGCTGCTGCGGCAACAAAAATTAGTGATAAGGGTTTGAGATATGACTTGACTGTGCCATTTGCTCGTTATGTCGTACAAAACCAAAATAGTATAGTGTTCCCATTCAAACGCTACCAAATTCAGCCAGTATGGAGAGCAGATCGCCCTCAAAAAGGTAGATATAGAGAGTTTTACCAATGTGATGTTGATGTGATTGGTAGTAAATCACTTATCAATGAATTGGAGCTTATTCAGATTGTTAGTGAGGTGTTTTCGGCACTAAAAATCAATGTTTCGATGAAACTAAACAATCGTAAGATTTTGTTTGGTATTGCCGAAAGTATTGGATTTGCTGACAAGATGATGGATATTACCGTTGCTATTGACAAACTTGATAAAATAGGTTTGGACAAGGTAAACGAGGAGTTGATTGCAAAAGGCATTTCGCAAGAAGGAGTCGAAAAACTTCGCCCAATATTGACTTTGTCTGGTTCGAATAGAGATAAACTTTCTCAAATATCAGAGATTATATCTGGTAGTGAGGTAGGTATGTTGGGAGTTTCGGAAGTAGAAGAAATACTTTCGTACTTGGAGGCTTTGAATGTAGATATTGACCTTGAAATAGACCTTTCTTTGGCTCGTGGACTTAACTACTATACTGGTGCAATTTTTGAGGTTAAAGCCAAAGATTATACTATTGGAAGTATTTGTGGTGGTGGTCGTTATGACGATTTAACAGGTATATTTGGATTGAAAAACGTATCTGGTGTAGGTATCTCTTTTGGTGCTGACCGTATATATGATGTGTTGCTTGGTTTGGATTTGTTTCCAAAAGAAAGCGATATTACAACACAAGTATTGTTCTTGAATTTTGGCGAGAAATCACTTCTTCAATCTCTTAAATTTTTGGCAGAACTTCGTGGTAAAGGAGTTGTTGCAGAGATTTATCCAGAAAGTGCTAAAATCAAAAAACAAATGGATTATGCTAACAAACGTGCAATTCCTAACGTTGTGATTATTGGTGAAAATGAATTGCAAAATGGCGAAGCTAACATCAAAAATATGATTAGTGGAGAGCAAAAAACTATAAAATTTGAGGATTTAGTATCACTTTTCTAAGGAAAATGAAACAAGCTAAAATTTTTAATATTCAACGATTCTCCATTCACGATGGAGATGGAATTAGGACAACCGTTTTTTTCAAAGGTTGTCCTTTGAAATGTATGTGGTGTCATAATCCAGAAAGTTTGTCGGCAAAGGCAGACTTAATGTATGACCCTTCTAAATGTACGCTTTGTGGTGAGTGTGTTTTGCATTGCAAACAAGAGGCTTTGAGCATAAAAGGCGACAGAATACAACGTAACAAAGATTTGTGTACGTTTAGTGGCGATTGTGTGTTTTACTGTGTAAATCAAGCTCGTCAGCTGGTGGGCAAGGATTATAGCATAGATGATGTATATAACAAAGTCATTGCAGACAAAATTTTTTATGAGGAGTCGGGTGGAGGAGTTACACTTTCGGGTGGAGAACCACTTGTGCAGATTGATTTTGTGGAAGAATTAGCTAAACGTCTGTATAATGATGGGATAAGAGTTAATATAGACACATCTGGACACGTGCCTTTCTCGAATTTAGAGAGAATTGCTCCTTATGCTGATGCTTTTTTGTATGATATAAAACATACTGATAGAGAACTTTTTAGAGAGTATATTGGTGGGGATTGTGACTTAGTTACAGAAAACCTTAAAAAACTTTCTAAAATACACAAAAACATTCTACTTAGAATGCCAATAATTGTTGGGGTTAATTGTAACGAAGAACATATTCAAAAAACAATAGCCTTGGCTTTGGAATGTGGTATTAAAGAGGTCTATTTGTTGCCTTATCACGATATTTCGGGAAATAAATATACCCGCCTATCAAAAGAATATCCACACGAAAGAATGGGTGTGCCTACGGGAGATACTTTGGAGAGATTTGTGGAGATATTTCGTAATAATGGATTTAGTGTTCATATTGGGGGTTAAACAGAGTTAAAAATAGGGAAAAAGGCTATTGATTTTTTTAATAGTTAAATAAAAACTATTAATAATAAAATTTAACAAATAATAGTAATATTTAAAATTATATTTATACCTTTGTGGTGTTGAGATTTTGATTAATCTCAACACTTTTTTTGTGTACTAACATTAATAAATTTAATCAAAATATGAGAGGTTTTACTCCAAGAACACAAAGACTTAGAGAGTTGAGTGTTTCGTCTGTGCCACAGTTGTCTATCGAAAGAGCTATGATTGAAACTGAGGTTTACAAAAAGTACTATGGCGTTGTCTCTATGCCCGAACTTAGAGGTCTTAATTTCCGCACATTGATGGAACGTCGTGAGCTTTATTTAGGAAAAGATGAATTGCTTGTTGGTGAGAAAAGTATTGCACCACTTGTAGCTCCAACATTCCCTGAATTGTGTTGCCATACGGTCGAGGATTTAGAAATTCTGAATGTTAGGGAGTATATTGGTTTTAAGGTTAAGCAAGAGGAAATTGAACTTCACAAACAAAATATTATTCCTTTCTGGGAAAACCGTTCTACTCGTCACCATATTTTGGAGAGTATGACCCAAACTTGGAAAGATTGTTATGCAGCTGGTATGTTTACAGAGTTTATGGAGCAGAGAGCACCGGGGCATACTGTTGCTGATGGCAAAATATATAAAAAAGGTTTTGCTCAGTTCCGTGCAGAAATTCAAGAGGCTATTGAGGCTTTGGATTTTGTGAATGACAAGGAGGCTTACGACAAAAAAAGTCAATTACAAGGTATGATTTATTCTTGTGATGCAATAATGACTTATGGTAGAAGATATGCTCAGAAGGCTCGTGAAATGGCTGAACAAGAGCAAGATGCTACTCGTAAAGAAGAATTGTTGTGGATTGCTGCAAACTGTGATGTAGTGCCTGAGAATGCACCGCAAACTTTTGCACAAGCTCTTCAAATGTATTGGTTTGTTCATATTTCTGTTACAACAGAACTTAACACTTGGGACGCTTTCTCTCCCGGAAAATTAGACCAATATCTATATCCTTTCTACAAAAAAGAAATTGAGGAGGGAACGCTTACAAAAGAAAAAGCTCGTGAGCTTTTGGAATGTTTTTGGATTAAATTTAATAACCAACCAGCTCCTCCAAAAGTTGGCGTAACTGTCAAAGAAAGTGGTACTTACACAGACTTTGCTAATATAAATACTGGCGGTATCAATCCTGAAACTGGCGAGGACGGAGTAAATGAGGTTTCTTTCTTGATTTTGGACGTAATGGACGAAATGAAATTGCTTCAACCAAGTTCTAACGTACAGATTAGTGAGAAAAACTCTGATAAATTCTTGGGTCGTGCTATCGAAATTTCTCGTAAAGGTTGGGGACAACCCGCATTCTACAATACAGAAGAATTGATTGACGAGTTGATGAATGCTGGCAAAACACTTAAAGATGCTCGTTATGGCGGTGCAAGTGGCTGTGTTGAAACTGGTTGCCACGGGCGTGAGGCTTATGTGCTAACAGGTTATTTGAACGTGCCAAAAGTATTGGAAATTACTCTTAATAATGGTTTTGACAATCTAACTCAAAAAAATATTGGTCTACAACTTGGTAAAGCAGAGGATTTTAAATCTTTTGACGAACTTTATGTGGCTTTCAAAAAACAACTTGAATATTTCATAAATATCAAGATTGAGGGTAACAACAAAATAGAAAAGATTTTTTCTAAATTTATGCCTTCTACATTTATGTCGGTTATAACTGACGGTTGTAGAGAAAACGGTAGAGATTATAATGCTGGGGGTGCAAAATACAATACTCGATATATTCAAGTAGTTGGTATTGGTACTATTACAGATGCACTTGCTGTTATCAAACAAAATATATTTGAGAAAAAACTATTTACAATGGAAGAGTTGATGGACGCTATGAAAAATGATTTCCAAACAACTCCTCAAATTCACAACATAGTACTTAACCACACTCCAAAATATGGTAATGACGATGAGTATGCAGATGAAATTATGGTGAAAGTGTTTAATGATGTTCACTCTATGATTTCTGACCGTCCTACTGTTTGTGGTGGTAAATATCGTATTGATATGTTGCCTACTACTTGCCACGTGTATTTTGGTTCTTGTATGGGTGCTTCGGCAAATGGTCGTTTGGCACACAAACCTCTTACAGACGGTATCTCTCCTGAAAAAGGTGCTGACGTAAATGGCCCAACTGCTGTAATTCGTTCGGCTGCAAAAATGAATCATCGTATTACTGGTGGTACTCTTTTGAATCAAAAATTCACTCCTTCGTCTATTGCTGGTGAGAAAGGTATCAAAAATGTTTCGGCACTTATTCGTTCTTATTTCAAAATGGGAGGACACCATATTCAATTTAATGTGATTGACCGTAGTGTGTTGCTTGATGCACAGAAAAACCCAAGTGAGTATAAGGATTTAATTGTTAGGGTTGCAGGGTATAGCGATAATTTTAATAATCTTGAAAAAGCACTTCAAGATGAAATTATAGACCGTACAGAACAGTCTTTTGGTAACGGCTGTTGTTAAATACTCGTTATTGACTTAAAAAATAGGCGTAAATCTAATTTTACGCCTATTTTTTTGCACTTAACTATTATTATTTATATCTTTATGCACGATTAGAATACTAAACTTAAAATGTAAATAATGAAAAAGAAATTTATTTTCCCAATGTTTATCTTAACTGCATTGATATTGGGGGTTGTATCTGGAAAGGTAGCAAGTATTTATCCTGATAATTCCGAGTGGTTTGTGAGCCTTGCAGGTTATGTGGGTACAGGTTTTATTAATCTTTTGATGATGATTATTGCTCCTCTTATTTTCTTCTCTATTTCGAGTGGAGTAGCAAACATTGGTTCGGGTAAAAGTTTGGGACGTATTGGTGGCAAAACCATTGGTCTGTATTTAATTACTACTGTTGTTGCAGCTACTATTGGTTTGCTTCTTGTAAATATTATTCAACCGGGCGAAGGAGTAACTATTGTGCCTTCCGATATGTTGAAATCAAATGTTGATGTAGAGTCTTTGGTGGGTAATCAAAAAGGTGTTGGAGATATTATTCTTGATATTATCCCTAAAAACGTTGTAAAAGCATTCGCTGACAATGTTTTGTTACAGATTATTTTCTTTGCTATTCTGTTTGGTTTGTTCTTGACTCAAATCAAAGAAGATTTGAAAGATGCAATGTTGAAACTATTGGTTGCTGGTTTTGAAATTATGATGAAAATGACTGCCGCAATCATTAAACTTACTCCTATTGGTATTTTTGGTATTATTGCCAAACAAGTATATATGAATCCTAATCTTGGGGATATGTTCTCGTCGTTGGGATTGTTTATCTTAACAGTATTTTTGGGTATAGGTATTCACGTATTTGTTGTTTTGCCATTGTTTACAAAAATATTAGGTAAGGTTAATCCTTTCAAACATATGTCTAATATGTCTGGTGCATTGCTAACTGCTTTTACTACTGCATCTTCTTCGGCAGCACTTCCTTTGAGTATGGAGGCAACCGAAAAATATAGCGGAGTATCACAAAAAATAACTGGTTTTTGTTTGCCTTTGGGAGCAACAATTAATATGAATGGTACTGCCTTGTTTGAGAGTGTTGCAGCACTATTCGTAGCACAAACTTATGGTATTGAGATGACAATTACTCAACAGGTTATGGTTGTTGTAACGGCTCTTTTGGCGTCGATTGGTACAGCAGGTATTCCTATGAGTGGGCTTGTTATGCTTACAATGATTTTGAGTGCTGTGGGTCTGCCTCTTGACGGTATTGGTTTAATTCTTGCTATTGACTTTATCGTTGATATGTTGCGTACAACTGCTAACGTTTGGGGAGATAGTTGTGTGGCAGTAATTGTTGCTAAATCAGAAGGCGAGAAATTAAGTATTTAATTTGTTGATTTTGTTATAAAAATAAATTATCAAATATTATTTGATAATGATTATTTTTTATGTAACTTTCGGAAAATTAATAAATCTATAATAAACTAAAATTAAAAAACTATGAGACACCAAAAAAGTATTGAGCTATTAAATCTTTCTGTAGCTGACGAACTACAAGCTGTTCATCAATATATGTATTTTCACTTTGTATGTGATGATTTAGGATATGATATTATTTCTAATTTCTTCCGTCGTACAGCTATCCAAGAAATGATGCACGTTGAACAACTTTCTGAGCGTATTTTGTTCTTGAAAGGTGAAGTTGATATGGTTCCTGCTGGTAATATTGAGCATATTCACGATGTTGCTGATATGTTGAAAAAAGCAGTAGAAATGGAAGAAAAGAGTGTTTCTGACTATAATAATTTTGCTATTGAATGTGCTAAAAACGCAGATTCTATCACTAAACAATTATTTGAAAGATTGGTTGGCGAAGAGGAAGTTCATTTGGATCAATTCGATACAGAACTTGACAATATGAACAAACTTGGCAATAATTATTTGGCTCTACAAGCTATCGAGCGTAGTAAAGCTAATAGTATGGCTCCACTTCCTGCTGGGGAATAATTTTTTTTATAGTATTGTCCGCTAAAAACGAAACTCGCCTATCTTGTCTGTATACTCTGTTTATGTACTACATTAATATGTGCAAAAGAGTATAAGAGATACGAGTTTATAAGGAGTTTGGAAAATAATATTGTAATAACCTAAAAAACAATATTTTACGTTGCTTCTTGATTTTGAAATAATAGAAAAGAGGAAGTTTTACTTCCTCTTTTTTGTAGAATAAAACAAACTTAAAATATGAAGAAAATTTACATTACTGTATTGTTGCTTGTTATGTCTTTGGGGATTAATGCTCAGGATATAAACTCGCAAATCAAACAAAATGCTCAAAATTCCTATGAGTATTTTAATAATATTTACAAAACATTTCATCAAAATCCCGAGCTTGGCAGATGTGAGGTAGAAACATCAAAGCGTATGGCTGAGGAAATGGAAAAAATGGGTTTTAAAGTAACTCGAAATATAGGAGGTTATGGAGTAGTCGGAATTTTTGAGAATGGCAAAGGCAAAACTATTATGTTAAGAGCTGATATGGACGCTTTGCCTATTAAAGAGGCTACTGGTTTGGAATATGCAAGTACAAAAACTATGGACGTGAATGGTGTTCAAACACCTGTCTTTCACGCTTGTGGACACGATATGCACTCAACTGTAATGCTTGGTACACTTGCTAATCTCGTAAAAATGAAAAAGCATTGGAAGGGTACTATTATGGCAGTTGCTCAACCTGCTGAGGAGGGTTGTATTGGTGCAAAAGCTATGCTTAAAGATGGTCTATTTGAGAAATTTAATCACCCAGATTATGCTTTGGCTTACCACGTTTCGCCAGATGTAAGTATGGGAACAGTCGCTTACACAAAAGGTGAGAACTTGGCAGGTGGACGTAATTTTAAAATCACATTTAGAGGGAAAGGTGCTCACGGAGCATATCCTCACAAAGGTATTGACCCAATTATTTTGACAGCAAATGCAATAATTCAATTCCAAACAATTATTCCTCGTAATATTGAGGCAGGAAATGCAGCGATTATTACTGTTGGTTCTATTCACGGAGGTATTCGTCCAAATATTATTCCAAATGAGGTAGAATTGCTTATTACATCAAGATTTTTTAAAGAAGAAATTGGTGATTTTATTGAGAAACGAATAAGAGAGATTTCTAATGGTTGTGCTATTGCGGCTGGTTTGCCAGAGGATTTAATGCCTAAGATTGAGGTTTTGTATAGTGTACCTCCTGTGTATAACAATATTGCACTGTCCGAAAAAGTTGCTGAAAGTATGCAGAATGTTTTGGGAGATGGAAAAGTGAATCCAATTCGTTATAATATGGTTTCCGAGGATTTTGCTTTTTATAGCAATTATCTGCCTAATATGCCAAGTTGTTTGTTTTGGTTGGGCGTAAACGACCCACAAAACCCTACGACAGCTCTACACAGTCCTACTTTTACACCAAAATTCAAAGAAGGGTTTGAAACGGGTGTAACAGCTATGACAAAAGCTATTATTGATTTAACAAAATAACTTAAATGTCTTTTATGAAAAGTAGCGAGAATAATTAATTTATTCTCGCTACTTTTCATTAAAAAATTACTCAACATATCATATAATAAAGAAAAAGTACTATATTTGCATATTATATGATATGTTATAGGTTAGTACTACCTGCTAAAACGAAACTCGACTATCTTGTATATTTCACTGTTGCTCATAACTCACGTACGCAAGTACGCTATGTTATATATGCAAAATATCCTAAGATATAAGAGTTTGTTAGTAGCTTGTAAGATTTCGGAAAGATAAAAATTTTAAAAATTATTTTTCCAAGCCTCTCACAAATTAAAACACTGTAATATATTATCGCTTAATCTATTACAATGATTTTTAAAATTTTTACTTGACATCAATAGTTATAAATATGGCAAAGAATACAATGGGGTCAAAGTTACCTCGAAAATTAGAGCAAAAAATGGAGATTGTAGGTGAGCAAATTAAATTAGCTCGTTTGCGACGAAATATGAGTGTTTTGCAAGTTGCGGAAAGAGCGACTTGTTCGCCTCTTACTGTTTCGCGTATTGAAAAAGGTACGCCTACTGTTGCTATTGGTATATATCTGCGAGTGTTATATGCTTTACAATTAGATGACGATATACTTTGGATTGCCAAAGAAGACGAATTAGGGAGAACTCTTCAAGATTTGTCTATAAAGAATCGTGAACGAGCATCAAAAAAAGAATAGTGTATGGAAAAATTATTAGTATATGCTGACTTTGATTGGTTGAAAGAAATTGAATTAATTGGAGAACTAACTTATGAATTACTTCGTGGGTCTGATAGTTATGGGTTTAATTATAGTGATTCTTGGCTAAAAAAATATGGAAATACTTTCCTCTCAGCTGATTTGAATAATTATCGTGGAATACAATATACAAAGCCTGGAAAAGATATTTTTTCTTGTTTTTCTGATGCTTTACCAGATCGTTGGGGGCGTACGTTATTAAATAGAAGAGAGCAAGTTTTGGCAACAGAAGAAAAACGTAGTGTTTGTCGTTTGTCTTCGTTTGATTATTTGATTGGGATTGATGATGTCTCACGAATGGGTGGTTTTAGGTTTAAAAAACACGAAAATATGGAATTTATTAATTCTATGGAATTGCTTAAAATCCCTCCACTTGCCAATATTCGTGAATTGATTAATGCGAGTAATGAAATAGAAAAAAAAGAGGAAGAAAATATTTTACCAGACAAAAAATGGCTTAATCAATTAGTATGTCCTGGTTCTTCACTTGGTGGAGCTCGTCCCAAAGCAAGTGTTTTGAGTGAAAATAATAAACTGTTAATTGCAAAATTCCCTTCTCGTAAAGATGATTATGATGTTGGACTTTGGGAACATTTCTGCCATTTGTTAGCAATAAAAGCAGGAATAAATGCTGCAACAACTCAGATTATTTCTACAAATGAAAAATACCATACCTTGTTATCTCAGCGATTTGATAGAAATGAAATGAACAAAAGAATACATTTTGCATCTGCTTTGACTTTGCTTGGTTTGTCTGATGGAGACAATGCGAGTAATGGGTATGGATATTTGGATATTGTGGAATTTATAATTCAACATTGCACAGATGTGACAGCTAATTTGGAGGAATTATATCGTCGAGTAGCTTACAATATATGTATAGGAAATACTGACGATCATTTTCGTAACCACGGATTTTTATTGACCTCCAAGGGCTGGACTTTATCTCCTGCTTATGATATGAACCCTACCCAAAATGAATACCAAAGCCTACTTATATCGAAATCTACTAATAAATCTGATTTATCAATATTATTGGACTCAGCAGAAGATTATTTTATAAATTCAACTACTGCAAAAAAAATCATTGTCGAAGTGATTAGTACGGTGAGAGAATCTAAAATAATGGCAAAAAACATTGGGTTGTCAAATAGGGAAACAAATATATTCTATGAGTGTTTTGATGATAAAATCAAATTATTTTATTAACTTCGTAACATATTTAAATAACTATTAATATGAAACTAAAACAACTATTATTAGGATTAGCCCTTTGTGCAAGTGGTTATTCCTTTGCCCAAGAGGCTCGTTTGTTGCGTTTCCCTGCAATGTACGACAATCAAATAGCATTTTCATATGCTGGGGATATTTATACGGTAGATGCCCGAGGTGGCGTTGCTCGTAAACTGACTTCTCATATAGGTTATGAGATGATGCCTCGTTTTTCGCCAGATGGTTCAATGTTGGCTTTTACAGGTCAAATGGACGGGAATAGTGAGGTGTATGTGATGCCGAGCGAGGGTGGAGAACCACGACGTTTGACTTATACGGCTACGCTTGGTCGTGATGATATTGGGGATAGAATGGGCCCTAATAATATTGTTATGGATTGGACTTATGATGGTAAAAACATCACATATCGCTCTCGTAACCAAACTTTCAACGATTTTACTGGACAACTTTTTAATGTTCCAGTTAGTGGAGGAGCGTCTAAACCAGTAGAATTGAAAAATTCTGGCTTTGCAAATTGGTCGCCAGATGGCAAACAATTAGCCTATAACTACATTTTTAGAGAGTTTAGAACTTGGAAACGCTATAAAGGTGGTATGGCAGACGATATTCGTATTTTTGACACAAATACAAAGAAATCGCAGCGAATTACAGATAATCCTAATCAAGATATAGTGCCAATGTGGTCGAAAGACGGCAAGAAAGTTTATTATATTTCTGATAGAGATAATGTGATGAATTTGTATGAGTATGATTTGGCGTCAAAACAAACTCAACAACTTACTCAGTACAAGGATTATGATATAAAATTTCCTTCTATTTCGGCTACTCACGTGGTTTATGAATATGCTGGTTATATCTACAAATTTGATTTAAAAACACGTGAAGCTGAGAAAGTTAATATTGAGATTAATAATGACAGATTGTATGCACGTGAGAAATGGTATGATTTGAGCAAAAAAACTTATTCTCACTCACTTTCCTCTGACGGTAAAATGCTTTCTATGACAGCACGTGGAGATATTTTCTTAGTTCCTGCAAAAGAGGGTGTTACACTTAACTACACAAACTCTTGTGATGCAAATGATAAGTTCAGTGTATTCTCTCCAAAGGGTAATGAACTTGCTTATGTTTCGGATAAATCTGGGGAATTCAATATTCATATTTTGAACTTAGACACCAAAAAAGAACGACAATTAACCAAAATAAAAGGATTTGTTTTGGATATGCAGTGGTCGCCAGATGCAAAAAATATTGTTTGGTCTGAGAAACGAAACACTTTGAACATTACTAACATAGAAACTGGCAAAACAACTCTTGTAGAGAAAAGTGGTCGTAGTACATTGACAGATTTTGATATTTCGCCAGATAGTCGTTGGATAGTTTATTCTCGACCAGAAAAAACTGTTATGAGTATTGTGTTGTATAACATCGAAACAGCTAAAAAGACCATTGTAACAGACCTTTGGTATGATAGTTATTCGCCACGTTTCAGTCGTGATGGCAAATACTTAGTGTTTGTTTCAGACCGTAGTTTCAACCCAACTTACAGCCGTACGGAATGGAACCACGCCTATACAAATATGGCAAAAATGTATATTATTCCTTTGCAAAAATCAACTCCTTCGCCTTTTGCTTACAATCCAGAGGGATTGGGAGATGGCAAAATCTCTGAGAAATTGATGGAAATTGATTTGGAGGGTTTGAACCAAAGAATTATAGATATTCCAACTATGGCAGGGAACTACTATATTAACGCTATGATAAACAATAAGATTTATTACAGTAATCGTGGTTCAATGTGTTATGATTTGAAAACTCAAAAAGCAGAAAATATTGGTGCTCGTGTTACGTTCTCAGCAGATTATTCAAAAGTGATTTTATCGCAAAACGGTAAATATTCTGTTGCAAATATTCCTTCGTCAAAGGCAAGTATTAAAAATGAAATAGATTTGAGTGGAGTAACTAAATTGGTGGATTATCCAGTGGAATGGGCTCAAATATACGATGAGAGTTGGCGACAAATGAGAGATTATTTTTATGACAAAAATATGCACGGTGTTGATTGGGACGCAGTTCGTACAAAATATTCTGTTTTGGTGCCTTATGTGGCACATCGTAGTGATTTGGCTTACATAATTGGCGAGATGATTGGAGAATTGAATATTGGACACGCTTATTCTCAAAATGGTGAAGCTCCAATGGCTCAGCGTATCAAACAAGGTTTGCTTGGTGCTCAGTTTGAAAAAGATAAATCAGGGGTTTTCAAAATTACACGTATTTTGGACGGAGTAGCGTGGGATAAAAAACTTTATTCTCCTCTTCGTACTATTGCCTCTAATGTCAAAGTTGGGGACTTTATTTTGGCTATTGACGGAATTAGTACATCGACTACAAATGATATTTACACATTGCTTGTGAATAAAGCTAATCGTTATGTGGAACTTACAATTAATTCTACGCCAAAGAGTGAGGGAGCAAGAAAAGTTGTAGTTAAAACTATTGCAGACGAGGCAGCTCTGTATTATTATTCTTGGGTAGAAAATAATATCAAAAAAGTTTCGGAAGCGACTGACGGTAAAGTTGGTTATATTCATATTCCAGATATGGGTGTAGAGGGACTTAATGAGTTTATGAAGCACTACTATCCACAACTAAACAAACAAGCATTGATTATTGATGATAGAGGAAATGGCGGTGGTAATGTTTCGCCTATGATTGCAGAGCGATTAATGCGTACACCAACATTCTATACTATGCACACTAATCAAACGGAGGGTGATATAAATCCTACTGGTACGTTTATTGGCCCTAAAATTTTGCTTGCAAACGAATATTCTGCATCTGACGGAGATTTGTTCCCTTACAGATTTAAGTTCAATAAAATAGGTAAAATTGTGGGTCGCAGAACTTGGGGCGGAGTTGTTGGATACAGTGGAGCAATTCCAGTTGTAGATGGAGGTTCAATAGTTACGCCTTCGTATGCTCCTTATGCAGTAGATGGTAGTGAATTTATTATTGAAGGTCGTGGAGTAAGCCCAGATATTGACATAGAAAACGACCCTCATCAAGAGTTTATGGGTAACGACCAACAATTAAACAAAGCTATTGAAGAGATTTTGAAAGAGCTTAAAGAAAAAGAAGTGAAATTCACTCCTATACCTAATTTTCCTAATAAATCTGGCAAATAAATTGTGAGTTAGTGATATTTTGCTTTAAAGATCATTGTAATGGGTTAAGTGATAATATATTACAGTGTTTTAATTTATGAGGGTCTTGGAAAAAATGATTTTTAAAATTTCTATCTTTCCGAAATCTCAAAAGCTCCCAATAAACTCGGATCTCTTAGGTTATTTTGCTGATGGTCATAACGTAGCGTACTGGCGTACGTGAGTTATGAGCATCGGTGAAATAAACAAGATAGGCGAGTTTCGTTTTTAGCGGACAGTACTATTAGAAAATAAATTCACATATACGAAATGAGGTGTTCAAGAAACTTGAACACCTCGTTTTTTGTGGTAAAAAGAAAATTAGAAAATAAAGCTTGAACTAATTTCTTTGTATGAGTAAACTCTGTCTATAACATCTGCAAACAAAGGAGCAACAGATAGAACTGTGAATTTAGAAAGGTCTTTGTCTGTATTCAATGGAATAGTGTCAGAAACGATAACTTCGCAAAGTTTAGAATCGTTAATTCTTTCGTAAGCTGGACCAGACATAACTGGGTGAGTTACGATAGCACGAACGCTCTTAGCACCTTTTTCTATCATCATATCAGCAGCTTTTGTGATTGTTCCTGCTGTATCAATCATATCATCAACGATGATAACGTCTTTACCTGCAACCTCGCCAATAACTGTCATAGACCCTACAACATTTGCTTTTTCACGTTGTTTGTGGCTAATTACGATTGGAGCACCAAGGTGTTTTCCATAAGCGTTAGCACGTTTTGCACCACCCATATCAGGAGCTGCAATAACAAGGTTTTCAAGGTTTAGTTTCTCGATGTAAGGAATGAAAATACTGCTACCAAACAAGTGGTCAACTGTGATGTCAAAGAAACCTTGGATTTGGTCTGCGTGAAGATCCATTGTCATAACTCTATCAACACCAGCTGCTTGAAGTAAGTTAGCAACTAATTTTGCACCGATAGAAACACGTGGTTTGTCTTTACGGTCTTGACGTGCCCAACCAAAATATGGCATAACTGCAATAACTTTGTGTGCAGAAGCTCTTTTAGCTGCGTCAACCATCATCAACAACTCAAATAAATTGTCTGTTGGTGGGAATGTAGATTGGATAATAAAGATAGTACAACCTCTGATAGATTCGTTAAATGAAGGCTGAAATTCGCCATCGCTAAAATCTGTAACATCAGAATCGCCTAATTCGATACCATACTCTTTGGCAATCTTTTCAGCAAGGTAACGAGTACCTCTTCCAGTAAAGAATTTAATTTTGTGCATTATTATATAGATATGTGATTTGTTATTTTGTGCAAAGGTAGTGAATATATTTAGAGTATAGACCTAAAATTTGTAAAATTATTTGGAATTTTGCAAACACTCGTCTATGTAGTCCAAAACATCGTCCTTGCCTATGCTTTTTTCGCTTGATGTAACAAAGTATCGTGGCATTTCCTCCCAATATTTCAATATTTCTGTTTTGTAGGTTTCTATGTTATTGGCAAGTTGTGTTTTTGATAATTTGTCGCATTTTGTGAATATAATCATAAATGGAATACCGCTTTCGCCCAAAAAATTCATAAAATCTACGTCTATCTTTTGGGGTGCGTGACGAGAATCCACAAGTACAAACAACAAATGCAGTTCTTCACGTTTCAAAACATAGCTTTCGATTATAAGCGAAAAGCGATTCTTTTTGTTTTGAGAAACACGAGCATAGCCGTAGCCAGGTAAATCCACCAGCAACCAAGAATCATTTATGTTAAAATGGTTTATGAGTTGGGTTTTGCCAGGTGTAGAAGATACTTTTGCTAATGAGTTGCGTCCAGTTAGCATATTGATTAGCGAACTTTTACCAACGTTACTGCGTCCAATAAACGCAAATTCTAATTTGTTTGTTGGTGGACATTGTTCAACTTTTGCACTACTACATACAAAATCTGCTGTTTTGATTATCATTTAATTTTTATTTAAGTGATTGTTTATAACCTAATTATAGATATTTAAACTAAAATTTATTTACAAAAATAGTGTATTATATAGAAATAAAAAAATAAAACATTATATTTGTGAGTAATAATTTTAAGAATAAAAACAAAATGGCTACAATTAAAACAGTATATTTAGGTCAGTTGCGTACAGAAATGGTGCATATCCAATCTGGAAATAAATTAATCACTGACGCCCCAGTAGATAATAATGGTAAAGGCGAATATTTCTCTCCAACAGACACCGTTGCAGGTGCTTTGGGAAGTTGTATGCTTACTATTATGGGTATGAAAGCAGAATCTTTGGGTGTAAATCTAATTGGAGCAGAATTAGAAATTACAAAAGTGATGTATGCAGAGCCTCGTCGTATAGGCGAAATTCATATAACTTTCACTTTTCCAGAGCAATACGACCAGAAAACTATGACAATTCTACAACGAGTGGCAACTACTTGTCCTGTGTATAACTCTCTGCACACCGAAATCAAAAAAGAAATAAAATATACTTTTAAAAAATAAAAATGGACGATTATTCAAGTTGGGTAAATATTGCCTTTTACGTTTCAATTTTTTTATTGTTTGTATTCTCGTTATACAAAATGTCTTTGGAACAAATATCTTCAAAAGAAATGGCTTCGCTTGGTGGAGCGACAAAAAAAATGGTTGAGTTTTTGCACGCATCAAAAGAACGTGTAAATCTTTCGATAGGTCAAATAAATCTACTATTAATAGTAGTAATGGCTTTTACTGGCGATTATATTTTTAATTTGGTATTTTATTTTTCCATAGAAGATAATTTGTTGCGTGATTTTGTGTCATTGCTTGTGGTAATGTGTTTGGTAATAACTACTTACTATGTTTTGCCACTAATGTTTGCAAAATGGCGTATGGGAGTAATTCGTTTTTTTAGTCCAGTTGTCAGGGTGTTTCTTTGGATAACTTATCCTACTACTTCTCTGATTTATATGTTCAAAACATTGGCATTTAATATGGAGTATAGCGAAACTATAAACCATATCTCGATGGAGGAATTAAACGATGCAGTCGAGATTGTTTCGAAAGCATCTACTCCCGAAGATAAGCGAATTTTGGAGGGTATGGCTCGTTTTGCAAATGCCGAAGTAACTGATATTATGTGTCATAGAACAGATATGGTAACTGTATCTGCAACTGCCTCATACAGAGAAGTCTTGGATATTGTTTTGGACTCTGGTTTTTCGAGAATTCCAGTTTATAGAGATGTGCTTGATAATATCATTGGGGTTTTGTACGTCAAAGACCTTATTCCGTATATGGAAAAAGATGATTTTGAGTGGGTGTCTATAATTCGTAAACCATATTTTGTGTCTGATACCAAAATGATTAGCGAATTGCTTGTTAAATTTCAAAAGAAAAAAATCCATCTCGCTATTGTGGTAGATGAATATGGTTCGACACTCGGTATAGTGTCTTTGGAAGATATTTTGGAAGAAATAGTTGGCGAAATTGAAGACGAGTCGGATACAGAAGACCCTTTTTACTCACAGATTGATGACAAAAACTACATATTTGAGGGCAAAACTGCAATTAGTGATTTTGCACAAGTATTGGGAATTGATTTGGACGATATAGAAGAGGTTAGGGCAGGGGCAGAAACTCTTGCTGGTCTGATGGTTGAACTTAGACAAGAAATGCCTAAAATAGGCTCAAAAGCTAACCTTTTGGATTATGTCCTTACGGTTGTCAAAGTAGATAATTTTAGGATAGATAGAGTGAAAGTTACTAAAACTGACGAAGATGCCACAGATAATAAATAAAAAATTATCTGGTAGTAGTAGGTTGATAGTTTGGGAGATTACAGAGGATTTGGAGTTTTTTGAGAGCCGTGTTTCGCTGCCCGACAAACTACACGAAAATTATCTGTCTATTGGTGCTGTTGGACGTAGGCGTGAGTGGCTGGTGTCTAAATATATTATTCAATCCCAAATTAGTGGTGTTGAGATGTATTATTCTGAGCGAAAACTTTGTCTAAAAAATACAGATTTGAAGGTGTCTATTTCACATACAGACAAATACTGTTGTGTGATGTTTTCAGATATGGATTGTGGTGTAGATATTGAATCCACAAACAGAAATTTTGATAGAGTTGCAAAACGTTTTTTGAATGAAAATGAACGAGAGTTTATAATTTCTCAACGAGAAAAGTGTGTGGCGTGGTGTGCCAAAGAGGCTCTCTACAAAAAAATTAATGTAAAAGAAATAGAATTTAAAGATGATTTCGTAACCACTTGTATATCAAATGATAGTGTGGAAGTAGAATACAAACAAAAGGTTTATAAATTCAAATATTTTAATATTGGCGAAAGTATTGTTTGTACAAGTTGTTGAATTTACAAACTTGGTGTTGAATATTAAGAAAATATTTATTACTTTTGCGTTTTAATCACAAGATATAGCATTTTATACATAATAGGAAATGAGCAATTTAGAATTAAGCGAACAAGAGATTATTAGAAGAAACTCTCTAAACGAGTTGAGAAAGATGGGTATTGAGCCTTACCCAGCTAAAATGTTTACTACAAACACTGATAGTCAAGAAATTAAGGAAGGCTATAATGCAGAGGAAAATAATTTCCAAGAAGTATCTATCGCAGGACGTATAATGAGTCGTCGTATTATGGGTAATGCTTCTTTTGTTTTATTACAAGACTCAAAGGGTAAGATTCAAGTATATATTAAGCGTGACGAGATTTGTCCAGACGAAAACAAAGATATGTACAATATTGTGTTCAAAAAGCTTTTGGACATTGGCGATATTGTAGGTATCAAAGGTAGAGTATTTACTACTCAAACTGGCGAACTTTCAATACATTGTAGCGAATTAACTGTTATTAGTAAATCTATTCGCCCACTTCCTATCGTAAAAGAAAAAGATGGTCAAGTGTTTGATGCTGTTACTGATGCAGAAATGCGTTACCGTCAGAGATATGTGGATTTGGTTGTAAATCCGGGAGTGAAAGACACTTTCTTGAAAAGAACAAAGATTATCAATACTATGCGTGAGTTCTTTAATTCAAAAGGCTATGTAGAGGTAGAAACTCCAATTCTTCAACCTATTCCGGGGGGAGCTGCTGCTCGTCCTTTTATCACTCACCACAATACTTTGAACATTCCTTTGTATCTTCGTATTGCTAATGAGTTATATTTGAAAAAACTTATCGTTGGTGGTTTTGACGGTGTTTATGAGTTTGCAAAAGACTTCCGTAACGAGGGTATGGACAGAACACACAACCCAGAGTTTACTGTAATGGAGATTTATGTGGCTTACAAAGATTATTTCTGGATGATGGATTTTACAGAAGAAATGATTGAGCGTGTGGCACTTGCTCTTCACAACCAAACTCAGGTTATGATTGGCGACAAACAAATTGACTTTAAACGTCCGTTCCGTCGTGTTACAATGACAGATTTGATTAAACAACATACAGGTTTTGATATTACTGGTAAGAGTGAAGAAGAATTGTTTGCAGCTTGTAAAGAGCTTGGTGTAGAGGTTGATGAGTCTTTTGGTAAAGGCAAATTGATTGATGCTATCTTTGGTGAGAAGTGTGAGCACGACCTTGTTCAGCCTACTTTCGTAATGGATTACCCAACAGAAATGTCGCCACTTAGTAAGCGTCATCGTGAGAATCCAAACCTTACAGAGCGTTTTGAATTGTTCGTAAATGGCAAAGAACTTTGTAATGCTTATTCGGAGCTAAACGACCCTATCGACCAGTTGGAGCGTTTCCAAGAGCAAGTTCGTTTGTCTGAGAAAGGTGATGACGAGGCTATGTTTATTGATATGGACTTTGTTAGAGCTTTGGAATATGGTATGCCAAACTGTTCTGGTATGGGTATTGGTATCGACCGTTTGACTATGTTTATGACAAACCAATCGTCTATTCAAGATGTATTGTTCTTCCCTCAAATGCGTCCAGAGAAAAAAGCTGTTGTAGATAGTGTAGAGGCTTTTGAGAATATTGGAATTGCAAAAGAATGGGTAGAGGTTGTTAATCAACTTGGTTATAAAACTGTTGCTGCACTAAAAGAATGTTCGGCTGGTAAACTGTTTAACGACCTTTGTGGTTACAATAAAAAGAATAAATTAGGACTTAAAAATCCTTCGGCACAAGATGTCGAGGACTGGTTGAAATAGTCTAAAATTGAATAAAAAGGGCTTTTTTAGCCCTTTTTTTGTAAAGCATAATTTTAAAAAACAAAATAACTATGAGAAAAAACATTGTAGCAGGTAACTGGAAAATGAACACAACAGTTAATGCAGGTGTAGAATTAGCAAAAGAGATTCTTGCTAAATCAAACGAATTGAACGGTGCTAAACTTATTGTTTGCCCACCATTTACACACATTGCTCCTATTGCTAATGTGCTTAATGGCAGTGTTGTAGGTTTTGGTGCTCAAAACTGTGCTGACCAAGCAAAAGGTGCTTATACTGGCGAGGTTTCTGCTGAAATGATTAAAGGTCTTGAATGTCAGTATGTGATTTTGGGACACTCTGAGCGTCGTGAGTATTATGGAGAGATAAGCGAAACTCTTAACAAAAAAATGGCTTTGGCTTATGCTAATGGACTAACTCCAATCTATTGTGTGGGTGAGAAACTTGAAGAAAGAGAGGCTAACAAGCATTTTGACGTTATTAAGGCTCAAATTACTGAGGTTGTATACAATTTGTCAGCAGAGCAATTTGACTCTTTAATCGTTGCTTATGAGCCTGTATGGGCTATCGGAACTGGCAAAACAGCATCAAGCGACCAAGCACAAGAAGTTCACGCATTTATTCGTCAAATCTTGAAAGAAAAATTTGGTGCAGCAGCTGAAAATACTTCTATTCTTTATGGTGGTAGCTGTAAACCAGGCAATGCAAAAGATATTTTCTCTAAACCTGACGTTGATGGTGGTTTGATTGGTGGAGCAGCACTTGTTGCAGATGATTTTATTGCTATTGCTAAGTCTTTCTAAGACGTTTATAATTCATATTACAAAAAATATCATAAGAGATAAGAGTTTATTGTGAGCTTGTATGATTTCTGATAGATAATTTTTTTACAAAGACTTTAAAGCCTATCCAAATTATTGGATAGGCTTTTTTGTTTAAAATGGCTTGAAAGTTTTAATTGGGTTTATTCTGTGGAGCAGTGATTTTTTTAGTAATAAATAATTTAACATAATTAAATCAAATTTTAGCTTATGTTTTTAGATTGTTTCATTGTTATTGGGATAATGTAAAAATCATATTTTTGGGCAAATTATTGTTTTAAAACTCCAAAATCGGAAAATGGTGGGGTAGAGCAGGCAGTTTTTTATTCAAAAGAGTGAAGAGATGAATTTTGATATTTCTTGATAGTTTTCTATGTGAAAATTACATTTGTATGTGTTTACAAGTGTAAATAGAGTTTGAAATATAACAATATTTATATATTAATATAGAGAATATTATGTGTTTATTAAATATTTATAATATTGAATATCAATACATTAAATAGTTATGTATTATATATTTACTCTAACTATAATATTCAT
>CAZRHJ010000018.1:0-35985 GCA_964600025.1 uncultured Rikenellaceae bacterium | reverse complement strand
TTTCCAAGCCCCTAATAAATTAAAACACTGTAATATATTATCACTTAATCCATTACAATGATTTTTAAAATTTTTACCGGACAGCAATAATTTTAAGATATTCTGCAAATATTTAGCGTAAAAAAACGTCAAAGGATTACCTTTGACGTAAAAAAAGTTTTTTTTATTTTACTACTAAATTGAAAAATTAATGCTATTTTGTAATATCTGTAATTGGAATATATTCAAAACCTTCATATTGAAGAATTTGAGAATATATCACACCTTTACTTTTTGTTGAATAAAGCACTACTGTTAAGTATCCGAAATTCTCACTACTTGTTGCTTTTAGTGCATCAAAGTTTTTGGAATTATACATATCCAAAACCATATCCTTTTCATTTGCATTAAAGTAATAGTTTGTTTTGCGAATTCGCTCGTGAGTAGGCATATATGTAAGCAATTTTGAAGAACTAAATGTATAATAAATTCCTATACACGCTACGGTCAAACCAGTAAATATAATTGCCGAGCTTGTATTTTTATCGTCAGCATAAGTGTCAGTAAACGCGATAGCTGTAATAACTAAACCAAGTAAAATTATTAGCGAATAGATATATTTGAGATTATTAGATGCTTTGATACCTTCTTGAAATCTGATTTCTTCTGTTATGTTTTTAAAATTTGTTTCCATTTTGATTTTCTAATTAAATTGTTTATAGTTCATTGTGAGATATGCAATATAGGAGATGAACACAAGCAACCTATATTTATGTTTTAGTACAATATATTTGTAGACACTTCACATTCGGATATAAAACATTAACACTATATAAGTAATAATGATTGTAACCGCCAACAAAGTCCAACAAACCAGCAATATTTTGCCGAAATATTGATACAAAATACACTCTTATTTAAAAATAAGTTCGTGTAAAAAAAAAAGAAAATTGTTTAGAAAATCAAATGCTAAATTATTATCCTTCGTAAAGTATAAATAAAATAGCCCACAGCTATATTGAAACCTGTGGTAGAAGAAGATTGATATATTGTTTGATTTTGGTGTCCTTCAAGTGTCAGATGCTTGAAAGATACCGTTTTTGTGTGCATTTTAGATGTGATTTCTCTAATAAATGAAGAGATAATCACTGCATTAGTATGAGGAACTGCAACAAAAATATCATCTGGAATATCAAATTTTTGTTCTGATTTATCACTAAAAGTTTCGATGTTTTGCATTTGTGCATCAACATCAACTTTGGTAGATTTATCCAACGAAAAATCCGTCATACTGCAAAACAGTACAACTGACAATAGAACAAGAAATTTGTTAAATAAACCTTTCATATATTAAACCATATAAGTATCCCAATATCTATAATTTAATATCTCGTAGATATGTTCTAAATATTGTTGTGCCTCTTTATTGTCTTTGTTCAGTCTAAGTGCTTCATTGAAATCATCAATAGCCTTAGGCTGGTTACCAAGTGATTGAAAAACCTTTGCTCGTTCAACACACAATGAAGATTTTTTTTCTAAATCCTCACAAGTATCAATCATTTGAGTTAATTTTTCAATTTCTATATTATTCATATAAATTATTTTCTTTTATATAATCCAATACACATTTTGGAGTATATTCTTCGATAAGAGTATTATTTTCAATGTTACTACGCAATTTTGTTGAACTCAAATCAAACAATGGTGCATCTGTCAATAATACAACGTTTCTGTCTGCAAATATATTATTTTTTTTTGAATTACCACGTGGATAAACAAAAATTTTATGATTTTTTATGATTTTTTCCCAGTTTTTCCATTTATCAAACACTTCAAGATTATCCTCACCCATCACAAGCGTAAAAATATCATTGGGATATTTATTTCTTAACACCTCCAAAGTGATATAAGTATATGAAGGTTTCTGCAAAGAAAACTCAATATCAGACGCTTTTATTCGGTCAGGAAATTCGCTTTGCTCAATAGCCAAACGTGCCATAGCCAAACGATGATACTCCGAAGCCAAAATTCGCTTATCTTTCAAAGGATTTTGAGGAGAAACTACAAACCACACTTCATCACACATATTATTACCGAGGATATATTGTGCAATAGCCAAATGTGCATTATGAATAGGATTGAACGACCCGAAATAAAGTGCTATATTCATTATTTGCTAAGAAAATTCGATACAATACCAACACTCTCGTCAAATGCTGTTTGCAAATCATCATTAATCAAAACTACATCAAATTTGTCTGCATAAGTCAATTCGTGAGAAGCCTTTGCAACACGTTTTTCGATTGCCTCTGGGGTATCTGTTGCTCTTCCTACAAGTCGGTTTCTTAATTCTTCTACCGAAGGTGGTTGAATAAATACAGAAAGTGCATTATCTCCAAATAATTTTTTGACATTCACACCACCCACTACATCTATATCAAATACTACAACATTGTTTTTAGCCCAAATACGATCAACTTCACTTTTTAGTGTTCCGTAACAAGTTCCAGCATAAACCTCTTCCCATTCTATAAATTCACCTTGCTCTACTTTGGTTTTGAATTCGTCCGAACTAAAAAAGTAGTACTCTACTCCATTTTGCTCTGCACCACGTGGCAAACGAGAAGTAGCAGAAATAGAGAACTCCAACTGAGGGAATTTTTTTAATAAATGTGCTACTATGGTACTTTTACCTGCTCCGCTCGGTGCAGAAAATATAATAACCTTACCACTCATATTATTAAAGTATATTTAGTAATTGTTCTTTGATTTTTTCTAACTCGTCTTTCATATTGACAACAATTTGTTGCATATCAAAGTTGTTAGATTTTGAGCCAAGAGTATTTATCTCACGTCCTATTTCCTGAGTTACGAAACCCAATTTTTTACCAACTCCCTCTTCGCCATTACATACTTCTCTGAAATAGTCAATATGTTTTTGCAAACGCACTTTTTCTTCTGTTACATCAAGTTTTTCGATATAAAAAATCATTTCTTGCTCCAATCGGTTCATATCAACATTCACACCAGTATTTTTGATATTATCCATAATTCTTGAACGAATACTCTCCACCCTTGTGCTTTCGTATTTATCTACTTCTTTGAGTAGAGATTCTATTTGCGAAATATGCAAAAGAATATCTCGCATCATTACCTCGCCTTCTTTTTGTCTAAAAGTATCTATCTCTGAAATAGCAATATCAACAGCTTTGCTAAGGGCAGCCATTTCACTTTCGTCTATATCTATTTTAGACGTATTCAACACATCTGGCAAACGTAAAATAGTAGAAACATAATCTGTATTTGATTTGTCGCACTGCAAAGCATCTATTTGAGATTTGTATGCCTCAAAAATTTCATTATTGATTGTTGTAGATGTTTGAACAGAAATATTCTCAAAACTAACATACAAATCAATCTTTCCACGCAACAAAGCCTTAGAAACTCTCGAACGTATTTCAAATTCTTGCTCTCTATAAATTGATGGGATTCTTGCCGAAAGGTCAACTTGTTTGCTATTCAAACTTTTTAGCTCGACAGTGATACGACGTAAATCAGTAGTAACCATACCCTTACCGTAACCTGTCATTGATTTTATATTTTTCATATAATTTTTCTATAATGTTTGCACAAAGATAGATATTTTTTTTCACAAAAAAAAGACATAAAAAGTTTGGAAAGTAAAAAATAATATCTATCTTTGCATCACGAAAAACAAAGGTTCCGTAGCTCAGCTGGATAGAGCAACAGCCTTCTAAGCTGTGGGTCGCGCGTTCGAATCGCGCCGGGATCACTTAAACTGTCTTAAATTAATTTAGGGCAGTTTTTTGTTTTTATACTAATTATAGCCTCTTCCCCCCATCAAAAAAAAATCTGGTTGTATAATTCAACCAGATTTTTTAAATATATCCATTAACAAACTCTTATCTATTAGAATATTTACTAACTACCATAAGGCACATAATTAACGTACATAAATATGAGTAGTTGTAAACAAGATAGGCGAGTTTCGTTTTTAGCGGACAATACTAACAGAAATTATAGATTATTTCTGAACAGCATCAGAAGCATCTCTCATTACAAAGTTTCTATCAACTCTAATCTCAATATCCTTTGCAATTTCGATAATCAACACTCCACCGTCAGTACCTTTAACTTTACCATAGATACCACCGTTAGTAATAACTTTTTCTCCTTTTTGGATAGATTCTCTCCATTTTGTAATTTCTTTTTGTTTCTTCTGTTGTGGACGAATCATAAAGAAATACATAACTGCAAAGATGGCTACCATCATAATAATCATTGAGAAATTGCTGCCTTGGGCTGCAGCTGCCTGTAACATAATTGTGTTCATACAAATATTCTTATTAATTGTTATTCGTTTTTACAAAAACTTCTATTCTAATTTTAAAATCCCCTTGGTTAGTCTTAATATTCACATAAGCGAACTGCATTCCAGCCTTGAACTTTGAGTCATATTTTATAGCAAAAACCCTCGATTCGCCTTGTGGGATTGGTGTCGAATCATATTCAACATCTACACAACCACAAGTAGCAGTTATTTGAGTTATAATCAAAGGTGCTTGAAACTCATTTTTGATAGCAAATTTACTTTCAATAACTTCGCCTTCACTAATTCTTTTCAAATCTTTGACAGCCAAAACCTCTCCGTTTTTCAGAGAATCACAAACTATATAAGGTTTGATTTCAATTTTTTTTGACTTTATGCTTTGTTGATTATTACTCTCACAAGCAAATAATATTGGCAAAGCAAAAGCACATAGTAAAAAACAAAAAAATCTATTGCAAACCACGTCCAGCTTTGTTGATTAAATTTTCTCTACGCAAATCTGTTAGGATTTTATCCAAAATACCATTTACATAGATACTACTGTTAGGAGTACTATAAAACTTAGATATTTCGATATACTCATCAAGTGAAACATTTATAGGAATAGATGGAAAATCCACAAACTCGGTGTATGCCATAGCAATAATCACTCTATCCATAATTGTAACACGCTCAGAATCCCAGTTTTTAGAGTTCTTTTTGATAAGCTCAACTACTTTATCGTAAGAAGAAATAGTATTAATCAATAAGTCTTTGATATATTGTTCGTCTTCTTTATCTATAAATAGTGTATAGATTTTCTCTTCTTCCTCAGTCCATTTCACAAACGAAGAAATAACTTTTGAGGCAATAAATTCTACTTCATCGACCCAATACAAATTCATTTCCTCTACCACATCAAACAAAGCAGTGTTTCCCTCAATTTCTTTTTTGTAGAAACGTAAAACAGCATCTTTATCTTGTTCAAAACTACGTTCTGACGACTCCATATACGCATTATAAAAATCTCTTTTGCATAGAGAAGCGTAAAGTTTTTTGAAAAGGTCTTTGTTATCTCCCCAAGTAATTGAGTTTTTCTCTACATATTTGTTGATAGTTTCACTATTGCGAATTGCTTGGATAAAAGAATTCTCAACAAATTTCATATTAGGTTTTTTCTCCTGAGCGGTTGCCAAATGCTTGGTTTTGTTAATTTCGATTGCCTCTTGTGCATAATCTGCAACTTCTACTATCAAACGCATTAGCAAAAAATACAAATCATAAGTTTTACCAACGCTAAAAAGCATTTTGTTACGTGTTTCAATCAAATTTTCGTCTTCTATTGTATAGTGGCTATACAACGACTTCAAGGCCTTAATTCTTAAAAATCTTCTACTAAGCATTTTATCTTTTTATTTTAGTCCACAAAAATAGGTATTTTTTCGCATAATACAATACAAAGAAAGAGTTTTTTTGGCAAATAACCCTTTAAGTAAATTATTTTTGCTTAAAAAAAGACTTTATTGGCATATATATGCTCAAAAGTAAAATAAAAACACTAACTTGCGAGGCGAAAAAAAAATATATTAAATAAATAAAAACACTATGGTAAAAAATTTACAAAAAACTATCAAAGACAATCTCATTATGAGATGGACTGCTTTGATTTTATTGGCTTCAATGATGTTTTTTGCATATATGTTTGTGGACGTTTTGTCGCCACTTCAAAGTATGCTTAACACAAATCTTGGGTGGAATCCCGAAACTTACGGAACTTTCGCAAGTAGCGAATATTTCTTGAACGTATTTGCATTATTCTTGATTTTTGCAGGTGTAATTCTTGACAAAATGGGCGTAAGATTTACGGCAATATTGTCGGCAGTCGTTATGCTTACAGGTGCTTGTATCAAATACTATGCAATTAGTTCAGCATTTGCTGGTAGCGGCATCGAAGGTGCTTTAAACTCTTTCTGGCCATCTTTCCCTGCTTCTGCAAAATTAGCTTCAATCGGATTTATGATATTTGGTTGTGGTGTAGAAATGGCAGGTGTTACAGTATCGAAAGGTATCGTAAAATGGTTTAAAGGCAAAGAATTAGCACTTGCAATGGGTGTTGAAATGGGTATTGCTCGTTTGGGTGTATTTGCGGTTTTCCGTATGTCACCAAGAATTGCAGAAGGCATCTCAGTTAGCAAACCAGTATTGTTCTGTATTATTCTTCTTGCTATTGGCTTGATAGCTGCACTTACTTATTTCTTTATGGATAAGAAACTTGAAAAACAGTTAGGTGAATCTGGCGAAGAACCAGAAGAACCATTCCAAATCAAAGACCTTGCAAAACTTTTCACAAGCAAAACTTTCCTTATCGTTTCAGGTTTGTGTGTTTTGTATTATTCAGCTATTTTCCCATTCCAAAAATTTGCTGCAAATATGTTGGAATGTCGTTTGGGAATATCTGCACAAGAAGCAAGTGATATTTTCTCTTACTTCCCAATCGGAGCTATGATTCTTACTCCATTCTTAGGATTTTTCCTTGACAACCGAGGTAAAGGTGCTACTATGCTTATCGTTGGTTCTGTATTACTAATGACTTGCCACTTGATTTTTGCACTTGTTCCACTTACTCACGGAATTGCTTATGTTGCGATTGTTGTTCTTGGAGTATCATTCTCACTTGTACCTGCTGCTTTGTGGCCAAGTGTTCCTAAATTAGTAGAAAACCGCTATTTAGGAAGCGCATATTCTGTTATATTTTGGATTCAAAACATTGGTTTAATGTTGTTCCCAATGCTTATCGGTTATGCTCTTCAACAAAGCAACGAAGGCGTTACAAACCCTCTTGAATACGACTACACAGTGCCTATGTTAATATTTGCATCTCTTGGAGTTTTTGCATTCATTTTGGGATTATGGCTAAAAGTCGAAGACCGCAAAAAAGGTTATGGACTTGAAGAACCAAACATCAAAAAATAATCTTACAACTATCTATACAAAAAAACACTTGCCAAAAGCAAGTGTTTTTTTGTATAGAGAATTTTGAGAAACTCAGTTTTATCAATTTCCCCACATAGCTTATTTGTACTGTTTGATTATATTTTGTATTTCCTCAACTTTGACTTTACCATAGATTTTTTTGTCTATCATAACCACTGGGGCAAGTCCACAAGCACCAATACATCTCAAAGTTTCCAAAGAAAATTTACCGTCGGAGGTTGTTCCCCCTACTTTGATACCCAAAACTCGCTCAAACTCTTCTACTATTTTTTCGGCACCACACACATAACACGCCGTACCCATACAAATAGATATTGGATATTTTCCACGAGGTTTCATAGTAAAGAAAGAATAGAAAGTAACTACCCCATATACACGAGAAACGGGAGTTTTTAGACACAAAGCTATTTCCTCTTGGACTTCTTTTGGAAGATAACCAAAATGTTCTTGACATTTGTGTAGAACATTGATTAGCTCCCCTGAATCATTATTAAAGCTCTTGCAAATAGCTTTAATTTTGTCAGTATGTTGTTTATTTAATTTATCACACATAATTTTAAGTTTTCAAGGTTCTACAAACGGTTTTTCTTGTAAGAATAGTGAGTATGCAACAAATGATGAGCTTTCTCGCTTAATGGTTCGCCCAAGAACTCGTCATACACCATTTTTATAAATGGATTTTCGTGGCTCTTACGGTATTTTTTGCTACGATCGTCAATATACAATGCTTCTTGACGAGCTTTCAACAAATCTTCGTTACCATAGTGCAAAGGCTGACCACCACCACCAATACAACCACCCGGACAAGCCATTATCTCGATAGCGTGTAAATCAAGTTCTCCACTACGAACTTTGTCCATAACTTTACGAGCATTACCCAAACCGTGAACAATTCCAATATTGAGTTTAAGTCCTTTTATATCAACTTGTGCAGTGCGGAAGCCCTCGCTTCCTCTCAACTCCTTAAAATCAACCTCTTTTAGAGTTTCGTGAGTTATCCATTCGTAGGCTGTACGACAAGCCGCTTCGATTACTCCTCCCGTTGTACCAAAAATAACTGCTGCACCAGTTCCCTCGCCAAGTGGGTCATCAAAGTGTCCTTTTGGAAGAGTTTTAAGGTCTAAGTTTGCTCCTTTGATAAGATAAGCCAACTCACGTGTAGAAATCACCAAATCAACATCAGGGTTCATATCATCTTTGAACTCTGGACGAGTATGTTCGTATTTTTTTGCCAAACAAGGCATAATCGAAACTACTGCAATTTTGTTACGTTTAACACCCCATTTCTGAGCCATATAGTTTTTGACAATCGAACCAAACATTTGTTGTGGAGAACGTGCAGTCGAAGGATAATCCAACATATCTGGATAATTAGTTTCGCAGAAATTCACCCACGCTGGGCAACAAGATGTAAGTAACGGAAGTTTGACAGATTTATCTCCATTAAGATGGCGAGTAATTCTATCAACCAACTCACTTGCCTCTTCCATAATTGTCAAATCGGCTGCAAAATCAGTATCAAATACATAATCAAAACCAATTTGTTTGAGAGCTGTAACCATTTCGCCAGTAACATTTGTTCCGGGAGCCATATCAAAACTCTCGCCCAAAGCCGTACGAACGGCAGGGGCAGTTTGAGCAACTACAATCATTTCTGGGTCGTTCAACAAGTCAATTAACTCTGGCGTGTTATCACGATTAGTCAAAGCACCCGTTGGGCAAACCGAAACACATTGCCCACAGAATGTACAAGTAGATTCCAAAAGTGGCTGTTCAAATGCTGTTGCAACAACTGCATTAAAACCTCTAAAAACAGAGTGCAACGCACCAACAGTCTGAATATCGTTACACATTGTTTCGCACCTACGACACATTATACACTTATCCACATCACGTATGATAGACGGAGAATAGTCTTTTTGGTAGGTAGAAATAGTTGCATATCGCTGAACAGGAATTTGGCGAATACCAAATTTTACCGAACAGTTTTGTAACTCACAATGTCCTGCTTTGGTACAAGTCAAACACTCTTTTGGGTGGTCTGACAAAATAAGTTGCAATACAGTTTTACGAGCATTAAGCACACGAGTAGTATTTGTAAACACCTCCATACCCTCGGCAACAGTTGTCGAACAAGATGGAGCAAGATTTTTGCGTCCTTTCACTTCTACCACACAAATTCTACAACTTGCAGGTTTATTTTCATAATGATAATGAGGCAAGTGCATATAACACAATGACGGAATTTTTATGTTTAGTTGTCTTGCCGCTTCTATAATCATTGTTCCCTCTTCAACCTCAACGGGTTGAGAGTCTATATGTAATTTTACTTTACCCATAATTATTTTGTGTATATAGCATTAAATTTACAACGTTTGGCACAAGCACCACAACGAATACAAATATCCTGATTGATTACGTGAGGGGATTTTTTGTCGCCACTAATTGCACTCACTGGGCAACTCTTGGCACAAGCTCCACAACCAATACACAATTCAGGGTTTATAACATAGCTTGTTAGTTCTTTGCATCGTCCAGCAGGACAACGTTTCTCGACAACGTGAGCTAAATATTCATCATAGAAATTTGTTAGTGTCGAAAGAACAGGATTTGGAGAAGTTTGTCCCAAACCACACAAAGCTGTATCTTTGATTACATTTGCTAAATTGCGTAAATTATCCAAATCTTCGAGATTAGCTCTACCACGAGTGATATGCTCCAATATTTCGTACAAACGACGGTTTCCTACCCTACAAGGAGCACATTTACCACAAGATTCCTCTACGGTAAACTCCAAATAGAATTTTGCCACAGCAAGCATACAGTCGTCCTCGTCCATAACTATCATACCCCCCGAACCCATCATACTTCCTGCTGCCAAAAGCGAGTCAAAGTCAATTTTCAGGTCAAGGTGTTTCTCGGTCAAACACCCACCCGAAGGCCCTCCTGTCTGAACGGCTTTAAATTTTTTACCTCCACGTATTCCACCACCAATCTCATAAATAACCTCTCGAAGAGTTGTTCCCATAGGCACTTCGATAAGTCCAACATTATTAATTTTACCAGCAAGTGCAAACACCTTTGTACCTTTTGAAGTTTCTGTACCAATGCTCGAAAACCATTTTGCACCTTTCAGGATAATGACTGGAATATTTGCAAATGTTTCTACGTTATTTACGTTTGTTGGAAAACCTTTGTATCCGCTCTCTGCTGGATAGGGAGGTTTCATTGTTGGTTCGCCTCTCTCTCCCTCCATTGAGTGAATAAGAGCCGTTTCCTCACCACACACAAATGCTCCTGCACCATATTTAATCTCAATATCAAAGGCAAATTTTGTTCCAAATATCTTTTTGCCCAAAAGTCCCCATTTACGAGCCTCTTTAATGGCAAGTTCTATACGAGAAACCGCAAGAGGATATTCGGCACGAATATACACCAAACCTCGTGAAGCTCCAATAGCATAACCAGCTATTGCCATTGCTTCCACTATGGAGTGTGGGTCGCCCTCCATAATAGACCTATCCATAAACGCCCCCGGGTCGCCTTCGTCTGCATTACACACAACATATTTGATATCCCCTTTAACCTTAGAGGCTATTTCCCATTTTCTGCCAGTTGGAAAACCACCACCACCTCTACCACGAAGTCCAGAAGCAATTATTTCATCTATGAGCTGTTGTGGAGAGTATTGCGTAAGGACTTTTGCCAAAGCCGCATATCCATCACAAGCAATATATTCCTCAATGTTTTCTGGATTTATCAAACCTGCATTACGAAGTGCAATACGCATTTGTTTTTTGTAGAATTCCATATCACCAGAATTATCCACTCTCTCTTTGGTATTTGGATTAATATACAATAAGCGTTTAACTTGATTGCCTTTTATGATATGTTCCGCAACAATCTCTTCTGCGTCTTCGGGTTTAACTTGGACATAGAAAGTTTTGTCTGGCATAATTTTGACGATTGGACCTTTCTCACAAAATCCAAAACAACCAGTACGGATAATTTTTACATTTTTCAAGCCATTAGAATCAATGGCATTTTGAAGATTTTCGACTATTTTGTCACTCAAAGAAGCTTTACAACCAGTACCATTACATACCAAAATATGGGTTTCGTGGTTTGCCGAATCCTTCAATCTTGGTTTTAAAGTTTTTTGATACTGTTGATGTAATAAAGCTAATTGTTCGACCGAACTCACTTTTTCCATCGTTTTAATTTGTTTTTATTAGTTTACACCGCAATTTAGGAATAATTTTTTTATTACGCAAAAAAAAGTCAGCTAATTTTTAGCTGACTTTAATTTACTGATTATTAAAACATTGTGTTTGTGATATACTTAAATATATCGAGATAAGTAATTAGGGCTATTTTCCTTCAATATCTTTAAAATACTTATAAGTATTAAGTTTTAACTCCCCACAAGCATCTTCATCACATACTATAATTCCCTTTGGGTGCATTTGAAGTGCAGATATTGTCCATTGTTGCGAAACACCGCTCTCGATAGCGTGTTTCAAAGCACGTGATTTATTGTGTCCATTAACAATGATAATTACCTCACGAGCGTCCATAACAGTTCCTACGCCTACTGTCAAAGCAGTTTTTGGAACTTGGTTCAAATCCCCATCAAAGAAACGTGCATTTGCAATAATAGTGTCTTTTGTAAGTGTTTTGATACGAGTACGTGAAGTTAATGACGAAAAAGGTTCATTAAAAGCAATATGACCATCAGGACCAATACCTCCCATAAACAAGTCAATACCTCCCATAGATTTTATCTTCTGCTCATAACGCTCACACTCTGCCTCCAAATCTTTGGCATTACCGTCCAAGATATTAATATTTTGTGGCAAAATATCTACGTGAGAAAACAAATTTGTATTCATAAAGCTATGATAACTCTCACTATGAGATTCTGGCAAAGCTACATATTCGTCCATATTGAATGTAACAACATTTTTGAACGATACTCTACCCTCATTGTATGCTTTCACCAACTCTTTGTAAGTCCCAACGGGAGTACCCCCAGTAGGCAAACCTAATACAAAAGGTCGCTCTGGCGTTGCCCCAAAAGTATTTATTTTGTTAATAATGTAGTTCGCTGTCCATTTTGACAGGCTTTCATAATTTTGTTCAATAATAACTCTCATTGGTTATAAAATTTTAATTTATTAATTATTGCTGTCTGGTAAAAATTTTAAAAAATCATTGTAATGAATTAAGCGATAATACATTACAGTGTTTTAATTTGTGAAGGGCTTGAAAAATGATTTTTAAAATTTTTATCTTTCCGAAATCTTACAAGCTCCCAATAAACTCGTATCTCTTAGGCTATTTTGCTGATGGTCATAACGTAGCGTACTGGCGTACGTGAGTTATGAGCATCGGCGAAATAGACAAGATAGGCGAGTTTCGTTTTTAGCAGACAGTAGTCTTTATTAATCTACGCTCTTGCCAATAAGTGTGGCAGAAGAACATTCACTTACTTTAACGTTTACGTAATCTCCAATATTATAGTTCTTTCTGTCAAAAACAATAACTTTGTTTTGCGAAGAACGTCCAAATAATTGTTCCTCAGAACGTTTTGAAACTCCCTCAACCAATACTTCAAAAATCTTGCCAATATCTCTACGATTACTATCCATCGAAAGTTGATTTTGAAGATTTATGATTTCTGTAAGTCTGCGTGTTTTCTCTTCCTCGCTAACGTCGTCCACCATTGTACGGTGAGCTTTTGTGTTTGGTCGCATAGAATATTTAAACATATATGCAAACTCATAACCTACCTTACGCATAAGCGATAATGTATCTTCGTGTTGTTCAAGAGTTTCTCCACAAAATCCTGCAATTAAGTCAGTAGAAATTGCACAGTCAGGTATCAATGATTTAATTTTTGAGATACGCTCCAAATACCACTCACGTGTGTATTTACGATTCATTGATTTTAGCATTTCAGTGCTACCACTTTGTGCTGGCAAATGAATATGTTTACAGATATTGCGGTGAGTTGCAATAGCCTCTATAAGCTCATCACTAATATCTTTTGGGTGTGAAGTTGCAAAACGGACTCTCAACTTGTCCGAAAGATTTGCAACAAGTGTTATTAAGGTTGGAAAATCCACAATCTCGCCATCACTATCCCAACGATACGAATTAACATTTTGACCTAATAGTGTAACTTCTTTATAACCTGCATCTATAAGCTGTTGAGCTTCACGCAAAATAGTTTTTGGATTACGACTACGCTCTACGCCACGTGTGTATGGCACAACACAATAAGTACAGAAGTTGTTACAACCACGCATAATAGCAATAAACGCAGTAACTCCGTTTTTATCTAATCTAACAGGTGAAATATCTTCGTAAGTTTCTTCACGAGATAATTCCACATTAATACCTTTATCCCCACCGCTAACTTGTTTTACAAGCTCTGGAAGATTTCGGTAAGCGTCTGGCCCTATCACCAAATCAACAAGTTTATGCTCAGTAATTAGTTCTTCTTTCAAACGCTCTGCCATACAACCCACAATACCTATCATCAATGATGGTTTTGATTTTTTGAATTGAGAAAACTCTCTAAGTCTGCCCCAAATACGTTGCTCAGCATTATCTCGTATCGAACAAGTGTTTACAAGTATAATATCAGCTTCTTTTATTTCTTCTGTGTATTGGTAACCTTCGTTTTTCATAATCGACACCAATAATTCTGTGTCGTTTACATTCATCTGGCAACCATAAGTTTCTACATAAAGTTTTTTGCCATTTGGCATTACGGGTTTAAGATTTCTAATATCAATCTTCATTTTTTTATTATTATCGTTTAAATTTCAATTCTTTTCCTCTATAATTTTCGTCCAAAACACCATTGTTATACACCACACTACCATTAATAATAGTGTAAGCAATGCTATGACGATAAGTATATCCCTCCATAGGCGACCAAGCACACTTAGATAATATGTTCTGTGAACTTACAAGTGTTGTAGAGTTTTTATCAACAACAACTATATCTGCCCAATATCCCTCTTTCAGATAACCTCGCTTATCCACACAAAATAAATCAGCAGGGTTATGACACATTTTACGTACGACTTGTTCTACTGTAAAAATATCTTTTGTCATTTGTAGCATACTCAATAGCGAGTACTGAACAAGTGGGCCACCAGAAGGAGCGTCCAAGAATGGTCGTTGTTTTTCTTCTAATGTGTGAGGAGCGTGGTCTGTTGCAACTACATCTATACGTCCCTCAATAAGTGCTTTGCGTAAAGCCTCCCTATCCGAAGCAGATTTAATTGCAGGATTCCATTTTATAAGATTGCCTTTCATTGCATAATCCTCTGAACTAAACCAAAGATGATGCACACACACCTCGGCTGTAATACGTTTGTCTGATAGTGGTTTTGTATCAAACAACGACATTTCACGCTCGGTAGAAACGTGTAAAACGTGAAGTTTAGTATTGAATTTTGTAGCAAGTTCTACGGCTTTTGCACTCGACGCATAACACGCCTCAACATCACGAATGATTGGGTGATGCTCACAAGTAAGCTCCACACCACTTTCTTTTAATCTTTTTAGATTTGCAGAAATAATTGAATTCTCCTCGCAATGTGTAGCTACGAGTATTGGAGAGCGTTGAAAAATCTCACTCAATGTAATGTTTCTATCTACAAGCATATCGCCAGTCGAACTTCCCATAAACACTTTGATACCACAAACACTATCCAAAGGTAATTTGTCAAGCAAATTGCTATTTGTATTTGATGCACCAAAATAAAAAGAATAATTGGCAAGTGAACATTGCTCTGCCCTATCTTTTTTCCATTGAAGTTCTTGAAGTGAAGTTGTTGTCGGAGACGTATTTGGCATTTCCATATATGATGTAACCCCTCCTGCTACTGCTGCTCTTGATTCACTATGAATATCTGCTTTATAGGTCAAACCTGGTTCACGAAAATGCACTTGGTCATCAATTACCCCGGGGATAATATATCCGCCTTTTGCATCTATCACCTGCGAGAACTCAGATAAATCACCAAGATATTTTCCCTCTGCAACTTTGTGAATCTTCTCGTCCATTACGATTACATATCCCTCAAAACGTTTGTCCTCGTTTACAATAGTTCCTCCGTGTATAAGTAGTGTTTTCATTGTTATTTAGATTTAATTGTACGGAAAGGAAGTGATAAAACTCCCCAAAAAGCCTCACCAAAAATAGAACTACTCATTTTTGATGTTCCCAACGTACGGTCTGTAAAAATTATCGAGACTTCACTAATTGGAAATTTCAAACGAAAAGCACTATATTTCATTTCTATCTGAAAACCATAGCCCATCATTTTGATTTTGTCTAAATTGAGCGAAGATAAGTATTTTGAAGAATAACACACAAAACCTGCTGTTGCATCATTCACACCCATACGTGTAACGATACGAACAAATTTTGATGCAAAATACGACATCAAAAGTCTGCCAATAGGCCAATTAACAACGTTTACACCTTTGACATAACGTGAACCTATCACCAAATCATAACCCTCTTTTGCACGATTATACAAACGGATTAAATCATCTGGGTTATGCGAAAAATCAGCGTCCATTTCGATTATATAATCATATTTACGCTCCAAAGCCCATTTAAAACCAGCTATATACGCAGCTCCAAGACCTTGTTTGGCAGTTCGCTCCAAAATATGCAGTCTATCGCCATTCTCTGTAATCAAAGACTTAACAATAGAGGCAGTACCGTCAGGCGAACCGTCATCAATAACCAAAATAGAAAAATCACCTTCCAAAGAGAGCGTTTTTTTTATTATAGCCTCAATATTTTCTTTTTCGTTGTAAGTGGGTATAAGAACAATCTTTTTATCCATTTCTATATATTTTTTATTATTTACGAAGTATTTTATCAAAATCTTGCCAAAAATTAGGATAAGATTTTTCGACACATTCTATGCCGTGAAGAATAACTGGTTGTTGGGCAACCAAAGACGCAACTGCCAAAGACATTGCTATTCGGTGGTCGTTATGGCAATATAATTCAACTCCTCCCTCTATATCTCCTCCAAAAATTATTAGTTGATTTTGTTGCGAAGCATACATTTTTACGCCAAGGGCTTTGAAACTTTGCAAGAGTGTATCAAGTCTATTGCTCTCTTTGTTCATAAGTCGCTCAGTGCCACAAAGTGTAGAAATTCCTTTTGAGAGCGACGCAAGTGCAACAAGTGCAGGAAACAAATCGGGAGTATCGGTCAAGTCCACACAGAATCCGTCTGTATGATTTGTAGATACAACAAAATCTGTACCTTCAAACGAACTATCGCAACCAATATAATCAAAAATCTGTTTTAGACTTGCGTCAGGTTGAAGCGATGATTCGCAAAGATTTTTAAATCGCAAAGATTTACCACACAAAACCCCAGCTACTGCCAAACAAGAAACTCCACTCCAATCTGCCTCAATAGATAAGTTTGTAGGAATAAATTTTTGGGAAGCTGCAATGTAAAATTCTGAATAGTCTTTGTTTTCGATTTTTACACCAAAGTTTTGCATCATTGCTATGGTAAGGTCTATGTAGTGCTTACTAACAAGATTTTTGACTTTGATAGTAGTTTCTTTTTGGTTCAAAACAGCGAAAAACAACAGACCTGTCAAAAACTGAGAACCATCACTACAATCCAATTCTGTACCAAAATTCACGTCTGAGGGCAAAATTTGAATTGGGAGATACTCGTTTTCGCTACTGTAATTTATTCCAAGCAAATCAAATTTGGATTTTTCACAGGCAAAACTACGTGTCAATAGAGAGCCTTTTGCAGTGATAGTAGTTTGGGTATCAAAGACACACGAAACTGCCAAAAATATACGTGCAAGCAAACCTGATTCTCCTACATTCAGTTCCGAAAGAGAAGCATCTAAATGTGATGAGTCAAGGCTCAAACTACGACTTTGCAAATCATAATCAACACTACAACCCAAAGCCTCTGCCACAGAAATAGCCGAAGCTATATCCCCACTTATATCCACCTCAGACAAAGTACATTGCCCTTTGGAGAATATACTACAAATCATAGCACGTATAGCGTAACTCTTTGAAGATGGAGGGTTTATTTCACCTCCAACTGTTTTGACAGGATTGATTATTTTTGTTTTACCGTACATACAATTACCTTTTAACCCTCAAAGATAACATTTTTTTTACTAAAAATCGTATTTATAGTATAGAAAATAAAATACAACATATTAATATTTACATTATTAGCTATTTAAATTTTTTATAAACAACACATTTTTTGCACAGTTTAAATAAAATATTTATATTTGTAAATTATTTTTCACCATAAAAATCTAAAAAAGAAAATAATTTTTAATTTATGATAAAATCTATTGAGTTGTTGGGCAAATATATTCTTCTAATGCGTGAGGTTTTCTCAAAACCTGCAAAATGGAAAATATTATTGCGACAAGTGGTCAGCGAAATTGACAAATTAGGTACTGATAGTATTGGTATTATCACAATCATATCTTTCTTTATGGGTGCAGTACTAACTTTGCAAATGGCTATCAATATGCAAGATACTTTTGTACCAGATTATCTGATTGGTTATGCTACTCGTGAAAGTATTTTGTTGGAATTTAGTTCTACGGTTGTAGCATTGATATTGGCAGGTAAAGTAGGCTCAAATATTGCCTCAGAAATAGGCACTATGCGTATTACAGAACAGATTGATGCTCTCGAAATAATGGGGGTAAATTCTGCAAACTACCTTATTTTTCCAAAGGTTTTGACAGGTATTTTTTATTTTCCAATATTGACTTTAATAAGTATTTTTATTGGTTTGCTTGGTGGATATTTGATTGTTTTCACACTGGGATCTATGTCGAGAGATGGACTAATCGAGGGCTATCTTTATAGTTTTACCATAAGAAATGTAATTTATTCTTTGGTCAAAACTGTTGTGTTTGGGTTCTTGATTACTTCAATATCATCTTTCTACGGTTATTATGCCAAAGAAAACACATTGGAAGTTGGTAAAGCAAGTACAAAAGCTGTTGTTTCGAGTATTATAGCAGTACTAATTTTCAATCTTATTATCACAAAATTGTTTTTCACATACAATTAAAAAAATGATTAAAGTAGAAAATGTAATTAAATCCTTTGACGGACGTGAGGTGCTACACAATATTAGCCACACATTCGAAACAGGAAAAATAAATCAAATAATAGGACAAAGTGGCTCTGGTAAAACAGTACTACTAAAATCTTTGGTTGGACTACACACAGTGGATAGTGGCAAGATATGGTATGATGATTTGGATTTGGAAACAGCCACAAAAAAGGAACATAGAGAATTACAAAAAAACACTGGAATGTTGTTTCAAGGCGGAGCATTGTTCGACTCCCTAACAGTCGAAGACAATGTAATGTTTCCTTTGAATGTATTTACAGACCTTCCTTACGACGAAAAACGAGAGATGGTGTATAAGTGTTTGAAAAGAGTAAATATGGAGCACGCTGCACTGCTTTATCCTTCTGAATTGAGTGGTGGTATGATTAAACGTGCAAGTATTGCTCGTGCAATAGTTGTAAACCCAAAATATCTATTTTGTGACGAGCCCAATTCTGGATTAGACCCCAAAACCTCGATTGTGATTGACAATCTGATTATGGAAATCACAAAAGAATACAATATGACAACTGTTGTAAACACCCACGATATGAATTCTGTTATAGAAACTGGCGAAACAATATTGTTTATTTACGAAGGAAATAAGTGGTGGGAAGGCAACAAAGATATAATTCTTTCGAGCCAAAACAAAGAACTAAATGATTTTGTATTTGCGTCAAAAATGGCACAAAAAGCAAAAGAAAATCTATAAATACTTTGAAATGAATAGATTTGGAAATAGATTTGTAGTATCAATTTTTGGAGAATCTCATTCTGAGCTAATGGGCATAACAATAGACGGCGTTAGTGCTGGATTAGAGTTGTGCTTAGAGGATTTTGAGTGCGATTTGGCACGTAGAGCGTCAGGAGCAAAAGGCACAACTTTACGCCACGAAAACGACAAACCAAAAATTGTAAGTGGTTTGTTTAATGGCAGAACTACTGGTGCTCCACTAACTATCCTAATAGAAAACAACAATACTATTTCAAAAGACTACTCAAATATCACAAAACAACCCAGACCTTCACACGCAGACTTAACTGCAAAAGCAAGATTTGGTGGATACAATGATTACAGAGGTGGGGGTCAGTTTTCGGGCAGATTAACTGCAATGATTGTTGCAGGAGGAGTTGTCGCCAAAAAACTTTTAAAACTTCAAGGTATTGACATTGAAGCCTACATTAAACACATTCACGGTAAAACCACATCACAAGATATTCAAAACGTGATAGACACTGCTATGAAAAACGGAGATAGTGTCGGAGGAGTAATTGAATGTAAAATAAATGGCCTTAAAATAGGCTACGGAGAACCATATTTTGATTCTATTGAAAGTACAATTAGCCATATCGTATTTGCAATTCCAGCAATTAAAGGCATCGAATTTGGCAAAGGATTTGACTCTGGACTTGAATTTGGTTCTTTGCACAACGACACCATAATAAACAACAGTGGCAAGACATCACAAAACAATTCAGGCGGAATAAATGGAGGAATTAGCAACGGAAACGATATAATATTTAGAGTTGCAGTAAAACCAACTCCAAGCATCTCCCTACCCCAACAAACTCTAAATATAGAAAACAACAAAATAGAGACTTTGGAAATAAAAGGCAGACACGATTGTTGTATAGCACTAAGGGTTGCACCAGTATTAGAGGCTGCTGCTGCAATAGCCCTTTGCAACATAATCGACCTACCAAAATTCATAACTAAGCAATAAACTACATTTTTGATAGTAAAAGTCATTATAATATTGCTTAAATCAAAAATTATTATTACTTTTGTCGCCATATTAGTGGTGCAATGGGAGGTAATAACAACCATAAAAGGTGTTATTGCATTGAGTAGCATCGAATTATAAAATTTAAACAAACAATTTCAAAATGAAAACAATCGAAATTCAAGCACAAAAGAGAGATTCTTTTGGTAAAAAATCTGCTAAAAATTTCCGTAGAGAAGGTTTAGTTCCTTGTAACATTTACGGTGGTGGCGAGAACCTAAACATTGCAGCTTCTGAAAAAGAACTTGGCAAAATCATCTACACACCAGAAGCTTATATCATTAAATTTATTATTGATGGCAAAACTGAAACAGTTGTAATGCGTGAAATCCAATTCCAACCTGTTACAGACCGTGTACAACATATCGACTTCTTCCGTGTAATCGAAGGCAAACCAGTAGCTATCGACGTTCCAGTAAGAACAGTTGGTGTTAGTGAAGGTGTTAAAGTTGGTGGTAAATTGTTCCTTGCTAAGCGTAAACTTAGAATCTCTGCAACAATGGAAAACCTTCCTGATATCCTTGACGTTGATGTTACAAACGTTCCTCTTGGTGGTTCAGTATTCGTAAGCGACCTTAACTACGAAAACGTTACAATCTTGACTCCTGCATCTACTGCAATTTGTGCTGTTAAGATGACTCGTGCTGCTCGTGGTGCTGCTGCTACTTCAGATAAATAATCTTTAAATAAATAAGATTTGAAATATCTAATTGTAGGGTTGGGTAATATTGGCGACGAATACGCCGATACTCGACACAACATAGGATTTAAAGTATTGGACGCCTTAGCTGAGGCGTCCAATGTTATTTTTAGGAGCGATAGGCTTGCCTATGTTGCAGAAATAAAAGTAAAGGGGCGTACGTTAATACTTGTAAAACCTACTACTTATATGAATTTGAGTGGTAAGGCTGTCAATTACTGGGCTCAAAAAGAAAAGATACCAGTAGAAAAGACACTAATAATCTGTGATGATTTAGCAATTCCTTTTGGTTCGGTAAGAATACGCAAAAAAGGCGGTGCGGGAGGACACAACGGTCTTAAAGACATTATCGAGATTCTAAAAACCGAAGATTTTGCAAGAATGAGAGTAGGTGTTGGCAGTGATTTTGCAAAGGGTCAGCAAGTAAACTACGTACTTGGACAGTGGAGCGACGAAGAAAAAACGATTATGCCAGATATTCTGAAACATTGTTGTGGAGCTATAAAATCTCTACCTATGCTCGGAATAGACCGAACAATGAACACTTACAACAAAAAATAAATTATGGCTACAAGAATTGACAAATATCTGTGGGCAATTAGAGTTTACAAGACTCGTTCTTTGGCTGCTGAGGCTTGTAGAACCAATAAAATAAGTGTTGGTGGCTCTGTTGTAAAACCAAGTAGAGAAATAAAACAAGGAGATATCATAACTGTCAAAAAATTGCCAGTTGTGTATAGCTACAAGGTTTTGGAAGAACTTGGACACAGAATACCTGCCAAAGATGTTCCAACTTATGCAATAAACATTACGCCAGAGAGCGAATTGGATAAGTTAAAACAAAAAATATCTGTATTTGTGGAGCGAGATCCAGGAGCAGGACGACCTACCAAAAAGGACAGACGAGAGATTGACAATCTTATGGATTGTTTTTATGATGATTTAGACGACGATATCGAATAAATTATTGCTGCCCGTTAAAAATTTTACAAGTTCCCAATAAACTCGGATCTCTTAGGCTATTTTGCTGATGGTCATAACGTAGCGTACTGGCGTACGTGAGTTATGAGCATCGGTGAAATAGACAAGATAGGCGAGTTTCGTTTTTAGCGGACAACAATACGAATAAATATACATTTAGTAGCTACAAAAATGATAATAGCAAACAACAAAAGACACGAAAACATAGCCGAATATATCTTGTACTTATGGCAGTTAGAAGATATGTTTCGTGCAATGCAGTTTGACGGAAATACAATTTATGAAACACTTGTAGTTGGGCAAACAAACATCAACGACGATGAGAAACAACAAGTAATGCAATGGTATAAGGAGTTTGTATCGCTTATGCAAGAAGAAAACAAACTTCAACACGGACATTTGGAGCATACATTACACCTTATCGAAGATTTAAACAATTTGCATATACAGCTACTGTCTTTACCTATTGGCAAACCATACAAAGAACTTTTTGAAAACACAAAACCAGATATTGACACCTTACGCAAAAAAATGGAGGCAAAAGATATTTCGGATATAGAGATTTGTTTCAGAGCTTTGTATTCAGTGGTACTACTAAGATTGAAAGGTGGCGATGTGGACAACAAATACATAAAAGATGTTATCGAAGTCATATCTCCTTTGATTGCACTTTTGAGCGACTTTTTCAAAAGAATTGAAGACGGAGAGGTTGATTTATTTCAAACGAACTGCAACGAAGAAGATACAGAATAAAAATTATTATAATAAATTAATGGAATTTCCGAAAACATATTTTTCAGAAATTCCATTTTTATTTTTTAGCGGACAACACTAAAAATATATAAGAATTGCCCCAAACCCATATTCCTTAAACGAAGCATCTTGATAGCTAAGCTTTGGGTATTTGCTTTTTAGGATTTTCTCTATCTCATAACGCAAACGACCTTTGCCTACACCGTGAATATACACTACTTTGCCGTGTTTTGCAGTATTCAAATAACTTTCCAGAGAGATAGTAAATCTATCTAATTGTGAAGTAATAATTTGGGCAGAAGAAAGACCTACGAGTGAAGGCAAAATTTGTTCAGCGTGCAAATCAACCACCTCAACCTCATCATTAGTTTTTTTCTTTTTCATAAACTGAGAAAGTGTTTTAGGCTTTGCATCTTCTTTAACTTTTTGTGCTAATTGCTCTATTGCCTCTTGCGACACTTTTGGTTTTTCTTCTTTTGGTGCAAAATAATCCACAATAGGCATCTCTGGTTTGCCCATAAACGAAGTTTTTGCTTTTTCTTTTTTGCGGTTTTGCTCCTCTTGGTCTATTTCTTGTTCACGTTTTTGGACAGCCAAAAGATTTTTGACATAACGCTCTTTTATTTCATACAAATCGAGTAATTCTTCATCATCGTCCAAATCATCATCATCTACAAGAGATATTTTGCCATATTGACGAAAAGCATCTGTTTCGATTTTCTTTACTCTATTCTTTTTTGATTGATGTTTAGCTTTTTTTGAACCGGGTCTATCATCTCCCTCACCAATTCGTTCCAAAGCATCTAATTCAGATTCTTTTGACACTGCAACAACATCAGATATTTGAGTTGGGACTTCAAAACCGTCCTCTACATCTACCCAAACAATATTATCTTTGATTTTTGTAATGACACCAACACCAGTATCACTCAAAAATTTCACTCTATCTCCAATTTTTAACATAGCATTTTATTTTTTTATAGCCACAAATTTACTACTTTTGTAAGATATTACAAAGAATTTTTTGACAATGGATAGATATATTGATATTAAAGAGTTTAATTACGACCTTCCCGACAATCGTATTGCAAAGTTTCCGTTAGAACAAAGGGATAGTTCAAAGCTCTTAATATACAGAAATAACAATATTCGACAATCAAAATTCTTCCAAATTTCGGAAGAAATTCCCTCTGGGGCTTTGATTGTATGCAACAACACGAGAGTAATACACGCAAGACTAATATTTTTTAAGCCTACGGGAGCAAGAATAGAAATATTTTGTCTTGACCCTCATAGCCCAGCGGATTACGAAACTGCGTTTTCGACAACAAGCGAAGTAAAATGGCGTTGTATGATTGGCAATCTCAAAAAATGGAGAGGAACAGAACCTTTGACGACTAAGTTCGAACACGAAGGCAAGGAAATTGTGCTTACTGCAAAACATTTGGGAGAGGAAGATGGCAAACAGCTAATTGAGTTTAGCCACAACTACGAAGGACACACCTTTGGAGACATTTTGGATATTTGTGGCAAAATTCCAATTCCACCATACCTTAATCGTAATGCCGAAGAGAGTGATAGTACAACCTACCAAACTGTATATTCAAAATATGACGGTTCGGTGGCAGCCCCAACTGCTGGACTACATTTCACTCCAAGAGTTTTTGACTCTCTTAGAGCCAAAAATTGTAAAATACAAGAAATTACGCTACACGTTGGTGCAGGCACGTTTTTGCCAGTAAAAGCCGAAAATGCAGCACTACACGTAATGCACACAGAGCATTTTGATTTCACATTGGAAGCAATTAAAAATATGCTCGAAGCCCAAACCATAGTAGCAGTTGGCACTACAAGTGTTCGTACTATCGAATCCATATCGGTATTGGGATATAGAATTATGAAAACTGGCAACATACACGAAGATATTAGTATTGGACAGTGGGAGGCTTACGATATTCCAGAGCATTTAACCAAAAAAGTACTTTTGGGGACAATAGTAGAATATATGCAGAAATTTAATATAACTCGCATTAAATCTTCTACACAAATAATGATTACACCGGGATATACGTTTAGGGTAATAGACATATTAGTTACAAATTTTCACCAACCACAAAGCACATTACTACTACTAATATCTGCTATTGTAGGCAAAGAAAATTGGCGTAACATATACTCTTATGCTATGAACAATGGTTTTAGATTTTTGAGCTACGGAGATAGTTCTATGTTATTTTTAAAATAAATTGCGGAGAAATACCGACACAAATAAATAATTATAATGAAATACTCATTAGATGATTTTTTACCAACAACACTAAAAGAAGTGCGAAGAAGAGGCTGGGAAGAATTAGATATAATACTCTTCACAGGAGATGCCTATATAGACCACCCTTCGTTTGGTGTTGCGGTTATTGGCAGATTGTTGGAGCGTGAGGGCTACAAAGTAGCTATTGTTGCTCAACCAAACTGGCAAGACGATTTGCGAGATTTCAAAAAACTTGGCAAACCACGCTTGTTTTTTGGAGTAACATCTGGCAATATGGACTCTATGGTAAATCATTATACAGCTGCCAAACGACTAAGAAGCAACGACGCATACACCGCAGGAGGAAGTTCGGGACACCGACCTGACTATGCAGTTAATGTGTATTCCAAAATATTAAAAGAACTCTACCCTGACACTCCTATTGTATTGGGAGGGATAGAGTCTTCACTTAGACGACTTACCCACTATGATTATTGGCAAGACAAACTTTTGCCAAGTATTTTAATTTCGAGCGGGGCAGATTTGTTGAGCTATGGAATGGGGGACAAAACTATTGTAGAAATTGCAAAAAGTTTCCACAATGGCTACAACTCAAAATTATTCAAGAACTTACGTCAAGTTGCTTTTGTTGCAGACAAAAAATACATAGACACACTCGACAAGTCAAATACTTTGACTCTGAATAGTTTTGAACAATGCGAAAAGAGCAAAATCAAATATGCAGAGAATTTCAGAGATTTTGAGGAAGAGTCCAACAAAATGCAACAAAGAGATATTGTAGAACAATACTCAGAGGACAAATATGTGGTAGTCAATTCACCTTATCCGTATTTGACAGAAGAAGAATTAGATGCAAGTTTTGCACTACCCTACACACGCCAACCTCACCCAAAATATCTGAAACGAGGAGCAATACCAGCCTACGAAATGATTAAATTTTCGGTAAATATACATAGAGGTTGTTTTGGAGGTTGCAGTTTTTGTACTATTTCTGCTCACCAAGGTAAGTTTATATCTTCACGTAGCTGGGAAAGCATCAAGAGCGAGATAGACCAAATAAGTCAAGACGAGAATTTCAAAGGAAATTTGTCTGATTTGGGAGGTCCTTCTGCAAATATGTACAAAATGGGAGGAAAAGACAAGTCGATATGTATGAAATGTAAACGACCAACTTGCCTATTTCCAAAGGTATGCCCAAATCTAAACAACGACCACAAAGCCCTAATAGAAATGTATCGTAAAGTCAGAAACTTACCTTACATAAAACACGCATATATTGGAAGTGGTATTAGATATGATTTATTTGATGAGAAAACACGTATGGAGTATTTGAGAGATGTGGTAAAATACCATACCTCTGGAAGACTAAAAGTTGCCCCTGAGCATACCGAAGATATTGTTTTGAATGCTATGCGAAAACCATCTTTTGAACTTTTCAGAAGACTTAACAGAGATTTTCAAACAATATGCCAAAAGGAAGGTTTACGCTATCAACTAATACCCTATTTCATTTCATCACACCCATTTTGCAAACTGCAAGATATGAAAGAATTATCTCGCAATATGAAAGGTCTAAATTATAGTTTGGAACAAGTGCAAGACTTCACCCCTACACCTATGACACTTTCTACTGCAATGTATTACACAGGTTTAGACCCATATACAATGAAACCAGTGTTTACTGAGCGAAACCCAAAAGAGAAAATAAAACAAAAAGAATATTTTTTTAGATAAAATAAAACTACCCTTATACAACTATGGCTAAAAAAAGATACGACAACGAACAAGTTAGCTCAAATGATATTGTTTCGTTTTTGAGTAAATCCTCTGGACTTCTACCACCACAAGCACTTGATTTGGAGGAAGCAGTACTTGGTGCATTAATGATTGAAAAAGAGGCAATACACGATGTGGGCGAAATATTGCGTCCAGAGTCTTTTTATAGTGATATTCACCAGACAATATATAGAGCTATTTTGGAACTTTCGCACAAGCAACAACCTATTGACTTATACACTGTTGCAGAAATGCTAAAACGTTCAGATAATTTGGAGTTGGTGGGTGGTGCATCACATTTGGCAGAACTGACAGAGAAAGTTGGTAGTGCATCTCACGTTGAGTTTCACGCAAAAATTATAGCACAGAAATATATTCAAAGGGAATTAATCAAAGCCTCTGCCGAGATTCAACGAGATAGTTTTGATGATTCGGTGGATATTACAGATTTGATAGACCAAGCAGAGGGAAAAATATTTAAAGTTTCGGAAGGACACATCAAACGTGATGTGAGAGAAAGTAGAGATGTTGTTCGTTCGGCTTTGGCAATGATTGAAGAGGCTCGTAGCAAACCAGACGGATTGAATGGTGTGCCTACTGGACTTAACGCATTGGATAAAATCACTTCGGGTTGGCAACCAACAGACTTAATTATCATTGCTGCTCGTCCGTCTATGGGTAAAACTGCCTTTGTGCTATCTATGGCACGTAATATCACGGTAGATTTTAATAGACCAATGGCTTTTTTCTCACTCGAAATGGGAGCAGAACAGCTTATCACACGTTTGATTATTTCCGAAAGTGGGCTTGACGGACAAAAAGTCAAAAATGGTAAACTTGATGCACAAGAATGGGAATATTTGCAAAAACAAATAAAACCATTGGAAAATGCACCACTTTTGATAGACGACACTCCTGCACTTTCTATATTTGAGTTTAGGTCAAAAGCACGACGACTTTCGGCTCAATATGGTATTCAGTTAATTGTTATTGACTACTTGCAGTTGATGACTGGTCCATCTGACACAAAGGGTAACCGTGAGCAAGAAGTAGCTGCAATTTCTCGTTCATTAAAAGCGATTGCAAAAGAATTAAAAATTCCAATTATTGCACTTTCTCAGCTAAACCGTTCGGTAGAAATTCGTGGGGGAAACAAACGTCCACAACTTTCGGATTTGAGGGAGTCTGGTGCGATTGAGCAAGATGCGGATATTGTTGCATTTATTCACCGTCCAGAGTACTACAAACAGACTCACGATGAGGAGAACAACCCTATTCGCCCTGGAACAGCCGAGATTATCATTGCAAAACACCGTAACGGTTCGACAGATACGGCAAACCTATATTTCAAAAAAGAACAAGCTAAATTTACGAATTTTGAAAATGACGATATGCCAGACTTTTCAAATTCCACATCAGTAGAAAGTTCAAGTTGGAATGGTGATGATAATAACAACTCACAAAGTGGTTTGGAAAGCGGAATAAATGATTTTGAAAATTCAGATTTAGCTCCATTCTAAACGACAATAGGCTACGTTAAAAAAATTGTTAAAAAAATATACAAACACCTCATTTTAGAGGTGTTTTTTTTGGCTATTACAAAAAAAAATATTAGCTTTGTATGTTATCTGTCAGATGAATAATTTGATATAAATAAGAGAACCAATGAACACAAATAACCTTATAAAATACAGCTCTGTATCAATGAGTTACACCCTAAACAGAGGCGTAACAAAAGATATTGTTTTGACAGATGTTGATTTTTCCGTTTCGGAAGGCGAAATGATTTATTTGATTGGCAAAATAGGAAGTGGAAAAAGTACTTTTTTGAAGTCAATTTATGGAGAAGTTCCTGTATTGTCTGGTTTAGCAAATGTGGTTGGCTATGATATGCTAAAACTTCGCAAAAGGGATATTCCATATTTGCGTAGAAAGATTGGTATTGTGTTTCAAGACTACCAACTACTTGGAGATAGAACGGTATATGAAAACCTTAAATTTGTGCTTAAAGCCACAGGTTGGAAAAACACTATCGACATAGAAAAACGCATAGAACAGATACTAAAAATGGTTGATTTGGAGCATAAAGCATACAAAATGCCACATCATCTATCTGGCGGGGAACAACAACGACTTACCATTGGCAGAGCTTTGCTAAATAGTCCAAAACTCATAATAGCTGACGAGCCAACAGGCAACTTAGACCCACACTCAACAAAAGCCGTAATGGATTTGTTTGAGGAAATTAAAAATATGGGTTGTGCAATAGTAATTGCAACTCACGATATTTCAGTAATAGAACAATACCCTTCAAAAACATACAAATTTGACAAAGGGAGCTTAACAGAATTAGATATTTACTCTATTCTCGGCATTGAAAAACAAGAAAAGATATAACATAATTAACTATGGAACAAGAAAATAAACTTAACGCTTCGAGCGATTACTCTGCAAGTAGTATTCAAGTATTAGAGGGCTTGGAGGCTGTAAGAAAAAGACCTGCAATGTATATTGGTGATGTTGGAGAAAAAGGTCTTCACCACTTGGTATATGAAGTTGTAGATAACTCTATCGACGAGGCACTTGCAGGTTATTGTGATGATATAAACGTATATATAAACGAAGATAACTCAATTACTGTAACAGACAACGGTCGTGGTATTCCTACTGACTACCACCCCAAAGAGAAAAAATCTGCTTTGGAGGTCGTGCTTACAGTACTACACGCAGGTGGTAAATTCGACAAAGATTCTTACAAAGTTTCTGGTGGTTTGCACGGTGTGGGCGTATCTTGTGTTAATGCACTTTCATCACTGCTTGTTGCAGAAGTCAAAAGAAATGGCAAATTGCACCGCCAAACATTCTCAAAAGGCAAACCAACATCAGAAGTAGCTATTTTGGAAGATGTTCAAGATACTGGTACAGCAATCACTTTCAAACCTGACGGCGAGATTTTCAATACATTGGAATACAATTTTGAAATTCTATCTTCTCGTCTTCGTGAGTTAGCATTCTTGAACAAAGGCATTAGACTAAAACTTACAGACAAACGTGAGAAAAACGAGAATGGAGAGTATTTGCGTACTGAATTTTATTCAGAAAATGGTCTAAAAGAATTTGTTAAGTATTTGGACGAGAACCGTGAAGCACTTACAGAGATAGTTTATATGGAGGGCGAGAAAGACAATGTTCCTGTCGAAGTAGCATTGCAGTATAACACAAGTTATACAGAAAACGTACACTCTTACGTAAACAATATCAACACTATTGAGGGTGGTACACACTTGACTGGTTTCAAAAAAGCACTTACTACAACTCTGAAAAAATACGCAGAGAACAGTGGTATGCTCCAAAAAGTAAAAATCGAAATTACTGGTGATGACTTCCGTGAGGGTTTAACAGCTGTTATCTCTGTAAAAGTGGCAGAACCACAGTTTGAAGGACAGACTAAAACAAAATTAGGTAATAGCGATGTAGCTGGTACAGTTCAGCAAATCATCACAAATGCTCTAAATAATTTCCTTGAAGAAAATCCAAAAGATGCTCGTCAAATTGTTCAAAAAGTAATTTTGGCAGCTACTGCACGACACGCAGCACGTCAAGCACGTGAGAGTGTACAACGCAAAACAGTACTTTCGGGAGCTGGACTTCCCGGCAAGTTAGCAGACTGTTCAAGTCGTGATAATATGCGTACAGAAGTTTTCTTGGTCGAGGGGGACTCTGCTGGTGGTTCAGCAAAACAAGGTAGAGATAGAGAGTTTCAAGCAATTTTGCCTTTGCGTGGTAAAATCTTGAACGTTGAAAAAGCTCTTGAACACAGAGTTTACGAAAGTGAAGAAATTAAAAATATATTTAACGCTTTGGGCGTAACTATTGGTACAGAAGAAGATAGCAAAGCATTAAACTTATCTAAGATACGTTACAATAAAGTTATAATTATGACCGATGCCGACGTGGACGGTAGCCACATTGCAACGCTTATTATGACTTTCTTCTTCCGCTATATGACAGACCTTATCACTAATGGACACTTATACATTGCTACTCCACCACTTTACCTTATCAAAAGAGGAAACAAACAAACTTACTGTTGGAGTGAGGAACAGCGTGAGCAAGCCATTTTTGATTTTGGAGGCAAAAATGTAAACATTCAAAGATACAAAGGTCTGGGTGAGATGAATCCAGAACAGTTGTGGGAAACTACAATGAATCCTGAAAACCGTATTTTGAGACAAGTTACAATAGAATCTGCTGCTGAGGCAGACAGAATTTTCTCTATGCTTATGGGTGACGATGTTCCACCACGTAGAGAATTTATTGAGGCTCACGCAAAATATGCAAAAATTGACGCTTAATATTCTTAAATTATGTCTGAGAACTTAATTATCACTGCTTCAACAAAAGAGGAGAAATACATTGAAATTTTACCACAGATATACTCACTTGTGGGTTATGAAACTAATTTAGTTGCCAATATGGCTAATGTAGTTGCCGTACTACGTGAGGTATTTGGTTTCTTTTGGGTAGGATTTTACGTAGCTGATAACGAAAATGAACTTGTTTTGTCTGCATTTCAAGGCCCAATAGCTTGTACTCGTATTCGCAAAGGAAAGGGAGTATGTGGAACTGTATTCCAAAACGGCGAAACACTTGTAGTAGAAGATGTTGATGCCTTTCCCGGACATATAGCGTGTAGCTCTGCATCAAGAAGTGAAATTGTAGTTCCAATCATAAAAAACTCCAAAGTTGTGGCTGTATTGGATATTGATAGTGACAAATTGGCAGAGTTTGACAGAACTGACAAAAAATATCTTGAAGAGATGTGCAACAAACTCTCGGAAATCATATTCTAAACTATAAAATGAGAGTTATTTTTTAACTCTCATTTTTTTATAATAATTATTATGAGATTACTGATATTAATATTGTTTCTAAGCATCTTGGGGTCTTGTAATAATTCTGAGATTAACAAAAAAACTATCCCAAAAACACCATATAAAGCAGATAGTGTAACTATGGTATTTTCGGGCGATATAATGGGGCATCTACCACAAATTATTGCATCGGAAGACTATAAACACTGGTTTGAAAATATAGAAAAAATATGGAGAAAGGTTGATTTTACAGTTGTGAATTTTGAAACAACAGTGTCTTATAATGGGATTTATAGTGGCTACCCAGCTTTTGCATCTCCGAGTACTCTTGTCAAAAATCTAAAACAAAGCGGTGTTGATATTCTGGCCTTTGCAAACAATCACACATTAGACAGGGGTGTAAAAGGCATAAGAGAAACACTAAAAATAGCCAAAGAAAACAATCTGAAAATATATGGTTGTTATGATGATATGCAAAGCAAGGAGTATTTGATGTTGAATAAAAACGGTTTTAAAATTGCCTTGCTCAACTATACTTATGGCACAAATGGCAATTATATTCCAAAAAACATAAAAATTAACCTAATAGATACTGCATTGATTAGCAAACACATAGAACAAGCTAAACAAGAAAAAGCAAGTCATATTATAGTATTTTATCATTGGGGATATGAGTATCATACCAAACAAAACAAACATCAAGAAATATTGGCAAAATGGACAAAACAACAAGGAGTAGATGTTGTGATAGGTTCACACCCTCACGTTGTTCAACAAATTGACACCATAAATAACATTGTTTATTCATTAGGGAATTTTGTTTCAAACCAAAAATGGGATTTGCGAGATATTGGATTGAGTGTAGAACTTACATTGTACAAAAAAAGCAAGACCAGCATAAAACCAATCTTGCATTGTTGTCAGTGGCAGAATAGTAAATATATTATTCATACCGAAAAAGATTTTCAAAAACTCCCACAAAAAGAATATTTTGAGAAGGCTATGGCAAAAGTAAAACAAAACTTATTTGGGAAGTTCACTAAATTATCTAATATTGAAAATTAGGTAGTTTCAATATTAGATTTTATGCTGTCCTGTAAAAATTTTACAAGCTCCCAATAAACTCGGATCTCTTAGGATATTTTGCATATATAACGTAGCGTATTGGCGTACGTGAGTTATGAGCATCGGTAAAATAGACAAGACAGGCGAGTTTCGTGTTTAGCAGACAACAATATAATTTTATTTCTTGTAAAGTAAAACTACACTGTGAGTTTCAATACCCTCTTGACGACCAACAAAACCAAGCTTTTCGGTAGTAGTAGCTTTTAGCGAAACATTCTCCAAAGGTATTTGCATTACAGAGGCCAAAGTTTCTCGCATAAGCGGTATGTATTTTGCAATTTTGGGAGCTTGAAGAGCCATTGTAACATCAATATTACCTACTTCATATCCCTTATCTCTAATTAATTGCATTACTCTCTGCAAAAGAATTTTGCTGTCAATACCCTTGTAATCGTCAGATGTATCGGGAAAGTGTTTGCCAATATCTCCCAAAGCCAAAGCTCCAAGAATAGCATCACACATTGCGTGAATAACAACATCTCCATCTGAATGTGCAATACAACCTTGTGTATGTGGCACATCTATACCTCCCAATATCAACGGAAGTCCCTCAGCCAAAGCGTGAACATCATATCCGTGTCCTATTCTAATATTTGTCATAAAAATTAATAGTAATAATTTATTATCGTCCGCTAAAAGAAAAAATAAAGCCACCCACGAATATCGAGATGGCTTTATTATAATTTAACGTATAGTTAAAATTATTTAACTGTTGCGATATACTGAATCAACTCAACAACTTTGTTAGAGTAACCCCACTCGTTATCATACCAAGCAACCAATTTAACGAAGTTATCGTTAAGAGCAATACCAGCCTTAGCATCAAAGATAGAAGTGTTTGCATCACCAACAAAATCTTGTGAAACGAAATCACCATCAGTGTATTCGATAATTCCTTTGAATTCGTTTTCAGAAGCTTTTTTAACAGCAGCTTTGATGTCTTCGTAAGAAGCACCTTTTTCCAAACGGCAAGTTAAATCAACAACAGAAACGTCCATTGTAGGAACACGGAAAGACATACCTGTAAGTTTGCCAGCCAATGAAGGGATAACTTTACCTACTGCTTTTGCAGCACCAGTAGAAGAAGGGATAATGTTACCAAGAGCAGAACGACCACCTCTCCAATCTTTCATAGAAGGACCATCAACAGTTTTTTGAGTAGCTGTTGCTGCGTGAACAGTAGTCATAAGACCTTCCAAAATACCAAAATTGTCGTGAAGAACTTTTGCAAGTGGAGCAAGACAGTTAGTAGTACAAGAAGCGTTAGAAACGATTGTCATTTCTGGTTTGTATTCTTTGTTATTAACACCCATAACGAACATAGGAGTATCGTCTTTTGAAGGAGCAGACATAACAACTTGTTTAGCTCCAGCTTCAAGGTGTTTACCAGCAAGTTCTTTTGTCAAGAACAAACCTGTTGATTCTACTACATACTCAGCACCAATCTCATTCCATTTAAGGTTTGCTGGTTCTCTTTCAGCAGTAACACGAATCTCGTTACCATTAACAACCAATTTACCGTCTTTTACTTCAACAGTACCATTGAAACGACCGTGTACAGAATCGTATTGAAGCATATATGCCATATAATCAACAGGCATAAGATCATTAATACCAACAACTTGAACGTTGTCTCTCAACATTGCTGCACGGAACACCAAACGGCCAATACGGCCGAAACCGTTAATACCAATTTTAACTTTTGACATCTCTTTTATATTTTAAATTTATTGATTATTGTCTATCTATTATTCCATTACTTTGACAAAGGTACTAAATATTTTTTAACGACTAACCAAATATCTAATATATTTTTAATTAATTCAGTGTTTTATTTGTTAATTATTTAATATTCTGTTTAATCCAGAGTCCTCTGCCCAATCTAATCTCAAATAAAACTCATTTGTATCTTTATCCATTGTTCGTTTTGGAGGATAAAAACTAACTCCATAGGTTAGGTCTATTGGTGTAATATTGAACATATAGTCCGAATGTAAGTAGTTTTTGATAGCCTTTGCCCAATATTCTCCATACATAGATTTATCTGTACTACTCATAAAATTATTTTTGAACATATATTGCCCAAAATCATAAAAGAAAGAGCCATTATATGTGCTATAATTTTGAAGACCAACAGATGATATACCAGAATATAAATTATATTTTTCAACAAGGGATTTTGTAATCTCTGCCAATTCTTGTAAATATGCGGTTTCGACAAAAGTAAGTGTATAACTACTTCCTGCATACTGCTGTGCATAAGAATCAAGCAATGCCATACCATTCATTTGACCAGTAGAGGCTTGTTTAATGATTTCTTTGTAGTTCATTCCGTCTGCCAAAATCTCGGCAGGTGAGGCAACAATATAATCTGTTACATCTCGCAACTGATACAAAACCTCGATAGAGGACATAAAACACGCATCAAATATCAAATAATCTAATTTCAATTTAGATAGTTGTAGAGCAAGAGCATCAATTTCTATCTCTGTTTTTCCTGCTGAATCATCTACACCTATTGATTTGTAGATAGATGAGCCATAAGGTACCCACGATTTGCCGTGAGAGGACATCAACAGATTTTTTATTTCAACATTCGTGTCAAAAGCATAAATATCTGCAACTACTCTATCGAAAAAATCTAAATCACAAGAATTAATAATTCCGTAATTCTTAATAATTTTGGAATCTACCAAAGAAGTTTTATTTGGTGTTAATTCGTATAAAGTAGCGTTTGAATTAAATCTATTGTCGGTATCTTGTAAGTCTGCCAATATATATACTTTTGAACCACCTGAATAGGCTTGTTCCATTGTATTTATATTTTCAATCAAATACTTGCTAAGATTATTATCACCCATAATATATATAAGTGTGGCACGTTTTTTGACTGTTGGAACAACGGGGTCTTTTGTACAAGACAATGCTAAAAGAGAAATTAAAAACAGGAAAAATATTTTTTTCATATTAAGTATAAATTATAGTAATATATAAAGCTATTATTCCTACAAACGTAATCATTTTTTTGCAGATTATGAAATATTGAAGAAATATTTTTACTTAGTATTTGTCCGCAAAAACTAAAATTCGCCTATTTTGCATATTTCACCGATGCTCTGCTTCACGTATGTCAGTACACTTCGTTATATTTGCAAGATAGCTTAATAGAGATGAGTTTACTCAGAATTTGTATAATTTCGGAAAGATAATAATTTTAAAAATTATTTTTTCAAGCCCATAAAAATA
>CAZRHJ010000017.1:0-36065 GCA_964600025.1 uncultured Rikenellaceae bacterium | reverse complement strand
GCATCGGCGAAATAGACAAGATAGGCGAGTTTCGTTTTTAGCGGACAGTACTATAAAAAAAATTGCTAAATTCCCAGTGTTATTAATCAATAATTGGATTTGGAGAGTTTAAACGTTTCTTTATTTCGAGTTTATCTGCTCCGTTTTTATCTGCTTTGAGCCAATAGACTTTGGCGTTTGCGGTTTTTCCTATCTTGAAATATGCATCTCCTAAGTGTAAAAATAGCGTTGCACTGTTTGTGGTGTCGTTATCGACTGCTTTTTGGAGAATTTCAACTGCTTTGTCGTATTGTCCCATTTGGTACAAAATCCAACCGTAAGTGTCTAAGTATGTACCATTTGTTGGTTCTTTTTCGACAACTGCAAGTATGAATTTTAGAGCCTTGCCAAGCTGTTTGTTTTGAACAGATAGGTGGTAAGCATAATTGTTTTTTACGACTATATTATTTTTGTCTAATTTAAGTGCTAAATCATAAGATTTGTAAGATTCTTTGCTTTTGCCCCACTCGTTGTAAATATCCCCCATAAGTGCATAAACATTGCTTTTTTGCATACGGTCTTGGGATATTAAAAGTAGGTTTTGCAGCAAACTAATACTTTTTTCGTATTGTTTTTGTTGCATAAAAGAGTAGGACTTTTGAAGAGAGTTATCATAAACTGTTTCGGGATAAACCTCAATCATTTTGTCGCAAAAATATATAACTGAATCGTGTTGATTTTGGTAGTTTTTTAGACCTATCAAACTAAAATAAATATCCTTGTCGGCAGTGCTATCACTAATTGTCTGTTGATAAACCTGAGAGGCTTTTTCTAACATTCGAGAATTGATAAAATGCTGAGCAAGAGTTTTGTGTGCCTCCAAAGAATTTGGGTATGTTTCTACCAATAACCTAAGCAAATAATCAACTTTCAAGAAATGGTTTTGATAGAAATATTGCGAAAATAAAACTTCTTTGACAAAAGCAAATTTTGCATCTAAATTAAGTCTTGTATCCGAAAAAACTTTTATAGTATAGTTATACATACTATCTATGTTGTTGGTGCGTAGATAGTAGTCCGAAAGTGCGACAATCACTTTTATGTTGTTAGGCTCAATGCTTTCGGCTTTTTTGAACCAAACTATTGCCTCATTTGGCATTTTAAGTTTCATATAAGTTTCTGCCAAAACAGCTTTTGCAGTAGCATTACTCGGATATAATTTGCAAATATCTTTGAGTTGCTCAACTATTTCCAAGCTTGGCTCTTGATATTCCATCAATTCTAACTTGAACATAGAGATTGTTTCATTCTCGCCAAAAGTATGTTCATAGTGTTTGATTTTTTGCGAAACCTTGTCATACTGCTTATCTGCCATCAAAAGTGTGAAAAGTGTGATATAATTATCTATATCATTTGGAGCTTGTTGTATAGTTTTTTCGGCTATCTCGGCTGCTTTTTCGTACTCGTTGTTGTATGCAAGTATTTTTGTAAGTTGAGATTTGTACCAGATATTTGTAGAATCGTACTCAATGGCTTTAAGTCCGTGCTTAATTGCATCTTGTTTGTTAGTCAAAAGTCCAGATATGTAGTAGTGTGAGGCAGCGTGAGTAGAATCAAGTCTTATAGCCTCTGCAAAAAATGCAGCTGCTTTTTTGTGATTATTCTCGATAGTCAAAGCCTTGACACCCACCAAAAACATATTAGAAACCCTCTCGTGCAAAGTGTCGTTCGGATTTGACGACGCACAAAGAGTTTTTGGACTAAAAAAGTTCAAAAACAAAAAAGTTGTGAATATAAGAAACTTAATTTTGTTCATTTAATTTTATTTTAAAGGAGAATTTGGTTCTTTTGCCATATGGTTGTAGAATAATTTATCTAAAAGAGCTGGTGCAAATTTCTTGATAAAATTTGACGCTCTACCTTGAAAATCCATTATCAAATCACGTTTGCGATTTTTAATTCCTTTCAAAATCAAAATACTTACCTGCTCGGCAGACATCATTTTGCCCTCATCACGTGGAGTTTCGCCTTGTTGTGAACCATCGGCTGTAAGAGCTGAAAACCTAACATTCGAGGCTGTAAATCCTGGGTAAGCCAACATTACGTGAACGTCTTTTTTGAGATTTTCGACACGTATTGTTTCCAAAAATCCTTTTAAAGCATATTTACTTGCCGAATAGCCTGTTCGAGCTGGAAGACCGTGAATACCTGCCACAGAACTCACTCCTACGATAGAGCCTTTGGCGTGTTGGATATAAGGCAAAGCATATTTTACACAATTCACTGCACCCCAAAAATTAACGTCCATTAGCTTGTGAATAACGTCTAAATCTACATCATCAAACAAAGCTCGCATAGAAATACCTGCGTTACAAATACATATATCTATTCTTCCGAATTTATCAACAGCTTGTTCGACCATCAAACGACAATCTTCACTTTTTGTAACATCACAAGCAACAGCAAATGCTTCTCCGCCGTTTTTGATGATTTCTGCCTCTTGGGCGTGTAGTTTGTCTATTGTTCTGGCAGCCATAACTACTTTTATGCCCTCTTGTGCCAAAGTCTTTGAAAGTGCCAAACCTATTCCAGATGAAGCTCCTGTTATTATTGCTACTTTACCTTTTAAATTTTTCATTATTTAATTATAAGTTTTAGTTTGTCGTAAGCGGGAAATACTCCCTCAGGAAGTTGTTTTCTTAACTCCTCATATTTGCCTAATTGGTGGGATATATGTGTTAAATAATTCTCCTTTGCACCAATTTTTTGAATTTGCTGTAATGCCTCTTCCAAAGAAAAGTGAGATATGTGTTTTTCGTGCCTAAGTGCGTTAATAATAAGCGTATCAACACCTTTTATTTTTGAAATTTCGGTATCAGAAATATAGTTCATATCTGTTAAATAACAGAAATTGTCTATTCGGTATCCCAAAACTGGCATTTTGCAGTGCATTCCACGTATTGGGACAATACGTATACCGTCAATTTCGAAAGGCTCTTGTATGATAGTGTGAAGTGTTATTTCTGGTACTCCCGGATATTTCTCCTTGGCAAAAGCATAATCAAAATCTTTGCGAACTACATTTAAACACTGTTCCTCGCCGTAGATGTGTATGGGTTTGTGCATCACATAATTAAACGCCCTAACATCATCTATACCTCCTATGTGGTCTTTGTGGTAGTGGGTAAGTATTATTGCATCAATATGCCTAACGTTTTCACGCAACATTTGGTAGCGAAAATCTGGCCCTGCATCTATCACAAAACGTTTGCCTCGTGTCTCTATCATTATAGACGACCTTAGTCTTTTGTCGTGGGGGTCGGTAGAGCTACACACCTCACAATTACAGCCTATAATCGGAATTCCTTGTGAAGTTCCACTCCCCAAAACAGTAACTTCTATCATCTTTTTTGTGTTTAAAGTGAAAGTGATTTTTTTATGTCCTCAATTTTATCTTTGGCTTTTTGGAGAGTTTCTTCGTAAGCCTCTGGGCTTGACATAGGCTCTCGCACACCAAAATAAAATTTGATTTTTGGTTCTGTTCCACTTGGTCTAACAGATATCAAAGAATCGTCCTCTGTCAAGAATTGCAAAACATTTGATTCTGGTAAATCAATATCTGTTTGTTTGCCAGTAGTGATATCTGTTTCTTTTAGAGTTTTGTAGTCAAACAATTTAACTACTTTTTTACCTGCTATTTTTTGTGGTGGATTATTGCGATATTCTCGCATAATTGCTTTGATTTCTTCAACGCCCTCAATACCCTTTTTGGTGATTGCAACTTGTCCATCAAAATACAAACCATATTTGCAATAAATATCTATGATAATATCCAAAATGTTTTTGTTCTGAGATTTTGCCCACGCAGCTATTTCGGCTATCATTGCTCCACTTGCAATAGAGTCTTTATCACGGACAGCATCGCCAATCATATAGCCATAGCTTTCCTCTCCTCCTCCAACAAAATTCAATTTGCCTTCGTTGCGTCGAATAACATCAGCAATGTATTTGAAGCCAGTAAGCACATTGTAGCAATGAACATTGTGGTCATCTGCAATTCTGCGAACTAAGTCAGTAGTTACAATGGTTTTGATGATATAGTCGTTTGAACTAAGTTTGCCAGTTTCTTTACGCATCATAAGCAAATAATAACTCAACAAGGCACACGCTTGATTGCCATTGATAGCCTGCATTTGCCCATCGTGGCGACGAACTGCAATAGCAATTCGGTCTGCATCTGGGTCAGAGGCCAAAACCAAATCCGAACCAATTTTGTTTGCCAAATCAATAGCCATTGCTAATGCTTTTGGGTCTTCGGGATTGGGGTGTATTACTGTTGGGAAATTACCGTCTGCCACTGCCTGTTCTGGCACCATTGTAACAGCGTTAAAGCCGTATTGTTGTAGTGCTTGTGGCATAACATTAGCACCAGTGCCGTGGATTGGAGTATAAACAATTTTCATATCTGAATATGTTTTTACTACATCTGCGTTTAGTTTTAGAGCTAATACGTGGTCTATGAATTTTTGGTCAAAATCTTTGCCAATAATCTCTATCAAATGCTCGTTGCCAGACCATTTAACTTGGGCTGCATCTGTGATTTTTTTGACATTTGCAATAACGTTTTCGTCGTGAGGCTCAACCATTTGTGCCCCGTCATTCCAATATGCTTTGTAGCCATTGTATTCTTTTGGGTTGTGCGAGGCTGTAACCATTACTCCACTTTGACAACCAAAATATCTAATTGCAAAACTAAGCTCGGGCGTTGGTCGCATAGTTTCGAACATATATACTTTTATGCCATTTGCTGCAAAAATCTTGGCAGTTGTTTTCGAGAATAAATCACCATTATTACGATTGTCGTAAGATATTGCAACTTTGATTTCCTCTCCTTTGAAACACTCCAAAAGATAGTTTGCCAAACCCTGAGTAGCCATACCAACAGTGTAAATATTCATACGATTGGTGCCAACTCCCATCAAACCTCTAAGTCCGCCTGTTCCAAACTCTAAATTTTGGTAAAAACTTTCGGTTAATTCTTTGGGATTATTTTTCTGCATATCGAGAATTACTCGCTTTGTATTTTCGTCATAAGAGCCATTTAGCCACTGGCTAACATTTTGCTTCACTATTTGTTCTATGTTCATAATCTTAAAATTATTATGTATTATGATACAAAAATAATGATTTTTTTGGTGTTATACAAACAAATAATACATAGTATGAATATTAGTAATTAGTACTTTTTGCAAAAAACGGAACTCGCCTTTTGGGCGAGTTCCTAATTCAGAGATACTTTATCCAATAAATTATTTGTTGCGTAAATCCCAACTTGGTCGAGCAGGGTCTTCTGCTGCCATTGCCTCGTCATAACAAAGTCCGAGTGCAGTTGCAACTCCTCTACCATAAGATTCGTCTGCAAATGAGCAGTTACGAATATGGCGTTGTTTGATAAACAATTCTGCACCATTCATTGCTCGTGCAGTGTTCTCGCAAGTTGTTTGTTGGTCTTCTGCCGACATCAATCTCCATAACATTCCCGGCTGAGTGTAATAATCATTATCCAACTCTCGCTCATCATAGTTATATACTCCACCATTCATCTCCAACATTGGTTCTTTTTTGTCGGGACTATCTTGCCATTCACCGTAGCTGTTTGGTTCGTAACCTTTTGCATCACCGTAATTGCCATCTGTTCGCATAAATCCATCACGATGGAACGAATGGAACGGGCAACGTGGTTTGTTTACAGGAATTTCGGTATGATTAACTCCAAGTCTGTATCTTTGTGCATCTCCATAAGAGAATAAGCGACCTTGCAACATTTTGTCTGGCGAGAAACCAATACCTTCAACAATGTTCATAGGATTAAAGGCTGCTTGTTCTACATCTGCAAAATAATTTTCTGGGTTGCGATTAAGCTCCATAATACCAACATCAATCAATGGACAATCTTTGTGAAACCAAACTTTTGTCAAGTCAAATGGATTGATTTTGTAGCTACGTGCTTGTTCTTCGGTCATTATCTGAATACGCATTTTCCATTTTGGGAAATCTCCTTTTTGGATAGCCTCATACAAATCACGCTGGTGAGATTCTCTATCTTTTGCAACAATAGCTTCTGCCTCAGCGTCTGTCAGATTTTTGATGCCTTGCATACATTCAAGGTGGAATTTAACCCAAGTGCGTTTGTTGTCTTTGTCGAAAAAACTGTAAGTATGGCTACCAAAACCGTGCATAGTACGATATGAAGCAGGAATACCTCGTGGCGACATTGTGATAGTTACTTGATGAAGTGCCTCTGGCAAAAGTGTCCAAAAATCCCAGTTATTATTCGCACTTCGCATATTTGTACGTGGGTCACGTTTTACGGCGTGGTTCAAATCAGGAAATTTCAGTGGGTCACGCAAGAAGAATACAGGAGTGTTATTACCTACTAAGTCCCAGTTTCCCTCGTCTGTATAGAATTTCATAGCAAACCCTCGAATATCTCGCTCTGCATCGGCAGCTCCACGCTCACCAGCAACAGTAGAGAAACGCACAAAACATTCTGTTTTTTTGCCAACCTCAGCAAAAATAGAAGCTCGAGTATATTTCGTGATATCGTTTGTAACTGTAAATGTTCCAAATGCACCCGAACCTTTGGCGTGCATTCGTCGCTCTGGAATTACTTCTCTATCGAAGTGTGCTAATTTTTCGATAAACCAAGGGTCTTGTAATGTTACAGGGCCTCTGTGTCCTGCTGTCTGAATATTTTGGTTGTCAGCTATTGGACGACCGTTTTCAGCTGTTAAGATTTTCTTTTTCATAGTTTTAATAGTTAAGTGAAAAGCTGTTGTTTCGATGTAAAGATATTATTAATTTTATTAGGAAAATAATTTTTTTTCCTATATTTGTATTAGTTAAAACTATAATATACAATATAAAAAATAATTGGCCGTTTGAAACAGTAAATATGGCGTTTTGGAGCAATAAAAAGACAAAAAAATAAAAGAATGGAAAATAAATTTTATTTTTCTAAAATTTCATATTATCTTTGCTAATTAAAATCTTTATACATAATTATTAATGAAATTAAAGAACATTATATTATTAGTTTTTGCTACTGTTATACTTTGCTCTTCGTGCGGAAAAGTAAAACAAGCTTTTACAAGCCAAAAACGACATTTTAATAAATCATTGAACGAACAATACAACAAAGCTCTTGATTACTATCAACGTAAGAGATTTGAAAAAGCTTTGGCTATTTTTCAGAATATACAACCTGCTTATGCAGGGCATCAACGCTTGGATACAATAATGTTTTATTCGGCAAACTGCTACTATTTCAATAATGACTTTTTTATGAGTAGTGAGATGTATGACCAGTACCGCACAACTATGGGTAGAAGTATTTTTGCTACACAAGCAGACTTGTATTATGCTTTGAGTTTGTATAATATATCGCCAGATGTTCAGTTAGATCAAACATATACTGTGAGTGCCATTGCAGCATTCGAGGATTTTTTGTATAGAAACCCCGGACACGAAATGGAAGAACAATGCAAGAAATACATTACAGAATTATATACTCGTGTATATCAGAATCAAGTGCATATCGCAAAAACTTATTTTGATATTGGCTATTACAAATCGGCAATCGTTTCGCTAAACAATGTTTTGAAGAAAAATCCTAACACCCCACACCGTGAGGAGATTATGTTTTTTATTGTGAGAGCAAACTACGAATACGCACGTTCAAGTATTCCATCTAAACGCCGTGAGAGATTTTTTAACACTATTGATGCTTACTATAATTTCATAACCGAATTTCCTAAAAGTAAATACATTGGTCAAGTTCGTAAATTCCACGCTAACGCAAAAAGCATAACCGAGGGAGAGGCAACAATTAGTGATGTTACGGGTAGAGTAATTTCTAAACGACAAGATTTCTATCAGACAAAAGAAAAATTGGAAAAGAAAATTGCCAATCTCGAAAAGAAAAATCGTGTGAAAGCTGCTGAAAAGCTTAGAATCGACTTGGATATAGTAAACAAAACTATCAAAAAATTTGAAGAATTAATGGAAAATCGAAAACGTGAGTTAGAGATTAACCAAGCAAAATAAAAATAACGAAATCTAAATAATATTAAGATTATGAATCCAAAAAAAGCTAAAATTCCTACAAACACAATTACTCGTGATTTGTCTCAGTTCTCAGCAGAAACTGACAATGTTTACGAAACTATTGTAGTTTTATCTAAACGATCAAACGCTATTAGTAGCAAAATCAAAAAAGAGTTAAAACAAAAATTGGAGGATTTTGCAAACACAACTGATAACTTGGAGGAAACATTCGAGAACCGTGAGCAAATCGAAATTTCAAGCTATTACGAAAAGTTGCCTAAACCAGTTATAGTTGCAACAGAAGAGTATCTTGCAGGTGAAATTAAAGTTCAGCAGGAAACAGAAGAATAATTAATCAATAGGGGGGAGGAGTGTATTGTACACATAAAACCCACTTAGATTGAAAGTATTTGTATAGTTTGGATATTTTATCAAAACTATGCAAAGTATAGATTTTTTAAATCAACTTATATTGTGCTATATGTTAAATAACAAAAACATATTAGTTGGAATAACAGGAGGGATAGCTGCCTACAAGACAGCTTCCCTTATTCGTCTTTTAGTGAAAAATGGTGCAAAAGTGAAAGTCATTATGACACACAATGCTAAACAATTTATCACTCCATTGACAGTTGCTACTCTTTCGCAGAATCCTATTTTGGTGGAGTTCTTTAACCCAGAAAATGGAGAATGGAATAGCCACGTAAAATTGGGAGAATGGGCTGATATGCTTTTAATTGCTCCAACTACTGCATCAACTCTTGCAAAAATGGTAACAGGAGTGGCAGACAATTTGTTGGTTACAACTTATTTGTCAGCACGTTGCCCAGTAGTTATTGCCCCAGCAATGGATTTGGATATGTATGCACATATTACTACCCAAAACAATCTGAAAACTATTGCCTCACACGGAGTACATATAATTGAGCCTAATAGTGGATTTTTGGCAAGTGGACTCGAAGGTAAAGGACGTATGGCAGAACCAGAGGAAATATATGATTGGGTGGAAAGTTTCTTTGGAAAACAAAAAGATTTAAAAGGCAAAAAAGCACTTATCACATTGGGTGGCTCAGTAGAAATGATTGATTCTGTACGTTGCATAACAAATAGTTCTACTGGAAAAATGGGCTATGCAATAGCATCTGAACTGCGAAGTCGTGGTGCAGAGTTGACTATTGTGCGTGCAGGTGTACTTCCTTCGTTGATAGGTAGTGTTGCAGGTGCAAAAGAGATAAAAGCCCTTTCGGCACAAGAAATGTATGAGGCTGTGAAACAAGAATTACCAAACCAAGATATTTTGGTAATGTCTGCTGCTGTGGCAGATTTTACACCAGAGAGTGTGGCAGATCATAAAATCAAAAAAGAAGACGGAAAAGACACATTAAATCTTGTACTAAAAAAAACTCAGGATATTGCGGCAATGGTGGGACGTGAAAAACGTGAAAACCAAATTTCTGTTGGATTTGCACTCGAAAGCCACAATGAAGAACAAAATGCAATGTCGAAACTTGAACGTAAAAACTTTGATTTTATAGTGCTTAACTCACTACAAGACAAGGGGGCAGGTTTTGCAACCGACACAAACAAAATAACTATCTATACTCGTAAGGGCGAAAAAATAAATTTTCCTCTAAAACCTAAATCGCAGGTAGCGTGTGATATAGTTAATCAAATTTCTAAATCAATAGAGAAATAATTATTTGCTATGATTTGCGAACTGCATATTGAAAATTATTTGTTAATCAACAAATTAGATATAGATTTATCTTCCCAACTGAATATTATCACAGGTGAAACAGGGGCAGGTAAATCTATATTGTTGGGTGCTGTTTCGTTGTTATTAGGCTCAAAAGGTGATTCCTCTGCTCTCAAAGATAAAACAAAAAAATGTATTATCGAAGCTGTTTTTGATGTGCAAAAATTGGGTGGAGATTTGAAAGAAATATTTGAGCAAGAAGATATTGAATTTAGCGAAAATATGAGTATTCGTCGAATAATATCTACAAATGGTAAAAGCAAATATTTTGTAAACGAAGAACCAACTACTGCCTCTACCGTAAAACGTATTGGTGAAAAAGTGGTAGATATTCACTCTCAACACCAAACCCTACTTTTGGGGGATAGTGATTTTCAGCTTAGCATAGTAGATGCAGTTTCGGAAAACAGTGATTTGCTTGAAAAATATTCTGAACTATATGCAAACTACAAAGATGCAATAGAGCAACAAAAAAAACTTATCGAAGAGGCTGAACGCTCAAAACGAGATGAACAGTATCTGAGATTTTTATATACCGAACTCTCTGATGCAAAACTTTCGGTAGACGAATACTATGAAATGCAGCAACAATTTTCGTTGCTCGACAATTCGCAAATGATTTCCGAAAAAATATTCTCACTTGTAAGCAATTTTACTGAAAATGAAGATTCTATACTGTCAAAATTGGCAACACATAAGTCGGATATGTACAAAATTGCTAATCTTGTGCCAAACGGAGAAAGTTATGCAGAAAGATTAGAAAGTTTGTTTATTGAAGCAAAAGATATTGCGTCGGAATGTCAAAGCGTACTCGACAAAATAAATAATGACCCGCAATTATTAGAGAAATTAACTCAAAAATTAGATTTGATAACTACTCTCCAAGTTAAGCACTCTGTTGGGAGTATCGAAGAACTAATAGTGGTGTTTGATGATATTAAACAGAAACTTTCGGTAATAGACAATTTTGATGAGGCTCTGTCTTTGGCAAATATACGTGTGGAAGAAAGTTACAAAGAGGCTTATGCTCTTGCAGAAAAAATATCAAGTAAAAGGAAAGCAAACTGCGAAAGTTTACAGAACTTTGTATGTGATATATTAGCCGATTTGGGTATGCAAAATAGCAAACTCATAGTCGAAGTAAGACAAAGCACGACACTTAACAAAAAAGGTTTTGACGATGTTGAGTTTCTGTTTAGTGCAAACAAAGGTATGCCTTGCGAAGCTATTTCAAAAGTTGCGTCGGGCGGTGAAATGTCAAGATTAATGTTGAGTTTAAAAGCTCTTCTTTCTAATTATAGCAATATGCCAACGTTGATTTTTGATGAGATTGATACGGGTGTTTCTGGCAAAGTTGCCGACAAAATGGGCGAGATAATTTATCGTATGTCGCAACAACGACAGATAATCAATATCACCCACCTACCACAAATTGCAGCAAAGGGTAATACTCATTTCTTTGTGTACAAAGAACATCTTTCAGACGAAAGTATCACAAATATCAAACAACTTTCTGACGAAGAAAGAATTAAAGAAATTGCTCAAATGATTAGTGGTGAACAGCTTACAGACTGGGCAATGGCACAAGCAAAAGAACTCCTTGGGGGATTGTAATCCTAATGGCTACATTATATATTCAGAAGGTTATTGCATAATAAATATCTAATAGGTAACCATTTGCTTTTCAAATGTTAGTAATTTGTTCTTATATATTCAGCAACTCTTTCCATTAACCATTTTGGTGTAGAGGTTGCACCACAAATTCCTACTTTATTGACTCCTTCAAACCACTCGTTGGATAGTTCGTTTTCGTCCTCAATTTTTTTTGTATTACTATTTGATTGTTTGCAAACTTCATATAGAACTTTGCCGTTTGAACTGTCTTTTCCTGCAACAAACAATACCAAATCATAGCGTGCAGAAAATTCTTTAAGGTTATCCTCTCGGTTAGAGACATTTCTGCAAATTGTATCTTTTATTATTAGTTTGTCAGCTGTAAGTCTAAAACGTGCTTTAACTTCTTGTGCAAGTTGGTTGAAATGTTCTAATGATTTTGTTGTTTGAGAAATAAGATAAATTGCTTTGTTGAAATCCACTTTATCTAAATCTTCTATTTTCTCAATTACTATACCTGTATTGTTTGCTTGCCCATTAAGTCCAATAACTTCTGGGTGTCCTTGTTTTCCAAAAATTACAACTTGCCCACCAATAGGTAGCATTTTGTTATAGGCAATTTTTACTGTTTCTTGCAATTTTGCCACTACGGGACACGTTGCATCAATTATTTCGATACCTAATTTCTTGCAACGCTCAAATGTTGTTGGGGGTTCGCCGTGAGCTCTGATATATACAGTTTTGCCTTTTGCTCCCTCCAAATCACTGTGGGTTATTACATTTAACCCTTTTTTTTGAAGTCGTGAAACTTCTACTTTGTTGTGAACAATATCTCCCAGAGAATATAGATTCTTTTTTTCTAATTCTTCCTCAGCTCTTTGAATTGCTCTAACTACACCAAAACAAAAACCTGATTTTTCGTCTATTTCAACTATCATTATTTTGTTAGTTTATTGATTATTTGCATTACCCACTGCATTTGTTCCTCTACACTGATATTGCTATTGTCGAGTACAAGTGCATCTTCTGCTTTACGCAATGGACTTACCTCACGTGTTTCGTCTTGAAAATCTCGTTGTGCTATATTTTGTTTTATTTCATCTAACGAAACTTTATCTCCTTTTGCGATTAATTCGTCATAACGACGTTTTGCACGTACATCAACCGAGGCAGTCATAAATATTTTAAGTTCGGCATTTGGAAAAACAGTAGTTCCTATATCCCTACCGTCCATTACTACGCCTTTGTCTTTGCCCATAGTCTGTTGCAAATTAACCAGCAAGGCTCTGACTTTGCTGTTTTGACTAACGGTACTAACCAAATTACTTACTTCTATACCTCTGATTTTATCTTCTACATTTATATTGTTAAGGTAAACGAAACTCTTTTGAGCTTCATTGTCAAATGCAAATTTTATGTTGATTTTGTCGAGAGAATCTTCTAATTTTTGGTTATTTAATACATTTGCTTCAAACATTGCGTTTTGTATTGCATATAGAGTTGTTGCTCTATACATTGCACCAGTATCAATAAAGATGTATCCTAATTCCTTTGCAATGGCTTTTGCAAAGGTACTTTTGCCACACGAAGAATATCCGTCGATAGCAATAACTATTTTTTTCATAATTTTAGACTATAAATGCTTTAATAAGTGCCAAAACACCTAATAAAGATATTATTACTCCCGCAGTTTTGTTGATATAGTAGATGTGTCTGGCTCTGAATCTTTTTCTTAGTAGTGATACGCTAAACGTAAGGAAAAACCACCAAGTTGCCGCTCCAAGTGCAACTCCAATTATGGTAGCTGACAACTGCCAAATATTCATTTCGTCACCATTGATATTGAACGATGCGAACAGTACCAAAAAAATAGAAATGTATGCAGGATTAGATATTGTTAGAAGGAAAACAGAGAAAAAATCTTTTAGAAGGGATAATCTGCTCTGTCTGTTGTGTTTGATATGAGTTTCTGATAATTTTGTAAAGAAAATTTTTAGTCCCATACCAAGAATAATAACTCCACCAACTAATGTTATAGAGAACTGGTGGTCGTTGATAAACGGCATTATAAATGAAAGTGCAAAAAGTGCAATAGTAGCATAAACAGTGTCTGCCATTGCTGCTCCAAGTGCGGAAATATAACCACCTAAGAATTTTTTGTTTAGTGTACGTTGTACACACAACACACCAATAGGACCAAGCGGTATAGACGCCATAATCCCAATTACATAACCCTTTAAGAGGTCGTTAAGCATAAAAAATCCTTCACTATTCATTAAAATCCAAACCTAATGATTTTGCAGTATTGTTAGCTGCACGTTGTTCAGCCTCTTTTTTAGAGCCACCAACGCCATAACCTTTGTCCTCACCATCTATCACAAAAACAGATACAAACTGTGGGTTACGCTCGTTAAAGTTTTCACCTTGACGAGAGTCAATTTGTAGTTTTCGTTTGTTTTTCTGACACCATTCAATCATTCTGCTTTTGAAATCTGTTTCAACAACCAACATTTGTTCCATATCAATGTAGTTTTTGAAAATAGTATTAATCAAAAGTCTGTTTGTAATGTCGTAGCCCTTATCCAAATAAATTGCTCCAATCATTGCCTCAAAAGCATCTCCACCCAAGTGTTTACGCTTTGACATCATATTATTGTGAGAAATTATATGTGCGTCCAAACCCATAAGGTTTGAAATATTGTTAAGAGAGGTACGACTAACAATTTTTGAACGAAGTTTTGTCAAAAAGCCTTCGTTTTCGTTAGGAAAATCAATGTACAGCATATCCGAGGTAACAGCCTCTATTACTGCATCTCCCAAATATTCTAATCTTTCGTTATTGATTTGAGAGCCATCATCTAAAACAATAGAAGCTGACTTATGAATCAATGCCAGCTTATATAGTTCTATGTTGTTGGGGCGTACCCCATACATATTTTTAATGATTTTGTAGTAATATTTGTCTTTACCTAATGTACTGTTGTATATATAAGATAAATAATCAAACACTATTATTAAAGTTTTTTGAAAATCACAGAAGAGTTGTGTCCGCCAAATCCAAAAGTATTACTCAATGTGTATTTAACATCACGTTTTTGAGCAACACCAATAGTAAGATTTAGTTTTGGGTCAATCTCTGGATCTACATTCTCACAGTTAATTGTAGGAGGAATAATTCCATCTCTAATTGCCATAATACAAGCAAGAGCCTCGATAGCACCAGCTGCACCAAGCAAGTGGCCTGTCATAGATTTAGTTGAACTAATATTGATATCGTAAGCACTTTCGCCAAATGTTGACATAATACTTTTAATTTCTGCAACATCGCCAACAGGAGTTGAAGTACCGTGAGTATTGATATAATCAATATCCTTAGGCTCAATACCTGCTTCTTGAATTGCACAAATCATAGCACGTCTTGCACCAGAACCATCAGGAAGTGGAGCAGTCAAATGGTAAGCGTCTGCACTCAAACCACAACCTACAACCTCAGCATAAATTTTTGCACCACGTGCAACAGCGTGTTCGTATTCTTCCAAAATTAAAGCACCTGAACCTTCGCCCATTACAAAACCATCTCTATCTACGTCAAATGGTCTTGATGCTTTTTCTGGTTCGTCGTTACGCTGTGAAATTGCTTTCATTGCAGAGAAACCACCAACACCAGATTCAACAATAGTTGCCTCTGAACCACCAGTGATAATCACATCTGCTCTACCCATTGCAATTTGCATTGCAGAGTCGATAAGTGCGTGGTTAGAAGATGCACAAGCTGAAACAGTTGCATAGTTTGGTCCTCTAAAATTATATTTCATTGAAATATAACCTGCTGCAATATCCGCAATCATTTTTGGTATAAAGAATGGGTTGAAACGAGGATCATTTCCCCCGTTTGCGAACCCAGTCATAGCTTCTTGAGCTGATATTATACCACCAATACCAGATGCCCATATAACACCACAACGGTCGTGATCTATGTTTTCTGTATCGAAAGCAGCGTCTTGCATAGCCTCACTCGCAGCAACTATTGCGTACTGAGCGTAAAGATCCATTTTACGAGCTTCTTTGCGATCAAAATATTCATCTGGATTATAACCCTTAACCTCACAAGCAATACGAGTTTTAAATTTAGTAGGATCGAAATGAGTAATAGTTGCACAACCACTCACACCTTTTTTTAGGTTTTCAAAATATTCGTTAATATTGTTACCCAATGGATTAATTGTACCTATACCCGTAACAACCACTCTTTTAAGATTCATATGGCAATAATGTAAAGTTAATTTTTAATTTGATTTAAAATAATAGGTTATAATTATTTTTTGCTTTCGATGTAGCTAATTGCATCACCAACTGTTTGGATTTTTTCTGCGTCCTCGTCTGGAATTTGGATATCAAATTCTTTTTCGAATTCCATAATCAACTCAACAGTATCAAGTGAGTCTGCACCTAAATCGTTAGTAAAGCTTGCTGTTGGAACAACTTCTGCTGCTTCAACGCCTAATTTCTCAACGATAATCTCTACTACTTTTGAAGAAATTTCTGACATAATCTTATTTTTTAGTTAAACAATATTCTTCTAAAATAATGTAAACCCACATCAGCAGGAATACAAAATTTGTCGCAAATATATAAAAAATTTAATTACTTTTGCATAAAAATAAGATTAATTTTATCATCATTTAACCAATTTACACCATAAAACATTGACAATGAAGAATATAGCTATATTTGCATCTGGTTCGGGAACTAATGCAGAAAACATAATTTCTTACTTTAAAGACTCAAAAACAGTTGCTATCAAATTGATTTTGTGTAACAAAGCAGATGCTTTTGTGGTACAAAGAGCTAAAAACCACAATATTAACTGCTTGGTTTTTAATAGAAATGAGTTAAATAATACTACAAAAGTGATTGATGCTTTGCAAGAAAATCAAATTGATTTTGTTGTGCTTTCTGGATTTTTGTTGTTAATGCCCCAAAATATTATTCAAAAATATGAGGGTAAAATTGTGAATATTCACCCCGCACTTTTACCAAATTATGGTGGTAAGGGTATGTACGGAGATAATGTTCACAAAGCTGTCATTGAGGCAGGAGAGAAAGAAAGTGGTATTACAATTCATTATGTAAATCAATTCTTTGACAAAGGGGATAATATTTTTCAGGCAAAAGTGAGTGTAGAACCTAATGATACGCCAGACACTCTTGCACAAAAAATCCATACTTTGGAATATGCTCACTTTCCTCGAATTATCGAACAAACAATTAATACACTATAATATATGTTTCTGCTAATACTATATTTATTTATAGCAATTTCTATATCTTTTCTTTGCTCTGTGATGGAGGCTGTAATATTGTCAGTTACTATCCCATTTGTCGAAACATTAGAGCGTGAGAAGGGTCAAAAAGTGGCTTTGCTAAAAAAATACAAAGAAGATATTGATAAGCCTCTTTCTGCAATTTTGTCTTTGAACACTGTGGCTCATACTGTTGGTGCTGCTGGTGTTGGTGCTCAGGCAACAAAGGTTTTTGGAGATGAGTATTTTGCAGTTACATCTGCAATGCTTACCATATTAATTTTGGTATTGTCCGAAATTCTGCCTAAAACAATAGGTGCTAAATACTGGAAATCACTGGCACTTACTGCTGCCAAGATTATTCATATTATGGTTATCATTACCTATCCATTAGTTGTTTTGTCGGAGTTTATGACTGGTTTGTTCAAAAAATCTGACGGAAACAAAACTTCTCGTGAGGAAATATCTGTTTTGGCTGAGATTGGTAAAAAAGAAGGAATTTTGAAAGAAGGAGAAAATACCGCTATTCAAAATCTTATCAATCTTAAAAACTATAACGCCGAAGATGCAATGACCCCTCGTACCGTGGTTTTGGCTGCCAAAAACACAATGACTCTTACGGATTTTATAAATGATACAAATTTTGCAAATTTTACTCGTATTCCTATCTATACCAAAGATTTAGATGATACTCAAAGTTATATACTTCGTTCTACTGTCTATGAAAATATCATAAAAGGTAATGGAGAATTTAAGCTTAAAGACATCGAACGTAAATTTACGGTGGTTTATTCAAATCTTTCGTTGGAAAGTACTTGGAAAGAACTGTTGAAAAACAAAGAGCATATTGCCCTTGTGGTAGACCAGTTTGGTGGAGTTGATGGAATAATCACAATGGAAGATATTATCGAAAGTATTTTTGGTTTTGAGATTATTGACGAGCGAGATTCAAGTGAAGATATGCAACAACTTGCACGTGATAGGTGGAAAAAACTGAAAGAAAAATTTGAGGAAATTTAGATTGATTAGCCTAAAATAATATTGCAGTATAGAATACGCAGTCTTTGATATAAATTGCTTGTTTTATCTTGCAATATTATTTTTTCAAGCCCCTTACAAATTAAAACACTGTAATGTGTTGTTGTTTAATCTATTACAATGATTTTTAAAGTTTTTTCCAGATAGTATTAATTTTTTTTGATTATCACTAAATTCGGTAATGTGGTGAAAAATAGCTGATTTTCTTGGATTTTATCGTACAGAAGTAATATTTAGCAAAATATGATTATCTGAAATCTGCAAGTAATTCGGCTATGGTTTTGTTGTTTATGGTTTTTTGGGGGAGAATTTCGGATAGGGGGCGTAGTACAAATTCTCGTTGTGAGATTAGTGGGTGAGGGATAGAAAGGAGTTCTGTGTTTATGTTTTGTGTGCCATAAAACAAAATATCTATATCCATTTGACGTGCGGAATATGTACTTAAACCTGCTTTTCGATTATTGTATTTCTGTAATTCTTCTTGTTCGTTGCCCCTCTCTCTGCCAAATGCTTTTTCGATAGTCCATATTGTTTTTAATACGTCTTTTGCCGATAGGGGAGTGTTGCAAACCACAACTTGGTTCAGAAAATCATCACTGTCAAAACCCCACGCCTCAGAGCTATATTCTTTGGATTGTAGAGTTATTTTGCCAATTTTTTGTTGGATATATTCACGTGCTAACGATAGGTTTTGGGGCATATCGCCTTTGTTGCCACCCAATAATAATACTAATTCTATCATTTTTTTAGAGGGTTTACGAGTTTTGTAACGCTTAGTGCAAAATGTGTCATAACTATTTTTGCGTTTCCGTTTCGGGATAAATGAAAGGCTGCTCTTTCAAATTGTTCGATTAATTGCTCAATGTTTGAACTGTTTATGTAGGGGAAAAATTTTGAAATAAAATCTCTCTGACTATTAAGTGAAATATTTAGTTCGCCCACACCCATATTTTGCAAATAACTGTATCTTAGGACTTCGATTGAGTTTACAAAAAACTTCTCGGATTCATCACGTGGTAATTCTACATAATCATCTACCCACGACAACAGTTTTAAGTGTTTGTTTAGGTAGCAGTTACGCATTAAATCTTTGAATACCTCAAACCATAGTTCGCTACTTTGGTCGGAATTTAGACTTTTTTCTAATTTGATTATACTTCCCTCAGATACTCTTGCCAAAGTAGTTGCATCTTGTTGAGTGAGATTGCTGTATTTGTCAAGTATGTATTTCTCTAATTCACTTAGAGTTATGGGAGGTATTTTTGTTTGTTGAGTTCTCGAAAGTATGGTTTTGATAATCTTTGAACTGTCTTCTGTTACAAATATAAAAAGTGAATTTCCAACTGGCTCTTCAAATTGTTTAAGGAGAGTATTTGCTGCTGCTTCGTTCATTTTTTCGGGCAACCAAATAATAAACATAGAGTATTTGCTATCAATAGGTCTAAGCACTAATTTTTCGAGAATTAAATCTGCCTCTCGCTTGTTAATCATTGGCTGTATAGTCTTGCTATTTAGTTTGATAGCTGAATACCACTGTGAGGGGGTAAAGTACATCTGAGGAGAGCAAGAAAGTGCGAATTTTCGCCATAATGCTATGAAATTATCGCTTACTGCTTGTGAGTTTTTTGATAAATTTACTGCCTCGTCGGATTTGTTTACTGGGAAAACGAAATTTAGGTCGGGGTGTTGTAAAGATGCTATTTTGACACACGATGGACAAGTTCCACAACTATCTCCGTTTGTGCGATTGGTACAGTTTAGGTATTGAATATAGGCAAGTGCCAATGCCAATGAACCAAAGCCCGTATCTCCCTCAAATAACTGTGCGTGAGCAACTCTCCCACTCTCAATATTTTTGCGAAGTTTGTCAATTAAACTCTTTTGCCCAACTATATCACTAAATTTCATTTCTTATTGCTTAATTATTTTCTACAAATATATACTTTTTCGGATAATTTTCGCTATTTTTGCAAAAGAAATAATTTGATGCTCCTCTAAAACTCAGTATTATGAAAAAAGAAAAATACCTTGATGCCATATATAATTTGATTATAGAAGTTGGGTTTGATACCTTACGTATGGAGGAAATTGCCGAAAAAATCGGTATTACAAAAATGACTTTGTATAATAACTTCACAAATAAGCAAGTTTTGTACAAGGCTATTGTTTCTTATCGTTCTACTAAGTTTTTGGAGTTTATTGATTCTGTTAGTGTCAATCAACACAATGCAATAGACGAGCTTATGGCAGTTTTGGAGTTTCAGCACAAAAACCCTTTTCCAGAGTTGCCAACATTTTATCTTTCGTTTTTGAGAGCAAATCCAAGGGTTTTTAATCTTTACAAAGCACGTTTCCGCAGAATACTCAAAATATTTATAGTTAATAATATTAATCGTGGAATTAAAGAGGGTGTTTATTTGAGTACAATAGATGCCGAAAACATTGCTACATTTAGTATTAATACTATGGAAAATATGATGGATAAGTGGTTGAATAGTGATATGAAAATGGACTTGAATAGCGTACACGACAACATTATCACTTATCATATTAGAGGTATTGCGAATGCGGAAGGCTTGAGAATCTTAGAAAAATATTCAAAATAAATGATAGAATACAAAAAATATGTGTTAAAAAATGGACTTACTTTATTGACACATAAAGATAACACTACACCTATGGTTGCAGTGAATTTGGTGTATAAAGTAGGTTCGAAAAATGAAAATGAAAAATTAACTGGTTTTGCACATCTTTTTGAGCATCTTATGTTTGGAGGTAGTGAAAATGTTGAAACCTACGACACTCCAATTCAAATGGCAAGTGGCGAAAACAACGCTTACACAACCAATGATTATACGGATTACTACATTGTGTTGCCCAAGGAGAATATAGAAACTGCTTTGTGGTTGGAGTCTGACCGTATGCAGGGTTTGAATATTAATCATACAACTCTTAGCATACAGAAGAGCGTTGTAATAGAGGAGTTTAATCAAAGATATAAAAACAAACCCTATGGGGATTTGTGGCCAGAACTTCGCAAACTTTGTTACAAACGCCACCCTTATAAATGGCAGACTATTGGTAAAAATATTTCGCATATCAAAAATGCTACTCTAACGCAGGTTAAGGATTTTTATAACAAATTCTATAACCCTCAGAATTGTATATTGTCGATAGCTGGTGATTTTGAGCACGAGGATTTGGTGCAGTTGTGTGAAAAATGGTTTGGGGATATTGAAAATCGTGGAATAGCAGAGCCTTTGAATATCAAAGAACCTAAACAACGCAAAACTCGTCGCAAAATAATTTCAAAACAAGTTCCTGTAACAATGATTTATATTTGTTTTAAAATTGGAGGACGAATGAGTCAAGAATTTACTGTTTGTGATACTATTTCGGATATTTTGTCGAACGGAAATTCATCTCGTATGATTCAAACACTCGTAAAAGACAAAGAATTATTTACGAGCGTAAATGCTTATTTGACTGGTGAGATTGATGATGGTCTGTTTGTTGTAACTGGGCAAGTTGCGGATAATATAGATATTGCAGTTGCAGAAGATGCTTTGTGGAACGAATTAAACAAAATCAAAACTGAGGAAATTGGTGAATATGAACTTCAAAAAGTAAAAAATAAGTTTGAGGTGAATACTCTTTTTGGAGAATTAAATGTAATGAACAAGGCTATGAACTTGGGATTTTATGAGTTGCTTGGCGATATTACTTATATAAATACTGAGCTTGATAGGTACAAATCTATCACTGAAAAAGATATTCGTGGAGTAGCAAACAAGATTTTTAGAAAAGAATTGAGTTCAACACTTATTTACGGTAATTTATAAAACACAATGAACAAAATAAATAGAGCTATTGCTCCACCTATATATATTCCTCAAAACATTGAGGCTCACAGTGAAAAGATAAGTTTATCTGCAAATGGAGTTAAACTTTATTCACTTGATTTTAATCAATTTGATGTTGTGCGTGTGTCTTTGGTGTTTAGAGCAGGTACAAAATATCAATCTAAGGCATTTTTGGCAAATAGTACTCTTTCGATGTTGAGCGAAGGAACTTCAAAATATAACAACAAAGAATTGTCGGACTTGCTGGATTATTACGGCATATTCTATGATATTTCTATTGATAGAGATTATTCTATAATTACTGTTTGTGCTTTGTCTAAGTTTTTTGGAGAAATGATGAATATTTTGCGAGAAACTGCACTTTATCCAACTTTTCCCGACAAGGAATTTAAGATAATGAAGAGCAAACGCAAGAATGTTTTGAAGGTGGAAAGAGAGAAAGTGGATTTTATCTCACGTGAGGAGTTTACAAAAACAATTTATGGCGAAAACCACCCTTATGGTGTTACGTATAGCGAAGATTTTTATGATAAAATTGATGCCTCGGACTTGAAAACGTTTTATGAGAATCATTATTTGAATAATAATCTTTTTGCAGTTGTTAGTGGTAATTTTGGCGAGAGAGAATGTGCAGAGATATTGGAGCTTTGTGATATGTTCCCCTCAAAGCCATTTGAGATTAGAAATGTTTCGGAGACTTTTACAAAAAGTAAATATTCGTATATCGAAAAATCTTCGGCATTACAGTCTGCTATCAAAGTTGGTAGGGTGATGTTTGACAAAAATCACGAAGATTTTATTCCAATGCAGTTGCTTAGCACGGTTCTTGGAGGGTATTTTGGAAGTAGGTTAATCCGAAATATTCGTGAAGAGAAAGGGTATACTTATTCTATTTACTCGGCTATGCTAAATATGGAAGATAGTGGGCATTTTGTTATTTCTACCGAAGTGGCTTGTCAGTACACTCAAAACACTATTGACGAGATATTTAATGAAATGATTAAGTTGCAAACGGAATTGATTGACGAAACGGAACTTAATATGGTGCGTAACGTGATTATTGGTGAGGTGCTTAGAATTTTGGACGGTCCTTTTGGTATTGCAGATGTTACAATCGAAAATATCCAAAACTCAACAGACAATACAAGCGTTGCAACAATGATAAAACGCATAAACTCAATAACTAATACAGAACTTAGAGAGTTAGCAAAAAAATATTTGCGTCCTGAGGATATGACAGTAGTAGTCGTGGGACAGCAATAAAACACAAACTTAAAATGGAAAAATTAAAATATTACCTTTTGGCAATCATAGCTTGTTTGGCTTGGGGCTGTGCTTTTGCATTTATTAAAATTACTTTGGAATATGCTCCAACGTTTCAGTTGTCGGGACTTAGATTTATGCTTGCAGGTATAATTCTTTTGCCTTTTCTGTTTGGCAAAAATGAAAACTGGGGAGTACTTCTGAAAGAATGGAAATTTGTTTTACTGTTTAGTTTTTTTCAAATTTTTACGCAGTATGCACTGTATTTTGCAGGGATAGATCTTGTGCCAGCTTCGGTGGCTGCTATTATAGTGGGGGCAAGTCCTTTGGTGGTTTTCATACTTGCACATATATTTATGCATAACGACCGTTTTACACCTACAAAGGTGTTGTCTGTGATTATGGGTACGGCAGGTATTGTTACTATGACGCTCAAAACTGGGGATTTTGCAATGACAAATCCTTATTATTTGTTGGGTATTGCTTTAGTATTGACAAGTGTAACTGTAAATAGTTCTGTGAATATTATTGTTGCCAAAAACTCTCGCCCAATATCTCCTATTATGCTTACCGCAGTATCGAATTTTATGGGGGGAGTAATGCTTTATGCTTGTTCGTTTTTTGAAACAAGCAGAGTTCCAGAAACAATGTTGCCACCAGTGTTTTGGGGGTATTTGTTAGTGCTTGCTATTATATCGTCTATGGGATTTTCTATTTGGTTTTATCTGTTGAAAGTTCCAATCTTAAAAGTTTCTGAAATAAATATTTGGAAATTTGTAATTCCTGTGTTCGGTGCAATTCTTAGTTGGATAATACTTCCAAACGACCACCCTGATTTTATGTCGATAATTGGAATTGTATTGATATCTATTGCTATTATTATATTGCAAGTTCCTTCTCGTAGTACGAAGTGAGGTGTTGGGAAAAACTTGTCTCTCTTGTATATTTCACCGATGCTCATAACTCACGTACTTTTGTACGCTACGTTATATCGACAAAATATCCTAAGAGATACGAGTTTTATGATGGAACGAACTTGTGAGAGATGAGTTTTGGAAAACTCTGTTTTCTGAAATTACGTGATTATGGAATAATAAAAAAGTTGGAGAATTTTCTCCAACTTTTTTGTCTTTATAGTAACTGGTTTGTTGCTGTGTCGGGGAAAACTACCCACGGTTTGAAGGTTTTAGCTTCCTCGAAATCCATCATAGCATAAGACATTATGATAACAATATCTCCAACTTGGACTTTTCGTGCAGCAGCACCGTTTATACAAATCTGTCCTGAACCTCTCTCGCCTTTGATAACGTAAGTATCAAATCTCTCTCCGTTATTGTTATTTACAATATAAACTCTTTCGCCAGGAATTATGTTTGCGGCTTCTAACAAAATAGGGTCTATTGTAATACTTCCAACATAATTCAGATCTGCCTGAGTTACACTGGCTCTATGTATTTTTGATTTTACAACTTCTATTTGCATCTTTACTTATATTAAAACTTAATGTTATCAATTAGTCTGACTTTGCCCATACGAACAACTATAAATCCACGACGCTCTGTGCAGTTGTTCCAATCTTGGATTGGTTGTAGAGTAGTTTCGTCGCCCAGCGTAAAATATTCTAAACTCATAAGTGGCTCTTTTGAAATCTGCTCTTCTACCCATTTTTGAACTTCGTCGGCAGAATTCCATTTCATAGATGCTGCTTTTGAGATAGTTTGGTAGATATATGGTGCTTTGTTTAGTTGTTCGTCACTAAGTAGCATATTGCGTGAGCTTAATGCTAAACCATTTTCGTCTCTAAATATCTCAACACCTACAATTTCAGTGTTAAGGTTTAGGTCTTTGGTCATTTTGCGAATAATTGCTAATTGTTGAAAGTCTTTTTCGCCAAAATATGCTTTTTGTGGCTCTACTGCATAGAATAGTTTGCTAACAATTTGTGCAACACCGTTGAAGTGTCCCGGACGGTTTACTCCCTCCATTACGCCTTCTAATTTTCCAAAATCAAAGGTGCGAGTATCTGTTTCTGGGTACATTTCTTCGACAGATGGCATAAATACTATATCACAACCATTTTGTTGTAACAATTCTGCATCTGCTTGTTCTGTACGAGGATATGCTACAAGGTCGTTTTTGTCGTTGAACTGTGTGGGATTAACAAACACACTTACAACTACTGTGTCGTTTTCTTTTCGGCATTTTTTAACCAAAGAAATATGTCCTTGGTGCAAAGCTCCCATTGTAGGTACAAACCCAACTGTTCCACCTCGTTGTGAAATGGCCTCTTTTAGGTCTTTTATATTATTAACAATCTTCATTTCAATCATATTGATGTTTATCGGGGCAAAGTTATATCCTTTATTTTAAATAAAAAAACTTTTTTGAGCATTTTTGTCTTTGTCTATGCCTATTTTGAATTCTATTTTGATATTATGAAAAAAAATAATTATATTTGTGAAATTAAAATTCAAAAGAATAATTTTTTAATATATATAAATAATGAGACTTCTATTAATCAGTAACTCAACAAACGCAGGTGAAGCGTATTTGGATTATCCAAAAAACAACATCAAAGAATTTTTGGCTAAAAGCAATGTGAAAAAAGTAATGTTTGTGCCTTACGCAGCAGTTTCTTTTTCTTATGATGCTTACCTTGAAAAAGTAGCTAACCGTCTTAAAGAAATTGGTATCGAAACAGAATCTGTACACAATTTTGAAAACCAACGTGAAGCTATTATGAATGCAGAGGCTATCGTAGTAGGTGGTGGTAATACTTTCCACTTGGTAGGTTGTATGCAAAAATTTGGATTGATTGATGCTATTCGTGAAAAAGTTCTTAACGGAACTCCTTACGTTGGCTGGTCTGCTGGTTCTAATGTTACTTGTCCAACACTTTGTACAACTAACGATATGCCTATTGTAGAGCCGTTTAGTTTCAAAACTTTAAATCTTATTCCTTTCCAAATTAACCCTCACTATCTTGATGCTCACCCAGACGGACACGCTGGTGAAACTCGTGAACAACGTATTACTGAATATATTCACGCTAATAAAGGTATGTTTGTAGCTGGTTTGAGAGAGAGCTGTATGTTTGTTATGGAAGGTGATAAACTTTCTTTGGTAGGCCCTCGCAAACTTCGTATCTTCAAATACGGTCAAGAGCCTTACGAATTGGATAACACTTCTGACTTGCAATTCCTTTTGGGTAAATAATTGCTTTTCTTAAAAAAAATAGCTGTATTTAATAGTACAGCTATTTTTTTATTATCGAACAGCAATAGTCGTATTGTCTACTAAAAACGAAACTCGCCTATCTTGTATATTTCGCCGATGTTCATAACTCACGTACGTCAGTACGCTACGTTATATATGCAAAATAGCCTAAGAGATACAAGTTTATTGGGAGCTTGTAAAAATTTTACCGAACAGCAATAAAAAATAATAAAGAGTTAAATGTTTATGAGAGGACATAATAATTCTGTCGGAACCTTGGGCGAGGAAGTCGCTTGTGAATGGTTGCAAAATCAAAGATTTGATATTGTAGCCAAAAATTTCAGGGCTGGACATAGCGAGATAGATATAGTGGTACGTGATAGTTTTTCGCTTAGGTTTGTTGAGGTTAAAACTCGTATGCAGCACTCTGCATCTACCATAGAATCATCTTTGAATCCTGCTAAATTTAATGCCTTGAAACGAGGTATTTATTCTTTTTTGAGTTCGCATAACGACCTTAATAGGTTGGATATATATTTGGATTTGATTATTGTTGTTTTTGCAGATGACGGTAGTCATAGTTTAGAGTATATACCTGATTTTTATAGGTTTTAATTTTGGTATTGTCTGCTAAAAACGAAACTCGACTATCTTTTCCAAATGATAAAAAAATAATTTAGATATTAGGATATTTCTAAAAATAAAAAGGAAGTTCGCATTGAACTTCCTTTTTGTATGTTTTGTAGAATTACTTAGAAATTTTTATCTTTCAGAAATCTTACAAGTTCCCAATAAACTCGTATCTCTTAGGCTATTTTGCTGATGGTCATAACGTAGCGTACTGGCGTACGTGAGTTATGAGCATCGGCGAAATAGACAAGATAGGCGTGTTTCGTTTTTAGCGGACAATACTACTTAGAAATTTACTTTCTCTCCATTAAAACAAGCCATTAACATTTGTTCCAATTCCTCTACGCTTGGTTTGCGTGGGTTGAAACCTGTACAAGGGTCTTCGAATGCGTGTTGAGCCATTTCTTTTAGGTGTTTATTCCACTCTTCTGCACTAACTCCACATTCTTTTACAGACGATGCAACAGATAGTTTGCTACGCAAAGCCTCAATTTCTTGTGCGAATTCTTCTGTGTTTTGTTTGCCAATAAGTTTTGCTAAATCGTTGTATCTTGATGTTGATTTAGAGTTGAAACGAATTACGTTTGGAAGTACAATAGCGTTTGCACAGCCGTGAGGAACTCCAAACATACCCCCAATTTGGTGAGCCAATGAGTGTGCAATACCCAACCAAGCATTTGTGAAAGCGTAACCACCAAGACAAGAGGCGTCGTGCATATTTTGACGAGCTTCGCCACATTCTGGATTGTTGTATGCGTTCTCTAAATTATCGAAAATTAATGTTATACCTCCTTTTGCAAAAGAATCTGCGTAGTTATCGTCGATGTTTGATACGTATGCTTCAACGCAGTGAGTAAGTGCATCAAGACCAGTATTTGCAGTTACGTTCTTTGGCATAGATTTGCAAAGGTCGCCATCTACAATAGAAATATCTGGAAGTAGTTCGTAAGAAACTAATGGGTATTTAACTCCTTTTTCTCTGTCTGTGATTACTGCAAGTGCAGTGATTTCTGTACCAGTTCCACTTGTTGCAGGAATAGCAATGAATTTTGCTTTTTTGCGAAGTGGAGGAATACCTGCAATTTTAATCATTTGGTCGAAAGTCAATTCTGGGTGTTCGTAGATTGCCCACATTGCTTTTGCTGCATCAATAGCCGAGCAACCGCCAAGTCCAATTATCCAATCTGGACAAAATTCTGCAAATGCTTCTGCTCCTTTTTTTACAGTTGTGATAGATGGGTCTGGTTCAACACCACTAAATACTGCTGTTTCGATATTGATTTCGTGAAGCATTGCTTCTACTTTTGCAAGTGTGCCATTCTTTTTTACAGAATTGCCACCAATTACTATCATTGCTTTTTTGCCAACAATGTTTTTTAGTTCAGAAATAGAACCTAAACCGTGGTAAAGTTCTGCTGTTTGAAATAATTTTGCCATAACTTTTTTGCTTTATGTTTGTACTTTTTTGCTTTGTCCGATAAATCTTTGATGATTAATTGGTTTTGATTTCAATTATATCTGATTATAAGACAGTTATTTGTACTGCAAAAGTAGTTATGATATGTGCTTTTGCATTTATAAATTTATGCAATTAAGTTATAAGTTTTGATAAAAATGTTCTTGTGTTGAAATTATTTTTCTAAAAGTTTCATCTTTAATTCAGACGGTGTGCAACCGAATTTTGAGAAAATAAATTTGTTGAGTGCTGGTTGTGAGTCGAAACCTAATCTGAAAGATATTTCTTTTAGCGATAGGTCTTCAAACAAAAATACCTTTTTAATTTCTGTTGTAAGTCGTTCGTGGATAATCTCTAAGGCTGATTTATTGCTGAACTCTTTGCATATTATGTTTAATTTCTTTACAGAAAGATTTAGCTTTGAACTGTAATATTCAACTTTGCGATTGTTATTTATTTCTTCGTCAAGAAGTCTTCGGAATTCAATATAGGTTTCTAAATTTCTACTTTTTATAACTGGAACTATGTCCTCTGATTTGAAGTCAATAATTTTGAAAATAATTATTTTGATTAAGAATTTTGCTTCAATTTTTCGGATATTGTTTAGAGGTAATTTTAGGATATCTATATGTTTTTTTATTTCTAATACTTCGTTGAATGATTTTGTGTTGGAACTGAAATCGACGTAGTTTATGCGTTTGTGCAAATCCACATTATATTCTTGAAGTTCGTTTTTGAGTATTTCCGAGCAGAATATAGTCTCGTCAAACATTAGTATTTGTCCTTTTGCGTCGTCGCTAAATTCGATACTGAAAATTTGGTTTGGAAATATGAAACATACGCAAGGAGAATTTATAGTGTAGCTTTCAAAATCTATACTATATTTTGCTTTTCCACTCTCTATAAAAACTATTTGGTAGAATGAGTTACGCTGTTTGTTAGCGAAGATATTTTTGTTTTCGCCAACACTTAGTGTAGTGTAATTCGCAGAATTTGAGTTCTGTATGTAGTTTTCTATGTTGTAAGTTTCTAATTTCATATTTTCTATGTATCTAATGTTTTGTTGGATTACAGTAGTTTTGTCTGTTAGACGAAAAATAGTGATACGCCCACAACGCTTATACACGCTCCAATAATCTCAATCCACGAAACTCGTTTCTTGTGGATAATCATATGTGGTATAAGTATAACGATTGGAGTGGTAGCCATAATTGTGGTAGCAATACCCGTATTTGCGTTTTGGATAGCAAGTAGCGAGAGTGATACTCCGATAATTGGCCCAAACATTGACCCTCCTACTGTTAATGCCATTGCTTTTGCGTCTTGAAGTGCTGATTTTACCAGTGGTATTCGTCCGCTAAAAAGTATTATTAAGAAAAATCCTATTGCTCCAGTAATTGCTCGAATTTGGGTTGATGCAAACGGAAGTAAGTCCAAAGCCTCTTGTGTTATATCTGGATTTTGGGCGTAGTATATCATACCTTGTTTGCTAAAAACCAATCCAACACCTTGTCCTACTGCACCAATCAATGCACAGACAAGCCCTTTTGTTGGTAGGTCTATATGTAACTTTTTGCCGTTGCCATCTTTTTTTAGAATTGATATTGCAACGCCAAACATTGTTACTGCCATTCCAAAATATCCCATAGTTGGCATTTTTTCGTCGAGTAGAATCCAACTTGTGAATGCTGCAACGGGAGGGTAGAGTGTCATAATTAATTGAGAAAATCGAGAGGAGATAGTAACGTATGCATAAAATAAACATAAATCACAAATAGTGAAGCCTATTAGTCCACTAAGAGATAGCCACCACCACGCCTTAGCATTTGCATACATAGGAAGTACCGAGCCTGTACAAGCCCAAAGCATAAGTCCTATGCAAACAATCGTAAGTAGTAATTTGTATAGGTTTACTGTTACAGAACCAATGCGTTTGCCAGCAAACTCAAAAAAAATTGCTGACATTGACCACGAAACAGATACGCCTAATGCCAAAAATTCTCCAAAATATTCCATTTATATAAGGTTTTGCCTAATATTTTGAGCTTAGTAATAAAAATCATTGCTGTCTGGTAAAAATTTTTATCTTTTAGAAATCATACAAGCTCCCAATAAACTCGAATCTCTTAGGCTATTTTACTGATATAACGTAGTGTACTGGCGTACGTCAAGCAGAGCATCGGCGAAATAGATAAGATAGGCGAGTTTTGTTTTTAGCGGGCAACAATAAATAAAGGTTATGACTAAGAATCTTAGCATAACCTTTGTTGTAGTGTGTTTTTGTTATTCGTTTATAGCTGCAATTCCCGGAAGAGTAGTACCTTCTAAGTATTCCAACAAAGCACCACCGCCAGTTGAGTTGTAGCTTACTTCGTCTGTAAATCCAAGTTTTGTGATACAAGCTACTGAGTCGCCTCCTCCGATTAGTGAGTAAGCTCCTTGTTTTGTAGCCTCTACAATAGCTTTTGCAACTGTGTTTGAACCTCCTGCAAAGTTGTCAAATTCAAAAACGCCCATAGGTCCATTCCAAAGGATAGTTTTACAACCTTCGATAGCTTTTGAAAACTCTGCTGCTGTAACTGGGCCTAAGTCCATTCCCATATATTCATCGTTGATTTCAAGAACTGGGCATACCATAGTTGGAGCATCATTGTCAAAATCTTTGGCACACAAAACATCTTTTGCAATATATAGTTCAACACCAAGGTCTTTTGCTTTTTTGATAATGCGTAATGCTGTTTCGAATTGATCAGGTTCGCAGATTGATGTTCCGATTTTACCACCACGTGCAGCCGAAATTGTGTAAGTCATACCTCCACCAATAATCATCTTATCAACTTTTTCCATTAATTTCTCGATGATTGTAATTTTTGAAGATACTTTTGAACCTCCGACAATAGCAATGTATGGGTGAGCTGGGTTGTTCATTATTTTGTCTGCTGCTTCAAGCTCATTGATAATTACATAACCAAACATTTTGTCATTTGGGAAGAATTTAGCAATGATTGCAGTTGATGCGTGTGCACGGTGTGCAGTGCCAAATGCGTCGTTTACATAACAATCAGCGTAAGATGCTAATTTTTCTGCAAATTTCTCGTCGCCCTTAGTTTCTTCTTTGTAGAAACGCAAGTTTTCTAAAAGAACAATCTCTCCCATTTTGACATTTTTGCAAATTTCTTGTGCTTCTGCACCAATACAATCTCCTGCAAAAATTACTTTTTGGCCGTAGTGTTCTTCCAAACAAGGGATAACGTGTTTCATAGAGTATTTGTCTTCAACTCCATTTTTTGGACGACCCAAGTGTGTCATTAATATTACAGCTCCTCCGTCTGCTAATATTTTTTTGATAGTTGGAACAGTTGCACGAACACGAGTTGTGTCTGTTACATTGAAGTTTTCGTCTAATGGCACATTGACATCAACACGAACTATTGCACGTTTACCTGCAAAATTGTAGTTATCAACACTTTTCATTTTGTATATTTTTTTAGATTATTTTCTTTATAGACTACAAATGTATCTGTTTTTTTGTTTATTTCAAAAAAACTTAGAGGGATTGTTTGTATCTTTGCGTAAATATTTACGGTGTTTTATTATTTAAAATCAAAAGGTCTTTAAATACGTGTTTAAAAAAATGAAAAGTATTTGATTAGTGCCTTTTTTGTAGGTAAAAATTATGCGAGAATTTTCTAAAAATAGGGGTATTATTCTTCATTCGCTCAAATTTGGAGAGAGTGGTTTGATTTTGTATATGTACACCGAAAACCACGGACGACAAAGTTATTTTTTGCGTACCTCAAATAATGGCAAGGTGCGTATAGGTGCAAATCAAATTGTTATGCAACCATTTTCGGCTCTTGATATTGTGGAATATTCCACTAATGATGGAGCTAATTTGAGAATTAAGGAGGCGAAACGCTCGTTTCTGACAGCTTCGACAGTCTTTGATATTCGTAAATCTACTATATCAATGTTTGTTTCTGAATTTTTGTATAAAGTAGTGCGTGAATGTAGCCCTAATCCTATGATGTTTGATTATATGTTTCATTCCATAAAACTTCTCGACTCATTGGAGGAGGGGGTTTCTAATTTTCATATATATTTTTTGGTAAATTTATGCTCTTATATGGGCTTTTCGCCAAACAATAATTATCAACCAGATAATTTTTTTGATATAACTCTTGGGAGATATACGACTATTAGACCGCAGCACGATAAATATTTTACACAGGAAATTTCTCAAATCTTTCACGACTTCCAATCCTGTTCGGTAGAGGACTTGAAAAATATTAAACTTAATAGAAATCAACGTGTTGATATGCTTTATTCGATAATTCATTACTATGAATATCATCACGAAACAACATATAAAATTGCGTCGTTGAAAATTCTTTCAGAAATTTTTTAAGAAAAATTTGGAAATATAAAAAAATGGATATATCTTTGCATTGCAAATAAGGAAAATTCCTCGTTAGCTCAGTTGGTTAGAGCACCTGACTGTTAATCAGGGGGTCCTAGGTTCAAGTCCTAGACGAGGAGCAGATTGAAAAAAGAGAAACAAACGTTTCTCTTTTTTTTGCTATATACCGCAATGTGCAAGTTGTGGGTGTCGGTGAAGACTCTTCCGTATCATATAAAAACGAAAAAAGCATATACTATAAAGTATATGCTAACTTTTCAAAGTAGAAACTACTTAAAGAAAATACTACATTTCGTCAGAAACTGTAAGTTTTTTTCTTCCTTTAGCACGTCTTGCTGCCAAAACTTTTCTACCGTTAGCAGTTGCCATTCTTTGACGGAAACCATGCTTGTTCACTCTCTTACGACGAGAAGGTTGGTATGTTCTTTTCATTGCTCTATTTGTTTTATTATATTTTCAAAAAAATTATATTTCCATTTGAGAGTGCAAATATATGAATTATTTTTTATCTATCAAACTTTTTTTCAAATATATATTAGTATTAATTTTATTTTGCTTTTTAAATATTTGATATTCAGTGTGTTGTTAGTTCTTAGATTTTTTAATGTAAACTATTTTTTTTGTTTCAAAAAAATCTTCCTCAAACAAATGAGATATTTGTATAACGTTCACAGAATCTATTTTTTTGTACGAAGCAGTTCCTTCTGCAATTTCTTCTGCCAAATCTCCTCCTTTTAAATATAGTATGCCTCTGCCTTCGCCACCAATGATTTTTCTCCACGACCAAGTCATAAATTCTTTAAGCGTTGTTACGGCTCTCGAAACCACAAAATCACAGTGTTGAAGCACGTTTTCAGCTCTATCATTATGTGTTTTTACATTTGTAAGTCCTAAACCTTCCACAAGAGCATTTACAACTTTGATTTTCTTTGCAATAGAATCTATCATAATGAATTGAACTTCTGGGAACATTACTGCCAATGGTATCCCAGGAAAACCACCTCCACAGCCAATATCCATAACAACAGCCCCGTCAGGAAATTTCATAACTTTTGCAATCGAAAGCGAGTGTAATATATGGTGTAAATATACATTGTCTATGTCTTTGCGAGAAATAACGTTTATTTTTTCGTTCCATTCCTTATATAATTCGCCCATTTTTGCAAATTGTGCTAATTGTTTTTCGCTAAGCTCTTCGCCAAAATATTTTTGAATAATTTCTATGTCCATTTTTATCTATTTTTTTATTTGTATTGTTTTTTTAGGGCTTGTTTGGCTCTATGTATCCAAGTTTTTATTGTTCCAATCGGGACGTTCATTGTTTGAGATATTTCTTCGTAATTCATATCCAAAAAAAATCTCATATTCAAAACTTCTCTATATTCTTTGGGTAGAGAATTGAAATTCTTTTCGAGTTTGGATATTTTTTCCTCTTTAAAATCCCAATTTGTACTTTCGTCTATTATTTCGTTCGTTTCAGTGTTGTATTCAGTGAAAGTAATGCTCCTTTTTGACGAATCTTTGCGTACTTGGTCAATGAATATGTTTTTTGCAATCAAGCACAGCCACCCTCCAAACGAAGCGTGTGGTTTGTAGGTGTTTATTTTGGTATAAGCTTTGATATAGGTCTCTTGTATAATGTCGTTTGCGTTATATTCGCTTCCAGATAAGGATATCAAGTGCTTTCGTACTGTTCCAATGTGTTTTGTGAACAGTTTTTCAAAAGCAATTTCATCTCCTTTCATAGAAGCCTCAATCAAATCTTTATCTTCATTTATTTTATTCATATCAAATAGGTGCTAATTGCCAAACAAAGATAGTATATTTTATAAAATTTTGAAAAATCTTTTAAAAAAAATGAAATATATTTTTTTATAATGATAATTTTTTAGATATTTGTAATCCCAATTTGTTAAATAGATATGAATAAAGTTTCTGAAATATATGTAGATGCTTGGCGAAAGTGTAAAAATCAGTTTAAATCGCTGATTAAACCAGATGAGTTTCTTATGTGGATTGAGCCATTGGATTTATATTCTTTCGAAAATGGCGTTTTGGCCATTTCTGTTCCAAATAACTCGTGTGCGAGTTATGTGGACGCAAATTTTATTCCTATTATTCGTCCAATTATTATGGAGCAGTTTGGTGGAAAGGTCAAGAATCTGAAATATATTGTTATAGAGAAACGACCAGCCGAAACTAATACCAACATAAAAAATTTTTTGAAGGAAACTACGCCGACTCAAACTTCTAATCCTTATGTTGCTCCGGGACTTAATAAAGTGGAGGTAGATTCACAGCTTAATTTTGATTTGACTTTCGATAATTTTATCGAGGGGGATTGTAATAAATTAGCTCGTGCAGCAGGACTTTCTGTTGCGGAAAAACCGGGTGCTGAATTTAACCCTATGTTTATATATGGTGAATCTGGTCTTGGTAAAACTCATATCGCTCAGGCTATCGGTATTGAGGTTAAGAAAAATTTTCCAAATAGCAACGTATTGTATGTTTCATCTCAAAAATTTATAGACCAATTTACTTCTGCAACTCAAAAACACGAGGCTGGTGAGTTTGTGCGTTTCTATCAAATGATGGACGTTTTGATTGTTGATGATATACAGGAGTTGGCAGGTAAGCCACAAACTCAGATTGTATTCTTTAATATATTCAATCATCTTCACCAAAACAAAAAGCAACTTGTTTTTACCTCCGACAAATCGCCTGTGGATTTGAAAGATATTGAGAATCGTTTGATTTCTCGTTTCAAATGGGCATTGTCTGTTCAGTTGTCTGCACCCGATTTTGAAACCAAAGTTGCAATTATCAAAAGTAAATCAAAACGCTATAATATAGAATTGTCGCAGGAGGTTATAGAATTTCTTGCAGACAGTATTCATACAAATGTCAGAGAGCTTGAAGGAGCAGTTACTTCTTTTGCAGCTCACTCTGCATTGTTGCAAATCCCAGCAACCATAGATTTAGCACACAAAGTGCTTACTTCTTATGTGGCAAATAGTAAAAAAGAAATAACCATAGACTATATTAAAGATATAGTTTGTGATTTTTATAAAATAAAACAAGAACAGTTCTTGTCCAAAACTCGTGAGAGAGAAGTTGCACTTGCTCGTCAAGTAGCAATGTTTATTGCAAAAGAATACACTTCTTTGTCTTTGAAATGTATCGGAAATGCTATTGGCGGACGAAGTCACGCAACCGTAGTACATTCCTGTAAGACTATTGACAACTTAATTGAAACAGATAAAGACTTTAAAAACCAAATTGACCAGTTAAAAAAATCATTCAGGTAGTAATCTTGTAAAATATTGATACAAAGGGAGAAAGGGGAATGATGGGGAAAAAGTTTAGAAAAAAGTCAAAAAAAAGATAAAAAAAGTTGCAAAAAAATTTGGAGATAAAAAAA
>CAZRHJ010000016.1:0-37306 GCA_964600025.1 uncultured Rikenellaceae bacterium | reverse complement strand
CTAAAAACGAAACTCGCCTATCTTGTCTATTTCACCGATGCTCATAACTCACGTATGCCAGTACGCTACGTTATATATGCAAAATAGCCTAAGAGATCCGAGTTTATTGGGAGCTTGTATGATTTCTAAAAAATAAGCCCACTGTATAAAATAAAAACTCTGTAATAAATTATTATTTAATTCATTACAGAGTTTTTAGCGGGCAATGCTAAATTAGATTACATTAAAGTGTTTGAGAGCATTCCAAACTCCGTCATCATCTACCGAAGTAGTGATATAATCTGCAATGTCTTTGACTGATTGGTTGGCGTTTGCCATTGCAACGCCTATTGCTGCTCCCTCTATCATTTCTTTGTCGTTACCGCCGTCGCCGATTGCCATTGTTTCGGAAATATCAAAACCAAAATATTCTGAAAATTTCTGAATTCCTATAAGTTTATTTATTCCTTTGGGCCCTACGTCTGCAAAATGTGATGTCCAACGAGCTGTAACGCTGTTTGGCAAAAGAGGCATTAGGCGTTTTTCTTGTTCTTCGTTGAAAAATAAAATCAATTCAAAAATCTCTCTTTCGACCATTTTGCTGCTATCTATGAATGGAGGTTGGGGATAGTTTAGCATTTTAAAAACTTCATCAACTTCTGCATTTTTGAAATTCATTGTGATAGGTGGGGTGTCATTGCTTACAAATACACAAGGATATTCTTCTACTGTTTTGAAATAATTTACAAGCGTTTCTATGTCTTTTTTGCACATTGCTTTCTGAAAAATTGCTTTGTCTTTGCCAACCAAACATTCTCCGCCATTCATTGTTATGTAGCCGTCAAATTCCAAATCTCCTAAGTTGGTTATACTGCGGATATTTCTTCCACTCGAAATAAATACTTTTATGCCATTTTTACGCATAGTGTTTATAGCATCTATGCTTGATTGTGCTACTTTGTGTGTTTTGAAACTTACCAGTGTGCCGTCAATGTCCAAAAAAACTGCTTTTACCATTATATATTTTCTTTTTTTATAAGACCACAAAGTTACGAAATTTATTGGAGCATAACAATATAATATACTTACAGAGTTTTTATTATCTTTGGCTAATTTTAGGTTAAATAGTATAGTTATTTCTTAAAAACTTGTTGTTTTAAGTAATTTATTCTACTTTTGTATAATACTGTCCGCTAAAAACGAAACTCGCCTATCTTGTCTATTTCGCCGATGCTCATAACTCACGTACGCCAGTACGCTACGTTATGACCATCAGCAAAATAGCCTAAGAGATCCGAGTTTATTGGAAGCTTGTAAGATTTCGGAAAGATAAAAATTTTAAAAATATTTTTTCCAAGCCCTTTACAAATTAAAACACTGTAATACATTGTTGTTTAATCTATTACGATTATTTTTAAAATTTTTACCGGACAGCAATAACTTTTGTATCAAAATAATCTTATATGGAATATCAGAATTTTGGAATTAAACAAATAAAAGAATTTACGGGTATTGATGCAAACATTGATAACGGGCTTATTGTGTTTAGCGAAATGGTTGGTAAGTTTGATATGTTTAAATATCCTTGCAAACTTGATGCAGTGATTTTTGGTTTGTGTTTGAGTGGTTCGACAACTATCACAATCAACCTCAAAGAATATGAAATTACTGCTGGAACACTTATAGTGAATTTGCCAAACAATATTGTTCAACTTGGCAAAGAAGAGAATTTTAAGTGTATTGGTTTGTTTGCATCTATGGATTTTATGAAGGATATGCCAAATTTACTGAAAGAAACGGCTCAGGCTTTTTCTATTCTTTTGAATAATCCTTGTATGCTTATTCCAAAACACGACGTGATATTTATTGCAAAAAGTATTCGTGAAATTGAGGAACTTAATAGTAATTATTCTGGTGTTCGAAAGACTTTGTTGTTGCGAACTATGGTTTTTTCGCTTTTGGTTAAGATGATGGATATTTATGATAGAATAAAAACTGATTCGGATAATAGCCCAAAAACTCGTTCGACAATTCGCAAAGAGGCTTTCTTTGAACAGTTTATGATGCTTGTTGCCGAAAATCATACAGCGGAACGTGGAGTTAATTTTTATGCAGAGAAAATGCACATTACACCAAAATACCTTTCAACTCTTATTAAATCTATTAGCGGAAAATCTGCTACGGAGTGGATTGATAGATATGTAATTTTGGAAGCTAAAAATATGCTGAAATTTTCAAATTTGAGTATTCAAGAAATTGCATATCATTTGAATTTTAGTACGCAATCATTCTTTGGCAAATATTTCAAACAACATACAGGACTTTCTCCAAAAGATTATAGAAATAAGGGAATAGAGTAGGCTAATAATTGCTCTTTTTAAGCTCCATACAAACGAAAACGCTGTAATATGTTAAGTGATAATATATTACAGCGTTTTTTGAAGATTTTACCGTACAGTAATATCTCTTTTATAGATTTTGTATGTGTTTTAGTAATTTGTAAAGACCTGTTGTTGAGGCTCGGTCTATATTTGGTTGTCGGAGTTTAGAGAATAGATATTTTTCTGAGAAAGTGCCTTGTGGTGTGTCTATTGCTATCCAAACCGTTCCGACTGGTTTTTCTTCGCTACCACCGTTCGGTCCAGCTATTCCCGAAGTTGCTATTGAGTATGTGCTATTGTTTAGTTTGCGAACACCTTGTGCCATTTGTTCGACAACTTGTTGGCTTACAGCACCAAAAGATTCTATGCCTTTGGAATTTACTCCTAAGATGTTCTGTTTGGCTTGGTTGCTATACGAAACTATACCACCCAAAAATATATCGCTTGAACCACTCAAAGAAGTGATTTTTGCAGCTATATTTCCGCCTGTACAACTTTCTGCAACGCTCAAAGTTTCGTTTCTTTCTCGCAAGATATTAGACAAACTTACTTCTACTTCTGTATCTTCTTCGCCTATATAAAACTCTGGTATGAGTTTGCGAAGTGCGTCGAATTTTTCGGTAATTTCATTATCTACCATTTTTGTGTCTTGCACATCGTATGCAGACAAACGAAGTCTTACACGACTTGGGTTTGGTAGGTAAGCCAAATGAAGATATGGAGGTAGAGCATTTTCCCATTCCTCTATTTTCTCTGCCAAAATACTTTCGGCAATTCCAAATGTTACTATGTTTCGGTGGATATTATTGTGAAGTCCAAAATGTTTTGTGATAATATCAAAAACATATTCTTTGCATATCTCTATCATCTCAAATGGAACTCCGGGCATTGATATGAGAATGTTTTTGCCGTGATGAAACAACATTGCTGGGGCTGTGCCATTGTGATTGATTATGACTTCACATTTGTCAGGTACGAGTGATTGTGCTTTGTTTAGAGCGTTCATCTCTATGTTTCGTCGTCCAAGTATTTCTTTGGTAATGGCGTAACTTTCTGGGTGTTGAATGAGTTTGCTCTCAAACAAATCGCAAAGGACTTTCTTTGTAATATCGTCTTTTGTAGGCCCTAATCCGCCAGTTACAAGTGTCAAATCGTATGTTTCTCTGCACATTTTCAGTGTGCTATAAATCTCCTCTACATTGTCGCTAATCGACAAGATTCGACTAACTATAACTCCGTGTTTGTTAAGCTCTTTGCCCAACCAAGCCGAGTTAGTATCTACAATCTGACCTATTAGAATTTCATCTCCAATAGTTACAATAGCTGCCTTTAACATTTTATTTAGAATTTTATAATTTGCCTTCTCTTTGTTCTTTTAGTATGCGTTTGCATATTCTTTTCACAAACATTGGACCATTGTATATATATCCTGTATAAAGCAAAATTAGCGATGCTCCTGCTTTTAGCATATCTATTGCATCGTCTTCTGTCATAACCCCACCAACGCCAACAATAGCAAGTTTGCCTTGTGTTTTTTTGCTGATATAGCTAATAACTTCCAAAGAACGCTCGGTAAGTGGAGCTCCACTCAAACCTCCGTTTTTGATTTCTTCCACACGTTGTGGAGAAGTTTTTAGTCCCTCACGTGATGTTGTAGTGTTTGTTGCTACAACTCCGTCTATACCACATTCCTCGATAACTTCCAAAATATCATCTATTTGCTCGTTAGTAAGTGTAGGAGCAATTTTTAGCATAATTGGACGGTAGTTGTCCTGCCCTCTTCGATATTCTGTAAGTCCGTTGATAATTAGTTTTAGTGATTCGTTGTTTTGTAGAGAAGTCAAGTTTGTTACGTTTGGACAGCTTACATTAACCACAAAATAATCTACATTATCGTACAATGCTCTAAACGAAGTTAGGTAGTCTTCGTGTGCTTTGTCGTTTGGTGTGGCAGTGTTTTTGCCTAAGTTTCCAGCAATTACAAACTCTCTGTTTGTTCTGTCAAGTAAGTGCTTTGATGCGTATTTTAGACCTTTTGAAGGGAAACCCATACGATTAATCAATGCTCCGTCTTTGGGTAGTCTGAAAATTCTTGGTTTGGGGTTGCCCGGTTGAGCCTTTGGAACGATTGTGCCAACTTCCATAAACCCAAATCCCATAGCAGATATATTCTCATACATATCAGCATTCTTGTCAAAACCTGCTGCCATTCCTACTGGATTTTTGAATTTAATCCCACATACCTCTCTCTCTAATTGCTTGTTTTGTACGCCCAGAATATTTCTTGCGATTTTTCGCATAAAAGGTATTGAAAAACCTATCTTCATTCCCAAAACTATTAATGTGTGAATCGTTTCGGGTGGGAGCATAAACATCAAAGGTCTAAAAATCTTTTTGTACATACTATGACTAATTTTGTAAATAATTCACAAAGATAAACATTTATTATAGAAATTCCTTAGAATTCTTAGTATAATTTATTTGTGATAATCTTAAAAAAACTCGTTGCGATATTTGTAGTTATTGCGTAAGTCTTCGAATTTGTCGGGTGCAATTTTAAGTTTGTGTGTATCGGCAGAAATGCAGTAGTACAATGGCATCAAACGTTTTAGGTTTGCCCAACTTATTTCTGTGTGTAGAGGTGCATTGGCAACCTCTCTTGGATACCACGCTTTGAGAGTTTTAATATCAAAGAAATTTGCTAATTGTTTTATAATCATTGCACTTGCATTGGCTTTGCCTTGTGCTGAATAACCAGCTATGTGGTAGGTAGCAACACGTGCAATCTTTAACAATTCTGTGTTTATATTAGGTTCGTTCTCCCAAACATCTATAAATAAATTTCCAATCTTGCCATATTTTGCAGCTTCTATAATTGCTTGTTCACAAACCACACCTCCTCTCGAAGCATTCAAAATACTTGCTGTCGGTTTGATGTATTTTATGTTTTCGTTATTCAAAAGATGTTTTGTTGGGTATTTGCCAGATATTGTTAGTGGGGTATGGAATGTTATAAAATCACTTTTCTGCAAAAGTTCTTTAAGCTCTGTATTTATAAAGCCACTTTCGCTGTTTGCTCTGATAGGGTCGTTTTTAAGAACATTAAATCCCATTCTTTTGAACAAATTAGCTACAATACTTCCAATGTTTCCCACACCAACAACCCCAATAGTAGTTTGCTGTGGAATTATTGGGTTTGTGTGGTCTATTTCCATAATAGCTGCCATTACCCACTGAACAACGCCTCGTGAATTGCACCCTTTGGCGTTTACAACCTCTATTGACTTTTCTTTGCAATAATCCAAATCAATATGGTCTGTGCCTATTGTGGCAGTACCTATGAATTTTACCCCAGAGCCTTCGAGTAGTTCTTTATTGCACTTTGTGCGTGTGCGTATGAACATTGCATCACAATCCTTGATATCTGCTTTGCAAATATCTACACCTTTCATATAAACTACTTCAAAATATGGTTCTAAAACTCCTTGAATATAAGGAATTGCACTGTCAATAACTATTTTCATAACTTATTTTGTAAATCTTGCGTATGCTCCAAGTGGAAGTTTTTTTCCTGCTTTGTCGTTGAAATACAATTCTCCGTGAGCAATGTTGCGAACTTTAAAAATCTGTGATATTAGCGTTTGTGCCACAAGTGATGATAAGCCCATAGAGTAAAGATTGAAAACTACAAAACCTTTGTGGTCGAGAAGTTTCTCACAATCCTTCAAAAACTCCAAAATATCATCTTCCAATTTCCACAATTCTCCGTCTGCACCTCTTCCAAAAGCTGGTGGGTCAAGAATAATTCCTTGATATTTGTTGCCACGTTTAATCTCACGTTTCACAAATTTCCTAACATCTTCGACTATCCATCTAACATTATCCAAACCAGAGTTTTGCATATTTTCTTTTGCCCACGCAACAATTTGTTTTACTGCATCAACGTGAGTAACTTTTGCTCCTGCACTACGTGCAGCAAGTGTTGCTCCGCCTGTATAAGCAAATAAATTTAGTACATTTACCTCTCCACAAAGCTTTTGCATTTGTTTGACACTATCATAAATATAGTTCCAGTTGGCTGCTTGTTCAGGGAAAATTCCAACGTGTTTGAAATATGTTAGTGATAATTTCATATTCAAACGCATCTCTTTGTAAGTGTATTTAATTTGCCATTTCTCTGGCATACCTTCGGATTTTGTCCAGTCGCCCTTGTCTGTCGAATTGCGTGAGTTCTTGAAATAAGCATCAGATTTATTTATCCATTCTCTTTCGCTCATTGATTTGTCCCAAAGTGCTTGTGGCTCTGGTCTGAAAATTACAAAATCTCCAAATCGTTCTAATTTTTCGCCATTTCCACTGTCTATCAATTCGTACTCTTTCCAAGAGTCTGCAACCAAAAATTCTTCTCTCATATATATCTAAAATATGTTTTTACCTCTGTATATTAATTTCATTTCGCATTTGTTGCAATCGTTTGTAATTTCAAAGAAATTACCTCCGTTTTCCAAATATAAACTTTCGTTCTTGCCCCCTTCTCTTAGGCATCTTCCCAATTCTTTGCGAATACAATAACGCATTACCATTGCCTCTTTGCCAATCATTGACTTCCCAGTTTGTTCCACTGCCCGCTCAATGTTTGTGTAACCACATTCACGATAGAGTTTTTCGGCAAGTGAGTTGCTTACATTTGCTTTGTAAGTCAAGTTCCCTTCGTGTGTTTTTGTGATTTTGAGCTTTGTAGGGCTTAACTTTTTATGCGAAGATAGTCTTTTATTTCTTAGTTTTTCTAAAATATTTCGACGAATGTTGTTTATCATAGAAATTGCGATAAAAGGTAAGTCCCCATTTATATGTATTTCTTTGATATTAAATATCGTATCTCCACTTTTTTTGAACTGTTCAATAAGTGTTGAACGCATCTTTTCAGCATTTTTGGGTGTTTCAAAACCCCTTGTATCTATCTTGTCCTCAATTTTTATTCCTTTGCAATCCTCACATAAAATACTAAGTGTATCGGCTGTGAAGTTCAAAGATATTTTGGTATCTATTTTGCGAACAGCTTTTTCACGAGTAATCATATTTGAGTACTGAATATCAAAATTACGGTAGATTTTTGTGCCTATTTTAATTCCGTCCATACGGTTCGGAAATATTTTCTCACCGTCGCTTGTATTTATGTTAGTACCACTAAATTCTTTGTTTGAGCCTACAAAACATATTCCGTCGCCGTTGTTTAGTTTTGCAGTTTTTTTGAGTACAAAAAAATCTTTACCACATTTTGCAACCTCGCCTATTTCCTCACCTATTGCTTTTGCGGTATTGAATGAGGCAACTTGTGGGTGGGAGTCTTTCCAAAAATAATCACAAAATCCTCTTGTGAAACTTTTATTTAAGTCTATTTCTTTTTCAAAAACTGTTGTTCCAACCGAACTACGTGTGTAGTTGCTATTCTTTTCCAAATATTTGTCTATCTCTTGTCGATAGTGTAGAGTGCTGTTTTTTAGGTATGAAATATCTTTTAATCTGCCTTCAATCTTGAACGATTTAACACCCATTTCTATCATTTGGGGTATGTGTTGCGAAAGTTTGAAATCTTTGACCGACAACAAATGTTTTTGGTTTATTATTTTGTTGCCTTTTGAGTCGTAGAGATTGTAGGTTGCTCGGCAGGGTTGCGAACAAACTCCACGATTGCCACTTCGTCCCGAAACAATATGACCCATATAACATTCTCCGCTATATGAAACACAAATTGCACCGTGTACAAATGCTTCTATCTCGGTGTTTGTGTTTTGACAAATATCTTTTATTTGATTTGCAGTAAGCCCTCGTTCGAGTACAACTCTATCAAAACCTATTTCCTCCAAAAACTTTACTCTTTCTATATTTTTGGCAGTGGTTTGGGTAGAGGCGTGAAGCTGGATTGGCAGATCAAACATTAAATAAGCCATATCCTGAACTATAAACGCATCAACGCCTATATTACACAATTTGAGTGAGAGTTTTTTTGCACTTTCGAGTTCGTCCTCAAAAAGTATAGTGTTCATTGTAACATAGACTCTCGCTCCGTATTGATGTGCAAATTCAACAAGACTGGCAATATCCTCGACACTATTCCCAGCTGCATATCTTGCTCCAAATTCGGCTGCACCTATATACACAGCATCTGCACCACAAAGAATTGCTTCTTTGCCGTATTCCAGATTTTTGGCAGGTGCTAAGAGTTCTATTTCTTTCATTATAGTGATTTTAGAAATTTCTCTAATTTTTGAGTTGCTAAACCTCTATGTGAGATTTTGTTTTTTAGCTCAATAGACATTTCTGCAAAGCTTTCTGTATAGCCGTTTGGGCGAAAAATTGGGTCGTAACCAAAGCCCTCTTTGCCCTGTCTTTCGCATAGTATTTCTCCGTCAATTCTGCCTTCAAATTGGTGTTCTTTGCCGTCAATAATTAGAGAAATAACGGTTCTGAAACACGCTTTACGGTTTGTTTTACCAGTCATTTCTTGTAGGACTTTGTTCATATTGTCGTCAAACGAACAATGCTCACCAGCATATCTGGCTGAATACACTCCCGGAGCTCCGTTTAGTGCTTCTATTTCCAACCCAGTATCGTCCGAAAAACAGTTTTTGTGAACTCTGTCGTATATGTAGTGAGATTTTTGTGAAGCGTTGCCCTCGATTGTAGGCTGTTCTTCTGGTATATCTTCTGTAATTCCGTTTTCTTTTGGAGTGGAGATTTGGTAGTTTTCTCCCAATATTGCCGAAACTTCTTTCAGTTTGTTTTTGTTGTTTGTTGCAAAAATTATTTCCATTTTATTTATCATTTTCTTTTTTGTAATATTCTAAAATTGCTGTTGCTCTGCTGTTTCCAACAACATCTGCTAATTGTTCTTTACTTGCAGATTTTATAGCCGATATAGTCTTGAATTTGCGAAGTAGGTTCTTGACAGAAATAGCACCGAGTGATGGGATTTTGTCGAGTGAGGTGCTTAATGCTCCTTTGCTACGTTTGTCCCTATGGTGGGTAATCCCAAACCTGTGGGCTTCGTCACGAATGTGCATAAGCACTTTCATTGTGTCGCCACTCTTGTCTAAACACAAAGGCAATGGGTCGTTTGGAAAGAATATCTCTTCTAACCTCTCTGCAAGTCCAATAATTGCTATTTGGTGTTGTAAGCCTAATTCCTCTAATACTCCATAAGCAATACCAAGTTGCCCTTTGCCTCCGTCAATCACAATTAATTGAGGTAGTTCGCCTTTTTCTGCCAAAACTCTTTCGTAGCGGCGTTTGACTACTTCGTACATAGACGCATAATCGTTTGGCCCTTCTACTGTCTTGATATTAAAGTGTCGATATTCTTTTTTTGCTGGTTTTGCATCTTTAAATACAACACAAGCTGCAACAGGGTAAGTGCCTTGTGTGTTTGAGTTGTCAAAACATTCTATTCTTTCGGGAAGTTTGTCCAGTTGTAAATCCTTTTGGATTTGTCCCATAATTCTCTCACTATGGCGTTGAGGAGAGGTGTTTTCTAAATTTTTAAGTTTTGCCAAACGGTAAAGTTTGCAATTCTTTTCGGACAACTCCAATAGTTTCAGCTTGTCGCCACGTTTGGGAACAATAAAAATAGAATGTGGGAATAATTCCTCGTTTGGAACGAATGGAACGATTACTTGTGATGATATTTCTCTGCCGACTATTTGCAAAATTCTATACATTGCAAATGCCATAATATCCTCTTTGCTTTCTTCTAATCCGAGTTTCATTTCTATCGAATAAGAATAGATAATTGCTCCTCGTTCAATGTGTATATAGTTGCAAAATGCACTACTAATATCTGTTATAAGCGAGAAAACATCTATATCGTGTTCTTGTGGAGAAACTACTATGCTTTTGCTTGTATAGTTGTCCAAAAGAGTTAGTCTGTCTTTGTAGCGTTGAGCTTCCTCAAATCTTAATGCTTCTGCTTCTTTTTGCATTTGTGAATGGAGGTATTCTTTGGCTTGGGCAAGATTGCCCGAAAGAATGTTTTTTGCTCCCGTGATATTTTCGTTGTACTGTTCAAAACTTTGTAGAGCCTCGCAGGGGGCTTTGCAGTTGCCTATATGATATTCCAAACATCTCGAAAATTTGCCACGTTTGATGCTATCACGTGTGAGTTTCAAATGGCACGAACGCACATTATATATCTTTTTGATTAGCTCCAACATAGATTTTTGAGCAAATACAGAAGGATAGGGACCATAATATTTAGACCCGTCTTTTATGATGTTTCGTGTTGATAAAATTCTTGGAAATTCCTCGTTTTTGACTACTATCCACGGATAGGTTTTATCGTCTTTTAGTAGTATATTATATTTTGGTTGGAGAGATTTTATCATATTGTTCTCCAACAAAAATGCGTCTGCCTCACTCTCTACAACAGTGTGTTCTATGCTGTGAATTTTTTTGACAAGAGCAATTACTTTTCGAGCGTGTTGTTTGCTCGAAACAAAATACGAAGAAACCCTTTTTTTGAGGTTTTTTGCTTTGCCAACATAAATAATAGTCCCTTTGCTATCCAAAAATCTATATACTCCCGGGAGTTGAGGAAGAATAGATAGCTGTTGTTTTATGCTTGTATGTTGGTCTTGTTCCAAAATTTATGATACTCTGAGTTGTCTGCCAATTCGTAGGATTGTAGTAGTTTTTATATTATTCATTTTGCATAGGTTTTTGATAGAAACCCCATACTTGTATGATAATCTCGAAAGTGTGTCCCCTGAGCGTATTTTGTGGTAACGTTTGACAATTACTTTTGATTTTTGTGATTCGTTTGATGCAAGTACTGTGTATTTGTCAAACTTGTGAATGTATGTCAATCCGTGTTTCATTGTTTTCTCCTTTGGGTTCATAAAGAAATTTGGATCGACAGGAATCCCGTCTATTCTTATTTCAAAATGCAAATGAGGTCCAGTTGAACGGCCAGTGCTACCAACGGTTGCAACTACTTGACCAGAATTGACTATATCTCCACTTTTTACGTGATTCTTGCGACAGTGTGCATATACTGTTTCCATACCGTTTTCGTGGCGAATTACAAGTACATTTCCAAATCCACTCATATATTTGGATATGCGAACAACTCCGTCCATAAATGCTTTGATATCTTTTGCTCCATTTCTGGCACTAATATCTATGCCTTTGTGTCCACGTCCTCGGCGAAACCCAAAATTTGAAGTAAAAATTCCGTCGAATGGGAATGTTGCTTTTTGGGATAGTTCGTCCAAATTTACTTTTACAGAATTTCCATCTTTGAAAAAATTAGTAGCGGTAGAACTGATTGTTGTCCTTTCTCTGTCTGTAAATTCGTAGTTAGTTCCCCAGACTTCGTCTAATTCTTTTTCTTTCTCATCTTCAATCAAATTGTTGCAAATTGTGTCCGAAAGATTTTTGTTTGTGGCAATAATTTCATTGCTCACAGTATCTTTGGTTGCGACAATTTCATTGCTTTCTGCCAAAATTTCCGTTGTGTCTATGGGTTTTACGCCCCAGATAGAGTCAGATATGCGTTGCACCTCTTGTGCAGAGTATTTCTGAACTTCTCGTTTTCGTGTAAAGGTGTATTTTGATGAACCACACGAATACATTAGGAGTACCAATACTGATACTCCTAATAAATTTGTGTATTTACTTATATTTTTCATTAAAAAATATTTTCAATGTTATTTCAAACTATTTAGATATTTTTCACAGTCCATAGCTGCAATGCAACCAGAACCAGCAGCAGTAATTGCTTGGCGGTAGTGAGGGTCTTTAACATCACCTGCTGCAAACACGCCTTCGATATTTGTTTTTGAAGATTTGCCCTGAGTTACGATATAACCTTCTGCGTCCAACTCAATTTGACCTTTGAATACCTCTGTGTTTGGGTGGTGTCCGATAGCCAAGAAGAAACCGTCAATCTCGATAGTTTTTTCTGTTCCGTCATTTTTGATAAGTGCTGCACCTGTAACACCGTCCTCATCTCCCAAAATCTCTTTTGTGTTATGCTCAAAAAGAACTTCGATATTCTCTGTTTTGAATACTTTTTCTTGCATTGCTTTTGATGCACGAAGGAAATCTTTACGAACAATTAAATATACTTTTTTGCAAATAGATGCAAGGTAAGTTGCTTCCTCACAAGCAGTGTCGCCACCACCTACTACTGCAACAGTACGTTTGCGATAGAAGAAACCATCACAAGTTGCACAAGCAGAAACGCCCATACCACGGAATTTTTCCTCAGATGGAAGTCCTAAGTATTTTGCACTTGCACCAGTAGAAATAATAATTGCATCAGCTGTGATTTCTTTTTCACCATCAATAGTAAGAGCGAATGGACGACAAGAAAGGTCGGCTTTTGTAATAATACCATTACGAATATCTGTATTAAATCTCTCAGCTTGTGCTTTGATATCTGCCATAAGTTCGTTTCCAGTTGTACCTGTTGGGTAGCCCGGGAAGTTATCTATTTCGGTTGTAGTTGTAAGCTGACCTCCTGGTTGGATACCAGCATAAACAACAGGTGATAAATTTGCTCTTGAAGCATAAATTGCAGCAGTGTAACCACCAGGGCCACTACCAATAATTAAACATTTTACGTGTTCCATTTTAAAAAATCGGGTTATTTAGATTTTATAATTGTTTCTTTAATTGCTCTGTAAATACTACGCTTGTAGAAATTCTTGCTAACGGCAAGTGCTATATCTCTGTGGGCGTTGATGATTGGACTGAATGGTTTTAGTTGATGTTGTCTTTCCTCTGGCAGGAGAGTTGTTGCCATTTCAGGAAGAATTGTCGAACCGCCAATGCTGTCAATCATTCTTGTTATTGTCTCTAACGAACCACTCTCAAAATATATTTTTTTGTTTTTGAGTTTTTTTGCATTACATAGGTCTATTACTTGTGTTCTTAGACAGTTGCCCTCGGGCAAAAGTATAAGCGAAGTTTGGTCTATATCTGCAATGTGGACTTCTTCGTGGGCAGAAAGTTCAGAGTCTTTTGAGTGGTATAAATAAAATTTGTCTGCAAAAATAATTTCCTCTTTTATTTCTTCTGGATTGGTAAATCCAGATGCCAAAAGTCCCATATCTATCTTTCCATTTTTTAGTTCTCGTTCAATATCACGTGTATAAATTTCACGGATTTGAAGTTGAACATTAGGATAGTCGGTAATGAATTTAGGTACAAATTTGTGAAGTAAATAAGGGGCAATAGTTGGGATAACGCCAAGAGTAAATACTCCTTTCACTTCGTTTTTCATTTCTTTGACTCTTTCGCCAATCGTGTAAAAACAGCTGATAGCTTCTTTTGCTTGTGAGATTACTACTTTTCCTGCTTCTGTAAGAGTGATTGGTTTGTCGCTACGATTTAGCAAAATCACACCAAGTTCGTCCTCCAAATTTTTGATTTGGGTGCTTAAAGAAGGTTGTGTAACATAACAGTGATCTGATGCCAAAGAAAAACTTCCATAATTGGCAACAGCTATCAAATATTCTAATTGTACGATAGTCATAATTTTAATTTTTTACGTAAGAACATACCCACTCAATTTATTCGCAAAGTAACGAAAAAAAATGATATTTTACAAATTATTGTTAATAGCTAAAAACTAAAATAGCCAAACAAGTGTATTTTAACGACATTCGTAATTTTTGTATGTTGTTAATCGCTCATATATCTATCTTTTAAATAGTCAAAATAGTATAAATATGATGTGATAAGAGGAAAATAATAATCTATAAATTTGATGTTATTGGCTGTTTGTATTTTGAGATTTTATTTATAATTTGTATATTTGTCAGTTAAAATACATATAAACTATGGCTAAAATTCGATTAACCAAAGAGTTCTCTTTTGAGATGGCACACGCACTGAAAGATTATGATGGTGCTTGTTTGCATATTCACGGTCATTCATACAAATTCTTTGTTACAATTATAGGTGAACCTATTTCTGATAAATCCAATCCAAAATACGGAATGGTAATTGATTTCAAGACTTTGAAAAAAATTATAAATGATAATATTATTTCGGTTTACGACCACGCTTTGGTGTTTAGTTCGGAGGATAGTCGTAGTTCGTCTTTTTGTGTAGATACCGAGAAATTAGTTGTTGTGGATTTTCAACCAACTTGCGAAAATTTGATTTCTGATTTTGCTCAAAAAATATCATCACAGTTGCCTACTGGTGTTGAACTTCATCATTTGAAACTCCACGAAACAGCAACATCTTTTGCTGAATGGTATGCAGAGGATAACAAATAATTTTTTAGAATTATCTACTAAAAACGAAACTTGCCTATCTTGTCTATTTTGCTGATACGCATAACTTACGGACGCCATACGCTACGTTGTGTTGCAAAATATCCTAAGTTGGGAGCTTGTATGGTTTCTGAAAGAAAAAATGAACTATGAACAATAAATTATTTTTGATAGATGCCTTTGCTTTGATTTTTAGGTTCTATTATGCTTTTATAGGTCGTCCAATGCGTAACAGCGAGGGCTTGAATACCTCTGCTATTTGGGGATTTACAAAATTCCTAAAAGATATTTTGGACAGAGAAAAACCTCAATATCTGGGTGTCGCATTCGACCCAAAGGGTGGTAGTTTTCGTAACAAAATATACTCTTTGTATAAGGCTAATCGTAGTGAAACACCAGAGGATATAATTCTTTCTGTGCCTTATATCAAACAAATACTTAGTGCTTTGAATATTCCTATTTTGGAGGTGAGTGGCTATGAGGCTGATGATGTGATAGGAACTATGGCAAAACGTGCTGCACGTGCTGGGCTTGATGTGTATATGGTTACTCCCGACAAAGACTATGGTCAGTTGATAGAAGAAAATATCAAAATGTTTAAGCCTCGTAAGGGTGGAGAAATTACTTATGAAGTGGTAACGCAGGAGGATATTTGCAAACGTTATACGATTGATAGTCCACAAAAGGTAATTGATATTTTGGCTCTATGGGGAGATGTTGCCGACAATGTTCCGGGCGTTCCAGGAATTGGTGAGAAAACAGCAATGAAACTTGTTAGTACTTATGGAGATATAGACGGTATTTACGAAAATATAGATTCTTTGAAAGGTAAGCAAAAGGAAAATTTGATTGAAAATAAAGATAATTTGATGCTTGCTCGTACCTTAGTTACTATCGACCAAAATGTTCCAGTGGAATGTGCCATAGAGGACTTACAGGTAAGTAAACCTGATTACTGTACACTTATGTCGCTTTTCCAAAAACTTAATTTTGTAACTATGTTGCGAGATTTGGAAAAAGAGTGTGGCAGTGAGGCAAAACCTTTGCAGGAGTATAGCATAGACGAGGGGCTTTTTTCGCAACAACCCATAGCAAAATCTAAATCCCCAGAAATAGTAGAAACTCCTAAGCCACAGAGTGGGGTAATGGTTGATATGTTTGAAACACAAGAGTTTGAAAATATCAAAAATATTGATACTGTACCACATATCTATACGCTGATTGAAACACAAGACGAGGCAGATAAATTAGCCTCTTTGATAGAGCTAAAAGGGAATTTTTGTTTTGATACCGAAACAACTGGTCTTAATCCAAATTTAGATACGCTTGTAGGTATTTCTATTGCTTTGGAGGCTCACAAAGCATATTATTTGCCAAACAATGGAAAGATAGATTTTGACAAAAGATTTAAAGCTATTTTTGAGTCAGAAAAAATCTCGAAAATTGGTCAAAATATTAAGTTTGATATGCTTGTTCTGAAAAACATAGGCATAGATGTTAAAGGAAAACTCTATGATACTATGATTTTGCAGTATCTTTTAAATCCAGACCTATCCAACGGAATGGATTATATGGCACTTACCCACCTTAACTACACAACTATCAAAATCGAAGATTTGATAGGAAAAGGTGCTAAACAGCTAAAAATGGACTCTGTACCTATTGGTAAAGTGTTGGATTATGCTGCCGAAGATGCTGATATTACCTACCAGCTTAACGAAATACTTTGGGCAAAAATAAAATCCGAAGGTCTTGAAAAACTTTATTTTGATATAGAAGAACCATTGATTAAGGTGCTTACTCAAATGGAGTTTGATGGGGTGATGATAGATAGCAATATTTTGGGTGAATATGCCGTTTTATTAGAGAAAGAAATAGAGGGAATTGAGCTTGAAATTCGCAAATATGCAGGTGATGATTTGAATATAAATTCGCCAAAACAGTTGGGGGAGTTGTTGTTTGAAAGGCTAAAAATAACTGACAAACCAAAGCGAACAAAAACTAAACAATACAAAACTGACGAGGAGTATTTGATGTCGCTGAGTGATAATCACCCTATTGTTGGTCTTATTTTGGAATACAGAGGACTTAAAAAACTTTTATCTACCTATGTGCTTTCGTTGCCAGAATTGATTAATCCCAAAACTGGACGTGTGCATACAACTTACAATCAAGCATTGACACGTACTGGTAGATTAAGTTCAAATAATCCTAATCTTCAAAATATCCCAATTCGTACGCCGCGAGGAGAAAAAATCCGTATGGCGTTTGTGGCACAAAATAGCGATAATGTAATTGTTGCTGCCGATTATAGCCAAGTAGAATTGCGTATAATGGCACACCTTAGTGGTGATAAATCAATGATAGAGGCGTTTAATTCGGGAGAGGATATTCACGCAGCAACAGCAGCAAAGATTTTTAAGAAAAATATTGCAGAAGTTGAGAAAAATGAACGAAGTAAAGCAAAAAGTGCTAACTTTGGCATTATATATGGTATTTCTTCTTTTGGATTGGCTACCAATCTCAAAATATCTACCAAAGAGGCTAAGATGTTGATAGACGGATATTTTGATAGTTATCCACAAGTTAAAACCTATATGGACGAGGCAGTGAAAGAGGTTAGAGAAAAAGGATATGCAGAAACTATCTATCATAGACGTAGATATTTGTCGGATATTCATTCTCAAAACTCTGTTGTTAGGAGCTTTGCAGAGCGTAATGCAATAAACGCTCCGATACAAGGTTCGGCAGCAGATATTATAAAACTTGCAATGGTAAAACTCTATAAGGAATTGAGTGAAAGAGGTTTGAAAGCCAAAATGGTGTTGCAGGTACACGACGAATTGGTTTTGGAAGTTCCAAAAACTGAACTCGTAGAACTTATGAGTATTGTAAAAAATAGTATGGAGAATGTTGTTAGTTTGCAAGTTCCTCTTACGGCAGATGTTAGATATGCAGGCAACTGGCTTGATGCTCATTAAACTTAATTGGGTTTGACTCAAATAAATAGAATTAGTACGATAAAAATTTGCATTTTGCTCGAATTCATAATTTGCGTATGTCTGTACGTCAAATAATAATTATTAGCAAAATACACAAAGAAAGTGAGTGTTGTAATTGTTTAGATAACAATACTTTACAAATTTTTAACGGAAAGTAATAAAATAAATACGAAAGATATGGAAAAAGTTAAATTTATTTTGGTAATCATTTTTACTTCATTGGTTTCGTTTGGCGTTAATGCACAGAAACGAGTGATTTATGATGATTTGTATGGTTATACAGCACGTAAACCTGTACAAAAACGAGAAAAATATACTCCTGTTTACGAAAATACAAAACTGATAGATTCTATGAAAAACACCAAAGACGGTGTTTTTGCAATGGATTATTATCCCGGAATGTTACAAGAGTTGTTGAACGAAACACCACAAGTTCAGCCAAAACAAAAATCTGAGGCTAAGTATTCTGACGAAGAAAATGAACTTACTCGTATTGTGTATGTTCCTGTTTGGGCAGAAACTTACGCAATGAACCACGTATATGGTTCATATATTCCTTCATATTTCAGATGGAAGGATTGGTTCTATGGGCCATACTATTATCCATTTGCAGGTATTTATCACGGATATCGTTCGTGGTACACTTATTGGGACCCTTGGTTTGACCCGTTTTATTTTGGCTTTGGATTTAGTTACTATCCTTATAACCCTCACTATTGGGGCTATAATCCTTACTATCCTCCTTATTATCCAAACTGGCGACCTAATAGACCAAGCTACAATCCAGACAAATATGTAGTAAATAATTATCGTCGTAGTGGAAGTAATTCTGGAACAACTTATTCTCGTCAGATTTACAATAAACAAGTTTCTAAAACTGTAAATAGCTATGAACGTAGAATTTATAATAATTCTAATGGCTATAATTCTGTTCGTGGAGGTAATACATATAATTATGATACCTTCAATGACAGAAACTCTAATAGAAACAACAATACTGTAAATACAAATAATAACAGACAATACACGAACACAGTTAGACCTAATAATTCTAATCGTTCAAGTACAATCTCAAATAGTTCAGGTTCGGTTCGTTCCTCTGGTACAACACGAATAAATACTAATACATCAATACGTAGAAGATAATATGAAAAAAATAATATTGAGCGTTGTAGTTTTTGCTACTATCACATATTCTTATGCTCAAAACGCTTATGATGTTTATCGTTATTCAAAAACAAGTAGTTTGATTTCGACAGCAAGAGTTTCGGCTATGGGTGGTGCTTATACATCTTTGGGAGCTGATATTTCTTCTATGTCTATCAATCCTGCTGGTCTTGCTTTGTATAAATCCGACGAAGTGGCAATTACCCCAACTCTCAAAATTGCATCGTCTAATTCTCAAACAGACTTTAATACAAAAGACTCTAAAACATTTTTTGGGTTGAATAATTTTGGAGCAGTTTTTAATTTTATTAATTCAGAAAAGTATTTAATACGAGGTTTGAGTTTGGGTATTAGCTACAACAAACAAAACAACGGTTCAATGTATTTGAACTCTATGTCGGGTTATGATAATAATTCGATTGTGTATCACTATGCTTCGCAACTCAATGCTATGGGAGCTACTCCAAATGATTTGATTATTCCAAAAGATAATCCTTATGCTCCATATCATAAGTTTCCAAGTGGTTCGCAGTGGGGAGCAATTAGTGCATTAAATAATGGTTTGATTGAGTGGTCGAGTGATGCTCCTTATGATTATCGTCCAGATGCTCGTTCGTTTGCAAAAGGCGACACATATTCTCACAGCCAAACAACATTTATGAAAAACTATTCAGATTCGTATAATGTGGCTTTGGGTATGAAGTTTGGTAATTTTATTAGTGTTGGTGTGAACTTTGGTTTGGCGTCTTATTATTCGCTTTCAAAAATCAATTACACCGAAACTGCAAATGTTGCAAACCCGACCGACTATAAAGAATTGCGTCAGTGGGAGGCAGTTAGGCAATCTGGTACGGCTTTTGACTTCAAAGTTGGTACTATCATCGAACCTGCAAAAGGGCTTAGATTGGGTCTTGCATACCACGCTCCAAGAGTTACTAAAATAAATGAGGCATACTATATTGACCAAGAGGCTTTCTACAAAGATAATACATCTTTTTATACAGAGTCGGCAATAAAAGAATCGTCATACCAAATGCAAAGCCCTTCAAAACTTTTGACGGGTGTTTCGTATATGTTTTCAGGACGTGGAATTATATCTTTTGACTGGAAACGTACTTTTTGGACTGGAATGAAAACAAGTGGACTAATGTATCTGCCGGGGGAAACGACTATTGAACAAGTAATCCAAAACAATTATTCGGACAGTGATGAATATAGTGTGGGTGCTGAGTTTTATGTGGGTTCGGGAATGTTTGTCAGAGGTGGATATTCTTATGTTGAATCTCCTTTCAAACAATCTTTGATTGATAATATGAATTTTGGGAAATTTGACGAGTCAGTACAGACTTATAGTTTGGGCTTTGGTTTCAAAGCACGAACTGCTTATGTGGATTTAACTTACCTTTACCAACGCTCAAATTTAATGCCATACGAGTATGTTGCAATAGTATCAAATACAGAGCTTAGCAACCATTTTATAAATGTTACAGTAGGTTTTAAATTTTAGAAAAAAAGACTTTAAATAATGGAGAATTTTATAGTTTCGGCACGAAAATACCGCCCTGCGGATTTTAAATCTGTTGTCGGACAGCAACATATTACATCTACACTACAAAACGCTATTGACCGTGGACAACTTGCTCACGCATATTTGTTTTGTGGTCCTCGTGGAGTTGGTAAAACTACTTGTGCAAGGATTGTTGCCAAAACAATCAACTGTATGAACAGAACAGCACAAAACGAGGCGTGTGATGAGTGTGAATCGTGTAAGGCGTTTAATGATGGCACAAGTTTTAATGTGCACGAAATGGACGCTGCATCAAACACTTCTGTCGAGAATATTCGTTCGTTGAACGACCAAGTGAGAATACCTCCCCAAAATGGTAAATACAGTGTGTATATCATTGATGAGGTGCATATGTTATCTACTTCGGCGTTTAATGCTTTTCTGAAAACTCTTGAAGAACCACCTGCTCACGTGATTTTTATACTTGCAACAACCGAAAAGCATAAAATTCTTCCGACTATACTTTCTCGTTGCCAAATCTATGATTTCAAACGTATTACTATTGAAGATGTAGTCAAATATTTGCAATATATTTCTTCGAAAGAGGCGGTGAGTTATGATGACGAATCTTTGCATATGATTGCTCAGAAAGCTGATGGTTGTATGCGTGATGCTCTTTCGATGTACGATAAAGTTGTTTCGTTCTGTGGCTCAAACCTTTGTGGAGCTGATGTTTCTCAGGCACTTAACATACTTGATTATGATACTTATTTCTATTTTACAGATATAATCAAATCTGGGGATTATCAACAAGCATTGTTAAAATACGATGAGGTTTTGCAACGAGGTTTTGATACTCAAACATTTGTAGGCGGTTTTGCTACTCACCTACGTAATTTATTGATTGCTCGTGGGGATTCAACTCAAAAACTTTTGGAAGTTACGGGAAATGTGGCTCAACGCTACAAACAACAAGCCACACAGATGGATATTGCTTTTGTGTTCAATGCTTTGGATTTGCTTTCAAAATTAGAGAGTTCGCTCAAAACCACTCTCAACCAACGTTTGGTGTGTGAGTTGGCACTTTTGAAAATTGCAAATTTGAGCGGTGCAATAGTTGCACCTTCTCCCAGTTTAAAACCCTCTCTGCCAGAGGGTGCTGTTTTGCAAAGACCAGAATCACAACAAAACTTAGAAATTAAGCCAGTAAATGTGGTTCAACTTCCACCCGAAACAAATACAAAGGTACAAACACCAGAAGTAGCGTCCCAGCCAGAGCTTCGAGAGACTGAAACGCTTGTGCCTACTGTTGTGCAAACTCCCAAAAAAGAAGTGGAAACTAAATTAGGTATTCCTTCTATCAAAAATCTTAGAAAAGAATTGAAATCTGGCGTATCACAAACAGATAAGCAAGAGGAAAAATTAGAGGATTTTGAGTTTGTGAGAAAAGAAGATGAGAATGTGGTTTTGCAGGCTTGTGTGGATTATTCCGAAAAAATAATAAACACAAAACCTCGTATCTCAATCGTGTTGGGTAAAGCTACTATCTCTAATGGAAAGATTCATTTAGTTGTGCCAAGTTCTTTGCTCGAAGAAGAAATAGTGCGTCAGAAATACGAACTACTTTCAAATATCAAAGACCTTTGTTCTATTTCAGGTTTGGATTTTGAAGTAGAAATAGACGACACAGTAGAAACTGCTACAACAAAAAAACTTTATATCAAAACCGAAGATAAAAAAGAATATTTGCAGTCTGTTAATCCAAAAATTAACGACTTTATTGCAAAATTAGACCTACATAATCCGTAGGTAATTACTACTGTCCGTTAAAAACGAGGCAGAGTATCGGTAAAATAGACGAGTTTGGTTTTTAGCGGACAATAATAAAACTAATATGCTTAAAAAATTTTAGGGGGCTTTGCCCCTTTTTTTATATCTTTGTGGGCGAATTTAATAAAATCTTAATTATGGCGTTTCTGAAAAATATCCCAAACACATTTTCTATTGTATTTTCTATTATTTTAATTTCGGCTGTTATGACTTGGATTGTTCCTGCGGGAGAGTTTGAGCGTGAGGTGGTTGAGGTTGCTGGTTCGAGTAGGACTTTGATAGTCGAAGGCTCGTTTCACAGTGTGGAACAAAATCCGCAAACTTGGCAGGTTTTTACAGCTTTGTTTAATGGGTTTGAAAAACAAGCAGGGATAATTGCATTTATACTTATTATTGGTGGTGCGTTTTGGATTATGAATACTTCTCGTTCGGTAGATGTTGGTATTTATACTTTCTTAAACAAAGTTTCGTCTTTGGAAAAAATTGGGTTTTTGAAGAAAATTGGTGTTAATAATATTGTTATAACTCTGATAATGCTGTTGTTTAGTTTGTTTGGGGCAGTGTTTGGAATGAGTGAAGAGACTTTGGCATTTGCAATCTTGATTGTCCCACTTGCCATTTCTATGGGATATGATTCAATTACTGGGGTGTGTATGGTTTATGTGGCAGCACACGTTGGTTTTGCGGGAGCAGTGCTTAATCCTTTTACTATTGGTATTGCACAAGGTCTTTCAAATTTGCCACTATTCTCAGGTTTTGAGTATCGCTTGTTTTGTTGGGTCGTACTTACGTTTCTGATAATTGCCTTTGTTTTGTGGTATGCTGCAAAAATCAAACGCAATCCCAAAAAATCACCTACTTACGCTATTGATGATTATTGGCGTAAAAATTCTTTGAGCCAAAACGAAGAAATTAAATACGAACAACGTAAATCAAGTTGGGCAGTATATGTTTTTGTACTTGTGTGTTTGGCTTTGTTTTCGTATTTCTATCCTCAAACTCTTATCTCGATAGCAGGTAAAGGTGTAAATGCTCCTTTTGTGCCTATTGTGTCGTTGTTGTATGCGATTATAGGGGCATACTCAAACTACAAATCATATCATTTTGGTATTTTGTCTTTGCTTGGCTTTACTATTGTATTTTTGATTATAGGAGTGCTTGGCTATGGCTGGTATATTGGCGAAATATCTGCATTGTTTTTGGCAATGGGTATATTGTCGGGTTTTAGTGCTGGAAGTATGTTTGATACTATCTTCAAACAGTTTATTGAAGGTTGCAAAGATATGTTCTCGGCAGCTATGATAGTTGGTTTTGCAGGTGGGATAATCTTTATTTTGCAGGAGGGTAAAATAATTGACACATTGTTGAATGCTCTGGCAGGAACTATGAGCGAATTGGGCAAGATTGGCTCGGTTGGTGTAATGTATGTTATCCAAACACTTATAAATATTATTATTCCGTCTGGTTCGGCAAAAGCTGCACTTACTATGCCTATTATGGCTCCATTCTCTGATGTGATTGGTCTATCTCGTCAGGCAACTGTTATGGCGTTCCAGTTTGGAGATGGATTTACAAATATGATAACTCCTACTTCGGGAGTATTGATTGGGGTGTTGGGTATTGCACGAATACCTTATGCTGTTTGGTTGAAATGGTTTTGGAAGGTATTGTTGTTCTTTATTATAGTGGGTTTTTTACTACTAATCCCAACTGCAACAATGACACTAAACGGTTTCTAAATTTTGGTTAAAAATCAATGTTTTTAGTAAAATAACTATTGCTTGTGAATAATATTTAATTATCTTTGTGATTATTAAAAACAAATAACAGCATTATTATGAAAATTGATATTTTCCCAGTTCCTGTATTTCAGGGTTGCAACATTAGGGGAGTTGATTTAGCTCCCAAAAAACTAATTGATTCAGGTCTATATGAAATCTTTGCTAAATACCATAGCGTAAATCTACACGACGAAATTCATTTTGAAGAGAATGTTTCTCACGGTGTATTTGAATCCGATCCTAATATGAAATTCAAAGACGAGATGTTGAAAATGACTACAAAACTTTGTAGTAAAATCTCTCGTTCAATCAATTCTGGTAATCTGCCTATCACAATAGGTGGCGACCACTCAATAGGTACAGGTACTATTTCTGGTAACTCTAAATCTCACTTAGGCAACATATCTGCTATTTGGTTTGATGCTCACCCAGATTTGAATACTCCAATGACTTCTCCATCAAAAAATTTCCACGGAATGAGTTTTGCCGCAGCTATGGGTTATGGTGATGAAAGTATTTCTAATGTTGGTTTTAAAGGGGCAAAAGTTAAAACTGAAAATGCTTATTTGATGGGTATTCGTTCGATAGATAAGGGAGAACACGAACTTATCGAAAGTCATAATATATTTAATCTTAAATCTATGGATATTCACGTTATTGGAGCGGAAGAGGCTGCCAATAGACTTTTGGCAGATATAGAGAGTAAAACAACAGATAGTGTGCATTTTAGTATAGATGTTGATGTGGTAAATCCAGACGAAATGAAAGCTGTTAATGTTCCAGAAACTTGTGGCTTGTCGCTCCAAGATGCTCTTTTGATTATTAGGCGTGTGGTGGCTTGTCCAAAAGTTAAATCAATAGATTTTGTAGAATACAATCCAACGATAGACAAAGATGGGAATTCGTTGAAAAACTGTTTGTTGATGCTCGAAGAGATTAGCAAAACTCTTGCAGAAAGAGAGTAATAATTTAATTAAATATTTATGAAAAAACTATTATTGTTTGCTACGCTATTGTTGGCAATAGCTTGTTCGTCAAACTCTAACAAACAAACAGTTAGAGAGTTTAAAATATCGGATATTGTTTCGACAAAAGAAATTGTTTCGTATGATGCAATAAAATCTCGAATAAAGGAAGTAAAATTTAGTGGCCCAGAAGGAATGCTGCTTAATCCACGTTCGGTATTGATAAATGAAACAGGGATTTATATTTATAATAGTGGACGAGGAGTTGATCCAAGCGTTTTAAGATTTGATACAAATGGTAAGTTTCTGAACAGAGTTGCAATTAATGGCAAGGCAGAAAATGAATTTAAATACGTAGATGGAATTTTTTTTGATACTAACAATAATATTTGTATTCAAGATTACGAAAACCTATTGACTTTTTCGCCAGAAGGAGAATATTTGGGGTCTGAAAATAGAAAACAAACTCTTAAAACTGATAGCAAAGGTCCAATTCCAAGTGGAAATATGGCACGAATGACTACATCTGATGTTAATGGAAATTTGTATGATTCATATTTTGTTCTGATTGGCAATGAAGTTGCCAGTCTGACAGTTGTAGATAAAAATAGAGATACTGTTTTGGTCGCTCCAAATCCTTTGAAATATGAATTTAAAAGAACTTTGTATATTTATTATCCTAATCGTAATGTTTTAAACTGTGGCAATGAAATAATATTTCACCAACAGTATGTAGATACTGTTTATACTGTTAATCTTGATTCTAAACGTTTGGATATTAAATATATTTTCAACAATCCTAATCCTATAACTCTTGACGAATTTCCAAAGATAGGGGATATTATTAGTAAAAGAACTGTATTGCACGACTTTACAGAGGACGAAAAGTATATTTATGTGCAGATTAGAGTTGATGAAGATGTTGAATTGTATCTTATTGACAAAAAAGATTATAAATATGCGAAAGCAGATTTTAATCTAAATAATTCAGATGATGATGAGTTGTCTTTCTATCCAAAATTTGAAACGCAGGATAAGTACATATTCTACTATGATGTTAAGGATAAGCCAGAGCCAACAATGTTAATAATGGATAAATTTTAAAGGTAGTACAGTTCACTAAGGCTGAAACTCGTCTATCTTGTATATTTCACCGATGCTCATAACTCACGTACTCCAGTACGCTACGTTATGACCATCGGCAAAATATCCTAAGAGATACGAGTTTTATAGAGCTTGTGTGATTTCTGAAAGAAAAAAAACTGTTCGCTAAGGCTGAAACTCGTCTATCTTGTATATTTCACCGATGCTTATAACTTATGTATTTCTGTATACGACGTTATATGTGCAGAATATCCTAAGAGATACGAGTTTTATAGAGCTTGTGTGATTTCTGAAAGAAAAAAAACTGTTCGCTAAGGCTGAAACTCGTCTATCTTGTATATTTCACCGATGCTTATAACTTATGTATTTCTGTATGCAACGTTATATGTGCAGAATTTTCTAAGAGATACGAGTTTTATATGAGCTTGTGTGATTTCTGAAAGAAAAAAACTGTTCGCTAAGGCTGAAACTCGTCTATCTTGTATATTTCACCGATGCTTATAACTTATGTATTTCTGTATGCGACGTTATATGTGCAGAGTTTCCTAAGAGATACGAGTTTTATAGAAACTTGTGTGATTTCTGAAAGAAAAAAATTATTGTCCGCTAAAACGAAACATATAAGTTTCATTTTGGCGGACAATGTTCTTTTAGAAAAGCTATATCCTTAGTGCGTTTTCTAAATTCCGTAATGATACTTTGAATAAACTAATTTTTTGTTTACATTTGCAAAAAATATAAAGATAAAATGGAATTTAAAAAAACTGATTACACTCTTAAAACAGTTTTGACTGGCAGAGAGTTTGATGACAATGGTTGGGTGTTGGCAGATAGTCAATCTCCAAAACCTTCTTTGATAAGAGCTATTTATTCAAAAAAACAAATAGAGTTTAAAGACCCTTCTTATGGTTTGTACAGATTCTCGGACTGGTTGCCAGTTAGTAGAATGTTGGAGGGTTCGTCTTATCCTATTACTTACCGTAGTGAGGCTTTGGCAAACAAACTTTCTTTGAAAAATCTTTATATTACATTTAGTGGATATTTTCCAAAGATTGGTGCCAATATGCGTTCTTGTTCGTTCAAAGAAACAGAAGCATATTCTGTTTGTGGTAGATTGAGCAAAGAGCAAAATGGTGTTATGGTGGTATCCTCTGCTGGTAACACTGCAAGAGCTTTTGCACGTGTTTGTTCAGAAAATAATATTCCAATCATTATTACTATACCTTACGACAACCTTGATGCTATGTGGTTTGATAAACCCCTAAATCCTTGCGTAAAAGTATTTGCAACTGCAAGTGGTTCAGATTATTTTGATGCAATAGCTTTGGGTAATGAGATTGTTAAACTTGACGGATTTTATGCTGAGGGTGGTGCTACAAACATTGCTCGTCGTGATGGTATGAGTACTACTATGCTTTCGGCAGTCGAGAAAATTGGCGAAATTCCAGATTATTATTTCCAAGCTGTTGGTAGTGGTACTGGTGCAATAGCTGCTTGGGAGGCAAATATGCGTCTTATTGAGGACGGACGTTTTGGAGATAAAAAATGTAAGTTGATGGTTTCGCAAAATGCTCCTTTCTTATTGATGTACAATTCTTGGAAACAAAATAGCCGAGATTTGGTTGATTACGAAACTTCTATGGCTCGTAAAGATGCTGTTGCTATTGATGCAAAAGTGCTGTCAAACCGTAAACCTCCATATTCAGTGGCGGGTGGCTTGTATGATGCTTTGGTAGATACAAAAGGTGATATTTTTGATGTTTCTAACAATGATTTGCGTCAGGCACAAGAGCTTTTCCAAGAGCTTGAAGGTATTGATATTCACCCAGCTGCCGCAGTTGCTGTTAAATCCTTGATTGATTGTGTAGAGAATGGCACAATAGACAAAGATGCGACTGTAATGTTGAATATAACTGGTGGTGGAGAACAACTGTTCAAAAAAGAGAACAAAACATACAGTGTTGAACCTTGCCACGTGTTCCCGATTGATTTTACTGAAATACAAGTAGCAGAAGTTATTTCTCGTTATTTTTAAATAATTATTTATTTAGGTACAAATATTTTTAATATTTGTACCTATTATTAGTCAATTATCATGAAAATTGAAACTGTTAGACAGTTAATATATTGGTCTTATGCAAATCTTGCTATGGCTCATTCTGCATTAGATAAAAAACAGATTTATTATTCTCGAATTAATTATATGATTCGTTCAAGATTGTATAATGGGCTTATTGCAGGTAAAATGAATATAAGATCAATTTTAGATGATGAGAAAATAAAAATTAATATTGGAAAGCAGTGTTTTTATTGTGGAAGTATTGATGACATTTCTATTGAGCATATTTTTCCAAAAGCTAATGGAGGTAGAGATGATGCTGAAAATTTGATATGTGCTTGTAGGAGCTGTAATAGTTCAAAGGGAAAAAAAGATATGTTAGAATGGTTTTCTATAAAGAATAATTTCCCTTCAATATATTTGCTTCGCAGATATTTAAAATTGGTGTATTTTTATTGTGAAGAGAATGATATTTTAGATTCTAAAATAATTGATATTGATGATTCTGAATTTCCTTTTAAATTAAAAAACATTCCTATTGACTTCCCAAAATTGGAACAGATAAAATTACTTCCATAAAATATGTGTTAAGTTATATTTTGTAATAGTTATATTTGCAGTTATAAGAAAATTAAAATTAAAGAAAATAAGTTTAAAAAGATATTTTAGCAAACTGAATATTACTATTTACATATTATAATAAACAGAAAGTGCTGAAAAATTATTTTTTTTAAAAATAATTCAAAAAAAATTTGGAATATAAATTTTTTTGTGTACTTTTGCAGTGTCGAAAAATAAAACGGTCCGTTCGTCTAGGGGTTAGGACGCAAGATTTTCATTCTTGTAACAGGGGTTCGATTCCCCTACGGACTACAAAGGTGCTATAATGTAGCACCTTTTTTATTTAGTACTGTTCGCTAACTCTGAAACTTGCCAATCTCTATTGTTTCTCTTTCGTTGTGATTTGTCTAAATATCAATAGATTACACAATTCCTTAAAATTCTACGCACAAACATTATTTTAGTAAGTACTTGTACTTAATTATGTGTGATAATAATATTTCTCAGACAATATTAAGTATATTTGTGTGGAGTTTTGCGACTCTATAAGGCAAAAGATAACAAAATATGAGTAAATACTATGATTTATTGATGCAAGATATTCGCTTTGAGGAGGGAATGAAATCTTGTATGGGTTGTGGAATCTGTACTGGTGTTTGTCCAGCAGCAGAGTTCTATAACTATGACCCACGACAGATAGTTATGCAGGTTCAAAGTAAAGATGACGATGTTATCGAAAAACTTTTGAAGGGAGATACTATTTGGTATTGTGGAGAATGTATGTCTTGCAAACCTCGTTGTCCACGAGGAAATGTTCCCGGGGGAGTTGTTCAGGCTCTTAGAACTTTATCACAAAAACTTGGTTTCTTTGTTGAAAGCGAAAAGGGAAGACAACAACTTGCACTTAAACGCACAGTGGGCGAAGGTATGATTAAAATTGGCTACTGCGTTACTCCCGATATGGTAAATCCTGATTCTCACCCAGAACAAGGGATAACTTGGCAGTGGGTGCGAAATAATGCCAAAGACGTTTTCAAAAAATTTGATAATGATTATGGCGAAATTGGTGGTGGTGCTATCCGTAAAATGGACGATGAGACTATGCACGAGTTAGAGGCTATTTTTGAGGTGTCGGGTGGAAATGCTCTGTTTGAGGATATTGAAAAATATTCTGACGAGTATGCCCAAAAAAATGGTTTTAACGGGGCAGACGATAATTATTTCCGCCACGTGTTTACTTACAATTCAAACAATCACTATGAATAATCAAAAAAACTATAATAAATGGGCTGAATTTCAGAAAGAAATTGCCGATGATAAATATTATTTTGCACGTAGTTGTATTCGTCAAACTTTTTACCCGGGGAGTGAAAGAGCATTTATAAATATTCTTCAAAACGACTTGGGACGAGATATTTTTGATGACCCACGCCATACGTCTTGTTCGGGTATTGGTTATCATACAGATGTTGTGCCTTTGGAAACATCTATGGCTGTTATTGCTCGTCAGTTTTCGTTGATGAACGAGGCAGGATATGAGAATTTTGTTCCGTCTTGTGTTACATCTTATGGTATGTATAACGAAGTGTTGGAGACTTGGAAACACGTTCCAGAAACTTTGGAGAAAACTCGTGAGCATCTTTACAAAGCGACTAAACGTGAGTTTACTGTTCCTCGTAATGTGGCTCATACTTCGGATATTATGTTTCACCACAGAGAGCAAATTGCAAAACAAGCTAAATACAAACTTATAAATCGCCATACTGGCGAACCTTTGAAAGTAGTGGATCACGTTGGGTGTCACTATGCCAAAATATTTCCTACAAAGGGTGTTGGCGGTTCGGAGTATCCTTATGTACTTGGTGGTATGATTGATGCTTGGGGCGGAAATATTGTTACTTATCCCGAAAAACGACACTGCTGTGGTTTTGGATTTAGACAATACTTGGTCGAGGCTAATAGAGGATATTCAATATCAAATACTAAGCGTAAAATGGAATCTATGCAACCATACAAACCAGACTTCATTGTGGCAAATTGCCCAGGTTGTACTCTGTTTATGGATAGATGGCAGTATGCACTAAATGAAATGGAAGGAGTTACTTATGGTCAAGATGGCAAAGGTATTCCTGTGCTTACTTACGAAGAAATGGCAGGTTTGGTTTTGGGTTACGACCCTTGGGATTTGGGACTTCAAATGCACCAAATTGATGCAGAACCACTATTAGACAAAATTGGAATTGAATACGACCCAGAGGCTAAGTATCTTGGCAAAAATGGCAAGTATCTTGGCAAACCAGATTTAGCAAAAATAAATTTAGGCTTTTAACTAACTTAACATAAAGTATGATATACGATATTTTAATTCTTGGAGGAGGTGTTGCAGCTATGAAAGCCGCAATCTGTGCAGACCAATTAGGTCTTAAAACTGCCATAATCGAAAAAAATAATTCGCTTGGTGGTCACGTGAAAGGATTATACAAATTGTTTCCAGAAGATATACCTGCTCAGGAGCTTATTAAACGTTTTACAGATGATTTGTCAGAAACTTCTGCAAAAGTTTTCTTGGAAGAAGAAATTTTAGATATTGATACCCAAAATCATAAAGTAAAGACTTCGAAAGGTAATACTTACGAGGGTAAAACAATCATTATAGCTACTGGCTACAAACTATTTAATGCAGCACTTAAACAAGAATATGGTTATGGTATTTTTGATAATGTGATGACAAGTTATGAGTTTGAGCAAATGCTAAAAAGTGGCAATTTAAAAACTGCCGACGGTCGTAGTCCCGAAAAAATAGCATTCTTGCATTGTGTTGGTTCTCGTGACGAGAAAGTTATGCAAAATCATTGTTCTAAGGTGTGTTGTGTTACGGCAGTGCGTCAGGCAATTAGTGTTAGACAACTTCTGCCACAGTGCAAGGCATATTGTTTCTATATGGATATACGTATGTTTGGTGCTGGATATGAGGAAATGTATCGTACTGCACAACAAGAATACCAAATTCACTTTATTCGTGGTAGAGTTTCGGAAACAAGTGAGAATATGGACAAGCAAGTTGTGTTGAAAGCCGAAGATACTTTGATTGGCAAACCAATACGTTTGGGTGTTGATATAATGGTACTTATGGTGGGTATGTGTTCGCACAATCACGAGTTAATCGAAAAAGCAAAACTTGATGTATATAAAAGTGGTTTCTTGCGTCCAATAAATTCAGTAGATTTAGCAACTGTATCTAATTGTGCAGGAGTTTATTATGCAGGTTGTGCCTCAGCTCCAAAAAACATTATGGAGAGCGTTAATGATGCTTCTCAGGCTGTTATGTCTGCTTATAAATACATTAATTCAAAAAAATAGTACTATGATAAATTGGGGATATTCTACACTCCAAACACGCCATTTGGATTTGGACAAAGCAGATTATCGCAAAAGTGTTGCGATTTTCTCGGAGGACGAAAGACTTAGAGCGTGTATCGGTTGTGGAGGTTGTGCAGGAAGTTGTACGGCTGGTGCTATCACAGATTTTAATTTTCGCAAACTTCACACTCTAATACGTCGTGGAGATTATACAAACGCCTTGCAAGAGGCAGAAAAGTGTATGCTTTGTGGAAAATGTACTTTGATTTGCCCACGAGGTATAAATACTCGTAAAGTGGTAATTGCTATTAAAAAATACTTTGCAGAATAAAATATGAATAATTATATTGAATATTTTCGTCCATTTGTAATTCCTTTCTCAGTTGGGGTGATAACTCTGTTTTCGATTATCATTTACCGCTATGTGAAATGGTTTGTACAATTAGATGCAAGTGATAAAACTCGTTTTTGGAAAGCATTGTTTTCTACTGCAACTCCAAAAGCAATTTGGACTATCTTTAAGGAGTCTTTGTTGCACGTTTCTATTTTCAAGACTAACCCATTGTTGGGTTATATGCACGCCTCTTTGGCTTTTGGTTGGTTTTTGTTGATTGTTGTTGGTTGGTTGGACACAACAATATTGGCAGGAGGACAAGCAACACCTTTGTTTGTGCATATTTTTGCTAAATATTATTTTCCTCACCCACATTTTGGTATCGAGGCAGTGTTTGCTTCGCTTATGGATTTGTTGTTGTTGATTGTGCTTAGTGGTGTTGGTTTGGCTGTTTATAAACGCTTTAAATCAAAAGTGCTTGGTATGAAAAAAACTACCAAACATACTTGGGGAGATAAAGTGGCTTTGTCGGCTTTGTGGTGGATTTTTCCTGCTCGTTTAATTGCTGAGAGTGTTACAAGTGGTATCTATAATTCAGGCGGTTTTATGACTAACTCGCTTGGTGGACTTATGGCAGAGTTATTGCCTTTGAACGCTATGCAACTGCCTTGTTGGTGGGTTTATTCGAGTGTGTTGGCAGTGTTTTTTATTGCCTTGCCATTTTCGAGATATATGCATATCTTTACCGAAGTGCCTCATATTATTCTTAAAACCTTTGGAATTAGGCCAACAGAAAAACAAGGTTCAATAGATAATTTCCAAATGCAATCTTGTTCTCGTTGCGGTATTTGTATCGACCCTTGTCAGTTGCAAAGAGATTTGAATATAACAGATGTACAGAGTGTTTATTTTATACGTGATAGACGTGCTGGCAACCTTACGAACTACGTAATGAACAACTGTTTGATGTGTGGTCGTTGTTCTACTAAATGTCCAGTGGATATTGATATAAATACTTTGCGTTTGAATAGCCGTATCCAAAAATTTAATACAAGTGCTGAAAATAGATATTTGTATTTGGATTCTTACGCTTACCAGTCGAACGAAACAAAGGCAAAAGTAGGGTATTTTGCAGGTTGTATGTCCTTATTAACTCCTGCAATTATAAAAAGTATGAAAACTATTTTTGCTGCTTGTGGTGAAGATGTTTGGTGTGCTGACGAAAACGGCGGAGTGTGTTGTGGTCGTCCTATGAAACTTTCGGGTGAGAAAGATGCGGCACAAAAGATGATTGATTTTAATAAATCAATGTTTGAAAAGAATGGTATAAATATTTTGGTAACAAGTTGTCCGATTTGTCTTAAAGTATTTAAAGAGGATTATAAATTGGAGGGAATAGAGGTTTTGCACCATACTCAATATATTGAAAGATTGATGAAAGAGGGTAGGATAAAACTTGATAATACTGCCAAAAAATATACTTATCACGACCCTTGTGAGTTGGGTAGAGGTTCGGGAATATATGCCCAACCACGTAATATATTGAATGCTATGGGTTCTATCTGTGAGCCAAAAGAAACTGCCGAACATTCTTTGTGTTGTGGTTTCTCACTTGCAAACAATCATATCAACTACGTTCAAAAGCAAACTATTTCTTCGTCTGCGTCAAAAGCATTTGAGGCTACTGGTGCAGAGGAATTAGTAACAAGTTGCCCACTTTGTAAAGTTGCTTTCAAAAACACTTCTAAACTGCACGTTAAAGATATTGCTGAATGTGTTGCAGAGCAGTTGCAAAGTTAAGTTGTGAGAAAGTGATATAAAAAAATATTATCTCTATATAGGAAATACTAATCATAAAAATAGTGTTTCCTATTTTTTTTATTTGTACATTTGTATTAGGAAAGAAAGATAAACAAATTTATTAACAAAAAAACGAAAGATTATGAAAAAGAAATTCATTTGTACTGTATGTGGTTATATTCACGAAGGCGACGAGGCTCCAGAAATTTGTCCATTGTGTAAAGCTCCTCGTGAGAAATTTGAAGAAATGAAACAAGATGGTGGCTTGGAATGGGCTGACGAACATAGAATTGGTGTAGCAAAAGATGCACCAGCAGAAATTTTAGAGGGTTTGAAAGCACACTTTAATGGTGAGTGTACAGAAGTAGGTATGTATCTTGCTATGAGCCGTCAAGCTGATAGAGAGGGTTATCCAGAAATCGGCGAAGCATACAAACGTATTGCTATCGAAGAGGCAGAACACGCAGCTAAATTTGCTGAACTTTTGGGCGAATGTGTTTGGAACACTGAGAAAAACCTTAAAATGCGTATGGAAGCTGAAAGCGGTGCTTGTAAAGATAAAAAACGTATTGCAACTCTTGCTAAACAACAAAACTTAGACGCAATCCACGATACAGTTCACGAAATGTGTAAAGATGAAGCTCGTCACGGACAAGTATTTGAAGGTCTTTACAACCGTTTCTTTAAAAAATAGTATATGGTAGAGTAGTGTATGCTTTGAAAATTTATTTCTAAGCTGTTGCAACGAAAATACTAAAAAGGAAGTTCGATATGAACTTCCTTTTTGTGTTAATAGGGTAGGTTGTAGGTGTTTTGATGAATATTGTTTAATACTAAGATAAATTTATTAGAGTAATATTTTACTAATAAATACCGTAAAATGACTTATTATTGTATCTTTGTATATTGATTTGTCTTCTACTAAAGTGATGATGTATTATTTTTATTTGGTAGTATGTGATATTATTAAAAATTAATTAATTTTTATGATTAATAAAATAAAATTTATAGACTTATTTTCAGGAATAGGAGGATTTAGATTGGGATTAGAAAAAAATGGAGCAACTTGTGTTTTTAGCAGTGAAATTAATCTTCATGCGTGTGAAATGTATAAAGAAAATTTTGGAGAGAATCCTTTTAATGATATAACATCTATGGATATTTCTAAAATACCAGATTTTGATATTTTATGTGCAGGATTCCCGTGTCAAGCATTTTCTATTTGTGGCAAACAAAAAGGGTTTTATGATGAAACAAGGGGAACGTTATTTTTTGATATATGCCGAATATTAGAATCTAAAAAACCTAAAGCATTTATTTTGGAAAATGTTTCAAATCTAGAAAAGCATGATCATGGAAGAACATTAACATTGATGCTTGACTCATTAGCTAAATTAGGATATTCTGTTAACTATAAAGTCTTAAATGCTAAGGATTTTGGTGTGCCACAAAATAGAGAGAGAATAATTATAGTCGGTAGTTTAAATGGTGTTAGATTTGATTTTAATGAGATTAAAACTAAAACAATAGATTCAATGATGCCATTCTTAGATACTAAAGGTGATTTTGAGTATTTAGAAGAAGGGACATATACAATTATTGGTAATTATAAAAAACAATTAAAATCAGGACTTATTTTTATCGGATATAGAAATAAAAAAATTAGAGAGGTCGGGGTTAGACCAGGTACAGAACATTTGTCGAGGGTGCATAAACAACCTAATAGAATATATTCAAGTTTAGGTACTCACCCTACAATAGCTTCACAAGAACAAAGTGGCAGATATTGGATATATATTAATAATAAAGTTAGAAAGTTAACAATTAATGAGTGTTTTAGATTTATGGGATTTCCTGAAAACTTCAAAAAAATAGGAATTACCTCAAAATTATATGAAAGAATAGGAAATAGCATTTGTGTAAATATGGTTGAATCCGTTGCTAAAGAAGTAATAAATCAAATAATAAATAAAAAAATGGGAAGCGAAAAAAATCCTAGTCAAGTATTAGAAGAATACTATGCAGAAGCTATAAAAATGCAAGATTTAAACGGTTTAAATCTATCTGAAGATAGGTTAGCTTGGGTTGAAAATATTTGTAACGCAGAAGAAAATTTAAAAGGAGTATATACAGTATTATTCACCAGTTTGTTTTATAAAATTTTATTTCCAAGTCAGGATGTACGATATCACCAAGCTAATATGGAAGGAGGTTATTCAGGTAGGAGCTTTGATACAAAATATGTTACTCCATTCTTAAAATCTAAAAGATTTAGTGGTGCTATGAAAGAGAGTGGTTGGTTAACAAGAAGTTTAGAACAAAATATTCCTTATGATTTGGATTTTCCAGGTAAAATAAATAATAAAATTGTAAAAACATCATTCCTAAATATATTGAATGATATTGAAATTAATGAAACGAACCCTAAAGATTATCTTTTAACACTGATGAAATTGAGTATTATAGAAAAATCAAAAAAGAATGTTGTTCTATTGAATCCAATTAAATCAGAGTCAAAATTTAGTATATCTGATATTATTAATAAGTTGCAACAGCATTTTTATTATAAATATCAAAGTCGTGGAGCTTCTATTTTGCCAGTAATAGCATTGTATAGTATTTATGAATGTATAACCCAAGAATTAGCTAGATATAACAATAAGAAACTTGATGATTTAGCTTCCCACACAAGCTCTGATAGAAGTAGTGGTGCTACGGGAGATATTGTCGTTAGAAATAATGATGGAAGTTTATATGAGGTAGTTGAGGTGAAATTTGATATAGAAGTTGATGAAATAATGATTAATGATGCTTTCAATAAATTTAGTAGTACTACTACGCAAAGGTATTATATACTTAGTACAGTCCATGTAAGTAGTGAAAAATATGTAAGCATTAACGATCAGATAGAAAATATAAAAAAGAACCATGGTTGTCAAGTTATAGTTAATGGAGTATTCGAAACTTTAAAATATTATCTAAGATTAATAAATAACACAGATGTGTTTATTAATAATTATTTAAAATTATTGAAAGTTAATACAGAGATTAATTATGAGCATAAAATAGCTTGGAATAAAATCTGTGCTAAATAATATATTTTTCAAGTCGGTTATAAACACAATGCAAAAGAATTACGATACGATTGTTAATTACTTTGACAATCGTTCAACCAACGCTTCTGCCGAAAGT
>CAZRHJ010000015.1:0-37429 GCA_964600025.1 uncultured Rikenellaceae bacterium | reverse complement strand
CTCTTGTATATTTCACAGATGCTCATAACTCACGTACTCCAGTACGCTACGTTATGACCATCTGCAAAATATCCTAAGAGATCCGAGTTTATTGGTGGCTTGTACAATTTCAGAAAAATAAAAATTTTAAAAACCATTTTTCCAAGTCACTTACAAATTAAAACGGCATAATGTATTAAGTAATAATTAATTACAGAGAATTTTGTTTTTAGCGGACAATACTAATTATTAGTAATATCCGCTAAACACGAAACTCACCTCTCTTGTATATTTCACAGATGCTCATAACTCACGTACTCCAGTACGCTACGTTATATATGCAAAATATCCTAAGAGATCCGAGTTTATTGGTGGCTTGTATAATTTCAGAAAGATAAAAATTTTAAAAACCATTTTCCCAAGTCACTTACAAATTAAAATGCTGTAATAGATTAAGTAATAATCCATTACAGCGTTTTTCGTTTTTAACGGACGTTATAACTAATTATAAATATCCGCATATAATATCTAAAATCTCATCTCCGTATTTGTTACAAATATTTTTTCCTATTCCTTTGACCTCCATTAGTTCGTCAATAGATGTAGGTTTGTTGTTGCTGACGCCCAAAAGAGCTTTGTTAGTAACAATTTGGTAGGCACGTAATTCCATTTCAGCAGCTTTGTCGCTTCGCCATTCTTTAAGTGCTGCGTATAATTCTGGATTTTCTATATCTCCACTACTTTCTATTTTCTTACTTTTCTTAGGTTTTTCTTGGTCAGTATCTGTATTTTCGTTGTTTGCATTGTCTTTTTCTGCCAAAAGCAATAATTTGTCTTTTTGTAGTTGTGAAACTACTATGTGTTTGCTTTGGTAAATCTCCATAAGACCCTTTTTTACAAAATATAATCCACAAATTTTGTCGCAGATTAGTTTTAGTTTGTTTGCATCTTCGGTATTGTCAATCTCAATTCCTTTGAGAGTGTCGATAACCGAAGAAAGTATAGTTGAGAGTTTTTCGTGGAAATATACAGAGCCTTTGGAACATCTTTCGTGCAGAAGGGTATTTGTATCAAAATCCTTTGTAACAAGAAAATACAACTGTTTTTCAAATTTCTTTGATATGTCTAAAATCTCTAATTCAAAACTTGAATTTGCAAGATTTATTTCTTCACAAAATTTTGGGTATTGCGTTGAAAGTTTGTCTATCGAAAAATAATACAGACTTTTAAGTGTTTTTGAAATATCTTCAAACGAAAATAAATCTGTTACAACCTCACGATAATATGCAATTTTGTCTGTTTCCAAACTCTCTTCGTTTGGCGTTCTTTGTTGCGAATTTTGATTAAAATTCAGTACACTTGCGTCGCTAATAATAGAATTTTGAGTGATTTTTGAAGAAAGAACCATTCCTTCAAATGTCCTGCATCTACTCATTGCAACATAAACTTGACCGTGAGCAAAACTGCGTCCTGCATCTACCACGACTTTGTCGAATGTTAGCCCTTGACTCTTGTGAACAGTAATTGCCCACGCTAATCTCAAAGGATAGTGTCTGAATAAACCCTCTATTATTGGACTTATCTCTTTTGTCTTTTCGTCTATATCATATCTTATGTTTTCCCAAGTTGCAATATCTACATCTATTGTTTTGTTAGTGTCCAACAAATCTACTGTGATTTTGTCCTCGTCCAAATAGCTTACAATCCCAAGTGTGCCGTTTACATATCTTTTTTCGGGCGAAGAATCGTTTTTTGTAAACATTACCTGTGCTCCTTCTTTGAGTTGCAAAACTGCATCTTGTGGATACATAAACTCTGGGAAATTGCCTTGAACACTACATTCGTATTCAAATGTGGGGTTCTCGTTCATTTCCAAACGTTTCTCATTAATGCTGTTTGCTTTGCGATTGTGAGTACACAAAATAATATAGCCTTCTTCTTGTTTTGGCTCAAAATCTGGGATATAACGTGAATTTAATAGTCCAAAATCTTGTGTATTAAGGTCGTTTGTTCGTATTTTTTCGAGCAAATCCACAAAGTGTTTATCTCTTTGGCGGTATATGTGTTTGAGTTCGATACATACATAGGCTGTGTTTTTGAGAGCAATGCTGTCAAAAAAATATGGAGTTCGGTATTCTTCTTTCATTATATCCCATTCCTCGTCTGAGACCACTGGCGAAAGTTGTTGAATATCACCAATCATAAGTAGCTGAACTCCGCCAAAAGGTTTTTGGTTGTGGCGGTATCTCCTTAGTACATTGTCTATTGCATCGAGTAAATCGGCTCTAACCATACTTACCTCATCTATAATAAGAAGCTCCAAACTACGGATAATATCTATTTTGCGTTTGCGAAGCTTGAAAGAGTTTCGTTCCGAAGTTTTTGTTAAATCACTGCGTGAAGGAGAGTACATTCCAAATGGTAATTGAAAGAATGAGTGAATAGTAAGCCCTCCAGCATTGATAGCAGCTACGCCAGTAGGTGCTACTACAACTGTGTTTTTTGGAATTTGAGTAACTATGTTTCTCAGAAAAGTAGTTTTGCCAGTTCCAGCACGGCCTGTCAAAAATATATTCTTAGAAGTATTTTGGACGTACTCACGTGCCATTATCATTTCGGGATTGATTGTTTCGCTCACAGTACTTTGGTGTTTTTTAGTTAAGGCTGCCAATTTAGAAGGACAAGGTAGTGAAAATTACTTTAAAAATGAAATTTCTTTGTGCAAAATTAATCTGTATCCTAAAATTATAAAAATTATCTTGTTGGTAGTAAAATATTTATTGTAATTACGAAAAAATTAACTACTTTTGTAGGGTATTAAACATATATTCTATGCAGGGAAAAATATTAATATTGGATTCAGGTTCACAATACACTCAAATTATTGCTCGTAGAGTAAGAGAATTGAATGTATATTGTGAGATTTATCCTTTCAATAAAATTCCTGAATTGGACTCATCTTACAAAGGTGTTATCTTGTCTGGTAGCCCTTACTCAGTTAGAGATAAAGATGCTCCGTTCTTGGATTTATCAAAAATTAAAGGCAAATTACCATTGTTGGGAGTTTGTTATGGTGCTCAATTCTTGGCTCACCACTTTGGTGGCGAGGTTAAGGCATCTAACACTCGTGAGTATGGTCGTGCTATGCTTACAAAAGTAAACGACAACGACCCTCTATTGAAAAATATGAGCAAAACTTCACAAGTTTGGATGTCGCACGGTGATACTATCTGTTCTATTCCAGATAACTACAAAATCATTGCAAGTACTGATGATGTACCTGTTGCAGCTTACCGCATCGAAGGTGAGGATACTTGGGCTATCCAGTTCCACCCAGAGGTATATCACTCAACAGAAGGCTCTTTGCTTTTGAAAGATTTTGTTGTAGATATTTGTGGTTGTACACAGGATTGGACTCCTGCTTCATTCGTAAAAGAAAGTGTTGAGAAACTTCGTGCTCAAATAGGTACTGATAGAGTTATTCTTGGTCTTTCGGGTGGTGTGGATTCTTCTGTTGCTGCTGCACTTTTGAAACAAGCTATCGGAGATCAACTTACTTGTATTTTTGTAGATATGGGTTTGTTGCGTAAGAATGAATTTGAGAACGTGTTGCACTCATACAAAGATATGGGCTTGAATGTTATCGGTGTTAAAGCTGGTGATAGATTCTTGTCAGACTTGAAAGGTGTTACAGACCCAGAGCAAAAACGTAAGATTATTGGTAAAGATTTTGTTGTAGTATTTGACGAAGAGGCTAAAAAAATCAAAGATGCTAAATGGTTGGCACAAGGTACTATCTACCCTGATGTTATTGAGAGTTTGAGCGTTAATGGTCCTTCTGCTACTATCAAATCTCATCACAATGTTGGAGGTCTTCCAGAGGAAATGAACCTTAAAGTTGTTGAGCCTTTGCGTTTGTTGTTCAAAGACGAGGTACGTAAGATTGGTGCAGAAGTTGGTGTCCCAAAAGAAATTCTTGGCCGTCACCCATTCCCGGGTCCAGGACTTGGTATTCGTATTTTGGGCGAGGTTACAAAAGAAAAGGTTAGTATTCTACAAGAGGCTGATGATATATTTATTTCAATGCTTAAAGAACACGATCAATACAAAAATGTATGGCAAGCTGGTGTAATCCTACTTCCAGTACAAAGTGTTGGTGTTATGGGTGATGAAAGAACGTATGAAAGTTGTGTTGCTCTACGTGCAGTAATGAGTACTGACGGTATGACTGCTGACTGGGTTCATCTACCTCACGAGTTTTTGGCAAAAGTATCAAACGAAATAATAAACAAAGTCAAAGGTATCAACCGAGTTGTTTATGATATTTCTTCTAAACCACCAGCAACTATTGAGTGGGAATAAAAAATAAAAAATGTTTGATGAGTTTACTCATCAAACATTTTTTTTCGGAAAAGCGACAAGCTCCTAATAAACTCGAAACTCTTAGAATATTTTGCTGTTTGCAAAATTATCCTAAGTATGATTTAAGGAGTTTGCTACGTTGAGTGTGGCGAAGTCTGCGAACAGCTTTCTCTTTAATCTGTCTAACACGTTCTCTTGTAAGTTCAAATTTATCTCCAATTTCTTCGAGAGTCATTTCTGCACAACCAATACCAAAGAAATATTTGATAATATCACGTTCACGCTCAGTAAGTGTTGCCAAAGCTCTTTCTACCTCTGTCGAAAGTGATTCGTTAATCAAACCACGGTCTGCATTTGGAGAGTCGCTATTTACAAGTACGTCCAAAAGACTATTATCTTCACCTTCTGCAAATGGTGCATCAACTGATACGTGGCGTCCTGAAACTCTTAGGGTATCTGTGATTTTTTCTTTTGGAAGGTCTAATTCTTTTGCTAATTCTTCTGGCGAAGGAGTACGCTCGTGTTCTTGTTCAAATCTTGCAAGAGCTTTATTAATCTTGTTTAGCGAACCTACTTGGTTAAGTGGTAGTCTAACAATACGAGATTGCTCAGCCAATGCTTGTAGAATTGATTGTCTAATCCACCAAACTGCATAAGAAATAAATTTAAAACCTCTTGTTTCATCAAATTTTTCTGCTGCACGGATAAGTCCCAAGTTTCCCTCGTTAATAAGGTCGGGAAGACTTAAACCTTGATTTTGGTATTGTTTTGCCACAGAAACCACGAAACGTAAATTTGCACAAGTAAGTTTTTCTAAGGCTTTTTGGTCGCCTTTGCGGATTCTCTGGGCTAATTCTACCTCTTCTTCAACAGTGATAAGTTCTTCTCTACCAATTTCTTGTAAGAATTTGTCAAGAGAAGCACTTTCTCTATTTGTGATAGATTTTGTAATTTTTAATTGTCTCATTCTATATATAATTTCTTTAATTTACATCAAATCATCTATATAACGTAAATCATCTAAAAAAGTTTCATTTAATTTTGAAAATACTACTATCCACTAAAAATGAAATGATTAAAAAAATAAATCGGCGTATGGGATAATACGCCGATTATAAATATTTATTTCGCTTTATTATTTTAAAGCGATAGTGTTTGAACCTACAATCAAGTTGTCCATATAAACCTCTACTATATATTTACCTGCTTTAAGGTCTTTGCAATCATAGTACAAACTAACTTTCAAATCATCATTTTGGTAGTCAATATCACGAGCGGCAGTAAATGTCAGTTTTTCGCCTTCAAAATCAAATAGTGAAGATGAACTTTCAGCAAGAGGATAGCCCTCTGGTGTAATTACACGTGCATAAACAGCTCTTTCGCCAGGTAGTGCAATTTGGTTTGCAGACAATGTAAAGTCAATTCTCATAGATTTTGCTCTTTGAGCTCTTGTCATTGAACCGTTTGGTTTGCGAGATACCAATAATGAAATATCACGTGCATTAATCAACGAACCTTTGCGAAGTTTTGCAGATAATTCTTGTGTTTGTTCTTCTGCTGCATCTGCTCTAAGTGCAGTTCTTTTTAGTTCGGCACGGTACTGAATGTTTTCCTTAGAAAGTGTTTTGTTTGCAGTGTTAAGGGAGTCGATTTGATATACATAACGTTTCATAATAGAACGCAAAGTTCCAAGTTCTTTCTCATACTTTCTGATTTTTGAACGGCTGAAATTTCTTTCTTTTTTAAGTGCATTCAAAAGTGAGTCTGCTTTGTGTTTCTGAATATCAAGGGATAAATTAATAGAATCGTTTTCGGTTTTAATGTTATTTAAATCATCTACCGCAAGAGTTAATTCTTCGCTCAAAGAAATTTTCTCGTCGTTAAGAATTTGGTTTGCTTCTTTCAAATCATTAATATTTAGAAGAAATAATCCTGAAACTACCAATACCAAGGCAGCCAAAATAATAATGATAAGTTTGTAGCCTTTGTTAGGGCTTATAGGCTGCTGTGGTGAGCCTAAGTTTGATGAATTATTAGTGTCCATTTTTTAATTTTTTTAATTAATATTAAAATTTATAGTCTAAATGCTCTATTTACTCCTTTTATATTTTTCAGTAGGTATTCCATTGACGACAAAACGTTTTTGTTTGGAACTTCTATCTGTACCTCTGTATAGGTTTGTTTGCCTTGTGGAGAAGATTTAATTCCACGTAGTGCAATATTTAAGTCTTGTGCTATATCTTTAATATCGGATTCTAAGCCCAAAATATTGTCGCTATATATAGCAATTTTTGCCATAAATACTCCTTTGTTGTGTTCGTCAGTCCATTTTGCCTCCATTACTCGGTATGGGTATCGTGCCTCTAAGTGAGCTAAATTAACACAGTCGCTCTGGTGAATAGTGATACCATTAAGTACTGTAATAAAGCCTTTGATGCTATCTCCATATATAGGATTACAACATTTTGCAAAGTTATATTTTATATTTGTAATATCATTATCAACCATCAAAATATCATCTGTCGAGTTAGAACGAGTTTCAGTGATTTTTTGTGTTTTTTCTTCGCTTGTTTTAAGGCTAAGCTCCTTGTTTATAAATTTATGAAGAACGTCTTTTGCTTCGAGCATAGAAATTTCTTCGCTTTCTAATTGTTGATAAAGCTCCGAACCTGTTTTTACTTTATAGTATTTACAAAGTATTGTAAGTGCTTCATCAAACGAAATAGCAAGTTTCCAATTTTTGATTTTACGCTCTAATTCGTCTTTTATTTCTTCTGTTTGTTTAACTTCCTGTTCTCTAAGGTATGCTTTAATACGGCTTTTCGCTTTTGAAGTAACAACACTGTTTAACCAATCTAATTTTGGAGTTTGGTTTTTGCTTGTCTTTACTTCAACTAAATCTCCGTTGTTTAACACTTCACGTATATTTACGTTTTTGTTGTTGATTTTACCCCCAACGCATTGGTTTCCAATTTGGCTATGTATGTCGTAAGCAAAATCCAATAGAGTTGCTCCAAGTGGCAATTTGCGAATATCTCCGTTTGGAGTAAACACAAATATTTCTTTTGTAGATGTGTCTATTTCTGAGTCAAATGCCAATGTGTCGCCGTCAATTTTGACAGATTCGATAACCTCACGTAGTCTTTCCAACCATTCTTTGTCGTCCTTAACCCCTTTGTAACGCCAGTGTGCAGCAATACCACACTCGGCAATCTCGTCCATACGTTTGGTTCTAATCTGCACCTCTACCCATTTGCCTTCTTCTGTTACAACGGTAGTGTGTAGGGATTCATAACCGTTTGATTTTGGGATAGAAATCCAATCTCTCATACGGTCTGGGTTTGGTTTATAGAAATCCGTAACGATAGAAAAACACAACCAACACATTGCTTTTTCGGCTTCGATTGGAGTATCCAAAATGATACGAATTGCAGATATGTCGTAAACCTCTTCAAATGAAATTTTTTGTTTACGCATTTTCTTCCATATAGAATATATAGACTTAGTTCGTCCTTTAATTTTGTATTCTATGCGGTTAAGGTCTAATTTCTTGCGTATTGGGGTGCAAAATCTTTCAATGAAATCGGCTTGTTCTTGTTCGTTTTCTTTTAATTTATTTTTGATGTGCTTGTATTCATCTGGTTCGAGATAGCTAAGAGATACTTCTTCCATCTCGTTTTTGATGCCATACAGACCAAGTTTATGTGCAATTTGTGAATAAATATGCAAACTTTCCCACGCTTTTTTCTCTTTAACATCTTGTGGAAAATCTGCTAAATTCTGCATAACCTCCAATCTATCTGCCAATTTTAGCAAAATGATACGAGGGTTTGTAGAGTACGAAACAATTAAATTTTTGAAGTGTTCTACTTGTGCCGAATTATGGTTTGTTTCGATATTAGAAATATTGTTCATTCCCATAAGGGTTTCGCGTACTCTTGTGCCAAAAAGCTCTTCTATTTCGTCTAACCTTTCTGGAAAATTTCTGACAACATCGTGCAAGATAGCAGCAATAACACTTGTAGTCCCCATATGCAGGTCTTTTATAAGTATTGTTGCAACGCCAAGTGCGTGATAAATAAATGGGTCGCCGTTGTATCTTTTTCTGTCTCCGAGTGATTTTGTGGCAATGTCTAATGCTTTATCTAAACTGTCCTTTGATATCTCTCCATATTTGTCGAGAAATAACTCTCGAAATCTTGCTATAACTTCCATTGTACTCAAATTTTAGTTATTTATCTGGTATTTTTAGTACTATTTTTTGTATTCTATTTTGTTCTAAATAAAACATAGCACTATACTTTGCGAAAGTAATATTTTTTTATATATATAACAAATAATTACGCTAATTAATTGCGTGTTTTTTATAGTTTTTCTTACGATAAAATTTATGTTTGATTTTTTTTTAAACTATTGTTTTATTGTAAAAAAACTCTATCTTTGTGAGGATTAATACATTAATGTTTTTTATTTAACTCAAAGTTCTTATATGTTTAAAATAATTGGGATAATAGTCTTGGGTGTTATAATAGGCTATTTGTTTAGGTCTAAAATCAAACCCAATGTGGTTTCAAAAGTAATGACTGTGGTAATTTATTTGCTTTTGTTGATTTTGGGAATTGCTGTTGGTGCAAACAAAGAAATTATGTCTAATCTTGCAACTCTTGGACTGAATGCACTTATAATTACTATGGCTTCGATTTTGGGAAGTTGCATATTTGCATATTTTATTTACACAAAACTTTTCAAAAACAAGCAGAAATAATGAAAGGAAGTTTAATAATTGTCGGGTTTTTCGTTCTCGGCGTAGTACTTGGTTTGAGCATCGACCAGCTTGAATTTATAGTTGAGAGTGATATTAGTATGTATGTCCTATACTGCCTAATGTTTACGGTAGGTATTGGAATTGGCTGTGATAAAAATGCTTTGAATGCTCTCAAAACACAGGATTTTAAAGTTATTTTGCTCCCTATTGGAACAATATTAGGTACTTTACTTGGAGCTTTGATAGTGAGTCCACTTGTGTTTGGAGTGGAATTGCGAGATATTTTGGGAATAGCCTCTGGTTTTGGCTATTATTCATTGTCAAGCATAATTCTGACCGAATATAGAGGAGCAGAAGTTGGAACTATTGCTTTGGTTTCAAATATAATACGAGAGATTTTTACTATCTTGGCAGCACCTCTTTTGGTTAGGTATTTTGGTAAATTATCTGTAATTTCTTCGGCAGGAGCAACAAGTCTTGATACTCTTTTGCCTATTATTGCCAAATTCTCTGGCAGTGAGTTTGTTATAATTTCAATTTTTCACGGTTTGGTACTTGAATTAACAGTGCCACTTTTAGTTACTTTTTTAGCAACAATTTAAATATTATAATATGAGAAAAATTTTGACTTTTTTCGCAGTTTTATTTGCAATTAATTCGTTTGCACAAAATTGGCAAAATCCATCTATTAACAAGGTTAATACGATGCCTTTTCACGCTCATTTTGAAGTGTATAAATCAGCAGAATTAGCACTACAAAAAAGCATTTCGGAAAGAGAAAAATCATTGAACGGGGTATGGAAATTTAATTATTCTAAGAATCCAGCCTCTCGTCCAAGTGATTTTTACAAAGTTGGATATAATACAAAAAAATGGAATGATATAATTGTTCCAGGAAGTTGGGAATTACAAGGTTTTGATTCTCCAATCTACACAGATGTGGCTTATCCTTTTCCTCCAAACCCTCCTTTCGTTCCGACTGACTACAATCCAGTTGGCTCTTATGTTACTACTTTTACAGTTCCTTCGAATTGGAAAGGTAAAGATATTATTTTGAGATTTGGTGGAGTTGAATCCGCATTTTATTGTTGGGTAAATGGTAAAGAGGTTGGATATAGCGAAGATAGTCGCTTGCCAGCTGAATTTGATATTACTAAATATCTTAAATCTGGCAAAAACACTTTGGCAGTAGAGGTATATCGTTATAGCGACGGTTCGTATTTGGAGTGTCAAGATTATTGGAGATATTCTGGTATAGAGCGTGATGTTAAAATACTTGCTCGTACAAAATCTCGTGTTTGGGATTTTGATGCTAAATTTCCTTTGATTAATAATTACAAAGACGGAGATTTCAAACTTACTCTTAAAACTATTGGTGAGGGTAGTGTTAAAATACGTTTGATTGATGCAGATAATGAAGTTTTTGCATCAGAGGCTAAGTTTGATGAACAGAATAATGCTCCAATGTTCGAGAAATTAATTGAAAATGCAAAACCTTGGACTGCCGAAACTCCTAACTTATACACTTTGGTTGTAGAGAGTTTTGATGTTGATGGCAAACCTTTGGAAGCATTTAGTCATAAAATTGGTTTCAGAACCTCTGAGATTTTTAATGGACAACATTTAATTAATGGTAAAGCTGTTATTTTTAGAGGAGTAAATCGTCACGAACATAATCCTTCAAGTGGTCGTAGCGTGTCGGAGGAAAGTATGATTAAAGATATTGAGTTGATGAAACAACACAATATCAATGCGGTGCGTAACTCTCACTATCCAAATATCGAAAAATGGTATGAATTGTGTGATAGATATGGTCTTTATTTGGTTGATGAAGCAAATATCGAAAGTCACGGTATGGACTACACCAAAGAAGGAACTTTGGCAAATACCCCAGAGTGGATTAAGCCTTTTGAGGAGCGTATGCACGGAATGGTTGAAAGAGACAAAAACTATGCCTCTATTGTTGTTTGGTCTTTGGGTAACGAATCTGGTTATGGCAAACATTTTGAAACACTTTATAACTGGACTAAAAAACGTGATACATCTCGTCCTGTTCAATATGAAGGTTCACGTCGTACAGGTGTTTCGGATATTTATTGCCCAATGTATGCACGTATTTATCATTTGCGTGAACACGCTAACAAACGCCAAACTCGTCCATTAATCTTGTGTGAATATGCTCACGCAATGGGTAATAGTGTTGGTAACTTACAGGATTATTGGGACTTGATTTACAAATACGAACAGTTGCAAGGAGGATTTATTTGGGACTGGGTAGATCAAACTTTTGCTAAAAAAGATAAAGATGGTAGAGATATTTGGGCTTATGGTGGTGATATGGGATTTGTTGGAGTGGTAAACGACTCGAATTTCTGTGCTAATGGACTTGTTGCTGCCGATAGAACTTTGCACCCTCATATTGCAGAGGTTAAAAAGGTTTATCAACCTATTTATTTCAAACTTGTGCCTTTCTCACTTAACTCTATCGAGATAACTAATCATAACCATTTTATTAGTCTTGACAAATATGATTTCAAATGGGAGCTGATGGCTAATGGCAAAATTATTCAGTCGGATAATTTTACAGTCAAAGGTTTGGACGCTTTCCAATCTCGTCAAGTTGCTTTGAATATTGAACCATTCGAAAGACAAACCTCAGTTGAGTATTTCTTGAATGTATATGCTACTCAACGTGAAACAGAAGATTTTGTGAAAGCTGGGCATTTGATTGCTTACGAGCAGTTCCAATTATTTGACAAAGCACTTCCTACACAGCCTTATTCTGCAAATGGAAAAGTTTCTTTTGTTGAGAATACAGATAATATTTCTGTTAGTACAGAATTGTCAAAAATAGTTTTCTCAAAACAAACTGGCGATTTATCTTCGTTGGTTGTGAACGGTAAAGAAATGTTGCAAAGAGGTTTACACCCTAATTTTTGGAGAGCCCAAACGGATAATGATGTTCCGACACGTATGGATACAAAATTAGCAACTTGGAAAACTGCTGCACAAGATATTACGGTGGAGAGCATCAAAGCATTGCAAAACGGCAACTTGGTTGTTGTAGAGGTGAATTATGATATGGCAAAACAACAATCTAAATTGAATATAAAATATACTATTGAGCCACAAGGTGCAGTAAAAGTTGATTATGATTTTGTTGCTGGTAAATTACAGTTGCCAATGATTCCTCGTGTAGGTATGAGTATAGTTTTGAATGCTGAGTATGATAATATGACTTGGTTTGGTCGTGGCCCTCACGAAAACTATATTGACCGTAAAACTTCGGCTATGGTAGGGGAGTATAGTGCTACTGTTTGGGAACAATTCCACCCTTATGTGAGAGCACAGGAGACTGCAAACAAAACTGATGTTCGTTGGCTTACACTTCGTAATGCACAAGGAGAAGGACTTATGGTTAAGTATTTGAACGAGCCTTTGAGTGTTTCGGCGTGGAATTTCCCTATCGAAGATATTATGTATCGTCCTTATTCTCAGGGTTTCCGTCGCCACGGTGGTTCTGTTTACAAAAAAGATATGGTTTGGTTGAATATCGACCACAAACAACAAGGTGTGGGTGGTGATAATACTTGGGGAGCAGAGATTCACTCTGAATATACTATTACTCCTCGCAACCAATCGTATAGTTTTGTGATATTGCCTATTTCTGCGACAAGTGATGCTTGGCAAATTAATAGTCAATACGAATAAAATAATAAATTAATTATTAACGTCCGCTAAAAACGAAACTCGCCTATCTTGTCTATTTCGCCGATGCTCTGCTTCACGTACGCCAGTACGCTACGTTATGACCATCAGCAAAATAGCCTAAGAGATCCGAGTTTATTGGGAGTTTGTAAAATTTTTACCGGACAGCAATATAAATTAATATGAAAAAAATATTTTCAGCATTGTTGTTTGCTTTTATAACAATGTCGTGTTCAGAACAGTTTGTTGCACAGCGAGATAATAATATTACTCGCTTTGCCAACACAGTATCTATTAGTGCAAGTCCTACTGCAAAAAGTCGTAACGTAGGTGGATATTTTTTGGATATGGGTTCGTGGGCAGGTTACACAATTCCTACCAAACAACAACCCGTAGCAGGTTTTTGTGGCCCTTATGATATAAATATCCAAAGATGGATTTCACAAGCTCTTGTTGTTGTGGAAAACCCAAAAGGCGGAGAATTGAATTTAGATTCTACTGTTTATTTCCCGGGTAGTGTGTTTATGAGTGGCAAAATTGGAAATTTGAACTTTGAGCAGAATATGTATTTTGTAAATAAAAATACTGCTATTTTGAAAGTTAATAGTTCATCAAAAGACTATAAATTAGTAGGGGCAAGGTTTCTAAAAACAGCCAAAGCTACTGTTGAGAATAATCAATTTGTGATTAGAACCAAAAATGGAGAAGTAATTTCAGCTTATTTCGCAAATGATGTGGAATTGTCTTTGGTAGCAGATACTGCCTATGTAGCAAAATCGAATTCGAACATACAGTATGTACTTTTGAATTATTTTAATACACAAAAAGAGTATGATGACGCTAAACCTGAACTTCAAAATATTTTGGCAGGAGCGGAACAAAATATTGCAAAATCAAATTCTCGTTGGAGTAATTATATCTCTAAAACTGTTAGAGAGGATATGCCAGAGCAGTATAGCAGAATTGCTGTAAAGGCTGTTATTACATTGATTTCTAACTGGCGTTCGCCAAAAGGAGCTTTGTATCACGACGGGATTATTCCTTCACACGCTGTTACTTATTTTAATGGTTTTTGGGCGTGGGACTCGTGGAAACACGCTGCTGCAATAGCTTACATTGAGCCAGAACTTGCCAAAAATCAAGTAAGAACAATGTTTGACTATCAGTTGGAAGATGGTATGATTATAGATTGTATTTTTGCTAATCCTGACTATAATAATGCTCGTGATACAAAATCATCTATTGTGGCTTGGGCTGTAAAAGAAATTTTTGCCCAAACAAAAGATACTTCGTTTGTGCGTGAAATGTTGCCCAAAATGGTTAAATATCATAAATGGTGGTATGCTAAACGTGATATAAACAAAAATGGATTCTGTGAGTTTGGTTCTACCGATGGAACGCTTGTTGCCGCAAAGTGGGAAAGTGGTATGGATAATGCAGTGCGTTTTGATAAATCCAAAATGCTTAAAATTGCAGATGATGCCTATGTTATAAATCAAGAGAGTGTTGATTTGAATACTTTTTTGGCTTTTGAGCGTCAAAACTTGTTAGACCTTGCAAAAATCTGTGGTGAAGAATTGCAACTTGATGATTTCTCTGACAAAGTACGTCAATATTTCTATAATGACAAAACTGGATTTTTCTATGACCGAGATATGAAAGGCAGGTTTATGAAAGGTGAGGCTTGTGAGGGTTGGTTGCCTTTATGGACAAAACTTGCTACTGAAAAACAAGCAGAAAGCGTTAAGAATATGATTGTTAAACCAAATAAGTTTTCTACTTATATTCCTTTCCCTACTTGTGCTGCCGATATCAAAGGCTTTGACCCTGAGGGTTATTGGAGAGGTGCTGTATGGTTGGATCAAGCATATTTTGGTATCAAAGGTTTGAGAAATTATGGTTACGAAGAATTGGCAGATACTTACACAAAACAAATTTTTGAGCGTTGCGAAGGTCTTTTGGGTGATGGTCCAATTACCGAAAACTATAACCCTCTAAAAGGAACACGTGCCGAGGCTCGTCATTTTAGTTGGTCTGCTGCACATCTGCTTATGATGTATAAAGAGTTAGGTAAAAGATAGTGTTATATGCTAATAACGAAACTCGCCTATCTTGTCTATTTCGCCGATGCTCATAACTCACGTACGCCAGTACGCTACGTTATGACCATAAACAAAATATCCTAAGATATTAGCGTTTATTTGAAGCTTGTACGATTTCGGAAAGATAAAATTTTTTACAAAAAAGAGTATCTAATTATTAGATACTCTTTTTTCTGTTTTTTTACTTTATCAATTCGAATGTTTTGCTTAACATCATATTGATGTTCTCTAATTCTTTGTCTTCTCCGATAACTAAGTTCATTAGCTAGGTTTCATTTAATGATAGTAAAAAATCTTCGGTGTAATTTTCGTCCATAGGCTTAATCTTTTATTTCGTAACGCATCAAAAAATACTTATATTGTGTAAGTATAAATAAAAGTAATAAAAAAGGTGCATTCTTTTAAAATGCACCTTTTGTTATAGGTTTTTCTATACTTATTTAGCAAGTTTGATAGCTTTTAGAGTTTTCTCTGACAAGCCTTTTTTGTTAAACATAATAGATGTTGTTTTAGCTCTAAAATAAAGTTCAGAAGTGTAAAGGTAACCTTTTGCTGCTGAATTGTCTGTATTCCAAGAGTTTTTAGTTTTGAAATATACATTTCCGTTTTGGTCTTTGTATAGTCCTGTGAACAACATACCGTGGTCGTCAGTTGTGTTATAGTTATCAAACATTTCTTGGTGTTCTTGTTCGCTAACTTTTTTCTCTTTTACGACTGCTTCGTAATCATAAAGTGTGTTACGCTCTTTTGTAGTCATTTTCTCCCAACGGTCTCTCTCAGAGTTGTCCATATTTTTTACGTCAACGTCTGGGTAAAGAGCCAAACCTTTTCCGTGTTTGAAACCTTTGTCAAGGTCTGCTGCCCACGAGATAGCATAACCGTTACCAACAACCTCTTTTGCAACTTCTTGGAATTGTTCAAAAGGAATGTTGTAAGTCAAGCTATTATTCCAGTTATCTGGAACTTCCAAAGCGAAACCTTGGTAGTATGGGTGGTGAGTAAATGATGTAGCATATACATAGTCGTCAGCATTGAAACCAATCTCTTGTGCAAATGTCATTGGAGTATATTCTTTGCCTTTGTAAGTGAATTTCTCTGGGCGTTGTCCAAAGTATGCGTCCAAAATACCGTTCAAAGCATTTTTCCAAGCTGTTGAAAGGCCTTTGTTTTTGTTTGAGATAACTGCTTTTGCAAAGTTATACAACACTGCATCAATTTCTCCGTGAACGTGTCCGTCGCCACCATAAGAATTTCCTGGGTAAACTTCTTCTGGAACAAGACCATACTGACCAGCAGTTCTAACAACGTCTGATTGAGCACCGCCACCAGCAAGGTTCAAAGCACCGTGCATACGAACATATTTCACTACTTTTTCGTAGTAAGCGTTACGTACAATCCACATTTCAGACAAATCGTATTCGCCTTTGCCACTTTTTAGAATATCGTTTTCAATCATACCTATTGTACAAAAACACCAGCAAGTACCTGAACGATTTTGATCTTTAACACTTGTAGATGGATTGTCCTTGATAGCAGAAAGCTGATAAGCTCCTAATTTTACTTTGTCTTGTGCAAAAAGTGATGAAGCCATCATAATAGCACCTGCAAGTAATGATAATTTTTTCATTTTAGATAGTTTTTAATTATTTGATATTTAATTTTGCTTTCATATCTGCACTAAGAGCATCTTTGTGGATAGTGTAGTTGATTGTTTTAGCCTCAAAGAAAGGAACTGATGACCACAAATAACCTTGACCTACCGAGTTGTCAGTATTCCAAGAGTTTTTAACTTTGAAGAATTCTTTGCCGTTTTGGTCTGTGTACAAACCAGTGAACAACATCAAGTGGTCGTCTGTTGTTTGGTAGTTGTCAAACATAAGCTGACGAGATTCTTGTGAAACTGTTTTTTCTGCAACTACTTGCTCAAAATCATAGATAGATTTTGCAATTTGAGCGTCTGATTGTTGTCCCCAACGAGCTCTTTCGCTACCTGCCATTTGTTTAACGTCAGTTTCTGGAAGAAGTGCCAAGCCTTTTGAGTGTTTGAAACCCTTTTCGCTTACGTCAGCGTCCCAAGCAACTGTATAACCGTTTTTAAGAGCGTCTTTTGCAATTTGAGTAAATTCGTTCATAGGAACGTTATAAGATAGACCCCAAGCCCAGTTGTCTGGAATTTCAACTGCAAATTGAGTGTAGAATGGGTGGTGAGTGTAAGATGTTACAGAAATATAGTTTTCTGCTTTGATACCCATTGCCTCAGCAAATGATTTTGGAGTATATTCTTTACCTTTGTAAGTAAATTTCTCTGGGCGTTGTCCAAAGTATGCGTCCAAGATATTGTTCAAAGCATCTTGCCAAGCAGTAGAAAGTGTACGGTTTGGATTTTTGATGATAGTTTGAGCAAATGCTTTAAGTACTGCAAATAATTCGCCGTGAACGTGTCCTTCGTCTTGTGTGCCATACATATTTCCTGGGTAAGCTTCTTCTGGAATAAGACCATATTTGCCAATAGCATTGATTAAATCGTGTCCATTACCACCTTGACCCAAATTAACTGTTCCGTGCATACGGATATATTTTACGATTTTCTCGTAATATGTATTACGAACAGTCCACATTTCTGACAAATCAACTGCTTCGTTACCCAAACGGATAATCTCTGCTTCGATTAATCCTGTTGCAGCAAAGTTCCAACAAGTACCAGTACGGTGCTGGTCTCTTACAGGAGTGTGAGTGTTTTCTTTTACAACCTTGAAATCATAAGGTCCAATTTTTGTGTCTTGTGCCATTGCGTTGTTTGCTAAACAAGCAGACAATACCAATGCACCACCAAGTAATAGTTTTTTCATTGTATTTTAGTTTTTAAAATTTCACTACCTACAAAAATAGATATTTATTTCCGAATAATAAAATTTTTAGATATGAAATAACTCTTGTTTGTATTTAAAAAACTATTTTTCGTCTATTTTTTCATTTATGTTCAAACTTTTGTATATTTGTAAATAAATTTTTGAGAAATGAAAAGAATCTTCCTACTAATTATAGTTTGTTTTTTATCTTATTTTACTGTTAGTGCAACGTCAATTTTTGTATTGAAATCTGCCGATAGTCTTTTGGTTGCTAAATCTTATGTTTCAGCTAATCAGATAGGTTATCTTGTTGTTAATCCACGTAATGAACTTAAACAGTCTATGGCTAATGGATATGCGGCTATTAATTGGAAAAGTATATATGGAAGTGTTACTTTTAACCAACTGTCAAAGGATTTTCCTATTGGAGGAATGAACGAAAAAGGCTTGGTTGTGGAATTGATAAGTACTAACGAGATGAGTATTTCTGACGAAAATAAACTTTTTTCGTTAAGCGAGTTCGAGACTGTGCAGTATTTGTTGGATAATTGTGCAGACATTGAGGAGTTTGTCAAGGTTGTAGAAAGAATAAATGTAGTGCCTTTTTATGGTATGTATCATTTTTTTGCTACCGACACAACAGGAAATAGTTGTGTTGTAGAGTTTATTAGAGGTGAAATTGTTATTAATTCATTGACTTCTAATCCTAATTACTTGCCAATTCTTTCAACTAATATTTACGAAAAATCTATTGGTGCGGTATTGGGCGATAAGCCTCGTGTGAACCGAGGGGACAAAAATTTTTCTTATTTAGCTGACTGTGATTTATCATATACAGAGAATGTTGATTTTATGCTTTCAGCTCTCCAAAACAAAAATACAGTCTGGAATATTATATATGATTTACATAACAATTCAATTAAGTTTAAATCCAAAGGGCAGATTGCTTATCGTGAAATAGATGTTAATATCTGTGATTTTGATTCTCAGGAAAGGAGTTTTATTGATATAAACTCATTGACACAACAAAACATTAATTTTGAGCTTAAAGATTTGAGTCAAAATGACAATATTGTTTTGATGACAAATAGTTTTAAGATTTTTGATATTGAAGGCTTTTCAGATTCTGATATAGTTATGTTAGAAAAAGGCTCAAATATTCAGCGAACTGCTATTTTTGCTGGTCGTGCCGAAAAGTTAAAAACTTTGAAAGTCAAGATTGATGACCTTGATAGTGACAGAGGATTTTTGAAAGCCTATATATATAGTAACAAAAATGATTTTGATAATAGAATTCCATATCGTGAAGTCGCTTATTCTATTTATGATAAATCTGTTGAATTGTATTTTTATAATTTGCCTTCCGATGGGCAGTATGCTATTTATTATTTTCACGATGAAAATTCTAATGGAAAAGTTGATAGGCAGTGGGTTGGTTTGCCCAAAGAGGATAATGGATACTCTGGTAGAAACGGAAGGAGTTTTGAAAATGCTTTGATAGATGAAAATGATTTTATAAAAGGAGAATATTATATTAAAAATAGTAGTTTCCTTTTCTGGTAGATTAGAATTGTTTTGTGGAATAATTTTGAAAATAAATATACAAAAAGAGAGGTTTATTAAAAAATATTTGTATATTTGATGTGTGAACTAATAAAATATAATTTAAAAATATCGCAAAAAGTTAATAAAATATATTTTTTTGGTTGTTTTTTTGGGGCTTTGCAGGTAATATTAATAAATTAAATAATAATTCAAAATGGAAAATTTAAATTTAGATTGGGAAAAACTTGGTTTTAGATATACTCAAGTTTATTACAATGTGCGTTGTATTTACAAAAATGGCAAATGGGGTGAGTTAGAAGTTTGTTCAAGCGACAAAATTACTATGCCTATCGCAGCATCTTGTCTTCACTATGGTCAAGAGGCTTTTGAAGGTGCAAAAGCATTTAGAGGACAAGACGGAAGAATTCGTTTGTTTAGAATCGAAGAAAATGCTAAACGTATGCAAGAATCTGCAAAACGTGTTCTTATGGCAGTTCCTTCTATTGAGCTTTTTGTTGAGGCTTGTAAAAAAGTAGTTTCTTTGAATAAAGATTTCGTTCCGCCTTATGGTAAAGATGCTTCTTTGTATCTTCGTCCATTGTTGATTGGTACTGGCGAACAAATTGGTGTTAAACCTTGTGATGAATATACTTTCTTGGTATTGGTTATGCCAGTTGGTTCATATTTCCCAGCAGGTGAAAAACTTATTGATACTGTTGTTATGCGTGGTTATGATAGAGCTGCTGCTGATGGTACTGGTCACGTGAAAGTGGGTGGTAACTATGCTGCTTCTTTGTTCTCTCACGAATTGGCACATCACCAAGGTTATGATACAGTAGTTTATGTTGACCCTCGTGAGAAAAAATATATTGACGAGTGTGGTGCTGCTAACTTCTTTGGTATCAAAGGTAACAAATATATCACTGCTGAGTCTACATCTGTACTTCCTTCTATCACTAACAAATCTTTGTTCCAACTTGCTCAGGATATGGGTATGGAAGCTATCAGAACTAAGGTTGCAGTTGATTCTTTGAATGAATTTGATGAAATATGTGCTTGTGGTACTGCTGCTGTTGTTTCTCGTATTGCATCTGTTGATGACCCAGAAAATGGCGTTAAATACACTTTCAAACCACTTGAAAATAGCCGTGCTTTGGAACTTCGTCGTACTTTGGTTGGTATCCAACGTGGCGAAATTGCAGACCCTCACAACTGGATTACATTTGTTGACTAATATTTATTTATAGTATGGTATCGGTTGTTATTGTCGCAGGTGGTAAAGGTGTGAGAATGGGAAGTGATATCCCTAAACAATTTATCAAAATTGGTCAGTATCCGATACTGATGCAAACTATTAAGCTATTCCACAATCACCCTCAGGTTTCTGAGGTGGTTGTGGTTTTGCCTTTATCTCAGTTTGAATATTGGCAAAATCTCTGCAAAGAGTTTGATTTTGTTATACCGCACAAAATTTGTCAAGGAGGGTTTACTCGATTTCATTCTGTCAAAAACGGTTTGGAACAAGTGTCTAAATATTCTAAGTATATTATGATTCACGATGGGGTGCGACCTTTTGTTTCTGCCCAGTTGATTGATAGGCTAATTGATGGGGTTAAAACTCAAAGAGCTGTTGTGCCAGTTGTTGATATGATAGACTCTGTTCGTTTTGTTGATGTTGATGGTTCTACCAAACACATTGAACGTTCAAAGCTCAAAAAAGTTCAAACGCCACAGACCTTTGAAAGAGATTTGATTTGTCGTGCTTATTCGGAAGAGTATCAAGAGACTTTTAGTGATGATGCTTCTGTTGTGGAGGCATTGGGTGAGAAAATCTCTGTTGTACAGGGTGATGTAGACAATATAAAAATTACTAATCAAATAGATATAGTAGTTGCTGAAATGCTTTTAAAAAAGTTTGTTTATTAAAATATTTTTAAAAAATTTGTTTTATAAAAAAATATTTGTACATTTGCAGACCAAAACAGATGTAGTGTCAAATTTATAGTGTTTTAATGATGCTAAAAATAGTGGATAATACCACAAAAGATAACTTGTTTGTTCGGAAATTACGCAAAAAATGCGTTTTGAACAAAAAAAGTGTATCAAAAGTTTGTAGATATTAAAAAAATACCTATCTTTGCACTCTGTAAAGTATAAACGCCGATGTAGCTCAGTTGGTCAGAGCAGCTGATTTGTAATCAGCAGGTCGTGGGTTCGACTCCCTCCATCGGCTCTTTTGTAATAAAATATTTGGGAAGATACCAAAGTGGCCAACTGGGGCAGACTGTAAATCTGCTGGCGTACGCCTTCGTAGGTTCGAATCCTGCTCTTCCCACAAATATTAAATTACAAGAATGCGGAAGTAGCTCAGTTGGTAGAGCATTAGCCTTCCAAGCTAAGGGTCGCGAGTTCGAACCTCGTCTTCCGCTCAGTTTTTTTAAAAAAGGAACTAAATAAAAATAGTATAAACTCAATTAAATTTACAAATATGGCAAAAGAAAAATTTGACCGTTCGAAACCGCACGTTAATATCGGTACAATCGGTCACGTAGACCACGGTAAAACAACTCTTACTGCTGCAATCACAACAGTACTTGCTAACGCTGGTCTTTCAGAAAAACGCGATTTCGATACTATCGACAACGCTCCTGAAGAAAAAGAGAGAGGTATCACTATTAACACATCTCACGTTGAGTATTCTACTGCTAACCGTCACTACGCTCACGTTGACTGTCCAGGTCACGCTGACTACGTTAAGAATATGGTTACTGGTGCTGCTCAGATGGACGGTGCAATTCTTGTTGTTGCTGCTACAGATGGTCCTATGCCTCAAACTCGTGAGCACATCTTGCTTGCTCGTCAGGTAAACGTACCAAGAATCGTTGTTTTTATGAACAAAGTTGACTTGGTTGATGACGAAGAGATGTTGGAACTTGTAGAAATGGAAATTCGTGAGTTATTGAGCTTCTATCAATTTGATGGTGATAACGCTCCAGTTATCAAAGGTTCTGCACTTGGTGGTCTTAATGGCGATGCTAAATGGTCAGAAAAAATTCTTGAATTGATGGCTGCTGTTGATGAGTATGTTCCTCTTCCTCCACGTGATAATGAAAAACCATTCTTGATGCCAGTTGAGGACGTGTTCTCTATCACAGGTCGTGGTACAGTACTTACAGGTCGTATCGAAACAGGTGTTATCAACGTAGGTGACCCAGTTGAGATTATCGGTCTTGGTGAAGAGCCAAAAACTTCAACTTGTACAGGTGTTGAAATGTTCCGTAAACTTCTTGATTCAGGTGAAGCAGGTGACAACGTTGGTTTGTTGATGCGTGGTATCGATAAGAAAGAAGTTAAACGTGGTATGGTTATCGCTAAACCAGGTTCAATCACTCCTCATACAACTTTCAAAGCTGAGGTTTATATCTTGAAAAAAGAAGAAGGTGGACGTCACACTCCATTCCATAACAAATACCGTCCTCAGTTCTACATCCGTACATTGGACGTAACTGGTGAAGTAACACTTCCAGAAGGTATTGAAATGGTAATGCCAGGTGATAACGTTACTATTACAGTAGAGCTTATCTACCCAGTTGCTATCAACTTAGGTTTGCGTTTTGCAATCCGTGAAGGTGGTAGAACAGTAGGTGCTGGTCAGATTACTGAAATTCTTTAATATCACATAATGTGTGGCTTCGGCCACACATACTTACGGGCGTAGCTCAATTGGTAGAGTAGTGGTCTCCAAAACCATTGGTTGAGTGTTCGAGCCGCTCCGCCCGTGCTTAAAAAATATAAAAAAATGAAGTTAGTTCAATATGCGAAAGTTTCCTATCAGGAACTTGTTAACAAAGTAAAATGGCCAACAAGAAGCCAACTACATAATCACGCTGTTACTGTAATGGTAGCTTCCCTATTATTCGCAGGTGTGATTGTAGTTATTGACCTTTTCTTTGAAAACGTTATGAAAGCAATTTATAGCATTCTTTATTAAAATTTATCATTTGTTACGATGGAAAAAAATCAATCTTTACAATGGTATGTAATTCGTGCGATTGGAGGTAAAGAGAAGAAAGTGAAAGAATATATCGAGGCAGCTATGCGTAATGGTCGCTTTGGTGATACTGTATCACAAGTACTTATACCAACTGAAAAAGTTTATTCAATTAGAAACGGAAAAAAAATCAGTAAGGAGAAGATTTCTTTACCAGGATACGTTTTAATAGAGGCTGATCTTGAAGGCGAAACTAAACATATGCTTCGATCTGTTCCAAACGTCTTAGGTTTCCTTGGAATACCGGGTAGTAATGCCCTTGATGCCACTCCTCTACGTGAGCAAGAGGTAAAAAAACTATTAGGCCAAGTTGATGAGATGGATACAGGAGAAGAGGTTTTCGAAACTCAATTTATTGTCGGTGAAGCTATCAAAGTTACAGACGGTCCGTTTGCAACAATGACTGGTGTAGTCGAAGAAATCGACGAAAGTCGCAAGAAACTTGTTGTTTCAGTGAAAATTTTTGGACGAAAAACTCCTATGGAGTTGAACTTCGGACAAGTAGAAAAAGAATAAAAATTAGATTATCATGGCTAAAGAAGTTGCTGGCTTTATTAAACTGCAAATAAAAGGCGGAGCTGCGAATCCTTCACCTCCAGTTGGACCTGCTTTAGGTTCTAAGGGTGTTAACATTATGGATTTCTGTAAACAGTTTAACGCAAGAACGCAGGACAAAGCGGGTAAAGTTTTACCGGTTATTATTACCGTATACAGTGATAAATCTTTTGATTTTATTGTAAAACAACCACCTGTGGCTGTTCAAATCAAAGAAGCTGCTAACATTAAATCTGGTTCAGCAGAACCTAACCGTAAAAAAGTTGGTTCTATTACTTGGGCACAAGTTACTGAGATTGCTCAGAACAAAATGCCTGATATGAACTGTTTTACGTTAAAATCAGCTGTTTCTATGGTTGCCGGAACTGCACGCAGTTTGGGTGTTAAAATCGAAGGAGAATATCCTACAAATTTGTAAATCGAATTAAGATTACTAATCATGAGCAAGTTGACCAAAAATCAAAAAATAGCCCTTTCAAAGGTAGATTCAACAAAATTATATAAAGTAGATGAAGCTGCATCTCTTGTAAAAGAAGTTTCTTACACTAAGTTTGATGCTTCTGTAGATGTTGACGTTCGTCTAGGTGTTGATCCTCGTAAGGCTAACCAAATGGTTAGAGGCGTTGTCACTCTCCCTCATGGTACAGGTAAAGAAACTCGTGTACTTGTGCTTTGTACTCCTGACAAAGAATCTGAAGCTACTGCTGCTGGAGCTGATTTCGTAGGACTTGATGAGTTCATCGAAAAAATCAAAGGCGGTTGGACAGATGTTGATGTCATCATCACTATGCCAACAGTAATGGCAAAAATCGGTGCTTTGGGTCGTATCTTAGGTCCTCGTGGACTTATGCCAAACCCTAAGACTGGTACTGTTACAATGGATATAGCGAAGGCTGTACAAGAGGTTAAATCTGGTAAGATCGATTTTAAAGTTGATAAGTTTGGTATCGTTCACGCTGGTGTTGGTCGTGCATCATTCACTGCTGAACAAATTGCTGATAACGTTAAAGAGATTATGAGCATGTTACATAAACTTAAACCAACTACTGTCAAAGGTACATACGTTAAGAGCGTTTACGTTTCTACAACTATGAGCCCAGGCATTCAAATCGACCCTAAATCAGTTGAGAATTAATAAAACCACCTGAAAATAATATGAAAAGGGAAGAAAAAGCATTAATCATTAGTTCTTTGTCAGAGAAACTTCAACAGTACTCTCACTATTATCTTACAGACATTTCAGGTCTTAATGCAGAACAAACTTCTGCTCTAAGAAGACTTTGTTATGAAAAAGATATTTTGTTAACTGTTGTTAAAAATACTCTGTTTAGAGCGGCTTTGGAAAATAACAATATTAAAGACGAAACAATCGATGGAACACTTTGTGGTCAATCAGCAGTTATGTTTTCTAATGTTGGTAATGTTCCTGCGAAACTTATTTCTGAGTTCCGCAAAACAGGTTCAGATAAACCTTTGTTGAAAGCTGCTTGGGTAGAAGAGTGTGCATATATCGGTGAAGAAAACCTTAAAGTTCTTGAGAGCATTAAATCTCGTGAGGAGCTTATTGGTGATATCATTGGATTGTTGCAATCTCCAACTAAGAACGTTATTTCTGCTCTACAATCGAGTGGACACATTCTTTCAGGTGTTGTTAAAACACTTTCTGAAAGAGAACAATAATCAAAAAATTAAAAAATCATTTGTCTAATCAAATTAAATAACTTACATAAAATGGCAGATATTAATAAATTAGCTGAAGAGTTGGTAAACTTAACAGTTAAAGAAGTAAACGAATTGGCTAAAGTGCTTAAAGATGAGTATGGTATCGAACCAGCTGCTGCTGCTGCTGTTGCTGTTGCTGCTGCTCCAGCTGCTGAAGCTGCTGCAGAGAAAACATCTTTCGATGTAATCCTTGTTAACGCTGGTGGTGCAAAATTGCAAGTTGTAAAAGCAGTTAAAGAAGCTGCAGGTCTTGGTTTGAAAGAAGCTAAAGACTTAGTTGATGCTGCTCCAAAAGCTGTTAAAGAAGGTGTTTCTAAAGAAGAAGCAGAATCTTTGAAAGCTGCTTTGGAAGAAGCAGGTGCTGAAGTTGAGCTTAAGTAATTACTTCATATAAAATGAGAAATAGGTATAGAATCCATTAAGGGATTTCTATGCCTTTTCTCGTCTTTTAACAAAAATCACTTTTAAAATACTTTTTTTTAGTGTTAATTTGTTGAAACTTAGTAGCTTAACGCATTTGTGTTGGTTACAAAATATTCTAATTTTGTCTTGACTTAATTAGAGCAGAGTATTTAACTAATCTTAGATTAAGAATGTCTTCGAATACTATCAAAAATCGTTATAGCTTTACTTCAATGACAAACAGGATAGATTATCCTGATTTCTTGGAGATACAGCTTGAGTCTTTCCGTGACTTCTTTCAATTGGATACAACTCCTGAAAACAGGGCAAATGAAGGTTTGTATAAAGTATTCCTTGAAAATTTCCCAATCACTGATACTCGAAACAACTTTGTTTTGGAGTTCCTTGATTATTATATAGATCCACCACGTTTCACTATTGAAGAGTGTATTGAAAGAGGTACAACTTATTCAGTTCCTCTTAAAGCGAAACTTAAATTGTATTGTACAGACCCTGAACACGTTGATTTCGATACCGTTGTTCAAGAGGTCTATTTTGGTATGATACCATATATGACTCCAAAGGGTACATTTGTTATTAATGGAGCTGAGAGGGTAATCGTTTCTCAGTTGCACCGTTCACCAGGTGTATTTTTTGGTCAATCAGTTCACTCTAATGGTACTAAGCTATATTCAGCACGTATTATTCCATTCAAAGGTTCTTGGATTGAGTTTGCTACTGACATTAACAATGTTATGTATGCTTATATTGACCGTAAGAAAAAATTACCAGTTACTACACTTCTTCGTGCTATTGGTTTCGAGAGTGATAGTAAAATTTTGGAGATTTTTGACCTTGCTGATGAAGTTAAAGTTACCAAACAAAATCTTAAAAAATGTGTTGGACGCAAGTTGGCTGCCAGAGTTTTACGTACTTGGGTAGAGGACTTTGTTGATGAGGACACAGGAGAGGTTGTTTCTATTGAGCGTAACGATGTATTCATTGATAGAGAGACTGTTCTTGAAGAAGAACAAATTGATATGATTATTGAGAATGGTTGCAAAACTATTCTACTATATAGAGAAACACCAAATGTTTCTGATTTTTCTATTGTTTCAAACACTTTACAAAAAGATGTTTGTAACTCCGAGAAAGAGGCTGTTGAATTTATCTACCGCCAGTTGCGTAACTCAGATCCACCTGACGAGGCAACTGCACGTGATGTAATCGACAAGTTATTTTTCTCAGATAAGCGTTATGACTTAGGTGGTGTTGGTCGTTTCCGTATCAACAAAAAACTTAACTTAGATATTGATGATAATATTAGAGTTTTGACTCGTACAGATATTATTGCAATTATCAAGCACTTAATTCAGCTTATTAACTCAAAAACTGATGTTGATGATATTGACCACTTGTCAAATCGTCGTGTGCGTACAGTAGGTGAGCAGTTAGCAAATCAATTTAGTGTTGGTTTTGCACGTATGGCTCGTACTATTAGAGAACGTATGAATGTTCGTGATAATGAGGTATTTACACCAATAGACTTGATTAATGCAAAAACACTTTCGAGTGTTATTAATTCATTCTTTGGAACAAGTCAGTTGTCGCAGTTTATGGACCAAACAAACCCACTTGCTGAGATTACTCACAAGCGTCGTTTGTCTGCATTAGGACCTGGTGGTCTTTCACGTGAAAGAGCAGGTTTTGAGGTTCGTGACGTTCACTATACTCACTATGGTCGTTTGTGTCCTATTGAGACACCAGAGGGACCAAACATTGGTTTGATTTCATCACTTTGTGTATTTGCGAAAGTTAGTGAGATGGGCTTTATCGAAACACCTTATCGTGAGGTAGTAGATGGAGTTGTAAATCTTGATAACTCACAAATTAAATATTATTCTGCTGAGGAAGAGGACGAGAAAATCATTGCACAAGCAAATGTTGGTCTTACTGAGGACGGACACTTTGTCAATTCAGATAAAGTTGTATGTCGTCAGGACGCAGACTTCCCAGTTTTGTCAGCAGAAGAGGTTCAGTTGATGGACGTAGCTCCAAACCAGATTGCATCTATTGCAGCATCGTTAATTCCATTCTTGGAGCACGATGACGCTAACCGTGCATTGATGGGTTCTAATATGATGCGTCAGGCTGTTCCGTTGATTAAATGTGAAGCTCCTATTGTTGGTACAGGTCTTGAAAGAAATGTTATCAAGGATAGCCGTGTTCAGATAGCTGCCGAGCGTTCAGGTGAGGTTGTTTATTCTGATGCACGAGAAATTCACATTAAATATGACTATACGCAAGACGAAAGATTTGTTTCTTTTGATAGCGATGTAGTTGTATATACTTTGCCTAAATATCGTAAAACAAACCAAAGTACATCTGTTACACTACACCCAATCGTTCGTCGTGGCGATAGAGTAGAAGCTGGTCAGATTTTGACAGAGGGATATTCTACACAGAATGCTGAGTTAGCACTTGGTCGTAACCTTAAAGTTGCGTTTATGCCTTGGAAAGGGTATAACTTTGAGGACGCTATTGTGATTTCAGAGCGTTTGTTGAGAGATGACGTTTATACATCGGTTCACGTTGATGAATATATTATGGAAGTTCGTGAAACCAAACGTGGTTTGGAAGAACTTACAAACGATATTCCAAACGTAGGTGAAGATGTTACAAAAGATTTGGACGAGAATGGTATTATTCGTATTGGTGCTATTGTTAAACCGGGAGATATCTTGGTTGGTAAGATTACACCAAAAGGTGAAACAGACCCTTCACCAGAGGAGAAACTTCTTCGTGCAATCTTTGGAGATAAAGCAGGTGATGTTAAAGATGCTTCACTTAAAGCTCAACCATCACTTCACGGTGTGATTATAGACAGAAAATTGTTTAGCAAAGCAAATAAATCTGGCAAGAAAAACAAACAAGTTGAGAAAACTCAAATTGAACAACTTGAACAGGCTTATGATGCTAAGTTAGAGCAATTAAAAGAGTCTTTACTACAAAAACTTTCAACTCTTTTGGAAGGCAAATCATCTTTGAGTATTGTAGATTACTTAGGTGCTGAAATTCTGCCAAAAGGTTCTAAGTTTGAGCGTTCATTATTGATGGAAATCAATTATTTTGAAATTTCACCACTTAATTGGACAAATGATGAGCATACAAACTCAATGATACGTTTGATTATAAATAATTATATCACTAAATGCAAAGAAAACGAGTCAATGCTTAAACGTGAAGTTCACGCTATTTCAAATGGCGATGATTTACCTTCTGGTGTTATGCAAATGGCAAAAGTTTATGTTGCTAAAAAACGTAAATTGAGAGTTGGAGATAAGATGGCAGGACGTCACGGTAACAAAGGTATTGTTGCCAAAGTTGTACGTGATGAGGATATGCCTTTCTTGGAAGATGGTTCGATTGTAGATATAGTTCTTAACCCACTTGGTGTGCCTTCTCGTATGAACTTAGGACAGATTTATGAAACTGTGCTTGGTTGGGCAGGTCGCAACTTGGGTATGACTTTTGCAACTCCAATCTTTGACGGTGCAAGTCTTGATGATATTACAAAATATACAAACGAAGCTAATGTTCCATATTGTGGTAGCTGTCACTTGTATGATGGTGGTACTGGTGAGAGATTCGACCAGCCAGCAACAGTAGGTGTTGTATATATGTTGAAATTGGGACATATGGTTGATGATAAAATGCACGCACGTTCTATCGGACCTTACTCACTTATTACTCAACAGCCATTGGGCGGTAAAGCTCAGTTTGGTGGTCAGAGATTTGGTGAGATGGAGGTTTGGGCATTGGAGGCATTTGGTGCTGCAAACATTCTTCAAGAGATTTTGACTATCAAGTCTGATGACGTAATGGGTAGAGCAAAAGCATACGAGGCTATTGTTAAGGGAGATAATCTTCCTGTACCGGGAATTCCTGAGTCTTTGAATGTATTGCTTCACGAACTTCGTGGTCTTGCTTTGAGCGTTAAGTTTGATTAATAATTATTTAATTCTATATAGATATGTCAATTAATAAAGACAATCGAGTTAATAGTAATTTTTCACAGATTACCATATCACTTGCTTCTCCCGAAGAAATTTTGGAGAGAAGTAGTGGTGAGGTGTTGAAACCTGAAACAATTAACTATAGAACTTATAAACCTGAGCGTGATGGCTTGTTCTGTGAACGCATTTTTGGTCCTACAAAAGACTATGAATGTCATTGCGGTAAATATAAAAGAATTCGTTACAAAGGAATTGTTTGCGATAGATGTGGTGTTGAAGTAACAGAAAAGAAAGTTCGTCGTGAGCGTACTGGACACATTTCATTGGTTGTTCCAGTGGTTCATATATGGTATTTCCGTTCGTTGCCAAACAAAATCGGTTATCTTTTGGGTGTTCCTACAAAGAAACTTGAATCTGTCGTTTACTACGAGAAATATATTGTAATTCAAACTGGTGTAGCTCAAGAAATTAAAAATCTTGACTTACTTACAGAAAAAGAATACTTTGATATTATTGATACTCTTCCAAAAGGAAATCAACAATTAGATGATTCAAACCCAGATAAGTTTATTGCTAAGATGGGAGCTGAGGCTATCTATGATTTGCTTCAAAGACTTGATTTGGACGGATTATCATATTCTTTGCGTGCTCAAACTAACAAAGAAACTTCGCAACAACGTAAGAGCGAGGCTTTAAAACGTTTGAACATTGTAGAGGCATTCCGTTCATCAAAAGAAGTTAATAAACCAGAGTGGATGGTATTGAAAGTTATTCCAGTAACTCCTCCTGATTTGCGTCCTTTGGTTCCACTTGATGGTGGTCGTTTTGCAACGTCTGACCTTAACGATTTGTATCGTCGTGTAATTATTCGTAACAACCGTTTAAAACGATTGATAGAGATTAATGCACCAGATGTGATTTTGCGTAACGAAAAACGTATGTTACAAGAGGCGGTTGATTCACTTTTCGATAACTCTCGTAAGAGCAACGCTGTTAAGACAGACTCTAATCGTCCTTTGAAATCACTTTCAGATAGTTTGAAAGGTAAGCAAGGTCGTTTCCGTCAAAACTTACTTGGTAAGCGTGTCGATTATTCTGCACGTTCGGTAATTGTCGTTGGTCCAGAACTTAAAATGCACGAATGTGGTTTGCCAAAAGATATGGCAGCCGAATTATATAAACCATTTGTTATCAGAAAACTTATCGAGAGAGGTATAGTTAAGACTGTTAAGTCTGCTAAGAAAATCATCGATAGACGTGATTCTGTTGTATGGGATATTTTGGAGAATGTGTTGAAAGGACACCCAGTTCTTTTGAACCGTGCTCCGACTCTTCACCGTCTTGGTATTCAAGCATTCCAACCTCGTTTGATTGAGGGTAAAGCTATTCAGTTGCACCCACTTGCTTGTACTGCGTTCAACGCCGACTTTGATGGTGACCAGATGGCTGTTCACTTGCCACTTGGTAATGCAGCTATTTTGGAGGCACAGCTTTTGATGTTGGGTTCACACAATATTCTTAACCCAGCTAATGGTGCTCCTATTACCGTTCCTTCTCAGGATATGGTTCTTGGTTTGTACTATATCACAAAAGCTCGTCCAAATTCTTTGGGTGAGGGTCTTGTATTCTATTCTCCTGAGGAGGCAATTATTGCTTACAATGAGAAAAGAGTGTCGCTTCACGCAAAAGTTAAATTACGTCATACTTTCACAGATGGCAGAACTGAGAGAATTGATACAACAGTAGGTCGTATTATTTTCAATCAATGTCGTCCAGAGCAGGTTGAGTATATTAACGAGATTTTGACTAAAAAATCTTTGAGAGATATTATTGGTGTCGTTATGAAACATTGTGGTGTAGCACGTACATCTCAATTCTTGGACGATATCAAAGCACTTGGTTACAGAATGGCCTTTAAAGGTGGTTTGTCATTTAACCTTGACGCTATTATTATCCCTAAGGAGAAAGAAGAGCTTATATCAAAAGGTTATGCTGACGTTGATGAGGTAGTTGAGAGCTATAATATGGGTCTTATTACTAATAATGAACGTTACAACCAAATTATCGACGTTTGGACACACGTTAATACACACTTGACAAATACTGTGGTTAAGCAGCTTACAGAAGACCAAGATGGATTTAATCCGGTGTTTATGATGCTTGACTCAGGTGCGAGGGGTTCTAAGGAGCAGATTCGTCAGTTGTCTGGTATGCGTGGTTTGATGGCTAAACCGCAGAAGTCTGGTTCAGACGGTGGTCAGATTATCGAAAACCCAATTATTTCTAACTTCAAAGAAGGTCTTTCTGTGTTGGAGTACTTTATTTCTACACACGGTGCTCGTAAGGGTCTTGCCGATACCGCTTTGAAAACTGCCGACGCTGGTTATTTGACTCGTCGTTTGGTGGACGTTGCACAAGACGTTATTATTACAGAAGAGGATTGTGGTACACTTCGTGGTTTGAATGCAACAGCTATCAAACGTAAAGATGATGTAGTAGAAACTTTATATGAGCGTATCTTAGGTAGAACATCTGTTACAGATGTTATCCACCCATTGACTGGTGAAATACTTGTTGCTGCTGGTGAGCAAATCACTGAGGATATTGCTAAGAAAATTTCTGATTCTCCAATCGAGCAAGTAGAAATCCGTTCGGTACTTACTTGTGAGAGCAAGAATGGAGTATGTGCTAAATGTTATGGTCGTAACTTGGCAACTGGTCGTATGGTTCAGCACGGAGAGGTTGTGGGCGTTATTGCTGCACAGTCTATCGGTGAGCCGGGTACACAGCTTACACTTCGTACATTCCACGTCGGTGGTGTTGCGGGAGGTGTTGCTGCTGATAACAAAATTTACGCACGTTACAATGGTAAGTTAGAGATAGACGAGTTACGTACTATCAAACTTCAAAGTGCAGATGGCAAAGATTATTTAGTAGTAGTTAGCCGTTTGTCAGAAATGAGAATTGTTGATGAAAACACTGGAATGACATTGTTTAACTACAATATTCCTTATGGTGCTAAACTTTATGCTGAGCCGGGAACTACACTTACAAAAGGTGATTTTGTTTGCGAATGGGATCAATACAACGCAGTTATTATCTCTGAGCACGAAGGTAAGATTCAGTTTGAAGGTATTGTAGAGGGTTCTACATATCGTGAAGAGACCGACGAGCAAACAGGCTTTAAAGAAAAAGTTATTATTGACAGTAAAGATAAGAACCGAAATCCAGTTATCCACATTGTAGATAAAAATGGTGAGGAACTTAAACAATACAACTTGCCAGTAGGTGCTCACATTGTAGTTAAAGAAAACGAAGCTATCAAAGCTGGTGATATTTTGATTAAAATACCTCGTTCGGTTGGTAAAGCAGCCGATATTACGGGAGGTTTGCCTCGTGTAACAGAATTGTTTGAGGCACGTAATCCTTCTAACCCAGCAGTTGTTTCGGATATTGACGGTGAAATTTCATTTGGTAAAATCAAACGTGGTAATCGTGAAATCATTGTTACATCACGTACAGGTGAGGTTCATAAATACTTAGTTCCACTTTCACGTCAGTTCTTGGTACAAGAGAATGACTATGTTAAGGCAGGTATGCCATTGTCAGACGGTGCAATTACACCAGCAGATATTTTGGCAATCCAAGGTCCTACAAAAGTTCAGGAGTATATCGTAAATGAGGTACAAGAGGTTTACCGTATGCAGGGTGTGAAGATTAATGATAAACACTTTGAGGTAATTGTACGTCAGATGATGAACAAAGTGAGAATTCAGGATTCAGGTGATACAGAGTTCTTGCAAGACCAAGTAGTAGATAAAAATGAGTTTATGCACATAAACGATGATATTTACGACAAAAAAGTGGTTACAGCAGCAGGTGATTCTGAGAATTTGAAAGAAGGTCAAATTGTTAGTGTTCGTCAGTTAAGAGATGAAAACTCAATGTTGAAACGTAAGGATATGGCTTTGGTTGAAGTTAGAGATGCAATTCCAGCTACATCAGACCAGATTCTTCAAGGTATCACAAGAGCTTCATTGCAGACAAATAGCTTTATGTCAGCAGCTGCCTTCCAGGAGACAACTAAGATATTGAACGAGGCTGCAATTCGTGGTAAAGTTGACCCACTTGGTAGAGTAAAAGAAAATGTTATCTGTGGACATTTAATTCCAGCAGGTACAGGTGCTAAACTTTTCCAAGATGTTAGATACGACTTTGTGGGAAGCGAAGAAATGTAAAAAATATTATATAATTGGTGGGGAGTTACGAGAGTAACTCCCCATTTTTTTTGTCAGACAGCAATATAAATTTTCATAATTGATTAATAATTATTATCTTTGCAAATAATTTAAAAGAAAAAAAATAATATATGGCAACAACTGCGGATATTAAAAATGGTATGTGTATTGAAATGAACGGAAAAACTTTTTCTGTTGTAGAATTTCAGCACGTTAAGCCTGGAAAAGGTGCGGCTTTTGTTCGTACAAAGCTAAAAAATCTTGAAAACGGTCGTACTATCGACAAAACTTTCAATGCTGGTGAAAAAATTGAACCAGTTCGTGTGGAGCGTCGTCCTTACCAATATCTTTACGAAGATGATATGGGTTGTAACTTTATGCACACAGAAACATTTGAGCAAATTGTTATCGTAAGAGATTTAATTGAAAACTCAGATTTGATGAAAGAGGGTCAAACAGTAGAGGTTATGTTCCATACAGAGAAAGAGCAAGTTCTTTCTGCTGAACTTCCACCTATTGTTGATTTAACAGTTACTTATACAGAACCTGCTGTTAAAGGTGATACTGCAAGTACAAATGCAACAAAAGATGCAACTGTTGAAACAGGTGCTACTGTTAAAGTTCCTTTGTTTATCCAAAACGATGAGCGTATCCGTGTAGACACTCGTACACGTGATTACTATGAGCGTATTAAATAAGTTTATATACTAAAAATAACGTTACTATTCTTAATGGGATAGTAACGTTATTTTATGAATTTAGCACTGTCTGCTAAACCAAAACCTGTCTGTTTTCTTTTACATTAGCTGTTATGCTATGTTAGTAAGATGTCCTAAGAAGTATGAGTTTATTAGGATTTTGTGTGATTCTCAAAATCTTTACCAGACAGTAATTTTTATGAATATAAAGGTTTAAGATGAAATTTGAAATTTGTAGTGGTTCTATCGAAAGTTGTATTGCAGCCAGTGAGGCAGGGGCAGACAGAGTAGAGTTGTGTTCAGCTCTTTCTGAGGGAGGTTTGACTCCAAGTTATGCTGTTGTTGAATATGCTTGTAATAATCTTTCTATTGATGTGAACGTGTTAATTCGTCCACGTGGAGGAGATTTTGTGTATAGTCCACTCGAAATATCAATAATGAAACGTGATATTCAGATTTTTTCTAAACTTGGTGTAAAAGGAATTGTTATAGGTTGTTTGACCGATACAGGGAGTGTTGATATGCACTCTATGCGTGAGTTGATTAGTGCAAAAGGAGATATGTCAGTTACTTTTCACCGTGCTTTTGATGTGTGTCTTGATTGGAGGCAATCTCTCGAAGATATAATAGCTCTTGGTTGTGATAGAATTTTGACTTCTGGACAAAATTCAACAGCTTATCAAGGAATTCCTTTGCTAAAAGAATTGAATAATTTATCTGCTGGTAGAATAATAATAATGCCTGGTTGTGGCGTTAGTATTAAAAATATAGAGCAAATTATTTCTCAAACAAATGTTACAGAAATTCACTTTTCTGCTTCAAAACCACGAATTTCTAATTATTCAGTTAGAAATGAAAAAGTTGATTTTGGAGCTAATCCTTCTGTAAGTGATTTTGATTTAATATCAAAAATGATAGATTTATCTAAATCTATCTAATTCATTTTCATAATATATTTTATGTTTTTATAATTATAAGTTTGTTTTTTAGATAATTAATGAATAATATCTTAAAAATATACTTTTTTTATGGAATAATTTTGTCATAATTAAAATTATTACTACTTTTGTGGAACACTTTTTAATTATAACAATATGGCAAAGTATAAAATTGACAAAATCGATCAAAAGATTTTGACTTATCTAACTGGCAACGCTCGTATGCCTTTCTTAGAAATTGCACGTGAGTGCGGTATTTCTGGTGCAGCAATCCACCAAAGAGTTAAAAAACTTGAAGATGCTGGTATTATTACTGGTTCTCGTCTTGAAGTTGATCCAAAAGCATTAGGACACGATGTATGTGCTTATGTTGGTGTTCAAATTGCTGAGGCAAATATGTACGAAGCAGTTGTTTCTGCTCTAAGAAATATCCCAGAGGTTGTAGAATGTCACTACATTACTGGTAAATATTCATTATTTATCAAATTATTCTGTCGTGATAACGAACAGCTTATGCATTTTATGACAAATGTCCTACACGCTATTCCTGGTATCTCAATGACAGAAACTTTCTTCTCTCTAAACCAAGTGTTTGAGCGTCAAGTAAATGTTTCTACTGTTTCAGTTGCATCAAAAGGAAATAAATAATGGCAAACATTCTTTCTATCGAAACTGGTACTGATGTTTGTTCTGTTGGGTTGTCTGTCGAAGGGGAATTAGTATCGCTACGAGAAAGTAGCGAAGGCAGAAATCACGCAAAAAACATTGCCGTTTTTATAGATGATATTTTTAATGAATCAATACTAACAGTGTCCTCTTTGGACGCTGTTGCTGTTGGTTTAGGCCCTGGTTCTTATACTGGTTTGAGAATTGGAGTTTCTTTGGCAAAGGGGATTTGTTTCGCAAATAATATTCCACTTATAGCTGTAAATTCGCTCGAAGCACTTACTAAATGTGCTATTGAAGATATTGAAGGAGATGTATTAGATCACGAGATTGACGAAGATACTTTGTTTGTTCCGATGATTGATGCACGAAGAATGGAGGTTTATACTCAGCTCTTTGATGCTAAGTGTAATGCACTTTCGCAAGTCGAAGCCAAAATAATTGACGAGAATTCGTATAACGAACTTCAAGGCAAAGAATTGGTATTGTTTGGAAATGGAGCAAAAAAATCTTTTGATGTAATATCTTATCCAAACAAAGTAATTTTAGATGTTGTGCCGTCTGTTAGGGGAATGGTCAGTTTAGCATACCAAAAATACCTAAATAAAGATTTTGTTGATTTAGCATATTTTGAACCTTTATATCTAAAAGATTTTATAGGAACTAAGTCAGTTAAAAACTATTTAAAATAATCTACCTTAGTGGTAGATTTTTTTTTGTACAATTAACAAAAATAGAAAACTACTATCTTATTTATAACCGTATTTAAAAATAGTAATGTCCGCTAAAAACGAAACTCGCCTATCTTGTCTATTTCACCGATGCTCATAACT
>CAZRHJ010000014.1:0-37480 GCA_964600025.1 uncultured Rikenellaceae bacterium | reverse complement strand
TGCTTTTTTAGGTTGTAGTTCTTTGACAACAATCAATATTCCAGACGGAGTGACAGAGATTGGAGGTTCTGCTTTTTATGATTGTAGTTCTTTGACAACAATCAATATTCCAGAGGGAGTGACAGAGATTGGAGATACTGCTTTTTTAGGTTGTAGTTCTTTGACAACAATCAATATTCCAGACGGAGTGACAAAGATTGAAGGTCTTGTTTTTTCAGGGTGTAGTTCTTTGAAAACAATCAATATTCCAGAGGGAGTGACAGAGATTGGGAACTGGGCTTTTTCAGGTTGCAGTTCTTTGACAACAATCGATATTCCAGAGGGAGTGACACGGATTGAAGGTGGAGCTTTTTTAAAGTGTAGTTCTTTGACAACAATCAAGATTCCAGAGGGAGTAACAGAGATTGAACGTAGTGCTTTTTCAGGGTGTAGTTCTTTGACAACAATCAATATTCCAGACGGAGTGACAAAGATTGAAGGTCAAGTTTTTTCAGATTGTAGTTCTTTGACAACAATCAATATACCAGAGGGAGTGACAGAGATTGGGAACTGGGCTTTTTTAGGTTGTAGTTCTTTGACATCAATCAATATCCCAGAGGGAGTTACAGAAATTAGAGAGTTAACTTTTGAGGATTGTAGTTCTTTGACAACAATCAATATTCCAGAGAGAGTGACACGGATTGGACGTAGTGCTTTTTCAGAGTGTAGCTCTTTGACAACAATCAAGATTCCAGAGGGAGTGACAGTGATTGAAGGTAGTGCTTTTGAGGATTGTAGATCTTTGATAACAATCAAGATTCCAGAGGGAGTGACAGAGATTGGAGATAGTGCTTTTAAGGGTTGTAGTTCTTTGGCAAAGATTACCTCTTTATCAAAGACCCCTCCAGTATGTGAAGAAACTGATGGCAATTATAACCAATTTCATTATACACACCCATATATGAAAATATATGTGCCAGTTGCTTCTATTGATGATTATAAAGCTGCAAACGGTTGGTCTGCACACAAAGATAGAATAACTGCAATAGTTGAATAAAACAATTTATCGTAAGAAACAGTCATAACAAATTGTTATGACTGTTTCTTTTGTATTTAGTAAAATAAGACTTGTATTTATCTCAAAATATATGCAAGGTATTCGTGCCTAACAAGGGATACACCCTCTTATTTTATTTGTTAAGTGGGTTAATTTACGAATATATGTGTGTTTTATGGTAGTTGTATGATAATTATTTTTTTGTGGAAAACAAAAAAACTTCTCTTAACAGAGAAGTTTTCAGTACCCCGAGCGGGACTTGAACCCGCACGAACGCAATGTTCACAGGATTTTAAGTCCTGCGTGTCTACCAGTTCCACCATCAGGGCATTGTGGTTGGTAATTAAAAAAAGAGCGGAAAACGAGACTCGAACTCGCGACCCCAACCTTGGCAAGGTTGTGCTCTACCAACTGAGCTATTTCCGCAATAGTAATAACAAATAAAGACCTACTTTAAATAAAGACCCTCTTTAAAGGCGTTCCCTTTTTCTGTGTGCAAAGATATAACAAAAATATTTATCTGCAAACTTTTTTCTGAAAAAAAATTATTGCTGTCTGTTATTTTTTTTCACAAATAATGTAATATGTTATCAATTAGCTTATTACATTATTTTAGTTTATTTGCCTCTTGAAAAAATATTATTAGTAGTAAAGGGCTTTACAAAACAAAAGTCCGATTTTTATCGGACTTTTATATGTTTTTTGATTGTGAGATTACTTAATAGCAATTAAATCTACACGTCTTTGGTGACGACCGCCCTCAAATTCAGATTCAAGAAAAGCATTTGCAATTTCTAATGCTTCTGCCTCTGTTGTAAATCTTGCAGGGATAGAACACACGTTAGCGTCGTTGTGCTGACGAGCAAGAGATGCAATTTCGGGAATCCAGCAAAGAGCAGCACGAACGTTTTGGTGTTTGTTCAAGCTCATTGAGATACCGTTTGCACTACCACAGAATGCGAAACCAAGGCTACATTCGCCTTTTGCAAGTCCATATCCAAGTGCGTGAGCAAATTCTGGATAATCTACGCTTTCTGTTGAGTGGCAACCGTAATCTACTACTGTGTAGTTTTGTGATTCCAAAAATTCACGAATTAATTCTTTTTTGTCGTAACCTGCGTGGTCACAAGCAAGTCCAATAGTTGGCATTTGTTCCATAGCTTTTATATATTATTTGTTTCGTTCTACAAAATAGTCTATAAGTTCGCACAAAGCGGCTTTATATTTGCTGTCGTGGTATTTGTTTAGCATAGATTTTGCCTCGGCTACGAGTGTTTGTAATTTTTGGTTGCAATAGTCCATACCAGTGCTTTTCATCACAAAATCAAATACGTATTTTTCTGCCTCTGGGTTGATGTTGGCTTTGTTAAGTTGTTTCAAAACCTTTTTTCTTTCTGCCAAATCTGTTTCTCTCAAAGCAGCAATAAGAGGTAGTGTTATTTTCTTTTCTTTAATATCATTACAAGTTAGTTTGCCAGTATCAAGATTTACTGAGTAATCTAACATATCGTCTTTAATCTGAAATATCATTCCAAGCAGTGAGCCAAAACGAGAGATATACTCACATTCTTCGCTACTTTGGTTTGTGGTCTTTGCCCCTGCGTAAGTACAAGCAGATATTAGTTCGGCTGTTTTGCCTTCGATAATCGAATAATATTTTTCTTCTGTAATATCCAGTCTAAGTGTTGCATCACTTTGCTCTAATTCCCCTATACTCATTCTTTCTATTACAGTTGCAATTCTTCCAAGCAAGTCGAATAGATTGTTTTGAGTTGCAATTTTGATAGCCTTAGAGAAAATATAATCTCCTATCAAAATGCTATTTTTGTTACGCCAAATCGCATAAGTGGAAAGCATATTTCTACGCATATATGCCTCATCAACAATATCATCGTGGATAAGTGAAGCACAGTGAGTGAGTTCTATAAGTGAGGCTGCAATATATGTTTGTTGAGTGGGTTCTGCAAAAAGCGAGGCAGAAAGTACCACCAAAATTGGTCTTACTTGTTTGCCTTGCGACGCAATAATATGCCCTATTGCTTCACGCACAATGGGTTTTTCACAAGAAATTATTTCTTTCAATGTCTTGTCAAAAATAATTTTATGCTCAGATGTTGTTGATAGTATATTATCTAAATTTGCCATTTGTTCTCAAATTTCAATACAAAAATAATCTTTTTTTTTGATATAACTATGTAGAATGATATAATTATCAAATTTGATATATTTTTTTTGCAAAACCTTGAATTAAATATAATTTTATCTATCTTTGCAAAGATATTGGTATATTGTATCATTGTGTAATTTATATTGGTATTTATATCTATATTTTAATAATTTAACAACTCTAAGAAAGAAAAATGTTTAGTAAGGCAAAATATCACATAATTGCAGTTTTAGTATTTGCGATTGTTAGTGCTTTTTATTTTGTGCCACAATATTCAGGCAAAGATGTTAGGCAATTTGATAATATTCAAGCAAACGGAACTCGTGCATCTATCGAAAAAACCATAGAAGAATATGGAGAACACCCTCAGTGGATAGACAATATGTTTGGAGGTATGCCTTCCTATACTTTTGATATGGATAGTACGAGTAAACACATTCTCGAACCTGTTGTTTCTATTCTGAATATTATCCAAAAACCAGCTTCAACATATTTTCTTTTGATGTTGGGATTTTATTTTATGGCACTTTGTTTTGGTATGTCGCCTTTGGTTGCAATAGTTGGAGCATTGGCGTGGGGGCTTTCCACGTATTTTTATATCATCTATACCGCAGGTCATATAATGAAACTTATTGCAATGGTGTATATAGCTCCACTCATTGGGTCGATATATTTGGCTTACAACAAAAAACTAATACTCGGAGGGGCTTTGGCAGGTTTGTTTGCCGCACTCGAAATCCGTAGTGTTCACCCACAAGTTACTTACTATTTCCTATTTGTGATTTTGGCTTTGGTGGTAGCTTTGGCTGTAAAATACTACAAAGAAGGTAAAATCCGTAAATTTTTAATAAAAACTGCCATTTTGTCAGGTTTTGCTTTTTTGGCAGTTGGTGCAAATAGCGTTTATTTGTACTACACACTTGATTATACAAAAGAATCTACACGAGGAAAACCAATACTACAAACAGAGCAAACAAGCGGGGATACAGGCTTAGACAAAGAATATATCACGGCGTGGAGTTATGGCAAAGCCGAAACGTTGAACCTACTAATCCCTAATTTATACGGAGGAAGTTCCGAAGGAGGATTTGAAGATAGGGGAGATGTTTATAAATCTTTGCGTAAGTATGGTGCAACAAATATTACACAACAATTACCTGCATACTGGGGACCACAACCAATGACTTCTGGCCCTGTATATATAGGTGCGGTTATCATATTTATATTTATAATGAGCTTGTTCTTAGTCAGAGGAGCTTTGTTTTGGAGTATGATAAGTGTTACTATATTAGCATTACTTTTGGCGTGGGGCAAAAATCTTATGTTCTTCTCGGACTTGTTTATTGATTATTTTCCTCTATACAGCAAATTCCGAACTGTCTCAATGATTTTGTTGATAGTGGAGTTTACAGTGCCATTCTTGGCAATGTTTGCATTACAAAAAATAATTGACAACCAAAACGAAATCAAGAAAAACATAAAAGCACTAAGCTATACATTTGCAATTCTTGCATCTATGTTACTACTGTTTGCATTGTTTGCCGATAGCCTATTTAGTTTTGTTTCGGACTCAGACCTTCAATATGGTTTGCCACAAGATGTTATATCTGCAATGCAATCTGAACGGCTTACGCTAATGCAAAAAGACACTTTGCGTTCATTGTTTTTTGTTGTCTTAACTGCTGGCGTTATGTACACTTATATCAAACGTCCTCAGCTCAAAAACATAGCATTTGCACTTTTGGCTGCTTTGGTGTTGTTTGATATGGTTCCAATCAATAAACGTTATTTGAACAACGACCATTTTGTTGATAAAAAACAAGCTACAACAATCCCAATGTCAAATGCAGATTATTCTATCATAAAAGATACTACAAACTACCGAGTAGCAAATTTCTCTGTTAGTATTTTTAATGATGCAACAACATCTATGTATCATCGTTCGGTAGGTGGATATTCGGCAGTTAAACCTCGTCGTTACCAAGACTTAATAGACAAATATCTTTCGCAACAAAATATGAAGATATATTCGTTGTTGAACACAAAATATTTTATTTCTTCGGAGCAGAATGGAGCTCAAAAAGTTACGATAAATCCAAATGCAATGGGCGTAGCGTGGTTTGTTGATAAGGCAGTATGGGTAGATACTCCAAACCAAGAAATAGATATGCTTGACAAAATTGATTTAAGAACTCAGGCAGTTGTTTCAAAAGAATTTGAAAACGAGATAAAAGGCAAGTTTTATCCAAAATCAAACAATGATTTTATTGTGCAAACACACTATCAAGCTAACCGCTGGATATTCAAATACAATGTTTCGAGTGATAGACTTGTGGCTATGTCCGAAATGTATTTCCCAAATGGTTGGACTGCAAAAGCAGGAGAAAAGGAGCTTGATTTGGTGCGTGTGAACTATGATTTCTTTGGCTTTGTTTTGCCTCAGGGTGAGGGCGAGATTGTATTTGAATTTAACCCTCCATATTTTGGATTAATAGACGGTATCGCAATAGCATCATCACTTATTTTGTTGTTATTGATAGTCGTTTCGGGTTATATAACTTTTAGTAAAAAAGAAAAATTATCATAAATATTTATGAAAGAAAAAAATAAAATTAGGAATGCTTACGCAATTAGCACTATTAGTGTTACTTTGGTTTTGTTTTTGGTAGGTGCTGCTTTGTATTTTTTGGCAAACGCCACAAAAGCAACAGATGCTATTATTGAACAAATCAAAATTACACTTGTGCTTGAAGATGAGTGTAGCGAGGAGCAGAAAATATCTGCTACTAAGTTTTGTGAAGGTTTGGAATCTGTCTCAAAAGTTGAATATTTGTCCAAAGAAGATGCTATCAAGGATTTTAGCAAATTTATTGGCGAGGACGTTATTACATCTTTCGACGTGAACCCTCTACCCGCAGCACTTAATGTGTATTTTAAGAAAGATGCAGAGCATAAACTTGCAATTTCTAAAATCAAAAAAGAGTTTGAGGGGAAAGAATATATCGAAGATATTATTCATCAAACAGACGAGGTAGATCAAATTATGAACAATCTGTCAGACCTTAAACTTTTGATGTCTATTTTTGGAGCAGTACTTTTGTTTATTTCTGTTGTACTTATAAACAACACTATCCGAATGAATATTTTTGCAAAACGCTTTATTATTCGCACAATGTTGCTAATTGGAGCTACTCCGTGGTTTATTCGCAAACCATTTCTTGGCAAAGCACTGTTGCAGGGTTTCATAGCATCGCTTTTGGCTTTTGTTATGTTGATGATTATGATAATGCTTATCAAACGAACTATCCCAATGGCAGAACTTATTGACGGAGCAGACAAATTCATTATTATATTTGGTATTATGTCGCTCGTTGGTATGTTGATGTGTATGTTGCTTACAAATATCTCTGTTGGTTACTATATGCGTAGTAGTCGCGAAAAACTTTATACTTACTAAAAAAATAACTTTATAAATATGGAAAACGAAAACAAAATGCCTTTGGCACGTAAAAACTACATACTTATTGCTATATCCGTTTTGGTGTGTATCATAGGCTATGCAATGATGATTGGTGGAGGTACAAGCGACCCAGAAGTTTTTGATGCTGAACAATTATATAGTTTTAGAAGAACATCACTTTCTGTGATATTTGTGTTGGCAGGTCACGCTATGATGATTTATGCAATTATGTACCGCAAAAAAGATAACAAATAATGGATATTTTAGATTCGATAATTTTGGGTATTATTCAGGGGCTTACTGAGTTTTTACCCGTAAGTAGTAGCGGACACCTTGCCTTGATGGGTTCGATTTTGGGAGTACAAAAAGAAGCTGATTTATCGTTTGCAGTTGCACTTCACGCAGGAACAGTGCTTTCTACAATAGTAGTTTTCTACAAAGAACTTTGGCAACTTATCTGTGGTTTTTTTAAATTCAAATTGAATTGGGAAACTCATTTTATTTTTAAAATATTTGTTTCTATGCTTCCAGTTATGGTCGTTGGATTTACCATAAAAGATTATATTGAAGAGTTGTTTGTTGGAAATATGTGGATTGTAGGGGCAATGCTACTTTTAACTTCTGCATTATTGTATTTCTCGACAATCAAAAAAAATGGCACAAAGGAGATAGGCTACAAAGAGGCGTTTTTGATAGGAATTGCACAAGCATTTGCGGTGTTGCCGGGGCTATCACGTTCGGGTAGCACAATTTCTACTGGATTAATACTTGGCGTTGATAGAAAATATGTTGCAAAATTCTCATTTTTGATGGTACTTATCCCAATTCTTGGGGTTTCATTTTTAGATTTAATTTCTGGGGAATTTTCTTCACAATCTTCTGCCCAAACCATAAATATCATAGTTGGTTTTTTGACTTCATTTATAGTAGGCTTATTAGCTTGTAAACTTATGATTAAATTAGTCCAAAATGGTAATTTAAAATGGTTTGTTTACTACTGTTTGATAGTAGGTCTTATCGCAATTTTTACATCACTATAATTTTAAATAATGTATAATTTCACAAAAGAATATGATTTTGAGTCGGGACTAATATTGCCCATTGACAAACCCTATGGTTGGACAAGTGCAGATGTAGTTCGCAAACTGCGAGTAGCACTCCGAAAATTGGGACACCGAAAAATCAAAATCGGACACGCTGGAACATTAGACCCATTGGCTACTGGTATATTGTTGATTTGTATTGGCAAAGCTACCAAACAAGCCGAAGAAATGCAAGGCAGACCAAAAGAATATTTGGCAGAGATAGAATTGGGTGCAACTACGCCCAGCTATGATTTAGAACACGAAATAGACGAGAGATTTCCTTTTGAACATATCACAAAAGAGCAAATTCAACAGGTTTTGAATTCGTTTGTTGGCGAACAAGAACAGTATCCACCAATTTTTTCTGCAAAAAGCATAGATGGCAAACGTGCATACAAATACGCTCGTCAAGGTTTAGAAGTTGAAATGAAACCTTCAATTATCAATATCTACGAAATAGAATTGATTAGTTTTGAATTGCCAAAGGTGGTATTTAGGGTGTTGTGTAGCAAAGGCACTTATATTCGCTCACTTGCTCACGATATTGGCAAAAAATGTGATTCTGGGGCACACTTGACAGCTTTGCGTCGCACCACAAATGGCACATTTGTTGCAAAAGATATGTTGGAGCTTGACAAAGTTTTGGATATTTTGAAAGTAGATGAAACTTTACAAGACTAATTACGTTATATAAAAGTAAGAATTTTTTTAATTATGAAACTATCACAATACGAATACGATTTTTCGGAGGACTTAATCGCAAAAGAACCTTATATTAACCGTGATGATGCAAGACTTCTTGTGTTAGACCGCAAAACAGGAGAGATTGAGCATAAATTATTCAAAGATGTAATTAATTACTTCTCGGCAGGTGATACATTTGTGTTTAATGACACAAAAGTTTTTCCAGCACGATTGAGTGGTAACAAAGAAAAAACTGGTGCAATAATAGATATTTTCTTGTTGCGTGAACTTAATCCAGAATTATTTTTGTGGGACGTATTGGTTACTCCTGCACGTAAAATCCGTATTGGAAACAAACTATATTTTGGCGAAGATGATTCATTAGTGGCAGAAGTTATTGACAACACCACAAGTAGAGGTCGTACACTTAGATTCTTGTACGAAGGAGATCACGCAGAGTTCAAAGAATTGCTTTACAAACTTGGTCGTACACCTATTCCAGATTGGATTCATACAGAAGTTACAGAAGATGATGCAGAATACTACCAAACTATTTATGCTAAGCACGAAGGTGCAGTGGTAGCTCCAAGTGCTGGTATGCACTTCTCTAAACATCTTTTGAAAAGAATGGAAATTAAAGGAATAAACCAATCTTTCTTGACTCTTCACGCAGGTATGGGCAACTACTGCAAAATTGATGTCGAAGACTTGACAAAATTCAAACTTCACTCAGAAAATATGATTATTACTCCCGATTCGGCAGACCAAATCAATGCAGTGAAAGATAGTGGCAAAAAAGTCTGTGCAGTCGGCACAACAGTGATGCGTGCAATAGAAACAACAGTTACAACAACTGGTCGTGTTACTCCTTTTGAGGGTTGGACAAATAAATATATTATGCCACCATACGACTTTACCGTTGCTGACGCAATGATTACAAACTTCCATCTTCCAAAATCAATTCAGTTGATTATGGTTTCTGCTTTTGCAGGTTATGACAAGCTTATGAACGCTTATGATGTAGCTATCAAAGAGGGATATAAGTTTGACGCCTACGGAGATGCAATGTTGATTAAGTAATTACAACGGAAAGAGGAAAATAGACAAAATAGGCAAGTTCCGTTTTTAGCGAACAACAATCCTCTGGTAAATTCAGCAAACTATCACATATCCAATATCAGATAGCAACAAAGATATTTTTAACAATTATTACCTCCACTTTTAGTGAAATATAGCTAAAAGTGGAGGTATTTAATAATTTATTGTTTGACAGTAGGGATTTTACAGTCCTAAAAGACCTCTGAGCTCGTTGAGTTTGTTGAGAGCTTCTAAGGGGGTGAGATTGTTGATGTCAATGTCTTTTATTGAGTTGCGAATTTCGGCAACAAGTGGGTCGTCGAGTTGGAAGAACGAAAGTTGCATACCGCTATCGGTACATTTTTCTTTAAGATATTTTTTGTCGATAGGATTGTCATCGACTTTGTCTATGTGCTTTTCGGGGTTAGCATTTCGTCTTTCTTCCAAAGTTTTTAGGATTTCTTTGGCTCTTTCAGTAACGAATTTTGGCATTCCTGCCATTTGGGCAACGTGGATACCAAAAGAGTGGGCTGTACCTCCCAATGCTAATTTACGAACGAACAGAACTCTATTTTCTATTTCTTTGACTTGTACGTTGTAGTTGCGAATACGTGGATAAATATCTTCCATTTCGTTAAGCTCGTGGTAGTGAGTTGCGAAAAGGGTTTTTGCACGTGAGGTTTTGTGTTGGTGGAGATATTCGACAATAGCCCACGCAATAGAAATACCGTCATAAGTGCTTGTTCCTCGACCAATCTCGTCCAACAAAACCAAAGACCTATCTGAGATATTATTTAGGATATTTGCACTTTCCAACATTTCGACCATAAAAGTGGATTCCCCTTGCGAGATATTGTCTGACGCACCAACTCTTGTAAATATCCTATCTACAATACCTATTTCGGCATTTGTGGCAGGAACATAACAACCAATTTGTGCCATTAGTACAATTATGGCTGTTTGTCGCAAAATTGCAGACTTACCAGACATATTGGGGCCTGTAATAATGATAATTTGCTGGTTTTCGTTGTCCAAATGAACATCATTTGGGACATAGCGTTCACCTATTGGCAAAAGACTCTCTATCACTGGGTGGCGACCATCACAAATATCCAAAGATTTTGAATTATTGACAGTTGGGATACAGTATCCTTCCTTTTCGCCCAAAGTGGCAAAGGAACACAAACAATCTATTTGTGCGACAATGTTTGCATTGTTTTGAATATTTGAGATATATTTTGAGATATATTCTACGAGTTTTGAATATATATTTGTCTCTATTGCCAATATTTTTTCGTCTGCACCGAGTATTTTCTCTTCGTATTCTTTAAGTTCGGAAGTAATGTAACGTTCGGCACTAACAAGGGTTTGTTTGCGAGTCCAACCCTCAGGGACTTTGTCTTTGTGGGTGTTTCGTACCTCGATATAGTAACCAAAAACATTATTGAATGAGATTTTGAGCGACGGAATACCTGTGCGTTCGCTCTCACGTTGCTGAATTTGGAGCAATGCTTCTTTGCTACCCAAAGAAAGTTTACGCAAGTCGTCAAGCTCCATATTTACACCAGAGGCAATTACTCCACCTTTTTGGATAAGTGTAGATGGCTCTGGAAGTATGGTTTTGCGAATAGCTTGTGAGACCTCCAAAGTATTGTGAATTTGTGAGGCAAAAGACCTCAACGCATCACTTTCACAGGCTCTCAAAGCCTCTTGAAATTCAGAAATTGCCTCAACTGCATTTGCAAGTTGGTTAATTTCACGTGGATTAATTTTTGATGTAGCACATTTGGCAACCAAACGTTCGACATCTCCTATCTCACGGAATTGCCCACGTAGCATCTCCCTCAAAATAGGATTTTCTTTGAGGTATTTTGTAATACTTAGCCTTATATTTATTTCTTTAAGGTTTTTGAGTGGAAGAGCAATCCAACGGCGAATCATTCTTGCACCCATAGGAGAGACTGTGTTGTCTATGACACCAACAAGCGTACTACCACCCACACTCATAGGCTGTAATAACTCTAAGTTTCGCAAAGAGTATTTGTCTAACCACACATATTTATCCTCGTCTATACGAGAAATTTGGGTAATATGCTCCACTTGGCGGTGTTCGGTAAAATCTAAATAATACAGAATAGCACCTGCCGCCACTATGGCTTCGTGCATTGACTCTATACCAAAACCTTTTAGAGAAGTAACATTTAGTTGAGCCAAAAGTTTGTCTTTGCCACCTGTGCCAGAATAAACCCAATCATCAAGGTGGCTCAAATAATATTTATTACCAAATTTTTCACACAAAAATTCTTTGTAACCACGTTGATAAAGTACTTCTTTGGGGGAAAAATTAGAAAGTAGTTTGTCGATATAGTCCTCACTACCCTCTGCCACCAAAAACTCGCCAGTGGTTATATCCAAAAAAGATACTCCTATGCTTTTTTTGCTAAAAAATATTGACGCAATAAAATTATTTTCTTTGTTAAGTATCACATCACTATTCAGAGATACACCCGGTGTAATTATTTCTGTTACACCACGTTTTACGAGTTTGTTTACACAAGTCTTGGGGTCTTCGAGCTGTTCGCAAATTGCGACCCTCTCCCCTGCTTGAACCAAACGAGGCATATAAGTATCGAGAGCGTGGTAAGGAAAACCTGCCAAATCCATAGAATAAGCTGCCCCATTGGAACGCTTTGTCAAAGTAATATTAAGTATTCTACTTGTTTTGACTGCATCATCACAAAAAGTCTCATAAAAGTCCCCCACCCTAAACAACAAAATAGTGTTTGGGTGTTTGGCTTTTATATCAAAGTATTGTTTCATCAAAGGCGTTTCACTTGCCTTTTTGTCTGTTTTACTTTTTGTTTTTTGTTTTTCTTTTATTTCTATGTTCTCGGACACTTTATTTAGCTACTTTTAAAAATTTATTTGGTTGCAATAACCAAAACAACATTACCTTTCCAAAACTCTTCTATGTTGGTTATCACCATCTTATCGACTGCACGTTTACCGATACGCTCAATAGAATATGATGAAGTTGGGAAATTACCCACAACAACTGCTTTACGACAATTCAATTCAAATTCCTGCTTATCGTTTATATTGAATGATTGAAGTAGAGAATAATCCAAATTAGGATTTAATTTTAGTTCCCTGCTCAATCCTCCAACTCTTTTGATAATCCCTTTGCTAATTAATTGTTTCTCGTTACCCACTATATAATAACGAGTTAGCGAGGCTTTTTTCTGCTCAATAACAGTTTGAGTCAAAGACTGATTGTCCTCTTTTAGGCTTGAAATATTTGTATTAAGATTAGATATTTCTACTTCCATTTGTTCGAATTTCCTACTCATAGACTTGATTTGAGTTTCTCTCTCGTCAATATCGCTACGAAGTTTTGAAATCATTTTTTCGATACCAGCAATTTGAATATTTTTGCTGTTAAGAGTTTTTTTAAGTCGCTCCAAACGTGCAATATTTTTGCGGTTTTCGTCTAATTTCAAAGATAGTTTTTCGAGGTCAGAATTAAGTTTTTCCTTAGAAGATTTTTTAAGCTCTCCTTCGTCCAAAAGCATTCCTTCTCGACGTTTCATTTCGTCAAGATTGTCCGACACATAACTAATCAATTCGAGAGTGGTGTTTATTATCGAATCTCGTGATTTGACTATTTGGTTCAAAGAATCTACTTTGTAGGTCAATTCCTCTCCACTCAACACTATTTCTTTTTTGCTTTGCGTACTAAAACAAGACGAAAGCATCAAAGAACAAACAAAAAGTAAAAATATTTTACTGAATTTCATTTCCTATAAATATTATAATTTAACTACCTCAACGATAGCTTTACACAATGTTCTAAGTTCGGTATCTGTAATTACGTATTGTGGCATAATATAAACAAGATGCCCGAAAGGTCGCAACCACACACCACGTTTAACAAACTCTGCCTGAATAGATTGCATATCAACTGCATTTTTCATCTCTACCACACCTATTGCACCAAGAACTCTAACTTGCTGAACTTTGTCGCAATTCTGCAATACATTAAGTTCCTCAGATATAATCTGTTGCATTTCAGAAATTCTATTTAGTGGAGAATTTTCTTGAAGCATTTTTAGATTTTCGAGAGCTACCGAACAAGCCAATGGGTTACCCATAAAAGTTGGGCCGTGCATAAACGAACGTGGCTCACGAGAAGAGATAGTTTCGGCAACAATTTTGGTAGCAAGAGTGGCTGCAAACGACATATAACCTGCTGTAAGAGCTTTGCCAATACACATAATATCTGGGACTACATCTGCCCACTCACAAGCAAACATTTTGCCAGTACGACCAAATCCAGTTGCTACTTCGTCGCAAATCAAAAGTACATCGTATTTGTTACACAAAGCACGTAGAGCTTTAAGGTAGTTAGGGTGGTAAAATCTCATTCCACCTGCACCCTGCACGATAGGCTCAACTATAAATGCTGCCATTCGTTTGTGGTGCTTGTCAAAACAACTTTCTAAGTCTTCAAGTACTGTATTATCCCATTTTTGAGAAAATTCAATCTCTGGACGAGTAACAAAAATTTGTTCTGGTAAACGATTATTATAGATTGTGTGCATACCATTAATTGGGTCGCATACAGACATACAATGCCAAGTATCTCCGTGATACCCTCCTTTGAAAGTTGCAACAGTAGTTTTAAAGCGATTGCCACGTGCATAGTGGTATTGTAAAGCCATTTTGATAGCTACTTCGACAGAAACAGAACCAGAATCAGAATAAAAAACTTTGTCAAGTCCCTCAGGAGCAAATTCGATAAGTTTTTGGGCAAGTTCGACTGCTGGACGGTGAGTAAGACCTCCAAACATTACGTGCGACATTTTTTTGAGCTGTGTTTCGACTGCTGCATTTAATTTTGGGTTGTTGTAACCTTGAATCACAGACCACCAAGACGACATTCCGTCTATTAGACGCTCACCAGTTGCAAGATTTAAATATACTCCTTGGGCTGACTCTACTTCGTAGGTTTTCAAAGGATTAATCATTGATGTATATGGGTGCCAGATATGCTCAGTATCATAGCTAAGTAATTGTTCGTTTGTCATCTCTTCATTTTTTTGATTATCTCACAAATATAATAAAAAAAAATATATATAACATATACAAGCAAAAATAATTTGAACTCTGTGTGTTTTTAGATTAGAAATGCAAAATAAAAAAGTTAATAATGAACTATTTTAAAAATATTTTTTATCTTTGTTCTAAATAATTTTTTTTAAAAGTATATAATGATATTTATTTCACAATTTATTACTTGGGATTTTGACCCAACACTTTTTAGCATAGGAGGTTTCGAAATTAGATACTATTCTCTTATGTGGGCATTCGCTTTTATTCAGGGAATGATGGTTATTAATTACGTCGTAAAACACGAAATGCTACCAGAAAAATACAATGATGCTATTTTTTGGTATTTTGCAATATCTACTATATTGGGAGCAAGAATAGGACATTGTTTGTTCTACGAACCAGACTATTATCTTGCCAATCCGCTCGAAATACTAAATTTCAGACAAGGAGGACTTGCAAGTCACGGTGCTACAATAGGTATAATGATAGGTTTGTATTTGTTTTGTAAGAAATACAAGAGGACTTATTTGTGGATACTTGATAGAGCGTCGTTGATGGTGCCTATTGGTGCTTTTTTTGTGAGAGTAGGTAATTTATTCAATTCTGAGATTTATGGTGTTGCAACTGACAAACCTTGGGGATTTATATTTACATTACGTGGCGAAACACTGCCAAAACACCCTACGCAAATATATGAGGCTCTGGTTTATCTATCACTTTTCTTTGTGCTTATGTATATGTACAAAGTCAAAAATGTAGCAAACAAATTCCCAGGAATGTTAATTGGAACATTTTTTGTGATTTTGTTCGTTGGCAGATTTGTAATAGAATCTATCAAAGAAGTACAAGAGGCTTGGGAGGCAGATATGCTACTTAATATGGGACAAATTCTTAGTATACCGTTTATACTACTTGGAATTGGATTGATAGTCTATTCGCTTAAACACAAACAAAAATAATTATGGAAAACATAGAACTAAAAGGAAAAATAAATAAATATATTTTTGCTGAAATAGCAAAAGAACAAGCAGTTTTTGTAGATACACTTGGCACTATTAGTGTCAAAAACAATGTAACGAGTAAAGCAGTTACAAAAGTAGTTACATTATATAGAGATAAGTGTGGCAAAGATATTATGGAGTTTATTGAGCCTCTTGCAAAGGAAAACAATATTAATCATAATGATGTATTTGAAAAATGGCTCAAATCGGTTATCACAACTAACGACAACGAAAGACTAAGCATATCTATACCAAATACTATGGTTATTGAAATTAACAAAAAGTCAAAAGTAGTAAAAACATCTTTGGATAAGGATTTGGAAGAATACCTAAATCCAAATTCAAAAAATACGAATAAAATTTCAACCGAAAACATCAAAACAAAAACAAACAATATGAAAACTGAAAATAAAAAAAATAGCACAACAAATACAGCAGAAAAACCAAAACAAAACAACAATAAAACAATAATTGCTATAATTGTTTTACTGTTGATTTGCGGAGTAGGATATTTTATTTGGGAAAGTTCTTATACCCCAAAATCTGTACCAATGGTAAAAATCGAAAAAGCTATTGAAAAACCTGTAATAGAAGAGCCAAAACCAGTGGTAGTAGAGGAAGTGTATGACGCAAACAAACCTGAGAAAAACAAATATTATTTGGTGGTAGGAGTTTTCTACGAAAGCTATAACGCACCAAAATACATCAAAGAACTACAAGCACAAAACTACAAACCTTACACTTTTGAATTAAGAAATCGCTGGTTTGTAATGTTGCCTTTGGAAAACCAAAATATAGAAAGTAACGAAAATTTGGCATTTAAAGAAAAATTTGCTGAGAGCTGGTTTCATTTTTATAGATAAAAAATTTGGAGGGTATTAAAATTATTTATATCTTTAACAACAGAAAATTAAAACAAACAAAAGCCTTTGTTTTTAAGGCAACTAATAAGTCGTAAATAAAACTATAATAGACGTGAGAGAGAGATAATAAAATTAAATTTAAAGCAAGGGAATCGAGAGAGAGGACTACTTTATTGTGTGTTGGACTATATATAATAGTAAAATATTTACGATTTATTTTTTTGAAAAATCGTAACAACTAAAAATTATTAATAACAACAAAAACTGAACACAATGAAAGAGTATTTAGCAAAGGAGATTAAGAACGTTGTGCTACTTGGTAGTGCAGGTTCTGGCAAAACGACATTTGCAGAGGCTATGGCCTACGAAGGTAAAGTAATTAGCAGAATGGGGTCTGTTGAAGAGAACTCGACACTTTCTGACTATACTGATATAGAGCAAGAATACAAACGCTCAATCTATTCTTCTGTATTATTTTCTGAATTTAATGGCTATAAACTAAACATTATCGACACTCCCGGTTCTGACGACTTCTGTGGAAATCTATTTTCTGCATTCAAAGTTGCCGACGTGGGTATTATGACTATCAATGCACAAGAGGGTTTTGAAACTGGTACAGAAATTCAAACTCGCTATGCAAGAAAAACTGACAAACCTATTATTTTCCTTATCAATCAATTAGATTCTCCAAAAGCAGATTGGGAAAACTGCATCACATCAATAGAATCACTTTCTTCTGTAAAACCTGTTATTGTACAGTATCCAGTAAACCCTGGTGAGCAATTTGACACATTTATAGACGTACTTCTGAAAAAATGTTTCAAATTTACCGACCATATTGGTACTCGTATCGAAATTCCTATTCCAGAGTCAGAGATGGAGAGAGCTAACGAGTTGCATAATGAACTTGTTGAGACAGCTGCCGAAAATGACGAAGGATTGATGGAATTGTACTTTGAAAAAGGACAACTTACTGAGGACGAAATGCGTGAGGGTCTAAAAATTGGACTTTCTAAACGTTCGTTAGCTCCTGTATTCTGCGGTTCTGGAAAACGTGATATTGGCGTTAAACGTATAATGGAATTTATCACAAGAGTTGCTCCCGGCCCTATCAAAGCTCCTCGCTTTATGACTACTACTGGGGAAGAAATAGAACCAGACGAAAATGGAGCAACAGTACTATTCGTATATAAAACAGCTATGGAACCTCACTTGGGTGAAGTTAGTTATTTTAGAGTAATCTCGGGTAAAGTTAGTGAAGGTCAAGAACTTATCAACACAACAAATGGAGATAACAAAGAAAAAATATCTCAATTATTCTTGGCAGCAGGCAAAAACAGGACAAAAGTAAGTTGCCTACACGCAGGAGATTTGGGCTGTACAGTAAAACTAAAAGCAGTCAAAACAAACAACACACTTGTAAGTGCAGGTTGTGAACATATAATTACTCCTATCGAATTCCCTCAATCTCGTTTCCATACAGCTATTGCTTCGAAAGTGAGTGGAGAGGACGAAAAATTGGGCGATGCACTTAACAAAATTCGTTTTGAAGACCCTACTATCATTGCTAAATATTCGAAAGAACTTAAACAAACTATTGTTTCGGGACAAGGTGAGCATCATATCAATATTATGAAATGGACTTTGCTAAATAAATACAAAATTGATGTTGATTTATTTGCTCCAAAAATCCCTTATCGTGAAACTATTACAAAAGTTGCAACTGCATCTTATCGCCACAAAAAACAATCGGGCGGTGCTGGTCAGTTTGGCGAGGTTTCTATTGTTATCGACCCATATATTGAAGGTGGAGCAGAAATGTCTAAATTCAAAGTTGATGGCAAAGAACTAACATTGAATGTTAGGGGCAAAGAAGAATATCCATTGGATTGGGGTGGTAAACTTGTATTCTACAACTGTATTGTGGGTGGTGTGATTGACACACGTTTTATGCCAGCCGTAGTCAAAGGTCTTATGGAAAAAATCGAAAATGGACCTCTTACTGGTTCTTATGCTCGTGATATTAGAGTTGCTTTGTATGACGGCAAAATGCACGCAGTGGATTCAAATGAGATTTCGTTTAAACTTGCTGCTCGTAATGCGTTCAAAGAAGCATTCCGCAATGCTGGGCCAAAGATTATGGAGCCTATTTACTTGTTGGAAGTACTTGTTCCATCGGACAAAATGGGAGATGTTATGAGTGATTTGCAAAACCGCCGAGGTATTGTAGAAGGTTTCCAAAGTGAGAAAGGTTTTGAGGTACTTAAAGTGCGAGTTCCTCTTGCAGAAATGTATCGCTACTCTACTACTTTGAGTTCTCTTACAAGCGGTCGTGCTACATTTACTATGGAATTTGATTCTTATCAACAAGTTCCCGGTGATGTTCAAGACAAATTGCTTAAATCTTACATCGACGAAGACAAAGAAGAATAAACAGCAAAAATACTTTTTGAGGGGCTTATCAAAAGATAAGCCCTTTTTACTAAAAGATAAAAATTTTTGAAATATGCGTAATTTAAGAATTGGACTTAGCACTTTGATTGCTATTTTGTGTATTGCTTGTTCGGAGAGCAATACAAAAGAAGAATATATTGTGTATTCGCTCGAAGATATAATAAATACAAAAGAAGAGCTAACATACAAGGATATAGAAAATCAAATAGAGGTTGTGGAGCTTGAAACACCAAAAGATATTGTTGTTTCACCAAACAATATGATTATTTCAGAAAACTCAATCATACTGAATGATATTGTACATTCACAAATTCATCATTTTGACAGAAAAGGAAAGTTTTTGAATACAATCTCTGCACGTGGCAAAGCAGAGAACGAATACACTTCTGCTATATTTAATATATTTTGGGACGAGAAAGGAAATGTATGTCTACTTGATAATGACAAGATTCTTAGATTTAAACCTGATGGAACATTTGTAAGTACAGAACAGTTAAAAAAAGTAAAAAACAAGAAAGGTGAACTTATTCCAAATAGCAGACACCTTTTTATAGACAAAAATGGCTATCTGTATAACTCTTATTTGCCGTGGTACGGACAAGACGAATCAAAACTAATCGTAAGCAAAGGACAAGATACTTTGATAAATAGCGAGAACTATATAAAATTTGAGCTTGATGAAAATACCTCTGAAAATATCTCTGTAAGTGTTGATATGAGGTCAGTATATTGTTACGAAGACAATATAGTATTTAACCAACTAATGTCAGATACAGTTTTCAACATAAACCCTATCAATAAGAAAATGTCTATACGATATATTTTTGATAATCCTTACCCACTACCTATCAAATATTTCAGTTTTTCGAGTAGTTACAAAGACAAATGGTCTGCAATTTATGATATAACCGAAGACAACAAATATATTTATTTGACTATTATAAACGAAAATAAAATCTTTTTGAGAATTATTGATAAAGCAACAAAAAAGGCATATATTAATAATTTCAACTTAAATAATCCAGATGACGAAGAATTGGTGTTTAAACCAGATTCGGAATCGGATAAAGAATTTGTGTTTTTTTATGATGTTAGCGAAAATCCAAAACCTACGTTATTGATAATGAAGAAATTTTAGTAGATAAAATAAATCCTGCTTAACATAAAATTAAGCAGGATTTATTTTTTATTAGTACTGTCCTTTAAAAATTTTTATCTTTCCGAAGTCGCATAAACTCCTAATAAATACGTAGAGTACAAAAGTACAGAGCATCGGTAAAATAGACAAGATAGGCGAGTTTATTTATGTCTGTCGTGCATCATCTTACGCAACTTATCAACTGTGCGTTTTTCTATTTCATAGATTTTGTGAAGCTGACGTGGAGAAAGGAATTCACGGAATTTGAGGTGATACTCATAACGCATATTTGCAACCTCTTTGGTGTACTCAAATCGACCCATCATCATTTTGTCTAATCTCTCGTCGTAATTAAGCGTTGTATCTCGCTTGTAACCAAAGAAATTATAACGTTTTGGACGAACCTTTTGCATATACTCTCTATACAGTGGAATAAATTTTTCTTTTGTAGCTTTGTCCATTTCTACATTTTCAATGATTTCTTGAAGTTGTAGCTCAGTCATTTTGTTGCTTACCGTAGGATTTCCACTACCTTTTTGTTGTGCAAACAACACAGAGGTAAATGCAATGATAAAACAAATAAGTATTGATATTTTTTTCATTTTAGTAAAATTTAATTTTCATCATAAAAAGTGTCTGCCTCGAATGCTGTAAGCATATCGTTAATCTCACTATCACTAACAAGTGCAACAATATCTTCGGCTGTAACTGGTTTTGTTTCGAATGGTTTGACAAGCATAAAGAAAGCAAAAATTGCAACTGCTGCAACACTTACTCCCGAAACAATACGTCGTCTAAGCAATGTAGATTTTCGTTCACGTTGCTTTGCAATTTGTAGTGTTAGGCTTGTAATATCGTCAAAAAAGTCATTTGGAACTTTGTAGTTTTCCTTTTTTCCAAACTCTTTAAAATCAAATTCTTGTTCCATAGTATTAATTTTTTTGCAAATAAGATTTTATTTTCTCAGCTGCATAATGATAATTTGTTTTTAGTGTTGCCACCGAACTTTCGAGTACCTGTGCAATATCTTCGTAGCTCATTTCGTCGTAGTAACGCATATTAAAGACTAATTGCTGTTTGCGAGGAAGTGTTAAAATTGCTTCTTTAAATTTCAACAACATTTCGTCCTCTGTCATCTCTACTTCGCTTTTCAGAACAGATATCATCTCGGAGCTACTATCATCAAGCGAGTCAAGTGTAAGTTTTTTATCTCTAAAATGCCTAAGGCACTCGTTTGATGCAATACGATATATCCAAGTGTAAAGCGAACTTTCGCCCTTGAATTTATCCGAAAATCTATATATATTTATAAATGTTTCCTGCATAACATCTTCTGCGTCCTCGTGTACAACAAGCATACGCCGAATATGCCAATAAACTTTCTGTTTATATTTTTCCATAAGTAGCGAAAACCCTTCGTCTTTGGAACGCTTGTTCTGCAAAAGCTTTATAATATCGTCATCACTACTATATGCCATTATTTATCATTTTATTTGTGTCTTTATATGTTTGATACAGCAAAAGTTAAAAAGTTAAATCTAATTATTAAAATTAGTACTGTTTGCCTGAATTAAAATTCACATATTTAACAGATACACATAACTCACGTATGCCTATACGCTACATATATATTATAAGAAATCTGTTTTTGTCGGAAACTTGTAAATCCTCGCAATACAAAGATATAAAAATTAAAAATTAAAAAAAAATCATTTTTAAATTTAACTTTCTACAAAAAACCACATCTTACAATTAGAAACGCTTATAAGCCCAAACCTTAAAAAGAAAATATTAATAATTAAACAATAATAAATTATGAAAACAAAAATGATGATTTTGGCAATTATTGCCTCTATGGGATTTGCGAATGTATTTGCACAACAACAAACAGCAACAAACACACAAAGAAAACATCAACACCAACAAGTTGGAGCAAAAAAACAAGTAGCTCACCAACACGCAAACAAAATGAATAGTGAGGAGTTCCAAAAACGACACACTCAAATGGTGAAGCAAAGATTGATGATGGACGACGCAACAACTCTAAAATTTGAACCTATATACAATAAGTATATGGAGGATATGAAGGCTTTGCGTAGCGAAAGACAAAAAAATGCAAAAGTAGAAGCCAAAACAGATAAAGAAATAATGGATAGAATGGAAAAAAGATTTGAGAATCAACAAAAAATGCTTGATTTGAAAAAGAAATATTTTAACCAATTCAAAAAAATCCTGAACCCTAAACAAATTCAATCATTGTTCGGAAATCATAGAAAAATGAATTTTCACAGAAATAATTTGCACAATGGTATGAAATTTGATACAAAAGGAAATATCAGAAGCCATAGAAATCAACGCTTTAACAAAGATGCTCACTTTCCACAAGCTGCAAACCAACATAAGCACAGTGGAGAACACAAGCACCAAAACAGCAAATAAAATATGGTTTTTTCATAAGTGTTTTTAGGGGGTCTTAGACCCGTTCCCTATACCCCTCGGGGTATAGGGAATTTTATTTTGACTTAGTTCAGTCCACTAATAACAGAAATTAAGTAATAATTGAGTTTGCAAAAAAAAGTCCCAAATATCTGAGATATTTGGGACTTTAAGATTATAGCAAATGCTTATTCAGCAGAGTCTTCAAGTAAGTCTGAAACCAAGATTCTACCACAATACTCACATACAATGACTTTTTTGCTCATTCTAATATCCAACTGTCTTTGAGGTGGGATACGGTTGAAACAGCCACCACAAGCATTACGTTTAACGGTAGCAACAGCAACACCGTTTTTCATATTTGCACGAATTTTATTGAATGCGTTAAGCAGTCTATCTTCAATTTTTGCAGATAGGACTTTTGCTTTTGCTTCAAGTTCAGCAATTTCACCTGCTGTTTCTTCGTCGATTTTCGCCAATTCTTGTTGTTTTTCTTTCAATGAAAGTTCTTTGTCAGCAAGTTTAGCTTTCTCAATTTCTATTTTTGATTTTTTATCTTTAACCTCAACAGAAAACTCTTTAATGTGTTTTTCTGCAAGTTCAATCTCTAATTCTTGATATTCAATTTCTTTGCTAATTGACTCAAACTCTCTATTGTTACGAACACTGTTTTGTTGTTCGCTATATTTTTTGATAAGAGATTTTGATTCTTCGATACTTTCTTTTGAGGCTTTTGAAGCTTTGCTCAACTCGTCAATCTTAGCAACAAGATTAGCAATTCTTGTTTTAAGACCTTCTACTTCGTCTTCAAGGTCTGCAACCTCAGCTGGTAACTCACCTTTTATAAAGTTAATCTCGTCAATTTTTGACTCCAATTTTTGAAGGTCATATAAAAAAACGATTTTTTGTTCTGTTGTGTAGTCCGAAGCTACATTTTGTTTTGCAGTATTTGTCATATCTATTTAGCAATAAAATAGTTTATAGGATTTTGTTCTTTGTTTGTACAATGAATTGCAAAGTTAGGCATTTTTTTCGAAATAATATCATAAAAAATACCTAATGTGTATTTTTCTCCCTCAAAATGCCCAATATCGGCTATTGTTATAAGGTTTTTTTCTACAAAAAAGTCGTGATATTTGAAATCGGCTGTCAAATATATATCTGCTTTCTGTGAAATTGCTTTCGAAACAAACTCCGAGCCAGAACCTCCACAAAGAGCAACTTTGGATATTTCATTCTTGATTATTTGACTGTGTCTAATGACTTTACAATCCAATCTTTGGGCTACAAAACTCAAAAAATCAGTAGTACTCATAGGTTTTTCGAGAGTGCCAACAACTCCAAGTCCAACATCAGGATTGCTATTTATAAGTGGATAAACATCATACCCAACCTCCTCGTAAGGGTGAACACTACGAACCTTTTGCATAGCTGCTACTACCTTGTGTCGAGGAATAATTACCTCTATTCGGCGTTCATTTACGCTTGTTATCTCGCCCACATTACCAATGGCTGGATTAGAAGCAGTGTTGCCCCTAAATGTACCTATTCCATCACAAGCAAACGAACAATTATCATAATTACCTATTGCTCCGCCACCCATTTCGCACATAGCATCTGCAACCTCTACATAGTTTTCGACTGGTGCAAACACAACAAGTTTTACAAAATCATTTTGGATTGGCGATAATACTTTGGGATTTTTGAGATTAAGTCTTTCGGCAATTTTGAAAGAAACTCCACCACGCACACTATCAATATTTGTATGACAACAATACAAAGCAATATCATTTTTTATGGCTTTGTGCAAACAACGATTTATGTAAGTGTCTTTTGAAAAACGCTTTATTGCTTTGAAAACCAGAGGGTGATGCGAGATTATAAGGTTACAATTTCGCTCCACTGCCTCGTCTATTATCTCCTCTGTAATATCTAAGCATAGTAACGCTCCATTTATTTCGCTACTCATTTCGCCTACCAACAAACCACTATTATCATAGCTTTCTTGATAGGATTTAGGAGCAAAATTTTCGATTAACTGTATTATTTGATGTAATTTAGGCATAATAAGAAATTAATTATTATCGTCAAAGTCAGATACTAAAATATCATCACTACTACTTTCCAAAAGCAAGATAGTTTGGAGAAGAGATGATTTGATTTTTTCTAATCTTTCGACCACTTCGGCATTAATATGTACACTATCAACGTTTTTGGTTTTTAGATGTTCGTTTACGGATTTAATCTTCAAGCCTTTTTCTTTGATAAGATGATATACCGTACGCATTCTCTCAACATCTTTGCGAGTATATTGTCTTATTCCGTTGAGCCTTGGGGGGTTAAGATATTCTATTTCTTTTTCCCAAAACCTAATTGTATGGGCAGACAAACCAAACATCTCTTCCAAGTCAGAAATATTATAATAAAATTTTTCCTGAGTCATAATATTTTGAGTAACTTTGTAAGCACAAATATAATAAATTTTGGACGTAATGCAAAAATATTCTGGAATAGTTGTAAAAGGTAATGGATTGGGCAAAGAATTTGGATTTAGAACTGCTAATTTGGTAGTAAACAATCCATTAGATATTTGTTTTGGGGTATATGTTGCAAATATTGACTACCAAGGAACTCGCTACAACGCAATAGCAAACTACGGCATAAAACCTACAATAGGAGGCAAAAATCCACTTATTGAAATACATATATTTGATTTTGACAAAGATATTTATGGCAAAGAAATAAGCGTTTGTTTGAATGAGTTTTTGCGTAAAGAACAAAAATTTGGGTCTTTTGAAGAACTAAAAACCCAAATTAAGAAAGATATTGAAGAGGCAAAAAAGTATTTTTAAGCCTTTTCGCTAAGCTCCAACCATCTAAAACTTTTTTCGTCTAATTCGTCGGACAATTCGCTATATTTTTGGGACAATTCAGATATTTTGTCGGCAGACAAAGTGCCACTACTCATATCTTCTTCAATCTGTTTTTTGAGGTTTTCCAAGACTTCTATTTCCTTTTCTAACTTCTCAAATTCTTGCTTTTCTTTGAAACTCAACTTTTGTTTTTGATTTTCTTTGTTTCGGTAATCAACTTTTGGTTTGACATTTTCTTTGGCAGTGTTTTCAATTTGTTTTTTGTCGTACAAGTCATTGCAGTATTGGGTATAATTTCCGGCAAAGAAATTAATTTTGCCATCTCCCTCAAAAACCATAAGATTATCAACAACCTTGTCCATAAAAAATCTATCGTGCGAAACCACAAGCAAACAACCCTCAAAACTCTCCAACCACTGCTCCAAAACGCCCAAAGTAACAATATCTAAATCGTTGGTAGGCTCGTCCAAAATCAAGAAATTTGGGTTTTGGATTAGAATAGAAAGCAAATAGAGTCTTCGGCGTTCGCCACCACTAAGTTTTGCCACTAAGTTGTATTGAGAATCACCAGTAAACAAAAATTGATTTAACAACTGAGAAGCTGTAACGGAATTAGTTCCAACTCCCACAACCTCAGCAATATCCGATATAATATCTATTACTCTTTTGCTCTCGTCAAACTTGTCTTCCTGCTGATGATAATAGCCAAAACGTACTGTTTCGCCAAGCTCCAAAACTCCACTATCAATGGATTTTCCACCAGTCAAAATATTCAAAAATGTACTTTTTCCGCTACCATTTTTACCAATTATTCCCATTCTTTCGAAACGAGAAAATGTATAAGAAAAATCTTTTAGAATTATCTTGTCATCAAAAGATTTAGATATATTATTTGCGACAAAAATTTTCGTGCCAAGACGTGCAGACGAAGCATTTATTTTGATTTTGTTGTCATCACGAGTTTGAAATGCAACTTCTTTGGTTTTGTAGAATGCTTCCTTACGGTATTTTTGTTTTGTTCCACGAGCTTGTGGCATACGTCGCATCCACTCCAACTCACGAGCATAAATATTCTGAGCCTTGTCTTTTTGGGCATTAAACTGCTCTATTCGCTCCTCACGTTGCATCATAAAGTCTGTATAATTGCCGTCGTAGGCATAAATTTGTTTTTGGTCTATTTCGTATATTTTATTACACACTCTATCCAAAAAATATCTGTCGTGGGTAATCATCAAAAGTGTTTTGCCAGTTTTGAGCAAATATTCCTCCAACCAAGTTGCCATCTGCATATCAAGGTGGTTGGTCGGCTCGTCCAAAATCAAAACATCTGGATTGTCTATCAACAAAACAGCAAGTGCAAGTCGTTTTTTCTGCCCTCCCGAAAGTGTCGCACAATCCTGACTTAGGTCTTTGATTTTGAGCTGAGTAAGTACAGATTTTGCAGTAGATTCAACTTCCCAACCATTCACAGAGTCCATTTTTTCGATTGCCTGTGCAATAAGTTTTTCATCTCCACTCTCCATAGCTTTTTCGTAGTCTTTGACACACTGCATAAGCGGCGATGAGCTATGAAAAACAGCCTCCAAAACACTAATTCCACTATCAAACTGTGGATTTTGCTCCAAAAACCCAATAGTAATATCTTTTGTGTAAGTAACCTTACCACTTGTGGCAGATTCTTTGCCAGAGATGATATTCAAAAGAGTGGTTTTACCTGCTCCATTTTTGGCAATTAAGGCAGAATGATCCCCTTGTGCCAAAGTAAGGTTAATATCATTATAAAGGACTAAATCCCCAAAAGATTTTGAAATATTTTCTAACTGGATATATGGTACCATATTTTGTAGTGCTTAAATTATGGGGACAAAGGTAGTATTAAAAGGAAAAAACAGCAAATTTTATTATTTTTTTAGGCAATGTTATATAATAATGAATAATATTGTTTGATTATTTGACTAAAAAACTTATATTTGCACGTCTATTTGATAATATAAATAAATGTTAAATATAAATAATTAGTAAAATGCAAAACAAAGGTGCTATTAAATTTCTTGCGTCAGTATTAGCGATTGCTTGTTTGTACCAGCTTTCGTTTACACTCGTAACGAAAAATGTAGAAAACAAAGCACGTGAAATTGCCGCTGGTAATCCTGCCGTAGAGGCTGCTTACCTTGATTCAATGAAAAACGAAGTTGTTTACAACTTAGGTTTTATTGATTACACTTATATGGAGGCAAAAGACAAAGAAATTAATCTTGGTCTTGACCTTCGTGGCGGTATGAACGTAACGCTTCAAATTTCAGTAAAAGATGTAATTGTTGCTCTTTCGGACAACAGTAGAGACGAATCATTCAACGAAGCAATTAAACTTGCTACTGAAAGACAAAAAAATTCAACAAAAGATTTTATTTCATTGTTTGCTGAGGCATTCGAAGAAATTGCTCCAAACGCTAAACTTAGCAGTATTTTCTCAACTTACGACCTTAGAGAATCTATTACTCCTTCTTCTACTAACGCCGAAGTAGTAAAAGTTTTAAGAACAAGTTCAGAAAGTGCTATCGCAAACTCTTTTAACGTTTTGACTAACCGTATCGACCGTTTCGGTGTTACTCAGCCAAATATCCAACGTTTGGAAAACGGACGTATTTTGGTTGAACTTCCAGGCGTTAAAGAACCTGCACGTGTTAGAAAACTTCTTCAAGGAACTGCATCTTTGGAGTTTTGGTCTGTTTATACTAATCAAGAAGTATTCCCATTGTTCCAAAACGTAAATGCTCGTTATGCTCAAATCCAAAAAGCAACTGAAAGTACTGAAAAAACAGAAAATACAGAAAACGCTAAGGAAGAAGAAAACGAACTTTTGAAAAACGTTGCTGACTCAACTAAAATTGACGAATTAGCAAAAGAAAATCCTTTCTTTGCAATGGTTCAACCATTGGTTGATCAAACTGGTAACCCTTACGACTCTCCTGTTGTAGGTTATGTTTCTGCAAAAGACACTGCTGAGGTTTCGAGAATACTTGCTATGCCTCAAATCAAATCTCTTTTGCCTCGTACACTTAAATTTATGTGGAGCGTTAAATCAGTTGAAGAAGGCTCTCCTGTATATGAACTTTATGCTGTAAAAGTAGAAAGCAAAGACGGTAAACCAAAATTAGACGGTGGTGCAGTTACTGAGGCTCGTCCTGAGTATTCTCAATACGGTTCTACTGCTGAGGTTTCTATGATTATGAACCCACAAGGTGCAAGAGAATGGGCTAAAATGACTGGCGACAACGTTGGTAGATTTATTGCTATTGCTCTTGACGGATATGTTTATTCTGCTCCTCGTGTAAACGGAGAAATTACTGGTGGTCGTTCTTCTATCACAGGTGATTTTACATTTACAGAAGCTACCGACTTAGCTAACGTGCTTAAATCTGGTAAACTTCCTGCTCCTGCACAAATTATCCAAGAGGCTGTTGTAGGTCCTTCTTTGGGTCAAGAATCTATATCTGCTGGTATGTTCTCATTTATTTTGGCGTTCATATTGGTATTGGTATATATGATATTCTTCTACTCTACTGCTGGTATGGTTGCAAGTGTTGCACTTATCGCAAACTTATTCTTCTTGTTTGGTATTCTTGCATCGTTTGGTGCTGTGCTTACTTTGCCGGGTATCGCTGGTATCGTGCTTACTATGGGTATGGCGGTAGATGCTAACGTTATTATCTACGAGCGTATCAAAGAAGAACTTGCTGCTGGTAAAATGTTATCGGAAGCAATGAAAGACGGTTTCAAAAATGCTTACTCTGCAATTATTGACGGTAACACAACTACATTCATCACTGGTCTTGTGTTGTTTGTATTTGGTTCTGGTCCAGTTCAAGGTTTTGCTACAACGCTTATCGTTGGTATCATCACTTCATTGTTCTGTGCAATTTTCATTACAAGATTAATTCTTGCTACAAAAATTGAAAAAGGTAAATCTGTTGCATTCTGGAACTCTATCACAAGAGACTTCCTTAAAAATGTTCATATTGACTTTATGTCAAAAAGAAAAATTACTTATATCATCTCTACAATTCTTATTTCTGTTTCTATTCTGTCTTTGGCAGTTAGAGGTTTGAGCTATGGTGTTGATTTCTCTGGTGGTAGAAGCTATGTTGTACGTTTTGACCAAAAAGTTTTAGCTAACGACGTTCGTGCAGCTCTTGCACAAAACCAAGCATTTACTTCTGGTTTGGAGGTTAAACAATTTGGTGACGAAACTCAGATGCGTATCACTACTCAATACAAATATGCAGAAGAAGGCGAAACCGTAACAGACGAAATTAATGAGATGTTGTACAAACAACTTCTTCCTTTGTACGAACAAGAATTGTCATTGCTTGAATTTACTACAAACATCAACGAGTATGGTATTCTGTCTTCGGACAAAGTTGGTCCAAGTATTGCTCACGATACTACTGTAAACGCTTATATCGCTATATTTTTTAGTTTGATTGCTATTGGACTATATATAGTTGTAAGATTTAGCGGTTTGGCTTGGGCATTAGGTGGCGTTGTTTCTTTGTTCCACGATGCTTTTGTAACTATTGGTTTGTTCTCATTGTTGTGGGGTATTCTTCCTTTCGACCTTGATATTAACCAAGCGTTTATTGCTGCTATCTTGACTATCATTGGTTATTCTATCAACGATACTGTGATTATCTTTGACCGTATCCGTGAATACAAAACATTGTTCCCTAAACGTGATATAAAAGATAATATCAATAGTGCTATCAACTCTACACTTGCTCGTACAGCAAATACTTCTGGTAGTACATTGGTTGTACTTATCGCTATATTCTTGTTTGGTGGCGAGGTTATCCGTGGATTTATCTTCGCACTTACATTTGGTATCTTGATTGGTACTTACTCTTCTGTATTCGTTGCAACAACTGTTGCTTACGACTACATCAAGAAACAAGCTAAGAAATTAAACAAATAATTTTAGATAACTCAAAAAATAGAGGTAGTGAATTTCACTACCTCTATTTTTTTGGTATTGCCTGCTAAGAACAAAACTCTCCTAACTAATATATAGTAGCACATAAAACTTTTATCAGATAGCAATAATTTTTTTTATAAAATCATTTTTAGTACATTTGTTATCTAAATACAAATGACATATAACAGATGATTAAAGCATATAACATAAAAAAAGATTTTGAAAATATCAAAGTAATAAAGGGCATAGATTTGCATATTGCAAAAGGTGAATTGGTGGCTATTGTGGGGCCAAGTGGTGCAGGCAAAACAACTTTGATGCAAATTGTAGGCTCACTTATGAAAAGTGATAGTGGAGAGGTTTATATAAACGATGTGAATATTAACAAGCTCTCGGAAAGCAATCTGGCTAAATTCAGAAACGAACAGATTGGCTTTGTGTTTCAGTTTCATCACTTACTTCCAGAGTTTAGTGCCTTGGAAAATGTTATACTTCCAGCTCTTATCAAAGGAGAAAGCAAGGCTTCTGCTACATACAGAGCCAAAGAAATTCTCGAAACAGTGGGGCTGAGCCAAAGACTTGAACATAAACCATCTCAAATGTCGGGTGGAGAACAGCAACGTGTTGCAATAGCAAGGGCATTAATAAATAACCCTTCGGTAATTCTTGCCGACGAACCAACGGGTAATCTTGATACAAAAAACAGAGATGAACTAAATAAATTGTTTATTGAACTAAAACAACGCTACAACCAAACAGTAGTGATTGTAACTCACGACGAGGCCTTGGCAAATTTGGCAGACAGAAAAATAATTATTGTTGATGGATTAGTAAAAAATGAATAATACAGATTTGAAAGATAACTTAGAGTTTTTGTATGAGAAATACAATAACACTTCGTTCATAGAATTAGACCCTATATCAATACCTCATAAGTTTTCGACAAAAGAAGATATAGAGATAGCAGGATTTTTGGCAAGTATAATTGCGTGGGGAAACCGCAAAATGATAGTTAGAAATGCAAATAAAATGATGGATTTGATGTGGGGTGAACCTCACAAATTTATTATGAATTTTGCAGAAGAGGATTTAATTCCTTTTTCAACTTTTGTGCATCGCACGTTCAACTACGAAGATTTTATTTGTTTTGTGAGGGCATTGCGTAATATCTACAAGAACTACGGTTCGTTAGGCGATTTCTTTGAGAACAATTACCTGCAAACATCAGATATTAGGATAGTTATGTCAAGATTCAGAAATGTGTTTTTTGAAGGGATTGATTCTCAACGCTCCTACAAACATTTGTCGAACATAGACAAAAAAGCAGCGTGTAAAAGGCTTTGTATGATGCTTAGGTGGTTTGTAAGACAGGACAATATGGGGGTTGATTTTGGAATTTGGAAACAAATACCTTCTTCGGCATTATATTTGCCACTTGATATTCACTCAGGCAATGTTGGTAGAGAATTTGGACTCTTGGAACGTAAACAAAATGACTGGAAAGCAGTAGAAGAAATAACTACAAGACTAAGAGAGTTTGATGCAAATGACCCAGTAAAGTATGATTATTCATTGTTTGGTTTGGGAGTAAATAGACAATTAGAGAAAAAAGAAGAATAAATACAGAGATAGCTAAATTATGGCAAATAACTACTTTGATTTTAAGAAGTTTAGAATTAATCAAGAAAACTGTGCAATGAAAGTTGGTACAGACGGAGTGTTGTTGGGTGCTTGGGGCAGTGTTGGGAACAGTGAACAAACTAAGATTTTGGATATTGGCTCTGGAACAGGTATTGTGTCGCTTATTGCAGCTCAACGCAACGAAAATGCGATAATAGATGCAGTGGAAATTGACGAAAAAGCAAGTTTTCAATGTAAATCAAACTTTGAAAATTCGCCTTGGGCAGAAAGATTGACTGTTCATAATTTCTCGCTACAAGAATTTGCAGAACTTACAAACAAAAAATATGATTATATTTTCTCAAATCCGCCATATTTTAATAATTCACTAAAAAATCCAGATTTGGCAAAATCTACTGCACGACATACAGATATTTTGCCCTACGAAGATTTGGCAAAATGCGTTGCAAAACTACTAAAAAACAAAGGGGTATTTAGTGCTATTTTTCCATATATTGAGTCTGGAATATTTACGGCAATAGCAGTAAAATGGGGATTGTACGTAAATAAAAGATTGGAAGTAAGAGGAAACCCCAACAAGGCGGTAAAAAGAGTTTTATTGGAGTTTTCGACACAAAGAATAACAAATATAGAAAGTTCGGAAATGAGCATAGAACTCTACGAAAGACACCAATATAGTCCTGAATATATTGAACTTACAAAAGATTTTTACTTGAAAATGTAGGACTTTGACAAAAATTAACAAAATAATTGATATATTTGTAATAATTAATCTGAACAAAAAAATTAAAGTATATGAAAAAGATTTTTACTTTGCTTACAGCAATATTAATAATTACTGTGGCTTCGGCACAAGATGCAAACACTCTTGTAAAAAGTAATGTAGTGCCTCAAAACGCACTTCAAGTATCGGTTACTGTCAAAAAAGAAATAGTAAAAAGTGGCCCTTATGCTCGTTATGCTCAACAATATTTGGGAGTAATTGCCCCTCTTAATGACCGTACAAGCTATCAAATTACAGATGCACATATTTGTATTATGAAAGGCGAGATGAGCAGTTCAAAACAATCAAACGCATCGGCTGACGATATTACGTTTAATGATATGGGAATTAACCCTATTGTACAATCTGTTTCGTCACTACAAGCAAACCGTATGGCTACTCGTGAAAAATCATTGCAAGATATGGCAAGTGATGCAGCAAATACTATTTTCAATCTTCGCAAAAAAAGAGTGGATATAATCACTGGCGAAACACAAGATGTGTATGGTGCAGGTATGGAGGCAGCTCTAAAAGAAATTTCTCGTATTGAGCAAGAATATACAGATTTGTTTTTGGGCAAGAAAATAGTTACTTATGCTACTTACAATTTTGGAGTAATTCCTACACAAGGCAAACTTAGTTATGTGTTGTGCAAATTCTCCACAAAGAATGGTATTGTAGATATTTTAAGTTCTGAGGGTTCTCGTATTGCTCTTTCGCTTGTATCAGAAAACAGTATCAAAATGCTACCTCAGGACAAGGGTTCAAAAAACACTCTAACAGAGTCTGTAATTGTTCCAGATTGGGTAACAGCAACATTGCTTAACGACACAAAACCTATTACAAGTACTATGGTAGAGCTTTATCAATTTGGGAAATTAATTGTTCCTACAAAATAGAGTTATGAGTTTTTTGAACATTGACGGACGAATTGTAGATATTAGCCAACCTACTGTAATGGGGATTGTAAATGCAACCCCAGATTCATTTTGGGAAGGTAGTCGCAAACAAAATGCACAGCAGATTGTGGAGCAGGTTGCAAAACACCTCGAAAACGGAGCAACGTTTGTGGATATTGGAGGCTACTCTACTCGACCAAACGCTGAGTTTGTGAGTCCAGAGGAAGAAGCCAAAAGAGTTGTTTTGGCTCTGGCAGCAATAGAAGATAATTTTGGAAAAGATATAAATATCTCGATAGATACTTTTCGTAGCAGTGTGGTCAAAGAGGTTTTGAAACAATGGGGAAGAGGATTTATTGTTAATGATATTCAGGCTGGGGAGCAAGATAGTGAGATGCTTAAAACAGTGGCAGATGCGGGTCTGCCATATATTGCTATGCACTCCAAAGGCAACCCAAAAACTATGGATTCTTTGAATAATTACTCGGATATAGTGAGTGATATTATGAGCTATTTTGTGGAAAGACTCTCGAAGTTCAAAGAATATGGTATAGGCGATGTGGTTTTGGACTTAGGTTTTGGGTTTGCAAAAAATGCAGAGCAGAACTTTGAGTTAATTCGTAGATTTGAAGAATTTAAGATACTTGACAAACCTCAACTTGTGGGAATTTCTCGCAAAAGAATGATTTGGCAAACACTAAATATTTCGGCAGCCGAGGCACTAAACGGAACAAGTGTTTTGAATAGTATTTTGTTGCAGAAAGGAGCGTCAATACTACGTGTTCACGATTCGTTGGAGGCAGTACAAGCTATAAAACTAATTAGTACTGTCCGCTAAAATTGAAACTCTACATTTCTATGATACTCTACTTCTCGTAAACCAGTACGCTAAGTTATATTTGCAAGATAGCCAAAGAGATAGGAGCGTATTTGGGTGCTAAAAGATAAAAAATAATAAAACAATTATAATGGGATTTCTGACATTTTCTGTATTTGATGTATTAGATATAATTATAGTATCTATATTGATGGCACAATTCTACAAACTTTTGAAGGGTTCGAGTGCCTATTATATTATTATGGGAATTTTTGTAATCTACTTGGTTTGGTTAGGTACAAAAATCCTAAATATGGAACTTATTTCTTCGATACTCGGACAGATTTTGGGCGTTGGAGTAATTGCTTTGGTGGTGGTGTTCCAACAGGAAATTCGTCGATTTCTATTGTATTTGGGCAATAAATATTTCGTAAAAGGCGTTGCTTTTGCAAGCAACAATTCAAATATTAGCTATTTAGACGAACTGGTTTCGGCGTGTAGCAGTATGTCTGACACACTGACTGGGGCATTGATTGTGATAGAACAAGGCACAGATTTGTCTTTTGTACACGAAACTGGCGACGAGATTAACGCAAACGTCAATCAACGTCTAATAGAAAATATTTTTTTCAAAAACTCCCCTCTACACGACGGAGCTATGATTATACACAACAATAGGATATCTCACGCAAGATGTGTGCTTCCTACTACCGAAAACAAAACAGTACCTGCCTACTACGGTATGCGACACCGTGCAGCTTTGGGGGTTTCGGAGGCAAGTGATGCTATAATTGTAGTGGTTTCGGAGCAAACTGGCAAAATATCGTTTGTGATGGGTGGCAAAATTGAAAGAGGGATTAGCTCAATTCAACTGCGGGAGTTATTAATTAAGAACGTACATTAAAAACAGTATTATCTACTAAATACGAAACTCGCCTATCTTGTCTATTTCACCGATGCCCATAACTCACGTACGCCAGTACGCTACGTTATATCAGCAAAATAGCCTAAGAGATACGAGTTTATTAGGAGCTTGTAAGATTTCGGAAAGATAAAAATTTTAAAAACCATTTTCCAAGCCCCTTAAAAATTGAAATACTTAATCTATTACAAATATTTTTAAATTTTTATCAAACAGCAATAATTAAAAAAATGGAATTTATAGAACAATATAATCTTACTGGCTTAATCATTGGAGTATCAACATTTTTGATAATTGGGATTTTTCACCCAATAGTAATTAAATGCGAGTATTATTTTGGTACAAAATGTTGGTGGTGGTTTTTGCTACTTGGAATAGTGGGAATAGTAGCAGCAATAGCTGTCAAACATATTTTATTTTCATCACTACTGAGCGTTACTGCATTTTCGAGCCTTTGGACTATTCTGGAAATCTTTGAGCAAAAAGAAAGAGTCGAAAAGGGCTGGTTTCCAATGAATCCAAAACGCAAAAAAGAGTACAAAAGCAAGCAATAAAAAAATGCTGTAATATATATTACAGCATTTTTTATTGTTTAGCGGACAGAACTATCCTAAATTATAATATGGCATTAAACAAATAACCTAAGATAATTATAAACAAGCCTATTGTTCCAAAAAATATCCCAATTAATCGCCAAGTCATTATTTTTTTGAGCATAGTGGCTTCGGGCAAAGAAAGTCCCACAACTGCCATCATAAAAGATATTGCAGTGCCTATTGCTACACCTTTTGCAACAAAAACTTCTATTACAGGAACAATTCCTGCCGCATTTGCGTAAATCGGAATTGCAAATATTACAGAAAGAGGTACGGCAAATAAATTGTCTTTTGCCAAATACTGCTCAAAGAAATTTTCTGGAACATATCCGTGCATAAAAGCTCCTACTCCAATACCAATAATAATATACAACAAAACTCCTCGCACTATCGACCACGCATCACTGACAATAGATGGAAGGCGTTTGAGAAAAGTAGTATTTTCTTTTTCCCACTGCTGGGCTTCGAGTGTAGATTGTTGTTGTATTTGTATTATCCACGGACTGAGATATTTTTCTAATTTCATTTTGCCCAATACAAATCCTCCGACCATACCAAGCAAAATACCACTTACGACGTAAATAACAGTTACTCTAAGTCCAAAAACACCAATAAACATAGCCACCGCAACTTCGTTTACCAAAGGTGAAGTTATTAAATAGGCAAATGTGATACCAAGAGGCAAACCACCTTTGACAAAACCTATGAAAAGTGGCACTGAGGAGCAAGAACAAAACGGAGTTATTGCACCAAAGAGCGAGGCAAAAAAATATTCTAAACCATAGAGTTTGTGCTGAATTAAATAATTACGAAGTCTTTCTATTGGAAAATACGCATTTATTATGCCCATTATCGTGCTGATAAAGAACAATAAAATAATTATTTTGATAGTATCGTACAAAAAGAAATTGAGTGCCGAACCAAAATGAGTAGTAGAATCTATGCCCAAAAGCCCATATACAACTAAGTCTGCAAATTCTTGAATCATACTATAACTTACTTAATATTTCTTTAATTTCTTGGGCAGTTTTTTTGCCTTTTGCAACTACATTTTCATCTACGACTATTGCGGGCAGTGTCATTACATTATAACTCATAATCTTCATCATATCTTCCTCTTTGACTACCGAAGCCGTGATGTTCATTTCCGCAACAAGTGTTTTAACTGTTTCATAGGTTGCTTTGCAAGATGCACAACCAGTTCCTAAAATTTTAATTTCCATAGTAAAAGTTTTTTTAATTATTATTTGTTATTCGTCTAACAACGAACATTATTTGTCAAAAAATATCACCGTATGAAATCATCAAATTTGAAGATTTAATAGGCGATACTAATATATAAAGTGCAGATATACAGAAACTTTATCTTCCTATGAGAGCAAAGGTAAATAAAAATCTTTTAAAACAAAAAAAATTTACAAAATAAAAATTTTTATTGCTGTCCGGTAAAAATTTTAAAAATCATTGTAATGGATTAAGCGATA
>CAZRHJ010000013.1:0-38208 GCA_964600025.1 uncultured Rikenellaceae bacterium | reverse complement strand
TTTAAAAATCATTTTTCCAAGCCCCTAATAAATTAAAACACTGTAATATATTATCTCTTAATCCATTACAATGATTTTTAAAATTTTTACCAGACAGCAATAATTCTGATTATAGAAATTTATGCCTAATATATTTAAGAACTTTGTTTATCTGTTATGTATATAATACAAAGCAATTTGAACAGCATTAAGTGCAGCTCCTTTTTTGATTTGGTCTGCAACACACCAAAACGAAAGTCCGTTTTTGTTTGATAAATCCTTGCGTATTCTTCCTACATAAACAGGATTAGTTTCTGCTATCATAAGTGGCATAGGGTATTCTCCGTTTTGGATATTGTCCATCAAAACTATGCCTTTGTCGTTCGCAAATGCTTTGCGAACTTGCTCCAAACTAATTTCTTCTTGTGTCTCCAACCATATTGCTTCGCTATGTGCTCTCATAACTGGTACACGTACACACGTTGCACTTACAGCAATATCACTGTTCATAATCTTGCGTGTTTCGTTATACATTTTCATTTCTTCCTTTGTGTAGCCGTTTTCTGTAAAAACATCTACTTGTGGAATAATATTGAATGCAAGTTGGTGTGCAAATTTTGAAACAACTACCTCTGAACCATTACATATAGCCTCGTGTTGTTGTTCAAGTTCCTTCATAGCCATTGCCCCAGCTCCACTCGCAGACTGATAAGTTGCGACGTGAACCTTTGTGATTGGCGATAGTTTGTTAATGCAATTAAGTGCAACCACCATTTGTATCGTAGTACAATTAGGGTTTGCTATTATAGAACGTTTTGCATTGAATATTTCTTGTGGATTAACCTCTGGAACTACAAGTGGAACATCTTTGTCCATTCTGAATGCCGAAGAATTGTCTATCATTAGTGTTCCGTGTTTTGTGATTGTTTCCGCAAATTCTTGCGAAGTACTACCTCCTGCCGAAACAAACGCTATATCAATATCTTTGAAAGCATCATTATGCTCCAATAATTCTATTTCTATGCTTTGTTCTCCAAATTTTACTATTGTTCCTGCACTGCGTTTTGACCCAAATAATCTCAAAGTTTTGATAGGAAAATCCAATTCTTTGAAAAGTCTTAGAAATTCGTTTCCGACAGCTCCACTTGCACCTACAACTGCAATATTCATCTTTTGTAACATTTTAATATTTTTAATTAGTACTATCCCTTAAAAACGAAACTCATCTATTTCACTAATGCTCTGCCTCACGTAATCCAACGCTACGTTATATCTGAAAAGTAGCCTAAGTTCATTAAGAGTTTGTATGATTTTTACTGGACATAAATAATTTTTCATAAAGTTATTAAAAAAAATGTAATCCCCAAAATATCTGAGAATTACATTTTCAAAAATAGTTAATTTAATTTATTGAAAAAATAAATTCTCTTCCTCTTTGGCTTTCTTCTCCAATTCGTTTTCTACTATATTATCCTCACAGTCAATAGGAATTGCTCCTACTGGACGCTTAAATTTGTCCTTAGATGTGATGCCAAGGCTTGGAATCTCGTGTACTCTACGCAAGAAATTACCAAAAATTGGTAAAGCCAATCTTGCCCCGTCATAAGTTCCGTTAAGGTGAGTCGAGCGGTTTTCTCCACCTACCCAAACACCAGCAACCAACTTAGGTGTAACGCCTATAAACCACGCATCTGAATTGTTGTCAGTTGTTCCTGTTTTGCCACCTATATCTCCTTCGATATTATACATCCAACGCACTCTTGCTCCCGTACCAATAGGACTTGTTACTCGTTTTAGCATTTCCAAGACCTGAAAAGCACTGTTTTCGGTAATTGCATCTGCCGAAGACGGAGAGAAATTTGCAATAGTATTCCCATTTTTATCTTCTATGCGAGTTACAAATATAGGTTCAACGTGGACTCCCATATTTGCAAAAGTTGTAAATGCACTTACCATTTCGTACAAAGAAATATCTGAGGGGCCAAGACACATTGCTGGAACTGGGTCAATATAACTACTTACACCAAGTTTGTGTATAAGTTCCACAACTGCATTGTAGTTTGATTGTTTGATAATCCAAGCAGAGTAGTTGTTACGACTTTTTGCCAAACCCCACCATAATGGGTGTAATTCCCCAATTTGAGGAGGTGTTCCCGCTTCTTTGGGTGTCCAACCATCAACTGTTACAGGAGAGTTCGGAACAGGCACACAAGGACTTAATCCTAAATGGTCTATTGCAAAAGTATAAATAAATGGTTTGATAGTAGAGCCTACTTGACGTTTGCCCTGCATTGCCATATCATATTTAAAAAATCTAAAACTTGAACCTCCAACATAGCTTTTTACATTTCCGCTTTGTGGCTCAATAGCAACAAATGCTGAACGCAAAGTTCCCATACTGATTTTCATAGAGTCCATAGGAGAAAGCAAAGTGTCTATTCCACGTGGGTTTTTGTATGAAAATACTGTTAAGCGAGTTTTTGTTTTGAAGTTTTTCATTACTTCGTTATCACTTGCCCCGCCTTTTTTGAGTTCTCGGTAACGGTCGCTCGAACGAATCCCTCTCCAAAGAATTTTATCAACCTCTGTTTTGTCTAATCCGTAGAATATTGTTCTATCTGCTTTTGCTTGACGGTTAAATGCTGGTTGAAGAGTTTTTTTCATATGATTGTATAGCTCCTCTTCGGCAATAGTTTGCATTTGAGCATTGATAGTTGTGTATATAGTCAAACCATCTCTATACAAATCATAGTTTGTACCATCTGCCTTAGTGTTTTTTTTGCACCAACCATATAGAGGGTCTTTATCCCATTTTTTGAGAGCTTGTTCGTAATCCCATTGCAGGTAATATTGTCTGCGTGTCGGCTTAGATGCGTTCATATACTGCGAAAGCATTGCACGGAAATAAGTCGATGTGCCGTCATTGTGTGATATTGGCGAATATTTTAAATCAATAGATAGTTTAAGTATTGAATCTCCTTCGTTTTTCTCAATATTGCCATTTGTAATCATACGATTAATTACCAAATTTCGGCGTTTGAGAGCATTTTTTGGATTTCTGATAGGGCTGTATCTTGTTGGAGCATTAACCACACCAACAAGCATTGCTGCCTCTTCGACATTTATCTCAGAGGGCAATTTGTCAAAAAATACTTTTGCAGCTGATTTTATGCCATAGGCATTACTTCCGTACTCAACAACGTTTAAATACATTGCAATAATCTCTGTTTTTGTATAGTTCCTTTCGAGCATTGAAGCTGTAATCCACTCTTTTAGTTTGGAAATATAGACCTTGCCAATTCTCTCTATTTTTGTGTCGTTTCTGGCTGTATCACGTGGATAGAGGTTTTTGGCTAACTGTTGAGATATAGTACTCCCTCCACCTTGTTTGCCTCCCATCAAAATTGTTTTGAAACCCACACGCACCAAGCCTATAAAGTCTATTCCAGAGTGGTTATAGTATCTGGAATCTTCCGTAGCAACAAGAGCATTTACCAAATTTGGAGAAAGTTCGTCGTAAGAAACAAAAGACCTATTGTGGACAAAAAAACTTCCTAAGTTTTTGCCCTCGTCGCTAATGATATTGGTTGCAATATTGCTGTTTGGCGACTCTAATTCTTCGAAAGTTGGTAATTTGCCAAATGCTCCAACTCTAATCAAAAACAAACTTACAAATATCATTACAAAGGGGAAAAATACTATTACCCACAAAGATTTGATTATAATTTTCTTTTTATCTTTTTTCATAGAAACTTTAAAATATTAATAAAAAGTGATGAATATCACAATCGTACAAAAGTATAATTAAAATACGTAATCACAAACCAAAAAATTATCTTTTAATATTCTATACCTCTTGGATTGAACATCATTACTCCAAAATTAAATATAAAATAATTCTTTTTGACACTTTCTACACCCAAACGGTTGTAAGAAAAAGACACATCTGCAAATGGTAATCTATATAGTGCTGTAACTGCCAAAGCATAAGTTATGTCTTTCGTTTTTCCTTCGATAACATCTCCCCAGAATCCGTAAACCTCTGTTCTGAGTTGTAGATTGTCGATTATTTTTATTACAGGCATTAAGCCCAAAGCTACATAATTATATTTCTGAAATTCAGGAATAAAAATAGTTTGTGTGTATAGAGTTGGGGTAAAACGTGGTGCAAGGTCGTTTAGAGTATTCTCTGATAGGTGTGGTTTTAGTGCAAAAATTGCTTCTGTCATATAGCCTAACGAGAAATGTTTGCCAAACTCAAAATACTGAGTGCGGGAGTATCTGGCAGAAGCCCAATATCCATCAAAACGGTTGCTTGTTACTGTAATACCGTTGTAATGTGTGTTGTTCTTCTCTAAGACATAAGACCCAGAGATTGAAAATTCTTGACAATAGCCTTTTGTTGGATAAACATCTGTGTTTAGAGTATTTGATGCAATAGTAGCATTAAGTGTTACGAATCCTAATTTGGATCTGAAAGAATGGTTGTCATATTGGTCTTCTGCAATAAATCTTTTAAATCCGTAATTATATACGTTAATACCAGCTGCTGCTCTAAGTTCAAATTTGTTTTTTATGCCAATAGGAGTGCCGAGTAAAGTGCTTCCGTAAAACTCGCTAACATCACTATATTTTGAGAAAAAATCATCTCCATAGCTAAAACGTTGGTTGTTGGCACGTCTGAAATCTATGAAATTTCCAGTGAAAGTACTGTACAAATACACTTTGTTTTTGCCATTATAGAAATTAAAACGGTTGCCAAGTTGGAAAGCATTGTAGAATGCTCCCAAATATCCGTCTGCCATATAGAACGACGTGTTTCGTTTGTTACGAGTGTAGGTAAAGCCCAAATATCCTTGATTGATAGTTGAAGATGAAATATTCAGACCAGCTTTGAGATTAAGTATTGGTTTTCGGTTAAGTTTTACGTCAAGGTCAAAGAGTCCAGTTGAATCAACATAGTCTGCATAAGGAAAATCACTCTGTGCTGCACCGTCTGTAATCACCCTAAAATACATATGTTTGAAATTGTCAATATCTACAAATTCTTGTTCAGTTTTTTTCAAACGCTTTTTCTCGGATTTCTCAAATTTAATAGAATCTCTCTGGTATTGTTTTATTTCTGCAATGTTTGTGGAATCTATTTTTCGCTCAAAACTAAGTTGGTTTACAAGCTGTTTTTTGCCAAAAACAAGCACTGGAACTTTCTTTTTGAACGCCATACGTTTTAGTTCCCTTTCGTCTTTTGTTTGTTTGCGTGATATGCGTTTTAGGAGTTCGGGCATTGCTTTCATAGCGTCATTATAGCCTAAATCTATCACATAGCGTTGTTTTGTAAAATCCAAAACGTTAATATCTACGCCCCTTCCAATCATTATCCCTAATGAGTCAGGAAGATTGTAGTCGGTTGGAAAAGTTGCCAATGACATTAACTGACCAATCGGAGAAGATATATCAAGTTTGTCCCCAGCTACACACCTTGCCCCAATCATAAAATCTGGTTTCCAAAGTTCGTAGGACTCTTTCCACGGAAAGTTGTTGCTAACTCCTCCGTCAAACATTACCGCAGTGTCGATAATTACTGGGCTAAATACCACAGGAATAGACATAGACGACCTTATGGCTAATGCTAAATCGCCGTGCGACCAAAAATATTCTTTTTTGGTAACCACATCATAAGACATACATCTAAACGGAATATAAAGAGAATCGAAATCTTGTTTTGCAACGGCATTCGCTCCCGAAAAATATTGCATCAAACCAACATCTAATTGAAGTGAAGACACAAGGTTTGCAGGAAGAACTGCCTCGTCGTCTTTTGTGTAATATTGATTAACTTCTGTATTGTCAGCTTTCTTTTTTTCTTTTTTTGTTCGGTAAGACGAAATAACGTTATTAATATCCAGATTGTAAGACAACATTGCAGGTCTTTGAGGCATTTTGCTATAAAAATAACTATACTTTTGTTCTAATTTTCCAGATAGCCACGTAGAAATTTGTGGACCCATTACTATATCTTCAATTTCTGTTGGAGTGTAACCAGCAGCATATAGTCCAGCAATAATCGCTCCCATACTTGTTCCAGATACATAATCCACAGGAATATTGTTTTCTTCGAGAGCTTTCAAAATACCAATATGATATAGCCCTTTTGCTCCTCCCCCGCTCAAAACCAATCCTACTTTTTGGCTAAAAACGCTTGTGGATAGAAAACAAAAAATTAGCAAGTTGTATAAAAATTTCATAAGTAAATGTTGTGTCAATTTGTATATTAGACAAAAATAGTATATTTTTGCTTAATATTAATGAAATAAGGCTATGAAAAAACAGTTTTTTATAATTTTGATGCTTTTTATTTCGCTGTCTGTTGTTGCTAATGCGAAAGATATTAAAGTAAAAACGAATAAAAACAGTAATTATGTTGCTGATATTCAAACATCAAAGGGAAATATTAAGATAGTGCTTTTGAACGAAACTCCATTGCACTTAGAGAATTTTTTGAAAAATATAGATTCAAAACTTTATAACAATATGAAATTTCATAGAGTTATAAGAAAATTTGTTATCCAAACTGGTGATTTGGGAACTAAGGACGAATCTTATCCTCGTAGCAAATGGGGAGAAGGAGGTTTGAAAGAGAAAGTCAAACCAGAGTTTACGCCAAAAGCTGTTCATACAATAGGGGCAGTTGGTATGGCTCGTGAGAGCGACAAAGAAAATCCCGAGAGATTGTCTTCTGCTTCGCATTTCTATATTGTTCAAGGCAAAAACAAGCTTACGAACAAACAAATTGATATTGCAGAGCAAAAAAGTGGTTTTACTTATACCCAAAAACAACGTCAAAGCTATTTGAGAGATGGTGGACAACCTCGTCTTGATGGTGCTTATGTTGTGTTTGGTTACGTTATAGAAGGAATGAATGTTGTTGATGATATTGCACTTACTCCAAAAAACAAGCGAGATGTGCCTTACCAAAACATAGTCATAAACAAAATTAAAGTTAAGAAAATAAACAAAAAAACATTAGAAAAAAAATATAGTTATTATGCGAACTAAAATCGAGCAGCTTTTGAGCAAGGTGGAGCAGTTTTCGCCTAAAAATTTTGAGGAAATAGAGGCATTCCGTATTGCATTGTTGGGAAAAAAGGGTGAGATAACTCAATTATTTGAAGAGTTTAAAACTGTGTCATCTGATTTGAAACGTGAATTGGGAAAACCAATCAATGCACTTAAAACTGCTACTTTGGAGAAAATCAATACTCTAAAAGAACAATTAGAAGATATAGAGCAAAGTGTTGTTTCTGGCGAAGATATGACACGTCCTGCATACAGTGAGGCTGTGGGAACACGTCACCCTATTTCTCTTGTCAAAAATCAAATTCAAGAAGTATTCAAAAGACTTGGTTATACAACAGTCTATGGCCCTGAAATTGAAGATGACTGGCACGTATTCTCGGCTTTGAACTTCCCACCAGAACACCCTGCACGTGATATGCAAGATACTTTCTTTGTAAATCAACCTAATGGGGTTTTGTTGCGTACTCACACAAGTAGTATTCAAGTGCGTACTATGGAAACTCAAAAACCACCTATTCGTGTGATTTGTCCAGGTAGAGTGTTCCGTAACGAAGCAATTTCTTATCGTGCTCACTGTATCTTCCACCAAATTGAGGGACTTTACATTGACAAAAACGTATCTTTTGCGGATTTGAAACAAACTATTCTTTATTTTGCAAAAGAGGTGTTTGGCGAAAAAACTCAAATTCGTATGCGTCCTTCATATTTTCCATTTACTGAGCCTTCGGCAGAGGTAGATGTGAGTTGTAATTTGTGTGGTGGCAAAGGTTGTAATGTTTGTAAACACACTGGTTGGTTGGAAATTATGGGTTGTGGTATGGTTGATCCTAATGTCTTGATTTCTTCTGGTATCGACCCAAAAGAATATAGCGGTTTTGCTTTTGGTATGGGTGTTGAGCGTATCACTATGCTACTTTACAGAGTAAAAGACCTTCGTCTGTATTTCGAAAACGATATTCGTTTCTTACAACAATTCGAGGCTATATATTAGTACTATGAAACAACTTGTTGTAATACTTTTTATACTATTGACTTGTGGTGTTGCCAATGCTCAAAGCATTGAGCAACTCCAAAAATCAATGGAAAAGGCTCAAAAAGCTATTGATAATGGTAATAGACTCTTGAAAATCAATAAATCCAAAACTTCATCGGCTTTGGACAAGATTATTATTACCAATAACAACTTGCGTAATCGTCAAAAAATTATTAATTCTTTGAACGGGCAAGTGCGTCTAATTCGTAAAAGTATAAACAACAATAATTCAGAAATTAGCAAACTTTCTAATGAGCTTGGCAAAGAAAAAGAGATGTATGCAAAAATGATGGTTTCGGCATACAAACGTTATTTGTCTAACGCCAACTTACTTTTCTTGTTTTCTGCCACATCTTTCCAAGATTTACATTTGAGAATATATTATTTGCACAAATATTCTGAAATGAAAAGGGATTTGGCAAAATCTATTGAGAAAAAAAGTTCTAAAATATTTGACCAAACTCAAATACTTGCCGAAAAACAAGCACAATTAGAAAAAAAGAATAAAGATGTTGCAAAAGAAGTAGCAAAACTTAGTTCGGAAAAGAAAAAATATAATCAGTTACATAGCTCTTTGAGCAAAGAAAAACAAAAGTTGCGTAAGCAAGTAAGTGATGGTATTAAACTCAAAAAATCTTTGCAACGCAAAATTGCTCAAATTATAGACGAGGAGCAATCTAAGGGTAAACAAAAGAAAAATATTGATTATAAACTTTCGTCAAGTTTTGAGTCAAACGAGGGGAAACTGCCTATGCCAGTGCGTAATGGTACGATAGTAGAGCAGTTTGGAACTCACCGCCACCCTCTATATCCGTCAATCGTAATAGAAAACAAAGGTATAAATATTGCTATCGAAAATAATACAGTAGTAAATTCCGTTTTTAATGGGGAGGTTGCTCGTGTATTCTTTATTCAAGGACTGAACAACTCGGTGATGATTAGACACGGAGAGTACCTGACTGTTTATTCTGGACTTACGGTTGTTTCGGTACAGAAAGGAGATAAAATTACTACTGGACAAGCTATTGGCAAAATTTCTGACGACAAGAACTCTGCCACTCTGCATTTTGAGGTTTATAAAGGCAAGACTGCACTAAACCCCGAAAACTGGTTGAGGTAGATTAAAAATTATTAGTATTGTCCGCTAAAAACGAAACTCGCCTATCTTGTCTATTTTGTCGATGCTCATAACTCACGTACGCCAGTACGCTACGTTATATATGCAAAATAGCCTAAGAGATCCGAGTTTATTGGGAGTTTGTAAGATTTCGGAAAGATAAAAATTTTAAAAATCATTTTTCCAAGCCCCTTACAAATTAAAACACTGTAATATATTATCGCTTAATCTATTACATTGATTTTTAAAATTTTTACTGGACAGCAATAAAAAATTATATATATGGAACTATCATTTTTTAGTGAAGATTGTAAATTCACTCTCGAAGATAATGCACGTTACGAAAGATGGATTGAAGCAACTGCAAAAAACGAAAACGCTATTGCAGATATTATAAATGTTATCTTTTGTTCGGACAACTATATTTTGAAGATTAACAATGAGTATCTTCAACACGATTATTTCACGGATATAATCACTTTTGACTATACTGAGGAAGAGAATAACGAAAAATATATTTCTGGGGATTTGTTTATAAGTATCGACACTGTTCATTCTAATGCAGATACTTATGGAATTTCTTTCAGACAAGAGATAGATAGAGTTATTATTCACGGTATATTGCATCTTTTGGGCTACAACGACAAGACTGTTGAGGAGCAAAAGATTATGCGTGAAAAAGAAGATTATTACCTTTCAAAACGAGAAGTAGAATAGTATGAAAATGTGCTACGATATAATTGTAGTTGGGGCAGGGCACGCAGGTTGTGAAGCAGCAGTTGCAGCAGCAACTATGGGTTCTCAGACCTTGCTTTTGACTATGGATATGACAAAAATAGCAGCAATGTCTTGTAATCCAGCAGTGGGAGGTGTTGCCAAAGGTCAGATTGTGAGAGAGATAGATGCTTTGGGTGGCTATATGGGAATTGTAACAGACCGAAGTACTATTCAGTTTCGTATGCTTAATCTGTCCAAAGGTCCTGCAATGTGGAGTCCACGTTCGCAGTGTGATAAATATCTTTTTTCGCAACTATGGCGAGAGAAAGTCGAAAATACCAAAAATTTATATATTTGGCAAGACAATGCTACTGAACTAATATTTGAAAATGATAGTGCAGTAGGAGTTGTAACTGAACTTGGAATAGAATTTAGAGCAAAAAAAATAATTCTTACCAATGGTACTTTTTTAGGAGGTAAAATACATATTGGCGACAAAAATACAACTGGTGGCAGAATGGGCGACAAGGCTTCGTTTGGACTTAGCAAACAATTAGAAGACCGAGGTTTTGAAGTCTCTCGTATGAAAACAGGAACACCTGCCAGATTGGACGCTCGTACAATCAAGTTTGAGCAAATGACTGTGCAGTATGGTGACGAAAATCCTGCTAAATTTTCGTTCTCCGACCAAACCGAGGCAGTAAAAGACCAAATGCCTTGTTATTTGATTTACACTTCAAAAGAAGTTCACGATACGTTGAGGTTGGGATTTGATAAATCTCCTTTGTTTAACGGAACTATCAAAGGTATAGGTCCACGTTATTGTCCAAGTATTGAAGACAAACTTAGAACTTTTGCCGATAAGAACGAGCATCAATTATTTTTGGAGCCAGAGGGTAGAACGACCAATGAATATTACGTAAATGGTTTTTCTTCGTCTTTGCCTTGGAGTGTTCAACACGAGGCACTTTGCAAAATCAAAGGGCTTGAAGATGTTCACGTTTTTCGTCCCGGCTATGCTATTGAATATGATTTTTTCCAACCTACACAACTTAGACACACACTCGAAACAAAAGCCGTTAAAAACCTTTATTTTGCAGGTCAGATAAACGGAACGACTGGTTATGAGGAGGCGGCTGCACAGGGACTTGTGGCAGCTATAAATGCACATTTGAGTTTGTTGGGCAAAGAGGAGTTTGTGCTTGGAAGAGATGAGGCTTATATTGGGGTTTTGATAGACGATTTGGTTACAAAAGGTGTTGATGAGCCTTATAGAATGTTTACTTCACGTGCCGAATACCGAATTTTATTGCGTCAGGATAATGCTGATTTGCGACTTACGGAGAAAGGATACAATATCGGTCTTGCTACATCTGAGCGTTTTGATAGTGTTTGCACCAAACGTGATAATGTAAAGGCTCTCAAAACATTTATAGACAAAGAAAGCATCGCACCAGAGGATATTAATCCTCAGTTGCAGACAATAGCTCAGTCCCCAATTACCCAAAAACGTAAGTTGGTTGATGTTGCTATTCGTAATGGCATTTCTTTGAATTGGTTGATTACGAACCTAAATGTCTTAAATGAATTTGTGGCACAACATAACATAAAGCAAAACGTTATTGACGAAGTAGAAATACTGCTAAAATACGGAGGGTATATTGACAGAGAGAGGTTGCAAGCAGACAAACTGAAACGTCTGGAAAATATTAAAATTAATCCAGATTTTGATTATGAGTCAATGAAATCCCTATCCATAGAGGCAAGGCAAAAACTTAGTAGAATACGACCAGAAACAATAGGAATGGCATCTCGTATTCCTGGGGTTTCACCTGCCGATATAAATGTTTTACTTATATTTTTTGGAAGATAAAATGATACTTTTAATTGATAACAATGACTCTTTTACGTATAATGTGCTTGAACTAATGCGAAAAGTATCGTTAGAAATAGTAGTTATCAAAGGCGAAGATTTAGATATTAATAGCATTGATAATTTCAATGCTATTGTTATTTCACCAGGTGCGTCGTTGCCCAGTGATTATCCGATTATACGACAAGTATTGGATAAATACCACAAAACCAAACCAATTTTGGGAATATGTTTGGGTCATCAAGCTATTTGTGAATATTTTGGTGCTACATTACAAAATCTCGGAGAGGTGTTTCACGGCGTAGAGACCACAATAAATTGCAATCCAAAATCTGTTTTGTTTGCAGGTCAAAACACTATGAAAGTTGGGAGATACCACTCTTGGGTGGCTACAAATATCTGTGAGCCACTAAGTGTTGTTGCGAGTGATGAAAGTGGCAGGGTAATGGCAGTCGAACACAAATATTTGCCTATTTTTGGCATACAGTTTCACCCAGAATCATATATTACGCAGGGGGGAGAGAATATTATAAAAAATTTTGCAAATGCAGTTTATAAATAGACAAGAGATTATTAGTAGGCTTAATATGCTGACTTCCAAAAGTATACCATATTTGTTTATAGTGGATTTTGACGGCAGAGAGGGGTGTGTGATAGAGCTTAGCAAATTGGGGGATAGCGATATAACTTGTTGTGTTAGGGGCAAGAACTATGGTAGAAAATTATCTGAAAACAATAATAATTTGGACTGTGATTTTCAGATTAAACCACTACAATACCCAGTTTATTCAGTTGCTTTCGATAAAGTTCAAAAAGCAATAAAACACGGTGATAGTTATTTGTTAAATCTAACATTTGCTACTGCTGTGGGCAAAAATCTTGATTTAGAGCATATTTATTCAAAATCTTCTGCCCCTTATAAACTACTATGCAAAGATAGTTTTGTGTTTTACTCTCCCGAAATATTTATCCAAATTTCAGGGGATAAAATCTATACTTTTCCTATGAAAGGCACAATAAGTACTTCTGTCCCAAATGCTCAACAGACTTTGTTAGACGACACAAAAGAACTTTTTGAGCATTATACCATAGTTGATTTACTTAGAAATGATTTGTCGATAATTGCCAAAGACATTGAAGTTGAGAAATTTAGATATATAGACAAAATTCATACTTCAAAAGATACAATCCTTCAAACAAGTTCCAAGATTAGTGGAACAATGCCCCAAGATTGGAAAACTAAGTTTGGGGACTTACTTTTTGAACTTCTACCTGCTGGAAGCATAACTGGTGCTCCAAAACAAAAGACTTTGGAAATAATCCGAAACGCAGAAATTTCTCCACGAGGATTTTATACTGGTGTAATGGGAATATTTGACGGACAAAATATTGACAGTTGTGTGATTATTCGATATCTTGAACAACAAGCCGATTTGCAATTCTATTACCGAAGTGGCGGAGGAATTACCAGCAAAAGTGATTGTCGAAGTGAGTACGAAGAATTAATCGAAAAAATATATGTGCCAATATATTGAAACAATTAGAATAGAGAATGGAGAGGCAAAGTATTTGAATTTTCATCAAAACAGAATGAAAATCGTATCATCTCATAATATTTATGACCTTATATCTTCTTTGGCTCTTCCCGCTAATTCTGTTTATAAACTAAGAATAGTCTATGATAAAGAATCAATTATAAGTATAGATATTCAACAATATATCCCAAAAACTATAAAATTTTTGCAGATAGTTGAGTGTAATGATATAGAGTATTCTTTGAAAATGCTTGATAGGTCGGATTTATCTTTGCTTTTGACCAAAAAAAATAATGCAGATGAAATTTTGATAATCAAAAAAGGTTTTGTTTGTGATACTTCGTTTAGCAATATAATATTCTACGATAGAGGAGTTTGGTATTGCCCAAATACCTATTTATTAAACGGAACTTGTCGCCAAAGGCTACTGAAAGAGGGACGAATACGTGAGCGAAGTATTGCCAGAGCAGATATACATAAATTTACCAAATTTATGATTATAAATGCTATGTTGGACTTTGATGAACAAAGAGCCTTACCTACTTCTAATATTATTAAGTGAATTTCAGAAAACCCCGTTTTCTGAAATTCACTTATCTCTGTCTAATTTTATTTTTTAGAAATCATACGAGTATACTGTGATAATTAGTATAGTAGACTTTGCATTTGAGCAAGTAGTAGATAGTGTTGATATTCAGCATCTAACTTCTTTATTTCTAACTCAAATACCCATTCCAATTCGCTATAATAATCTACAATAGAAATTTGACCTGCTTCCAATGCTTTGTCAAGCAAATCTATATTGCTGAAAGTTTCAGTGCATTTTGCAAACTCGTTCACAACTTCATTGCTAATAACAAATCTATCTTTCAAGGTCTGTAATTCGGCAGTTATTTTTAGTTGTTGAACACGGTTTTGTTCTATTGCAGCAGCATAACTTAATTTGGCAGCTCTAACTTTGTGCAAATTTTGCCATAATGGTAGAGAAATACCAGCGACCATACCATTCATCAAATCATTAGAAGATGTGATAATTCCTTTATAACCAATAGTCATATTTGGAGTCCAAGAATGTTTGTTTACACGTATGTTTTGCATTGCAATCAAAGAATCTTGACGGCTTAGTTTTAAATCATAGCTATTTGCTTTTGCACGGCTTACGTAACTTTCGATATCTCCAAGATTGTACAAAGGATATTCGGTAGTTTTAATCTCAATGTTATTGCCGCCATTAAGTGCTACCAAGTTGTTGTTTGACTGCTTTAATTCTGCTTTGATAGTAGAATAATTTGCATTAGTTGTTAAGTTTTTTGCTTTTGCAGTGTTATACTCAATAATATTTGAATTGCCTTTTTTGAAACTTTCTTCAATGTATTTTGTAGCCTTTTCGCTCTTGTCCAAAATCTTGTCGGCAATTTCATTTTTCTTGTTCATATAAATTGCAGTGATATAGGCATTGTCTATATTTCTCAATTCATTGAAAAGAGCAATGTAATATTCAATTTCATTTTTTTGTGATGAAAATTTTGCCAAACGTTTTGTTTGGTGGTATAGCGTTGGAAAAGCAAAGCCAACAGATGCGACAACCTCTGTGTCACCATTAAATACTGGTGCTGCACTTAATTCAGGGTCAGAGGGGGTGTTTCCTATCTTATTACTTTGTTTTTTTGCCTCCAATTCCAAACTAAGAGCTTTCAGGGCTGGATTGTTGGACTTTATAATTTGAACAAAGTTGTTATAAGAAGAAGCCTCTTGTGCCTTTCCCGAAATGCAAACAGCAAGTAGTAATAAGCTAATAAGTAGTTTTCTCATTTTATTTAGTTTTTTGTTTAGACTCTTTGAACCAAAATACTATTGGCAGAATAAATATATTAAGTATTGTAGAACTCAATAGACCTCCCAAGATTACTATTGCCATAGGGCTTTGAATCTCGTTACCTGCCTTGTTTGCTGCCATAGCCATTGGGATAAGTGCCAATGCTGCTGTTAGAGCTGTCATCAAAATAGGCATTAATCTATCTTTTGAACCAATCATAATTGCATCTTTGTAATTTACACCCTCTTCGAGCAATGAGTTGTAGCGAGATACAAGCAAAATACCGTTACGAGTTGCAATACCAAATAGTGTGATAAAACCAATAGTTGCAGGAATATTCAGCTCCCCGAATGTCAAATAAATAGCAAAAACCCCGCCAATAAGAGCCATTGGTAAGTTCAAAAGCACAATCAATGAAGTGTTTATTTTCTTGAACTCTTGGAATAGCAAGATAAATATAATGAATAGAGAAATTATAGAAGTTAGCATAATTGTTTTTGATGCACTTTCTTCATTCTCAAACTGTCCTCCGTATTGAACATAATATCCAGAAGGTAAATTTACTTTTTCTGATACTGTTTTTTTGATGTCTGCCACAACGCTACTTGCATCACGGTTTGAAACGTTAGCCGATACAATAATCAATCGTTTTACATTCTCTCTGTTTATAGAGTTTGCACCAGACGATGATTTTATATCTGCCAAGTATCCAAAAGGAACTGTTCCTTTTTCGGTTTGCATAGGTAGTTCTTTTAGCAATTCTATACGGTTGCGAGTATCCTCCTCAAATCTTACTACAAATGGGAATGCTTTTTCGTCTTCAAAAATATTTCCAACAGTTTTGCCATTTAAGCCAGTTTGTACAAAATTTGAGAACTGACCAGTAGTTACTCCGTAACTTGCCATAAGGTGTTCTTTTGGAGTGATTTTTATTTGTGGTACTGCAATTTGCTGTTCTACAACTACATCGACCAAACCCTCAATATCTTTGCAGTTAGCTTCAATATCTTTACCAATCTTATAAAGTTTTGATAAATCTTCGCCAAAGACTTTGATAGCGATTGCTGCTTTTGAACCCGAAAGCATTGCATTGATACGGTGCGAAAGTGGCTGACCAACTTCTACAAGTACGCCGGGGATAGAGTTTAATTTTTGGCGAACTTCGCTCAAAAATTCATCGTGGCTACGCTCTGTAACTTCGTATGGAGCATCAATCTCTGAGGCGTTGATACCCGATGCGTGTTCTGCCATTTCGGCACGACCTGTACGGCGTTCAACACATTTTATTTCTGGAATAGTAAGTAGTGCTAATTCTGCTTCACGACCAGCTTTCTCGCCCTCCTCGTACGAAACGTGAGGAAGTGTAGATACGAAAAGAGTCAAAGTTCCTTCGTTAAATTCTGGCAAGAAACTTCTGCCCAATGTAGTGAACATTACGATACTTGCCACAAAAACAGCCGAAACACTCGACATAACTGCAATTTTGTGTCTTAGTACCCACGCTAATACGCTGCCATATCCAGCTATGAGTTTACGCTCCAACCAACTGCCTTTTGAGTGCTTTTGAAGTTCTTTTTCGTTGCCAAGCATATAGTATTCCATAACGTTTGTAAGCGTCATTGCAACAAGCAACGAACCAAACAGAGAAATAATATAAGTCAGACCAAGTGGAGCTAACATTTTGCCTTCCATACCTGTCAAAAAGAATAGAGGTAGGAACGCTGCAATGATGATAAATGTTGCATTTACGATAGATGAACGAATCTCCAAAGAGGCTGTGTAAATCACATCATACTTGCTTTTTCTTTCACTTTGTGGAAGCATAGAGTTTTGTCGTAAACGTTTGTAAACGTTCTCAACGTCGATAATTGCGTCGTCCACCAACGAACCAATCGCAATAGCCATACCTCCAAGCACCATTGTGTTAATCCCTATGCCAAAAAGTTTAAGGCACAGAATTGCTATGAATAATGATATTGGGATAGATACCAAAGAAATTATAGTAACTTTGATATTCATTAAGAATAGAATCAAAATAATAGTTACAAGTATTGCACCCTCGTAAAGTGCTGTAACTACATTGTCAATAGAGCTTTCAATAAAATCACTCTGTTTGAAAATATTAGTATGTGCTTTAACGTCTGCTGGAAGTGAGTTTTGAGCATTTGCAATACATTCATCAATGTTCTCAGATAGTTCAACTGTGTTTACATCTGGCTGTTTTGAAATCATTATAACTGCTCCCTCTTTGCCATTATACGAACCACCACCAATAGGAGTTGCAGATGTTATCTCAACCTTTGCAACATCTTTGACAGTGATTGGTTCTCCGTCCAAAAGTTTTATTACTTTTTCGCTAAGTAGCTCCAAATCCGAAGTTCTACCCATTCCACGAAGTGTGTATCTGTTGCCAGACTCGTCAATGTATCCTCCGGGAGAGTTTATATTACCTTCGCCTACTGCTGCATTTAGTTCCTCTAACGAAACTCCGTAATATGCCATTTTGTGTGGGTCGCAACTTACTTGATATTGTTTTGTTCCACTACAAAAAACAGTAACGTTTGCAACTCCATTTACTGCCAACAAACGAGGTTTTAGTACCCATTCTGCCGCTGTTCTCAAATCCATATTTGAAGTTGAGTCTGCTGTAAGTGCAATTACATATATCTCGCCCATAATAGACGATTGAGGCATAAGAGTAGGGTAACCTGCTCCGTCTGGAAGTTGTCCTTGAACAGACTGCATACGTTCTGTAACAATCTGACGAGCTTTGTATATTTCCATATCCCAATCAAACTCAACTCTAATAAGTGAGTAGCCTTGTGCTGATTGAGAACGTACACGTCTGATACCAGTTGCTCCATTTACTGCTGTTTCAATAGGAAAAGTAACAAACTTCTCTACCTCCTCTGGTGCCATTCCCTCTGCTTCGGTCATAACAACAACAGTTGGTGCTGTCAAATCTGGAAATACGTCCATTTCCATATTGCGGAGTGTGAAGATAGCACTTGCACACACCACAAGCGTCATTGCAATAACAAAAAGTCTATTGTCTAACGCAAATTTTATAATCGCTTTTACCATTTTTGTCTAATTTTTAGTGTGAGTGTCCGTGAGGAATTGCTGTGCCACCCTCAGATTGACGAATTTTTGAAGAACCAACAGTTACAACAATATCACCTACTTTTATGCCAGAAAGGACAATACGACGTTCCCCGTTACTTCCCCCAACTTTAATATCTCTTTTTTCGAACTCCTCGCCTGAGTGCTGAACATATACCCAATATGCACCTTCGTTTTCGCAAATTGCAGAAAGAGGCAAGGACATTACTTCCTCGCCATAAGACAACTCTACGAATACTTCGCTATATGAATAAGGAATAACTTTTTCATTAACTGGTAGTGAAAAGTAAATAGGAATATATGCAGAGTTTTGTTGAGTTGAGATATTGCCAATTAGTTTTGTGCCACCAAGCGAAGATACTCTCAACGTTTCGTCGCTATACTCTGGAATAAAATTAGCGTCTTTGATATGAGAAATTTTTGATGCGTTGAATTTAGATATTTCTACTTTCAACATATTTTCTTTTTTTAGTTGAATATTTGCGATAGCCTCGCCCTCGTTGATAAAATTATTCTCTTGAACAAGTACTTGACTGATAATTGCACGAGATTGAGCCACTACACGAACTCCTTTGTCAGAATAGATTTTTTCAAGACTTTTGTATGCTTCCTCTGCTTGAACCATACTGTTGTGTGATTCTGCTAATTGTTTTTTGCTAACAATCAAACTCTTTGACAACTCTAAATCTCTTTCGTAATTGCTTTTTGCAGTTTCCCAATTAGCTTTAAGTTTGTTAAAACGAGATTTTATATTGTTTTCAAGGTTGCTACTTTTGATATAACCAATAGTTTGACCTTTTTCTATTTGGCGACCTGCCACAATATTCGAAACATAAGATATTTGTCCAGAAGTTGGTGCAACTATTACTGCTTGTGATTGAGTTGATGGCAAAATCTCGCCACGTGTGCGAATAACCTCATTAAACTTACCTTTGCTAACTATCTCAACACCAAAATCGTGGTTCCACATCCAATCCTTAGATAGATTGATAAGACCTTCGGCGTGAGCTTTTGCAGGAGCGTGTGCAGCTTCTTCCAGAGAATGAAAAACTGTTAGTTTGCCCATATCAAAAGTAATTTGTTTGCCATTAACTTCTACATTTGCACTAATTGGCATTTCTCCGTGTTTGCTAACTTTGATACCAAAGTGGAAAAGTCCGTTCTTTGAAACAGATTCTTTTGTAGAAAATTCTCCGATTTTTACAGTTGCTTTTGCTCCTGTAACTGCTTTGTAGTTTGATAAATCTGTAAGGTGCAAGTGAAAATGAGTATCACTGCCTTCTACTTGTGTTCTGATACCAAGATATGCTTCGTAACCGTCTTTTACAGATGTTAGCATAACCATAGGTAGTTCCTCGATTGAGTGTGCGTGTTTTGGTGCTTCTTCTTTTGTAGCTCCGTGGTCGTGGTTGTGATTATGTTGTGCGTAAGCACTATTTGACAATATTAACGTTAATATTGCAAGTGAAGTAATTATTTTTTTCATTGAAATTTATTTGTTGAATTTATAAAATAAGGAAAGTTGTTTGATATATGTCGTTTGTACAAACGACTAACAATTACCAATTTATGAATGGCAATTACCAACAAACAAGATATAAATTAAAATTTTTATCTTTCCGAAATCATACAAGTTTCTAATAAACTCGCATCTTTTAGGCTATTTTGAATATATAACGTAGCGTACTGATGTACGGAAGTTATGAGCAACAGCGAAATAGACAAGTTTCAGTTTTAGCGGACTGTACTAATAAATTAACAAATAAAGGGAGGGGCTCGAAAAGGTAAATCTTTCGAGACGATAAGTATGTTGAGAGGAATTGTTAGCGGAAAAAACTTTTCGATTATTTCTTCCTCTGCGTAATCTGGATTGTATGTATATCCGAAATCCTCTACATCGAGAATTGCCAGAATATAATCCGTATCTTTTGAAGAATCGGGGTGATATACCACATCTGCAATCATACATTTGTGTGCGTGTCCGTCTTCAATGGGGCTTTGAGTTATGTGGCTTTGGCACAGACTATGGTCGCAAGAATGATTGTGGCTATGAACGTCGGAGTGAATATGAGGTATAACAATATGTGCAAAAATCATAATCAATGCACATATTATTCCAACTATCGAAATATTTTTTAGTTTGGTAATTCTCATATCTTATCCGAATAATTGCTACAAATATACTAAAAATATTTATAACCAACCCTTTCTTTTGAAAATTATGTATGTAGTAACCGAAGTTAGTATCATAAAACCTATTGCAAGAGGGTAGCCATATTTGTTTGCTAACTCTGGCATATGCTGGAAGTTCATACCGTAAATACTGGCAATAAGTGTTGGGGGAAGGAAGAAAACAGACACCACCGTAAAGATTTTTGTAATGTTGTTTTGTTCGATGTTGATAAGTCCCATTGCAGTGTCTTGTATGTTGTCCAATCTGCTCATACTAAAATCGGCGTGGCTCATCAAAGACAAAATATCTTTGAGCATAATCCCTAAGCGAGGCAATGTATCGTTGGGAAACATAGTGCTTCGTGAGATACTCGAAATAGTACGCTGTCTATCAAAAATATTCTCACGCAAAATCATAGAGTTGTCTTGCAAAATTGTGATAGTACGGATAATTGACGAGTCTATTTTGACTTCGAGCGATATATGACGGCTCAGTTGGCTGACTTTTCGTGAAATAGCCTCCACCATATCTGCGTCCATATCAATACGTGTTTCAAATAATGATACTAATACGTGGTAACCAGTAGGGTAGTTACGGTGATTGACTTGAATACGTTTTTCTACCTCAGAAAAAGTTTTGAACTCCGAACGGTGTTCAGAAATCAAAATTCCCTCGTGAAGTACGAACGAAACAGGCTCAATAGTAAAAATATTCTCTGTTAAAACCAAGAAGTTTGTGTTGCAATAAACAGTATCTTCATTCTCAGAATAACGTGATGAACTCTCAATTTCTTCGATTTTTTGTTCTGTTTGGAATGTTATTTCCAAAAAATCTTCTATTGTTTTTCTCTCTTTGTGAGTTGGGTCGAACATATCTATCCATAGAATATCGTCGTAACCCAATTCATCTAATATTTTTAAATCTGCGTTTCTAACAAGTTTGTTGTATGATCTTAGAAATATATTTATCATTTTTCCCCTCCATTAATATTTTTTATGATTAATTTTTGAATATTGGCATATATTGTGCCAATATGGAGTATCCCCTTTGTGAAAGAGGATTAGTGGGAGGAGGGTTCTTTGACTTTGCTCAAAAATAGTTTTAGTCCGTCTAATTTATCTTCGGTTAAATCAAATTCAATGTTTTTTGAAAGGTAATAGTACAAATCATCATAAGATATTTCCTTTGAGCCATATCTTGCTATTGATTGTTCTATGCGTTTTGTGCCAAATTCGAGAGCATAATTGAAATCTTGCTCAAATTCTGCTGGAATGTTTTGTTTTGCTACCCAAAGTGCAAAAACAAATGGTTTGCCAGTATAATCGTTCCACTCAGTTGCCAAATCATATTTGATCGAAAATTTATCTTCGTGTTCAAATACTTTGTCGCCAATGAGCATACACGCCTCGCCACTTTGAAGAGTGCTAATATCTTCAAGCTCTTTCCATTTAACATTTATCTTCCAGTATTCTTTGGCAAGGATTTTAATTAGTTCTACCGAAGTACGAGATTCTTTATCTAAATAAATAGTATTTATTTCATTAATCTTGTTGTCCGAAAACAGAGCAACAGATGCTACATCTCTTTTGGCAGAGATGCAATATTTAGAGAAAATTCTAACTTCTGGAAATTCTAATAATTTAACGGCTGGAATTAAGGCAATATCAACTTTGTTGTTTTGAAGATTGTTTGCACATTCAAACGGTGGCGACAATAGCAAAGACGCATTCAGATTTTTATCTGAATGTAGCAACCCATACAAAAATGGAATCGTATTCTGATACGATGCTACTGCAACTTTGATTTTGTTCATTCGGTCGTGCCTTCATTTGGGTTAAAGTTAATATTTTTATTTGTCCACCAAGCTATTTAGTGTTGTAAGTTATTGTGCCTTATAGGTGTAACTATACTTTACACCACAATAATCGCACAAAGATAGCTATATTTTTTATTAATGGCAAAAATTTCTAAATAATTGTTAATTTCGGTATATAAAAAATGAGGCTTTTGCCTCATTTTTATTATTTCTTTGAATTTCCTTTTAAAAGTAATAGGTCGTATTCAAGATTTATTGTGCCAAGCATTTGTAACATTTTGTAGTCAAAGAAATCATTGCCAGCTGCCATAACATCTTTGAATCCGACAGACAATCTTATACCTATGTTGGCTCTTCTCCAAACCCTACGTTCGTAGCCCAAAGTTACACCGTAGTCGTGTTTTCCTAAGTATTCCGTAAAGTCCATAATCATAGGCTTGTCAGGCGTAATAGTTCCTGCAACCTCGTCAGCAACTCCTCCTATGTATCCATTTGTAGCAGTTGTTACAAACTTTGGCGAAAGATATAGTGAATAATAGAATCCGAAAACTAAAAAGTCATTATATTTTTTTGATAATGCCCATTTTGCGTAAAGAGGAAATTCCATCATTGTGTATTCCATCATCATACTTGCAGTACCTGAATAGTATTGCGTCTGCTCGTTTTGTTCAAAACGCTGGTTTTCTACCCTTGCATCTGCTTCCATTTTAACGGTTTTGTAGGTTGCCTCTACGTGCAAAGACCAACGGTTGTTGTATGACCAAGATGCTCTACCTCCAACAGATATATTAAGTTTTGGACGTGCATTAAATGGTTTTGGAATATATTTGAATGGAATAGGAATAGAACCACCAATATCTGTACCTATCTGAACTCCAAAGCCCCATCTTCTGCCTTTTGCCCATTTGTCAATATTGTTTACATTCTCAAAATCTATACCTTTTTCAGATAGTTTTTGCTGTTTTATAATGTGATTTTGCTCAGTACTGAAAAATACATTATTCTCTGTATTCTTCTGTTTATCCTTTTCTTTTACAACTTTAACTTTTGTTACTCCATATGTGTTTTGTGCAAATGTTAGTGTTGGAGCAAATGCTGCTAAAATCAGTATGATTATTATCTTTTTCATATACAATTATTGACGTTTGATTTTTTTTATAATAGCACCTTCTTCTGGAATATAATAGTGAATAACAATATTATCTACACTAATTTTACTGCCTAATGCTCCTTTATATTTATCTCCTTCTGCACTCGAAGTTAATGCTACTGCAATGTGAGTTGTTTCCAAACCTGCACTATTGTGAACAAAATTTGTAACGGTATTATTTACCCAATTACTGTATGCGTTGGCCTCTCCGCCAACTTCCACATAGGCTCTCGAAATAACTGTTACTCCCTCAGCATTCTCTCCTTTACCATTTCTGCCATTTCCTGAGTAAGCTCCGGGAACTTTCGAAATATCTCCGCCGTTTTGAGTGTAGTTCAAGAACTCTACAAATACATAGCCTTTATCGTGACCTTCTGAATCTCTAATCTCAAATTTTGGACTTGCCGAACTACCAATATTTATTGCTTGTTGCATTTTTGCCCCTTTGATATATTTTATATCCGAAGAGAAATATATAGGCTTATTAGTTACTGGTGCAACGACTGGAATACCAAATTTTGCCATTGTACGAGGGAAAAGCATACCTTCTGCACTGAATTCAAGTTTAAATTGACCTTTGAACGCCATAGCTGCCGCCACCATTTTTCCAAACAAAAGAGCGTCTTGTTCGGAAGTTGTACACTCTACTGCTTGACGATTTTCGTCACCACGTTGAAGTATTTTTGTTCCAATAAGTTTTACTGGTGATTTTACGTTTGCTGTTTTCCACGTTAGGAAGTTTGTTGCATCACCTTTATCTTCGATAGTGTCAAAATCTCTTTCGGCAATCTGAGGTGCATACATAAATTCTATTGTCCAATCTGTTTTTGCAATTCCGTCTTCGGCAGTTACAGTTATTATGTGCTGTGTGTCGATAGTTGCACTCGAAGAGTTATTGTTGCTGATTTTTCCGTCCTTAGAAGTTACTGTTGCTCCTCTCGAAACTGTAAAGTTTGGTATGAAATCCAAATCTGTTGTTTGGTTAGTCTCGATAGTGATTTTTTTCTTGTTTTTCTCAACATAAATATTCGACCAATCAATATTTGTTGATGCAAAATCAAAATCTGTTAGCTCTGCTTCGGTATTTACTTTTACACCTTTTAGTTTTATTTTCCAGTTTTCTGTATTATTGTTATTAGGCGAAGTGATAGTAAAATTAACCACGTCGTCATAGGTAGTAAATGTTGCAGTGCTTGGAAGAGTGTTTGTAGCTCCTGAATTTGTAATACATTTTAGTCCGTTAAGCGTAACATTGAACTTATCAACGCTCGAATTTATATTAAAATAAATAGTTTTGTTGTTTTTATCTATGTTAGCAACTTTGTTTACAACTATATTGTTATCTGATGTGTAATTCTCAAATGTCACATCTGATACGATAATTACATCATTAGAAAGTACATTAGAAACTATCTCCCATTTTCGATACAAAATAGAAGCCTTGTCAATCATATAAATGTATTTCTTTTGTCCTCCTTGTGTGAATAAAATTTCTTGCTGACCAGCAACGTCTCCCCCAATCACAGGGTTTATATTCAAATCTATATTCCTGCGAGCCACCAAATCATTGCTCGAAATATAAAAGTCTATTTTGCCAGATAAGCTATCTATACTATATATCAATTTGCTATCATCATCAAGGTATTTTGGATTGAAATTGTATTTGTTGATAGACATTTTAGAAAGTTGTTCTTTGCTTTCTCCACCCTTAACACTCTCTGTTCTTAGGAATGTAGTTTTCCAAGTTTTAACAAATCCACTTTGACTTGTAACTTTAATGTTTAGAGGAACGTTTTGTGCTGAAAAAGTCATACCCATTCCGTCATAATCTAATTTTGCATCTTTGCTGATAGTTATGCTTGGATAAACTTTAAGTGGGAAAGCTCCCCTAATATGGTATAAACTAATAGAGTTTTCTATGCTATTGATTGTTGGGTATTGTGTTGCAATAGTCCCAGTTGGTAGATTTATTATTGCAAAGGACTCTATTTCTGCTTCTTTGCTTAGATTGTCAAAAATCAATTTTGTTTTCCATTCAGTGGCTTGACCACTTTCAGCAATAACATAAAAAGATTTTACTTCTTCGCCAGAAGTGAAACTAAACTTGTAGTCGCTTATATCTGAAATATTTGCATTTAAACTATCTTTCTCGATATTAAGAATTTTGACAGCTTCTTTGTTTGGTATGATATTTGCAGAAAATTCAATAGGGGTAACGTGCATACCCTTGTGAACATTTATATATATATAATTTTCGCCACCTTTTTCTTGTGCTACACTTATTGTAACTGGTGTTTTGGCAAGTTCCACACCAGCAGTTAAAGAGCCATCTACAATGCTGAATTTTTCAACTATTCCAATGTTGTTTAATTCGCTTACTTTTTTGCAGGAAATTAATCCAATGATTAATAAGCTAACTAAAAGAATTTTCTTCATATTAAATTTGATTTTATTTCTGTATGCAAATATAGTCAAGAAAGCTTAACTATCATATTTTTAAATTCACAAATCCACTATTTATAAGGATTTAGGGGTTAAATTGTGATAATAGATTTAATTTCTGGGACGAATGAGGCAGAAACTGGGACTAAAAAACTGCCTTTGTTTAGCTCTAATTTGTGTTTCCCCTTCTCTTTATTCAAAAAACTAATTTTAGAAACATTGACCATATACGAGCGATGGCATCTTACAATATTGTGTGTTTTTAGTTGTTCTTCCAAGGCTTTCATACTCGAACGAAGTGATTTTGAAATTACTTTGTCGCCTACCCAACAATGTATATTTACATAGTTGTCGTTTGCTGCAATATATAGAATACTATCTCTATCAAGATAGAATGCACTGTTACCATATTCGTCTATGAAATCAATCATTGTAGGAGCTTTGTTTACAGTTGTTTGTACAAGTTCAATTTTCTTTGTGCGAAGTTCACGAATCAAATATCTGATTACCGAAAAAAGAGAAGTTACAAAATATGGTATAAATATGATTGTTGATAGTGAAATATATGAATCAATATAATCCATAATATTCGTACTGCCAATCGAGAATATTATGGAAGCAACAAACACGTTAATGAAAATCATTGCCACGTAATCATAAATTTTAAATCTTGCGGAATTTATCCTTTTTGAGAAAATGTAAATCGTTGCTGTGGCTATGCTACAAAACAAAAATGATATGAAAATTGAGTTTGTAAGTGTCTGAAATATATCGTTTTTTGTCTCAGAAGATAAAAAAGGATTGTAAATGGTTAGGAATGTTGTGGTGCTAATAAAAAGTGTAAAAATATGGACTATTTTAGCTCTACGTGTAGCTAAAATAGGGAAATAAAGTTTCTCAAATATTTTGATATTTTCCATTTAAAATCCTTGTTAATGATGCAAATATACAAAATAAACATTTAATTCTATATTTTTGTCTTACTAATATAAGTATTTGTACAAATACATTGAAATTCTTTACATATAACTTGCTTTTTGTTTGTTTTGTTGTTTAACAACGTTTTAACTGAATTAATAAGCATAAATATAGTGTAAAAATAAAAAAAAATTCGTACATTGCACCCCGATTTAAAATTTTTACAGAGATGAATATTTCATATAATTGGCTTAAAAACTATATCAATACAGATTTGAGTGTTGAAAGAGTTTCTGAAATACTAACCGACATAGGTTTAGAGGTTGAGGGATTAGAGAAAATTGAGAGTGTTAAAGGTGGCTTGGAAGGCGTTGTAGTTGGCGAGGTTTTGACTTGCGATATGCACCCAGATTCTGACCATTTACATATCACAACTGTTAATTATGGTGATGGAGTAAAAACTATTGTTTGTGGTGCTCCAAACGTAGCAGCTGGTGAGAAAGTAGTTGTTGCAACTGTTGGTTGTACGCTATATCCTACTCCCGACGAAGAATTTAAAATCAAAAGAAGTAAAATACGTGGCGTAGAAAGTCTTGGAATGCTTTGTGCAGAAGATGAATTAGGTATTGGTCATAGTCACGACGGAATAATCTTGCTTGATAAGTCTGCAAAAGTTGGAACTCCTGCAAGTGAAGTATTCAACCTTAAAGAAGATTATTTGTTTGAAATAGGTCTTACTCCAAACCGTGCAGATGCTGCATCTCATTTGGGAGTTGCCAGAGATTTGGCTGCTTATTTAAAACATAATAATTTGCAAGGTGAATTGTCGCTTCCAAGTGTTAGTGATTTTGCAGTAGATAATACTTCTATGCCAATAGAATTGGTGGTAGAAGCTCCTGAACGTGCTCCTCGATATATGGGCGTTGTAGTCAAAAATCTTAAATTGGCTCCATCTCCTGAGTGGTTACAAACCTCACTTAGAAATATTGGTATTTCACCAAAAAACAATCTTGTAGATATCACTAACTTTATTCTTCACGAATTAGGTCAGCCTTTACACGCTTTTGACTATGACAAAATTGCTGGTTCAAAAGTAGTAGTTCGTACTGCAAACCAAGGCGAAAAAATGCTTACTCTGGACGGTATCGAACGTGAGTTATCTACCGAAGACTTAGTGATTTGTGATTCAGAAAAACCAATGTGTATTGCTGGTGTATTTGGTGGTGCAAATAGTGGAGTGAGCGACACAACTACTTCTGTTTTCATCGAAAGTGCATACTTTAATCCAGTTACTGTTCGTAAGAGTGCAAAACGTCATACATTAAACACTGATGCGTCTTTCCGTTTTGAGAGAGGTACAGACCCAAATATTTTGGAATATGCTCTGTATCGTGCTGCTTTGATGTTCAAAGAATTAGGTGGGGGTGAAATAGCATCTGAGGTTGTAAGTTTTTCTGCACAAGAGTTTAAGCCTTTCGAGATTGACTTGTCAGTTGCGAGAGTTGAAAGCCTTATTGGCAAGAAAATTGGTAAGAATACAGTTGTTTCTATACTAAATGCTTTGGATATAGAGATTACTTCTGATAATGGAGATGAATTATCTTTGAAAGTTCCTCAATATAGAGTTGATGTTCGTAGAGAGGTTGATGTTGTTGAAGAAATAATGCGTATTTATGGATTTAACAATATTGAAATTCCTCAAAGTGTACACTCTACTTTGCAATATGCTCAGAAACCAGACCGAGATAGAGTTATTAATCGAGTTTCGGATTTCTTTACTTCAAATGGATTTAATGAGATTATGAGTAACTCTTTGACTTCTATGGAGTACTACCAAAACTTACAGTCTTTCCCATTGGAGCGTTGTGTCAAAATTGCAAATCCTTTGAGTTTGGATTTGAACGTAATGCGTCAAACATTGCTTTTCAATGCTTTGGAAGCAATAGAGTTGAACACTAATCGTAAAAACAGCAATATTAAATTCTATGAATTTGGTAATTGTTATTTCTATAATGAAGCTGCTCAAAATGAAAATGTACTTTCGCCTTATAGCGAAACGTTTACTTTGGGAGTTGTGGTTTCTGGTAATGATAGCTTGTCATCTTGGAATTCAGTTCAAAAAGAGGCATCTATATTTACTCTAAAATCTTATATCGAGAGAGTTCTAAGAATGTTTGGTTTGAATATTTATTCTGCACAATATTCTGCTTGTCAAAACGATATATATAGTGATGCAATGTCGGTTACAATCAAAAATAAATTCATTATGAACTATGGTCTTGTATCCAAAAAAATTGCAAAATCTTTTGGTATCAAGAATCCAGTTTATTATGCAGAAATTAATTTTGATAATCTTTTGGAAATACTTAAATACTACAAATTAGAGGTAGTAGAATTGTCTAAATTCCACGAAGTTAAACGAGATTTGGCTTTGTTAGTTGATAATTCAGTTACTTTCAAACAACTTTATGATGTTGCTCTTAAAACAGAGAAAAAACTTTTGAAAAGCGTTAGTTTGTTTGATGTGTATGAAGGAGATAAATTGCCAGAAGGTAAAAAATCTTATGCACTTAATTTTGTTTTGGAAGACACAACAAAAACCCTTACTGACAACGTTATAGAAAAGTGTATGAATAATCTTATGTTTCAGTTTGAAAAACAACTTAAAGCTGAAATTAGAAAATAATAATTATGACTAAAAAACTGTTCAGAAATACTTTATTACTATCATTATTAGTTTTGTTGGCTTTTGCTTGTAAGAAAAAAGATGAGGCAGATACTTGGATTACTCCTACCTTTACACGAGCCAAGGCAGAAGGAGATACAATTAAATTAGTATTGTTTTCTCAATTTGATTGGGAAATTAAAACAGATGCAGATTGGACTCGTCCAGAGGTGTCGAGTGGTAAGCCTATCAAGCCCGATACAATCAAACTTTTTGTTGATAGAAACCGAGAAAGAGAGGAGCGTAGAACTTCTTATTTTGTATCTTTTAAGGTTGAAGGTTATTCTGACCGTGTTTTGACACTTATACAATATGGTGTAGGTAACGTTATTAGTTCAGAAACTAAGGAACTGCGAGAAACAAATACCGAGGTTAGCAAAGATATAATTATATCTTCAAACCTTGATTGGGACGTTACTCATAGTCCTTCTTGGCTTAAAGTCAATAGTATTGATGTTACACAAAGCGACCCAGATAAGGATTACAAAGAATACAAAATGAATGTTACATTTGCAGAAAATACTGATATTCGTTATCGTACAGATTCATTGGTAATGACAGATAATGATGGCAAAGGTGTAAGTTATTCTGTTTCTTTGTATCAAGATGGTGTTAGTAATTTTAAGACAGATAGTCTTGCTTTACTACAATTATATAAATCTACTGGTGGAGAAAATTGGACTAACAAATGGGATTTGACAACTAATGTAAATAAATGGTATGGCGTGAAATGTGATAGTGTTGTTAAATCTACTGGCAAAGAGTACCGTGTGGTATCTTTATCACTTGCCAACAACAATATTATCGGTGATATACCATCTTCTTTCTATGATTTGATATTTTTGAAACTTTTATGGGTGAATAATAATAATTTGACCGCAACTATTGGTGATGAAATTGGTAATTTCTTGGAATTGGAAAATCTTAGACTTGGAAATAATCCTAAATTGAATGGTTTTTTAAGTCCACAAATATCTAAATGTAAAAATTTAGTGATGCTGTCTATTCATCATACGGAGCTTAGTGGAACTTTACCAGAAACTTTGGCTGACATAGTTGGTTTGAATTTTGTTGAGTTAAATGATAATCAATTTGCAGGAGTATTACCAAGCAAACTTGGGGAAAATAGAGAATTGAAAACACTTGTTCTTAAAAACAATAATTTGGGTGGTGTAATCCCAACTACTTATCTCAAAAATATTAATTGGTATGATTGGGATCCAGTAGATAATATTTGTCCTCAAAGAGGTAGTGGATTTACTAATTGCGGAATTTAATAATTATAGCTTAACGCTTTTTTAGAAAAGTGAACAAAAACACATTTTTCATTATCTATTATTGGGGGGGAGCGAAAGATATTTTTTTTAAACTGTACAAAAAAGACAAAGAAAATTTATAGCTTTCTTTGTCTTTTTTTTTTGTGTTTTTCTAAACTTTAAATTTACTTGAATGTTTTATTTTTTACTATACGTATAATTTAATAAAAATATCATTATATATCTTTGTATATATTAATAATTTATCTACCTTTGTGTGCCAAAATTATTATCATTTTTAACACTTTTTAATTTCAAATTAATGAAAAAACTTTTATTAATTATCTCATTTGTTTTTGTTGCTTGTTTTGCTCAGGCTCAAACAGAAAAAATAGATTCATTGAAAGCGGTTATCAAAGCTGCAAAATTAGCCGAGAGGGCTGAAAGAGAAAAATTAGGGAATGTTGATTCTAAAATCAAAATTCGTTTCGATTCTCGAATTGATGGAATGTATAACGCTTTTTCGGATAAAGAAAATTATCCAGAGAACAAAAATAATGCAGGATTTTATGGTCGTTATCTGAAATTACTTGTTGATGGCAAAATTTCAGACAAGTTTTCTTATTCAATGCGTTACCGTATGTACACAGCACACGACAAACCGAGTGAATTTTTCTATGGTATAGACTGGTTGAATGTGAAATATTCTGCGTGTAAAAACTTTAATATGACACTTGGTAAAGTTGTCGTAGCTATTGGTGGTTGGGAATATGATGCTGCACCAGTTGATGTGCATTTTGCCTCAGATTTTTGGAATCATATTAATCCATTTTCTTTGGGTATAAATGCCGCAGTTGTCTCAAATAATCAAAATCATACAGTTGAATTTCAATTTGCTAATTCTCCTTTTTCTACAAAAGTATTTGATACTATGTTCACTTATGGAGTTAGATGGTTTGGTAATATGAATTGGTTCAAAACTATCTATTCTGTGAACTTTATGGAGTATGAGCGAGGTAAGTTTGTAAACTACATTGCTTTGGGTAACAAAGCTGTTTTTGGAAATTTCAGTGCATATCTTGACTATATGAACCGTGCTGGAAGTACTAAAAATTTCTTTAAAGATTTTTCGATTATCTCAAAAGTGCAATATGACTTTTGCGACCGTTGGTCGGTATTTGCAAAGGGTGGTTACGACCAAAATAATGCACAAGCTCCGAATATAGCTCCTGATATGACTTATGATACAACAGTATTGCCGGGCGTAGAGAGAGGATTTTATGGTCTTGGTGTAGAGTATTTTCCAATCAAAAATCGTCGCCATAATTTACGTTTCCACGCATTTTGGTATGGTGAGACAATAGACCCAACAGTAAACCATATTAATTTGGGTGTAAAATGGCAAATGATGATATTAGATAGATAAAATTGTTATCTTTGCTAAAAATAAAAATGTCATAACATCATTTTTATAAATTTTTTTGAAGGAAAGCAATAAAAATTATAAACTAAGTACAAATTAAATAAAATGAAACAAAATCCTCTAAAATTCCTTACCCTAAGACGTATCGAGGCTGTTATATTTTTGGCAGTGTTCTTTACAATTTTTGGGTATTTAGGTTCAAAAATGACTGTGCCTAATATGCTTAACACTTTGATGAGCACTTCTTACAGTCTTCTTATAGAAACAGTATTCTATATTATGGGCGTAACAGTTCTTTCTGGTGCTTTGGGTAAATTGCTTATTGAATTTGGTGTTGTTCGTTTGATTGAGGTTATTCTTAGACCTTTAATGAAACCACTTTTCAATTTGCCGGGAGTTGCTGCACTTGGTGGCATCTTGACATTCTTGTCAGATAACCCAGCAATTATCGCTCTTTCAAAAGACCATAATTTTAGTCGTTACTTCAAAAAATATCAGTTGATTTCTCTAACAAACTTTGGTACTGCATTTGGTATGGGTTTGGTAGTGATTGTATTTATGGCAGGTAAAGGATTTGGTTCGGCTGCTATGGTTGGACTTCTTGGTGCAGTTGCAGGAAGTATTGTTTCAACACGACTTATGCAACGTTTTATTGTTAAACAATATCCAAGTTTCAAAGATGAAGATGTGATGGGTGGTGATGAACAACAGATTTCTTTCAAAAGTGAAGGAGGTGTTTTCTTACGTGTTTTGAACTCATTGCTTGACGGAGGTAAATCTGGTGTTGATATTGGTTTGGCAATTATTCCGGGAGTTTTGATTATCTCTACTTTTGTGATGATGCTAACTTTTGGCCCAGATGCTGAAACTGGCACTTATACTGGTAAAGCATTTGAGGGGGTAGGTCTTTTGCCACTTCTTGCAAGCAAAATTAGTTTTGTTTTTGAATGGTTGTTTGGCTTTACTATTCCTGAATTAGTTGCTTTCCCTATCACTGCTCTTGGTGCAGTAGGTGCAGCTTTGGGTCTTATACCTAAATTCCAAGCAGATGGATTTATAGACGGAAATGCTATTGCAGTATTTACTGCAATGGGTATGTGTTGGAGTGGATTTTTGTGTACTCACACTGCAATGTTAGACTCTTTGGGTTATCGTGAACTTACTTCAAAAGCAATTATTTCGCATACTGTCGGTGGACTTATTGCAGGTATTGTAGCTCACTGGGCATACGTATTGTTTAGTATGATTTAAGTCCCTGCTAAAAATAAAACTCGCCTATATGTGAAAAATGTAATGAGTTAATTAATAATATGTTACAGCTCATTTGAGATTCTTAAATATTTATAACGGTTTCAGAACTTACGGTTCTGAAACCGTTTTTTTTGCTTATTAGTTTTCTAAAATGGTGAATAGTTTTGGCATATTTGTTGCATATATTTTTAATATATATACAAAAAACTATAAAAGAATTATTAATTATTAAACATTATAAATATGAAAAAAATATATTTATTATTAGTATTTGTTTTGTCGATACTGCCCCTTATTGCTTTCTCACAAAGTGCTAAATCGGAGAATTTAGAATTTTCTATTTATTTCAAAACGGGCTCATATATCATAGACAAAGGATATATGAATAATTATTCCTCGTTAATTCAACTTGATAACTTTGTTTCTAAGCTCGAAAATCAATATCAAATTGATTCTCTTGTGGTGGGTGGAACTTGTTCGATTGAAGGGGCGTATCGTACAAACAGTTTATTGGCCTTACGTAGAGCTGAGTCGGTCAAATCTATGATTATTAGAAATTATCCATTAATTGACAAACGTATCATTGCGTTTAATATTCAACCCGAAAATTGGGAAGATTTTAGAATGATGCTTAAATCAGATAATATGCTTCCTTATCGAGAGTCTGTAATGTCTATTTTGGATATGAAGATAAGTCTTGACGAAAAAGAACATTTATTGAGGTCTATACACGGCAATGAAGTCTGGAAGTATCTTGTCCAAAATTATTTTAATAGACTTAGAAATTCACGCACTTCGCTAAGAATTACATTAAATGCAGGTACTCAAAAGGATATAATTAGAGATACGGTATTTGTTGAGAAAATTATCAAAAAAACCGTGTTTGTTCCTCAAATATATAGGAGTGTAGAATATATAGAGCCAGAATACACGCTCAAACCTTTGTTTGCCCTCAAAACTAATCTTTTGTATGACGCAGTAACTGCTCTGAATATTGGGCTTGAAGTTCCGATAGGGAAGCGTTGGTCTATTGCAGGGGAGTGGATATCTCCTTGGTGGTTGTTGGATAATGGCAAAAACAGTTTTCAAATTCTGAATGCAAATATTGAAGGAAAGTATTGGTTTGGAAAACGAGATTATAGACCGCAACTTACGGGTTGGTTTATGGGGCTGACAACGGGAATTGGACGCTATGATATTAAACTTGGAGATGTTGGAAATCAAGGAGAGTTTTTTATGCTTGGTCTGACTGGTGGCTATGCTCACACAATCAACAAAACTGGAAGTTTACGTTTGGAATATTCCTTAGGTCTTGGATATCTTAGGGCAAGAAATACCTCTTATACTGTACAACAATTTATGCAAAACCAGTGGTCGTTGGTTTGTAAAGAAAAAAGTTTAGAAAATTGGTACGGACCAATCAAAGCACAAGTTTCGCTTGTTTGGTTGATTAACAAAAAAGTAATTAATAAAGGAGCTATAAGATGAAAAATAAATTAATTAAATTATTAGGCTTGTGTCTATTTGTTGTCTTCGTTTCTGGTTGCGATATTAGACACGTTGCTAAGGGTTGTGATGAAGTAGCTACTATTCCGATACATATAGATTGGAATGTGGCGGAGATATCTCCTCAAAATGTAACAGTTCTTGTTTATGATGCAAATATTGGCGATTTGGTTTTGGAACATAGGTTTGAGAATAATGATGATTTGGTTCAGTCTTATATTAATCTTCCAGTTGGTAGTTATAATGTGGTTGTATTCAATGAATTACGTGAGGATTTAAAAAATATAAATATTCGTAAATATGATAATTATGATTTGTTTGAGGCGTATAGTATAGAAGAACAGAAAATTCGTTTCAGAAATGTTGATTACAAATATGTAAAAAGTCCAGAAATTTTTGCATCGGCTTTGGTAACAGATTTTACTGTTACTTCGGATATGGTTACCAAAAGTATTTCTGTAAAGCAAAACAAAGAATTTATTAACAATAATCTTATTCTTACAACAACAGATTTGATGAATATTAAGCCTCTAAGAAATATTTGTGAACTAAGAATAAATATGCATATTCAAAAATTAAGTAGTGCTTTGATGCCTGCTTTGGTGGATATTAGAAATCTGACAGAAGGATATTATTTATCTCAAATGCTAAACACGATGAATTTTTCTACAATCCAGTTTTTGATGGGCGACAGACAGTATGATGAGGGTTCGACACAAAATGGCACAATCTCTGCAACCTTTACTTCATTTGGAGTGGTAGGCAGAAGAATGGGGTTGGTTCAGCAACCAGCAGATAGACCATTGCAGTTTAATATGTATTTTATGCTAACAGACAATACTACTGTTGTAAACAGAATAATAGATGTGGATAAAGTTGTGTTTTCACAAGAGGACAACGGGACAATAATTCTACAAATTGATATGGCAATGTGTGAACCTTTGCCTGATTCAGATTCGATTATCCCTCCTGCTATCAATCCAGAAATTATAGATTGGGATATTATAGATATTCCTTTAATCTCAAAATAGATTTTTACAGAACAGCAAGAATTTTTTATTAACAATTAAATATAAAATATTATGAAAAAGATTTTAATTATGGCTATCGCATTATTTAGCGTAGTCTCTTGTACAAAAACAGTCGATAACCAAGCGTTATCAAATGATTCAATGTCGTTTCAGACACTAAACAGAACACGAGCTGCAAATGACTCTGGTTCAGATTATAAAATTTATGCTGATGGTGGTGATGGAATGTGGTATATTAATGATATTATTAATGGAAGCGGAGTAAATGTTGATAACCCTCAAAATGGACCATATTTTTGGCCTAATCCTGCACGTGATTTGACTTTCTACTCTTATGCTCCTGCAAGTGTTGTAGCAAATGACACATATCCAAATATTAGTATAGATTATACTGTTCCAGCTACTGCTCAGGAGGATTTTACAATAGCAAGTCCCGTAACTCAAAATACAGGACAAGTTCAGTTGGTATTTGAACATATGCTTACAAAAATCACAATTACTCCAAAGCTTAGTGATGCACTTATTGCTGCGGGTTATACTTTGGATCCAGCAGTAACAAGTTTTTTGTCAGATTTGACAATGAATTTAAATAATGCTACCTATAATGTCAAAACAAAAGCGATAACTCAGGGAACTACTACAAGTACTGTTTATTCAGGTAATAATTCGTATATGGTTATCCCTCAGAGTTCTGTCGGAGTATCTATTGTTATCAAAGATGTAGTTATTAAAAAAGGAGCTTTAACTATATTTGAAAACGATTTGAGTGAGTATGTGATTGTGGCTGGTGATGTTCCAAATGATATGTTTTCTAATAACCTACATTATAATATTATTATGGAAATTAATACAAATTCAACTGATATACAAGGTGATTTGGTATTGAATGAAATTACATTTAGTTCGATTGTTATTCCTTGGATAAACACTGATACTCCGTTAGTTCAATCGTAATTTACAAACAATTAAAGGAGAATCCCTATGAAACGCATATTTAATCCTCTATTATATTTATTATTTTTATTCTTAGTGTCTTGTTCTGTGGATAAGAACACAACACAGATAAATGATAATCTGCACTTCTTGGTATCTGAATTAGAAACAAAAGGTAGGCCTATAAACTCATATCTGAATATTCCTAATATGTCAGTTTATGGATATTATACAGGAGATGGAGTGTCAAATTCTTGGGCTAATGTTGGAAGTCAAGCCACTCCAAACTTCTTAAATGCTTATGAACTAATAAATAATGCAGGAGTGTTAAGTGCTACAAATATGGTGTTTTGGCCAAACGAAACAAGTGCAAATATTTCTTTCTTTGCATATTCTCCAATCGCAAGTTCAAGCAATGGCATATCGGTTGCTCAAACAACTGGTACGCCAACCTTGAACTATACAATTCCCACAGATGTTACTAATCAACCAGATTTAATGGTGGCTGTCCCAAAATTTGATTTGAATATATCAAATGGTAGCGAAGTCAAGTTTTCTATGAATCACGCTTTGACAAGTGTTGGTTTTAGGGTTGCTGGTAGTGGTGAGGTTGTAAAAGGAATGAAAATTAGTGGAATAAGAACAAGTGCTACTTTGTCTATGGACGGTACAAATATAGTTTGGAGCAACTTAGGAGTACTGACCAATACTGAGTTTAGTGCAGGAGTAAATCCCACAACAACCACTTCTACTATGACTTCTTTGATGCAGGGTAATGGATATTTGATGATGATACCGCAAAATCTTGATGCAAGTACCAAACTTACTATTACAATGGGAGATAATTCTACTCGTGAAATCTCCTTGGCTTCGGAGGCAGCGTGGGAGGCTGGGAAAACTATTTATTATAACGTATTTTTTTCGCAAGATGGCATACTTACTATCCGACCAAAAGAGAAAGTAATAAAAAACAATCAATCGAATATTTATAAAATAAGAGTTGTCTGTAAGGATTCTAATGGAGATGCAAACCCTTATATGGCTTGGACTATAAATGCGAGTAACTCGTGGTTGAGGTTGTCTTTGACACAAAGTGGCTTTGCAGGAGCTTCACAAACTCTTTCGGGAGTTGGTAGCAAAACGGTATATCTATATGCAAGTTATAATAATACTAATGCACACCGAACAACTAATATTATACACGATGGACTTGTGGTTTCAAGCGTCAAACAATTAAAGAAATAGCAAAAATTAATTTGTATTTAGTACTGTCCGCTAAAAACGAAACTCGCCTATCTTGTCTATTTCGCCGAT
>CAZRHJ010000012.1:5493-41126 GCA_964600025.1 uncultured Rikenellaceae bacterium | reverse complement strand
CAGTACGCTACGTTATGACCATCAGCAAAATATCCTAAGAGATACGAGTTTATTGAGAATTTGTAAAATTTTTAACGGACAGCAATAATCCTAATTATATTTATAGTTTTCGTAAGCCCTTAACAAATCCATATAATTCAAATTAAGCCCTTCAATTATTATTTTAGACTGCGAATAAAATTCTTCACGTTTTTGCAAGGATTCTTTTATATACATTTGTAATTCTTCTTCGCTTTTATTTTTTGTCAAAGGTCTTTGTTTTTTCGAATGAAATATTCTATTTGTAAGTGATTTAAAATCCATTTTAATATACATAGATAGCCCTGTTTCGTTAATAAATTCCATATTGCTAAAATAGCACGGCATACCGCCACCAGTTGCCACAACGCAATTATCTTTTTCCGAAATTAGTTGCAAAACTTCACTTTCTAATTCTCTAAAATAAGTTTCACCTTTATGCGTAAATATATCTTCAATGCTCATCTGAGCAAATTGTTCTATCAACGTATCACTATCCACAAAATCCCAACCCAACTGTTTGGCTAACTGTTTGCCAAGAGTACTCTTGCCACAACCCATATAGCCTATAAGATATATTTTCATCTCGTTTTAAAATAATTCTCCTTGTATAAAATGGTTTTTATTTTCTTCTGTATCTGTTTCCTTGGTATTTTCAACCTCGCTTTTATCTATTATTTCTTCTTCAATTTTAACTTTGGGTTCTTCTTCCGAAGTCATTTTCAAAAGAGGTTCGATAAACTCAATTTTAGCTACTTCATAAGTAGTTATTCTTTTGCCTTTTGCCTTAAATCCCTTTACTCCAATAAATTCTGCCACATCAATGTTTTCGGCAGGTCTATTGTCGTTTTTGCCACCAAAAGTTATCTGAATTTGTGGGTGTTCGTCGCTTGTCATTTCCACAAAACGTGAACCGTCCTCGTCATCAATAAATTTTTGGAGTTTGTCGCTATCCTCACAACAGAATCTTTTTATGTAATAATACTTTTGTGTTTCGTCCCAATAAATCACCGAATAAACCCTATCTGAATCGTATTTTTCTATCTTACACAAATCCTCTGGGAAATATAGCGAAGGTTCATAACCGCTTGTTTGGAACATATTGCTTTCTGTAAACAAAACAGTTTTGTCGTTGCCCGAAAACTCTCCAAGTAATGCACCTCTTCCCTCATTATTTAGTTTATTAATATCAGAGTCAAACCAAACGTGTTTACCCTCCAATGTTGATATTCCTTTTTCTTTTATAACAATTTTGTGAATAGGGTAGCGAGTGAATATATTTCCTTGTGATTGACGACCCTTGATAGCAATTTCAGCAAAATCCAAATCTACAATAGTCTTTTTCAATCGAGGGCGAGGACGGAAATATACTTTCAATACTTCTGCCTCTCCGTTTGGATTAACACTCATATGTATAATCTCGCTTTTTTCGTTACCTTTTGTAATATCATACACTTTATCTCGTGTAATCCCCTTTATGGCACAACGTTTCATATACACACAACCGTCTTTGCTATCACGATACAACACATTATAAATTGTACGCTCATCATTACGTTTGAATATCCCAGCGTACAAGATATTTTTTGTAAAATAACTCTTATCAACCACTTTTGTAATAATATATTTTCCGTCTTTTGTGAACAATATAATATCATCTATATCCGAACACTCACAAACATATTCTTCGGTTTTCATAGTATTTCCAATACCATAAAATCCTGTTTCACGGTTTATATATAGTTTTGCATTAGCCACTGCAACCTCTGCTACATCAATTTGGTCAAATGTACGAATTTCTGTTTTTCGGTCTTTGTCCATACCATACTTTTTCTGTATGTTTTTGTAGTAGTTGATTGAATATTTGACAATGTGTTCAATGTCATACAGTGTTTTTTCTATTTCTTTTTCAAGCTCCAAAATATGTTCATCTGCTTTGAATGAATTATATTTTGCAGTTCGTTTGATTTTAATTTCTGTCAGACGCTCCAAATCTTCACGAGTTATTTCTCGTTTGAGCATTGGTCTGTAAGGGTCAAATGCTTTATCTGTTATTTCAATTACTTGCTCGTAGCTTTCGCTATCTTCAAATTGTTTGTAGATGCGATTTTCGATAAATATTTTCTCCAAAGACGAGCTATGCCAATCTTCCCTAAGTTCTCCAAGTTTTATTTCAAGCTCCATTTTCAGAAGCTCCATAGTTCTTTCCGCAGAAAAACGCAAAACATCTTTTACAGTCAAGAAATGAGGTCTTTCGTCTTTAATCACACAACAGTTTGGAGATATAGACACTTCACAATCCGTAAAAGCATATAGAGCATCAATAGTTTTGTCAGCAGAAACATCTGTTCCGATTGTTATTACAATCTCTGCATTTTCGGCAGTATTATCATCAACTTTCTTGATTTTAATCTTTCCTTTTTCGTTAGCTTTTACTATTGATTCAATAATAGACGAAGTGGTTTTACCAAATGGTATTTCTGTAATAGTTAGGGTAGTGCGGTCTGTTTTTACGATTTTTGCACGTATTTTTACTGCACCTCCACGCATACCATCATTATAGCGTGTAATATCAATCATACCACCAGTTGGGAAGTCTGGATACAACACAAAATCTTCTCCTTTTAGATGTTTGATAGATGCGTCAATAAGTTCGTTAAAATTATGAGGAAGTATTTTTGAAGCCAATCCCACCGCAATACCTTCTGCACCTTGTGCCAGTAGCAAAGGAAATTTTGAAGGAAGTGTTATAGGTTCTTGGTTACGGCCGTCATACGAAGTTATCCACTGAGTAGTTTTAGGGTTAAACAATACATCTTTTGCAAAAGGTGTAAGTCTTGCCTCGATATATCGTGAGGCAGCAGCTGAGTCGCCAGTAAGAATATTTCCCCAGTTACCCTGACAGTCCACCAACAAATCTTTTTGACCTAATTGCACCAAAGCACCACCAATCGAAGAATCTCCGTGAGGGTGAAATTTCATAGAATCACCAATAATACTTGCAACCTTGTTGTATCTACCGTCGTCATTCTTACGCATAACGTGAAGAATACGTCTTTGAACAGGTTTCAGTCCGTCCGAAATATGAGGAACTGCACGTTCGAGAATAACATAAGAGGCATAGTCCAAAAACCAATCCTTGAACATACCTGTTAGTTTGTGCTTTACGCCCTCTTTGTCCCCGTTTACTACTTTCTCAAATTTATGGTTACTAAGAGAGTTGTCCTGCTCATCAGATAAGTCATTACCATTTTCGTTGATAATTTCCTCTTCTTCATTAAACAACTCTTCTTGTTCCGTATCTTTGTTATTTATGTCGCTCATATTATTTTCTTTCTATATCCTTTTTTATATCTTCTTCTACTCTTAGGTTTTGAATGATAAACTTCTGTCTATCCATAGTGTTTTTGCCCATATAAAACTCCAAAATATCTCCAATAGAATCATTTTGTGAAAGTCTAACTTTCTCCAATCTTATATTTTCGCCAATAAATGCTTTAAATTCATCAGACGAAATCTCACCCAAACCTTTAAAACGAGTAATCTCTGGATTGTTTTTAAGCGTTTTTATAGCCTCATCACGTTCTTTTTCGCTGTAACAATATACAGTTTTGTTTTTATTTCTAACCCTAAACAATGGAGTTTCAAGAATATAAACGTGTCCACGATTTACCATATCTGGGAAGAATTTTAGGAAAAATGTCAATAACAACAACCTAATGTGCATACCATCAACGTCGGCATCGGTGGCAATAATTACTTTGTTATAGCGTAAATTATCCATATCTTCCTCAATGTTCAATGCTGCTTGAAGTAGATTAAATTCCTCGTTTTCGTAAATTACTTTTTTAGTTAATTCAAAAGTATTCAATGGTTTACCTCTAAGCGAGAATACTGCTTGTGTATTTGCGTTACGTGATTTTGTAATCGAACCACTTGCAGAATCTCCCTCAGTCAAGAATATCATTGTATCGTCAGCCAAAGCGTTTTTAGTGTTGTAATGCACTCTACAATCACGTAATTTTCTGTTGTTCAAAGATGCTTTTTTTGCAAATTCACGAGCTTTCTTTTGAACACCCGAAATTGCTTTACGTTCTTTTTCTGCCTCCAAAATCTTTTTTAGCAAAATATCTGCAACTTGTGGGTTTTTATGAAGAAAATCATCAAGGTCTTTTTTCATAAAATCCATCACGTGGTTACGTATAGAATTGCCCTTTGGCGACATATCTTTTGAGCCTAAACGTGTTTTACGCTGGTCGGCAAACACAGGTTCTTCTATTCTTACACTAATAGCGGCAACAATCGAGTTACGTATATCTGCTGGTTCAAAATCTTTTTTAAAGAAATCTTTAATAACTTTTGCAATAGCTTCTCTGTAAGCCACCAAATGCGTACCACCTTGTGGAGTATGCTGACCATTCACAAACGAGTAGTAAAGTTCGTTATATCCAGTTCCGTGTGAAAAAGCTATTTCTATATCCTCACCAATCAAATGTATGGTATTATATACGCCATCATCATTAATCTTGTCGTTCAAGAGGTCTGCCAAGCCATTTTTAGAGCTATATTTTTCTTTGTTCAGTTCGATAGTCAGACCACAATTCAGATAAGTGTAGTTCTTAATCATTGCAACAACGTAATCCATATTGAAATGATATTCTCCAAATAGACTTGCATCTGGTGTGAACGACACAAAAGTTCCATTTTGTTCATTTACGCCCGATTCTGTTATTTCACTAAGCACATTACCTCCCGAATATTCCACCGTACAACTTTCGTTTTCTCTCACACTTCGGATTAAGAAATTTGACGAAAGTGCATTCACAGCTTTTATACCTACACCATTAAGTCCAACCGATTTTTTGAAAGCTCCACTTTCATATTTCCCCCCAGTGTTAATTTTAGACGAGGCATCACGAAGTTTTTTCAATGGAATACCTCTACCAAAATCTCGTATATTTACAGTTCCATTATCAATATCAATAGTGATTTTTTTGCCGTGTCCCATTATAAACTCATCAATACTATTATCTACAACTTCTTTGATAAGTATATAAATTCCGTCTTCTGGTGAAGTTCCATCACCCAATGCTCCCACATACATTCCGGGTCTGCGTCGTATGTGTTCGTTCCATTCAAGGGTTATGATTTCGCTTTCATCGTATTTAGTTATTTCGCTCATTTAATATATGTTTTATAGGTATAAATCTTTTCTAATTGCTTTGTGGTACGACACCATAGTGTTTCTTACCATATCTTTTACGTCTTTAACTTGCTCATCTTTTATAGACTCAAAAGATATAGGGTTTAGGATATTGATTGTAAAAGAAGAAGGAAATTTGTATCCAAATCCAGATTTTGGGTGAGCTGTTTCAAATGGTCCATCAAGCACAACTGGCAAAATATCCACATTTCCCAATTTTGCAACCACAAACGCTCCTTCTTTGAACGAATGTATCTTTCCGTCCTTACTGCGAGTTCCTTCTGGGAAAATAACAATCGAAACACCTTTTTTTAGTTCCTTGCGACATTTTTTTATCATACGTTTAGAATCCGTAAGTGTACCTCGTTTTATAAGTATATCTTTACGCATCATTATAATAAAATTTACAAGAGGAATTTGCAAAACTTCTTGTTTTGCAACCCACTTCATATTTTTTTTGATAAATGTAGTCAAAGGAATATCCAACATAGATTGGTGATTTACCATTATGATATATTGTTTATTTGGGTCTATATTTTCTACACCATTAACTTTTACTTTCCACCAAGGTGAGGAATAAATGATTAATTTACCAAATACACGAGTGTATTTAGACAAAGTTTTTTTGTTTTTTTCAAACGGAGCTGTAAAAATCCAACATAATGCAAATATTGGAAAATACAAAAGACAAGCTGTCAAACAAATAATTGCGTATATTATTGTTTTCATTAAATGTAATATGTTTATTTATCGTGTATTAGATAGTTTTACTTAGAGATGTTCTCTAATCAAAACTTTTATAACCAATGCAATTATAATAAAAATAAGTGATATTTCAAAATTTTAGCCTTAACATAAAAATAAAAAGAGCAAAAGTTATTTAACTTTTGCTCTTCTATAATTGTTAAGAATTATTATTAATTTCCAGTAGGGTTGTGAGTAAACTCTATCGTTGCTTGTCCGCCATCAGGCAATTCAAGCGATTTGTATTTAATAATAACTTTATAATCAATATTTTCTGAGAAAATCTCTCCAACAGCGTTAAAAGTTACAAAGTCGTTAGCAAATTTAGATGCATCGCCCTTTGCATTATAACACAATTTGAAAACTTTTTCTGATTTAGTTGATTCTGTATCCATATAAATCAATTTTGCATCACCGTTTGGAGAAGAGTTTACGCTATTAGTAGGAACCATCATTTCTACGTTCATCATACCTTTTTTAATCCAAACACTGTGGTATTTTAGTGCAGTATATCCAGCCTCGTCCCAGAATTTTTCTTGTTCGTCGGCAGGTTTTTCCAAAACCTCGCTTTGATATACCATATCACTTGTTTTGACTGTACCAACTTGTTTGTAGATTACTTGTGCAGGAGCTCCAGCAGTTCCATCTTTGATTAGTTCATAAACCACTCTCACACGTTTACCAACATCTTCTTGTTTGATGCCTACATTAGATTCCAAAGGGTAAATCTCGCCTTTAAAGTCAGTGTTGATAGTAAAAATAGTTGGAGAAATATAACTCGAAATAAATCCGTAGTCGGTAGTAGTAACGTATGGATTTTCTTTGTTACAAGCAGTAGTCAATGCTAACATTGCAACACAAATTGATAGTAGTTTAAAAATTCTTTTCATATTTATTTTTTTATTTATTTTATCGTTTGGCAAATATATATGTATTTTACTTATTATGCAAGTTTTTTTACTTTAGGTAAAGAAAAAATATACTAAAAGTTTTTTTTTAACAATTAATGATTATTTAACTGTTTTTGTACTATCTATTTGCTCTATTTCAGGATTAATATATCTGTCAATACTTCCTTTAATTTCTTTTGTTATATAATCCCATCTTATGATTATTCCAATCAAAAAAAGTACAATCAGAATAATACTTATCTTAATATTTAGTTTTCTGTTTTTTTCGTCTTTTTCTCTATCAATCTCAATTTCAGGTTGATTATCTTTATTTTCCATTTATTATTTTTGCTTAAAAATTTGATTAGTATTTACACCAAACCAGAAAATCCCATAAATGCCATTGCCAAAATTCCTGCTGTAATAAGTGCAATAGGAACACCTTTGAAAGATTCTGGAACTGCTGCTGTTTCAAGTCTTTCACGAAGTCCTGCAAACAACACTAATGCCAAAGTAAAACCAATAGCATTTGACACTGCAAATGTTACTGATTGGAACATATCAAATTTGTTTTGCACCAAAAGTATTGCAACCCCCAATACAGCACAGTTAGTTGTGATAAGTGGCAAGAAAATACCCAAGGCTTGATATAGCGTTGGCGAAAGTTTTTTCAGGATAATTTCGACCATTTGTACCAATGCAGCAATCACCAAAATAAAAGTAATTGTTTGCATATATTCAATTCCGAAAGGAATTAATAGGTATTCCTGAATAGTCCAAGTAAGCATAGAAGATAGAGCCATTACGAATGTTACGGCAGAACCCATACCAAATGCAGTACTTACTTTCTTTGAAACACCCAGAAATGGGCAAATACCCAAAAATCTTGAAAGTACAATATTATTTACAAATATCGAACCTATTATAATTGCTAAATATGTCATACTACTTTATTTTAGAAAAAATCTTGTTATACATTACCAACAAATAGCCCAAAGCTATAAAAGCACCTGGTGCCAAAACAAAAATCAACATTCCGTCACCTTCAACCAATTTATAATCAAAAATTGACATATTGCCCAATAGTTCACGAACTATACCAAGAAGTGTAAGCGATGCTGTAAATCCAAGTCCAATACCAAGTCCGTCAAATATAGATGCAACAGGTTTGTTTTTTGATGCAAAAGACTCTGCACGACCCAAAATAATACAGTTTACAACAATCAATGGAATAAACACTCCAAGGGTTTTGTAAATAGCTGGGACATAGGCCTGCATTATAAATTCAACTATTGTTACAAAAGATGCAATCACAACAATAAAAGCTGGGATACGCACTTTGTCTGGAATAACATTTTTGATAAGAGAAATTGCTAAGTTTGACAAAATAAGCACAAATGTTGTAGCAAGTCCCATACTCATACCATTTATTGCAGATGTTGTAGTTCCCAAAGTTGGACACATACCAAGCAACAATACAAAAGTAGGATTGTTTTTGATTATTCCCTCTTTAATGATTTTTATATAGCTCATAATTTATTTCGTATTTAGTTGTTTAACTGCCTCGTAAGCTCTTTCGACTGCCAAAGCAAATGCTCTCGAAGTGATTGTAGAAGCTGTAATTGCATCAATATCTCCACTGTCTTTTTTTACTGCCAATTTGAATTCTTGTGGATTTTTGCCCTCAAACTGTATCACAAATTTGTCTTGTGGATTTGCTATTTTAGCTCCTAATCCGGGAGTTTCTTTTTGGCTCAAAACAGATATTTTATTTATATTATATTCCGTATCAAAACCTACAAGCAGGGCTATTTCATCAGCAAAACCAGTTGCGTAAGTTTCCACAGCATAACCACTTGTTTTGTCGTTTTTTGTAGCTTCATATATTTTTAGTTGTTTGTCAAATCCCTCGACCGACACCATTTGTTCTTCGTTAATATTGTCAAATTCAGGAAGAACAGTCTGAATTGCATCTTTAAATTTCTGAGCATTTGCCTCAGCAATAATGTCCTTAGTAAGAATATATACACCTCCCACCGATGCCGAAGATATAAAAGTTATTATACTAAGTACTATGACCATATTTGATAATGATGATTTCATAATTCTATCCTTTATTTTTTAATTACTTTTTCTCCAAAATGCTTAGGTTTCATATATTTATTTATAAGAGGTACAAATGCGTTCATAATCAAAATAGCAAATGAAATACCCTCTGGGTACGAACCCCAAGTTCTTACCAAAATTGTAATTAAACCAATTCCACAACCATACAAAATCATACCTTTTTTACTCATAGGTGATGTTACATAGTCGGTAGCCATAAATATTGCTCCAAGCATTGCCCCTCCAACAAATAATTGAGTAATAGGATTCAGATAAAGTGACGCGTTAAACACAAAAAGTAAACCGCTAAATACGAACATTGTACCAAGTACTGCTACTGGGATATGCCAAGTGATGACTTTTCGATACAACAAATAAGCAAAACCACAAAGTAGTGCAATAGAACTCACTTCCCCAACCGAACCTCTTTTGAAATCTCCAATAATTTCAGCCATAGGTAGTTGTGAAGTTATATCTTCAAGGTTTTTACCTGCTGCTACTGCTTCTTTGAAATATGATAGTGGGGTAGCACCACTAAAAACCTCTGCACCAGACACTACTTCTGGAAAATATGTCATTTGTACAGGGAAAGCAATCAATAAAAATACCCTACCAACTAATGCAGGATTGAATAAATTTTGTCCAAGTCCACCATAAGTCATTTTGCCCAATCCAATCGAAACTAATGCTCCCAAAACGACTAACCCCAACGGAATAGAAGAAGGTAGATTAAAGGCAAGTAACATACCAGTTAGTATTGCCGACAAGTCTGTTATAGTAGTTTCTCTTTTTAGAAGTACTCTTCCAATCAACCACTCAAAACCCACACACGACACAACAGATACTGCCGTAAGTATTAAAATATTTGCACCATAAAATATAATTGAAAGTGCCAATGCAGGTAGCAAGGCTATAATCACATCTAACATCAATCTTTGAGTAGAGTTTGATGAATGTATGTGAGGCGAAGGTGCTACAATAAATTTTCTTTGCATTTTATATTATTTTTATTTTTTACTTCTTAAAATTTTCATTGTTTCTGCTTTTGCAATACGGATATTGTCCAACAACGGAATATTTGCTGGGCAAGTAAACGAACAAGAGCCACACTCAATACAGTCATAAGCTGCATAATCCATCAAATCTTCCCATCTATGTAGTTTTGCCAAAGCATTTATCTGATATGGTTCTAATCCCATAGGGCAAACTCCAACACACTTAGCACATCTAATACAAGGAGATTCTTTTAGACGGCGAGATTCGTTATTTGGCATTACCAAAATTCCCGAAGACCCTTTTGTAGTGCAACCATCTAAATTTGCCATAGCTTTACCCATCATAGGGCCGCCATTTATCACTTTTGAACAATCCTCTGGCAATCCTCCACAATACTCAATCAATTCATTTATAGGAGTACCAACTCTCACCAACAAGTTCTTAGGCTCTGTTAGGGTTTTACCCGTTACCGTTACAACTCTCTCAAACAATGGTTTGTTTTTCTGAATTGCTTCATATATTGCATATATTGTCTCAACGTTTTGAACAACTGCTCCCACATCAATAGGTAGTCCTCCCGAAGGAACTTGTCTGCCAGTTGTAGCCTCAATTAATTGTTTTTCACTACCTTGTGGGTACTGCATTTTAAGAGGAACAACAGTTATATTCGCATTTTTATAGTTTGGACATAGTTTTTGCAAAATATTAATTGCATCAACTTTGTTGTTTTCTATTCCTATATAGGCATTTTTCACACCAAGAGCCTTACAAACTATCTCAATTCCAACCAGTATCTCATTGCTTTTTTCGAGCATAAGTCTGTGGTCGCAAGTCAGATAAGGTTCACACTCAACACCATTAACAATTAGTGCTGTCGCAACCTTGCCTTTCGGAACAGATAGTTTTACGTTTGTAGGGAATGTTGCACCACCCAGACCAACTATACCTGCCTCAAAAATCTTGTTGATAATTTCTTCTGAGCTTAAATTGCACTCTGTTACAAGTGTCGTGTCTTTAATTATATTTTCATTCCACTGGTCGCCATCAACAGTGATTGTAATAGCCATTTTTTGAATACCAGCAAAATCTTTTATCAAATCCACACTTTTGACTGTTCCACTAACCGAAGAGTGAACGTTTGCCGAAATGAATCCTCCGCTTTTGCCTATCAAATCTCCAACCTTCACTGTGTCTCCTTTTTTGACCTCAGCCGAAGCAGGAGCACCAATGTGTTGTGATAAATATATAGTAACTGTTTCCGATAGTGGCATTTGCTCAATCGGCTTGTTGTTAGTTATTTTATTATCTTTTGGGTGAATACCACCAATTTTAAAAGTCTTTAACATAATTTAATTGCTTTTTTGTTTTACTTTATGCCAAATTTTCTGTTGTAGTAGTTTCTTCTACAACTGGTTTAGCGGGTGGAAAATTTACGGCACGAATAGCACCAGTCGGGCATACAGCAACGCATTTACGACACAATTTACATTTGTTATAATCTATATACGAAATATTATTCTCAACAGTGATAGCTCCAAAAGGGCAAACCTTTTCACATTTCTTACACGCTATACAAGCCACTTTACAAGCCTTCATAGCCGTTGCTCCTTTGTCTTTGTTTACACACGAAACATATACTCGTCTGTCTTTTGGGCCTTTTTTACGAAGTTCTATGATTGATTTAGGACAAGCTGCGACACACGCTCCACAAGCCACACATTTATCTTCATCAACTTCTGGAATTCCAGTTTCTGGGTTAATTTTAATTGCATCAAATTTACAGGCTTCAACGCAATCTCCAAACCCCAAACACCCATAGCTACAATTAGTTTCACCAGCATACAAAGCCGATGCAACCGAGCAGCGTTTTACGCCGTCGTATTCGTTTAGTCGTGGGCGATTTTCGCACGTTCCATTACATCTCACCACCGCAATCATTGGTTCGCTCTCTTCTACGGTTCTTCCCAAATGCTCTGCGACTGCCGACATTATAGTTGCTCCACCAACAGGGCAATTAAATCCCTCCATCGTATCTGATTTAACGATGTTTTCAGCCATACTTCTACACCCCGCATAACCGCAACCTCCACAATTTGCTCCTGGCAAAATTTTCTCTACTTCATCAATTCTGGGGTCTTCATAGACTTTGAATTTTTGTGATACAAAATATAGTATCACCGCTGACAATACACCAATAGCACACAGCGAAACAATCGTTAAAATCAAAGTTGTGTCCATAATCTTTAATTAATTTTTATTTCTATTTTTTTGTTTATCTTTTCTCTTATCCTATATAATAAAGCAAAATAAATTATTAAAATTCCAAAAATTATTCCTACCGATAGTAGTTGGTCTGCGTTTAGAATTTTAAGAGTAATAATAGATGCAATAATCAAAATTGCAGGTATTGTATAAGCAATTACGAATGCCGTTTGTCCGTTTTTTTGACTTATATATACCTCCACTTTTTCGCCTATTTGCAACTCTCTACATTTATTTTTTGCAATAATTATATCTTTCTCCTTTTTGTCTGACGATGGACAAGCTCCTTTTGCGTGGCAAGTCGAACAAGCAGACAAAGATACTATTTTAATAGTATAATTATCTTTATCAATCTTTGTTACAATTCCATCGTGTTCTATGCCTTTCATTTTGAAAAATTTTGACTAAGTTACATAAAAAAAATCAAAAACAACTTTTTTTGATATTTTTTTTGCTATAAATTTATAGTAATGATATTATAGCCGTTGAGTACAAACAGGCAGTTTCTGTTCTTAACCTACTTTCACCCAAAGATATAGCCCTAAACCCTTTTTCTTTTGCCAAAAGTATTTCTTTTTCCGAAAAATCTCCCTCAGGACCAATGATTATAACTACTTTTTTGCCGTTTTGAGGTTTTGCTATATCTTTTAAGTGTATCTTTTGTTCGTCTTCGTTGCAGTGAGCAATATATAGTTCGTCTGTTCCGAAATCCATACTAATAAATTGTTCAAAATTTTGCATTTCGTTTAGTATTGGCTTATATGCTTTGAGCGATTGTTTCATTGCACTGACCACTACTTTCTCAAATCTCTCAATCTTTATATTCGTTCTTTCTGAGTGTTCACAATTCAAAAACCAAACATTATCTATGCCAATTTCAGTTGCTTTCTCCAAAAACCACTCAATTCTATCATTGTTTTTTGTAGGAGCTACTGCAATGTGTAGATTATAATTATGTCCACCAAAATTGTTTTCAGTATTCTCAATCTCAAATACACATTCACGTTTTGTGGTTTCTATGATTTTTGTGTGATACAAATTTCCTTTGCCATCTACTATATCTAATCTATCTCCTACACTTTTGCGTAACACTCTTAGTGCGTGTTGAGCCTCCTCCTCTGGCAAATAATTATTTCCATTTTGTATTTCTTGTGAATAAAATAACTGCATAATTTTTAATTCAAGTTTGTCTGTAAATAAGCTATCAATGCAAAATTAATAAAAACTTTGCATTTTAGTAACTTTTTGTTGAATTTATTTTGTAAGTATAATCATATTTTTTAACTTTGCGAAGCTGAAATCAAAATAAATTAAATAACATTTTTTATGAAAAAATTCTTCTCACTTGCAGTAGCTTCTATGCTACTTGGTTCAGTGGTGGTTTCTTGTGGAGATAATACTCCTAAGCTTGACCCAGCTAACCCATTTGCAACAGAGTGGACTGCCCAAAACGGTATGCCTCCATTCGACAAGATTCAAGTTTCTCACATTATTCCAGCTCTAAAAGTTGGTATTGCACAAGAAGCTGCCGAAATCAACCAAATTGCAAATAACTCAGAAAAACCAACATTTGAAAACACAATTTTGGCTTTCCAAAACACTGGTAAATTGCTTTCAAGAGTTGGTACAGCTTATGGTGCTTTGAAAGGTACAGAAATGAACGACGAACTACGTGCTATCCAAAAAGAATACCTTAGTCTTAGCTCAGAACATTCAAGCAACATCACACTTAACGCAAAACTTTTCGACAGAATTAAAGCTGTTTACGAAGGTCGTGAAAAAGAAAACTACAATCCTTTGCAACTTCGCTTAATCGAAAAAACTTATGATAGATTTGCTCGTAATGGTGCTAATCTTTCTGCTGAGGACAAAGAAAAAATTCGTAAAATCAATGCTGAACTAAGCACATTGTCAATGAATTTCGGAGATAACGTACTTAACGAAAACAACAAATTCAGATTGTTTATTGATAACGAAAAAGATCTTGCAGGTCTTCCAGCTGGTGTTATCGCTACTGCTGCTGAATTGGCTAAAAAAGAAGGTCAAGAAGGCAAATGGGCATTTACTTTGAAAAAACCAAGTTATATCCCATTTATGCAATATGCAAAAAATCGTGATTTAAGAAAAGTAATGTTCGAAGGTTATTCAAACGTTGCCAACCACAATGACGAAAATGATAACAAAGAAATTATCAAAAAAACTGTTGCTTTGCGTCTTCAAAAGGCTCAACTTTTTGGTTACAAAAACTTTGCTGAGTACAATCTTGTAAACTCTGTAATCAAAACTCCTGAGGCAGTATATGAATTTATCGAAGGTATGTGGCCAAAAGTTATCAAAAAGGCTAAAACTGAGATTAAAGATATGCAAAAACTTATGAACAACGAAGGCATCAAAGGCAAAATCCAACCTTGGGACTGGTTCTACTATGCTGAGAAAGTTCGTTCTTCTAAATATAGCTTAGATGAAAATCAAATCAAAGAATACTTTGAGGCTAAAAACGTTCGTGATGGTTTGTTCTATGTTGCAGGTCAGCTTTATGGTTTGACTTTCCAACCAGTTGAAAACGCAGTACGTATCAACCCAGAAACACAAGTGTTTGATGTTTATGACAAAGATGGTTCATTCTTGTCAGTTCTTACATTCGACTTCTACCCACGTGCTTCAAAACGTGGTGGTGCTTGGTGTTCTCGCCTTAAATCACAAGAGTATGTTGATGGCAAACGTGTTGCTCCTATCGTAACAATCACTTGTAATTTCTCTGCTCCTTATGGCGATACTCCTGGTTTGTTCACAATGGACGAAGTTTCTACTGCATTCCACGAATTTGGACACGCTATCCAAGGTATGCTTACAGATATTAAATATCCAGGTTTGACTGGTAACCCTCGTGACTTCGTTGAGTTCCCATCTCAAATTGACGAGAACTGGGCATTCCAACCAGAGGTTTTGGAAGTTTATGCTAAACACTACAAAACAGGTGAGGTTATCCCTAATTCTCTAATCAAAAAAATCCAAAACTTAGGTTCTTTCAACCAAGGATTTGCTAATGGTGAAAACCTTTCTGCTTCTTACCTTGATATGAAATATCACACTATGGAAAGCCTTGAAGAAATTAACGCAATGGACGTTGCTAAATTCGAAGCTGAAACTTTGGCTACACTTGGCATTATCCCTGAGTTTATCCCTCGTTACCGTAGTACATATTTCAACCACGTATTTAGTGGTGGTTATGCAGCAGGTTACTATTGCTACAAATACTCAGAAATTATGAGTGCTGACGGTTTCGCTGCATTCGAAGAATCTGGTGATATTTTCAATCCAGAGATTGCTCTAAGCCTTCGTAATATTATTATGTCAAAAGGTAGCTCTCGTGACGAGAAAGAGATGTATCTTGAATGGAGAGGTAAAGAGCCAGATCCAAAATATTTAATGAAAGCTTTGGGTCTTAACTAATATTAGTTTGCCCTTATAAATTTAGCGAAGTCTGTTTTCTATTAAACAGACTTCGCTTTTTTATTTGCAATTAGTACTGCCACTAAAACCGAACCTCGCCTATCTTGTATATTTGACAATTTTGCCAATATTCATAACTTATCCACATAATACGCCACGTTATTTGGGACAATACCCTAAGATATCCGAGTTTCGTTTCTTATGGACAGTACTATAACTAAGGAACAATATATATTTGTCGCAATAGAATAATTTTTAAAATATAAAAAAAACGGAGTGAATTACTATTCACTCCGTTTTCATATTATTTAAATCTTGATTTATTCATTGTTGTTCGATAAAATAAACTATTGCTGTTATTTTTTAGCGAACAATATTGCTATTTTTTAGATTTTTTAGTTGCTTTAACTTGATCTGGAACTACTACCTTACCCATTTCTGAAGTAGTTGCAGCAGCACCACGTTTCCAATCTTCGCTATAACCGCTTTGTTCTGGCGATGCGGGGATACCACGACCGTTGCCGTTATCCACAAACTTGCCATCTTTCTCAATTTTGTTGTTGCCGTCAATATATTTGACCATCAAATATTTGTCTAATTCCACCCAAGTTTCAAACAAATCTTGTGCACGACTAATAGAGTATTCTTCAACGAATTTACGAGCAGCCTCTGGTGAAGTTTTGTAAAGTTCTTCTGCACCTTTGTCGATAGCTTGTACTTGTTGAAGTGATTGAGCCATAAATTTGTCAGCTGCCTCTTGTGCTGCTTTACCTACTTTATTGTAACGTAAATAAGCAAATTGAGCTACACGGTTAAAAATCCAGAAAGCGGCAGTGTTAGAATATTCTGTCATAGAACCATTGCCAACTGCAAAACACTCAGGAGTAGTGCGAGAGCTTGAATAGATAGGAGCTAAACAAGAAGTAGCAGCATCATCAACGCCCCACCACAAAATACCACCGATTTCGTCTGGCAACCAGCTACGAGCCTCACCAACCAACCAAAAACCGCTTTGTTGAGTTGCAATAGCACGTTCGTTTTGGTATTTAACGCCATCAACCTCAAAAGTCATAGGTCTCCAACGGTAAGGAGTTTCCTCGCCACCTGCACCCGAACCTTTTGTCATATCAAGTGGAGTTCCTTCATAGTGATCTTTCATAATATTAGAAACATCTTCAACACTTAGTTTGTTGTCAGGAGTAATCCACAAAGGCATACGTTCTTTTGTAGTGTGTCCAGCAGCATACAAGAAATATTTATCCATTCCTTCTTTTACTTGATTGAAAGCACTCCAAACACGAGCTTCACAACCTCTCATACCACCAAAATCAAGTGGAGCATAAGTGTCAGAAAAACTAAATTTACCATCTCTTTCTGTATAGATACCTGCTTCTTTTGCAAAAGAAATTACGTCTTGCGAATACAAACAGTTTTCTGAGTCGTTAAGAGGGAAAGATGTGATACGAGCTTGATTAGCGTGAGCAGACATAGCACCGTCAGGAATACGCATAGCCACCCAAACAATACCTTTGTTTACGTTTTTGCCATCAACCATTTTTTGACCTTTACCGATTAATTCCATAATCCAAGCTTCGTTTTTGTCGCCAATAGAGAAACTCTCGCCAGAAGAATAATAACCATATTCTTTTGTAAGTTGGTCGATAATACTGATAGCCTCACGAGCAGTTTTTGCTCTTTGTAGAGTAGTGTAAATCAACGAACCGTAGTCCATAATACCATTTTTATCTCTCAATTCGCTACGTCCACCATAAGTAGTTTCTGTGATGATAACTTGGTGTTCATTCATATTTCCCACTGTTGAATAAGTCATAGCAGCCTCTTTGATTTCTCCAAGATATTTGCCAGTGTCCCATTCATAGATTTTTTTCATAGTGCCTTCTGGGTAGTTAGCACGTGGAGTAGAGTACAATTCTCCATAAAGAGAATGACTGTCAGCAGAGTACGAGATAAGTACCGAACCAGTTTTCGAAGCTCCTTTTGTTACAATAACATTAGTACAAGCCTCTACTACTTTGTAGCCAGCAAAAATCATTGCTACTGCCAAAAACAAGATTGTAATTTTGTTTCTCATTGTGTTTATTTTAATTAATTTGATTTTATGTTTGTGGTAAAGATAGCGTTTTTAGAAATATTTTCCAAAAAAAATCTTACTACTGTGCCTTTTTTCATAATTTTTGCTTAAATTTGTAGAGATTGACAAAACTGTTTTAAAAAAATGATAAAAGAAAACTTAGAATTAGTCAGACAGACTTTGAAAGAAGGGGTAACGCTTGTAGCTGTTTCCAAAACTTACCCTGCTGAGATTGTTATGGGAGCTTATGAATGTGGACAGAGAATTTTTGGAGAGAACAAACCTCAGGAAATGGTCGAGAAATACAATTCTATGCCCAAAGACATTCAGTGGCACCAAATAGGTACTTTGCAGACCAATAAGGTTAAGTACATAGCACCATTTGTTGCTATGATACACTCTATTGATAGTCAAAAACTACTTGCAACCGTCCAAAAAGAAGCACTCAAAAACAATCGTACAATAGATGTTTTGATGCAGGTGCATATAGCACAAGAGGAAACCAAACAAGGTTGGGATATTGACGAACTTAGCAATTTTATGCAAAATATCCCTTTGGCAGACTATCCAAATATCCGATTTAGAGGATTAATGGGAATGGCAACTTTTACCAAAAACACAAGCCAAATTTCTGAGGAATTTAATTCTCTCAAACAATGTTTTGATAGTTTAAAACCACTGTTTGATAGTTTTGACACTCTAAGTATGGGAATGTCAGGGGACTACAAACTTGCTATGGAGTGTGGTTCTACAATGGTCAGAGTTGGAAGTTCTATTTTTGGAGCAAGAAACTATAATTTGTAAAATTATCTGATAAACACGAGTTTATATAAACTTTGTAATATAGTGAATAACAATATTTTTAACTTAAAAACAATAAGAATATGATAAATAAATCTGTTAAATATTTGGGTCTTGATTTGCGAAACCCTATCGTCGTAAGTAGTTGTGGACTTACTGCCGATGTCGAAAGTATCAAAAAAATAGAGAATGCGGGTGCTGGTGCAGTAGTGCTTAAATCTTTATTCGAGGAGCAAATATTGGGCGAGGTAGAGCATACTGCAAACCAAAACTCCGAACCCGAAATGGAAAGCTATATCAATGCTTATATACGTAGTAATAGTATCGAAAACTATCTGAAATTAATCAAAGACGCAAAATCATCTTGCACTATTCCTATTATTGCGAGTATTTGTTGTCGTAACGATGGCGATTGGGTTTCTTTTGCACGAGAGATTCAAGAATCTGGTGCTGATGCGTTGGAACTAAATATTTTTTATATGCCTTCTAACGTAGATATTTCTGCTACCGAAATAGAACAATCTTATCTTAAAACAGCCCAACACGTTGTTGAGAATGTTTCTATCCCTGTGGTAGTCAAAATTCCTAATCATTTCACAAACCCACTAAACATAGTCAAAGAATTATATTTTAGAGGAGTGAAAGGAGTTGTTATGTTCAATCGTTTCTATGAGCCAGATATTAATGTAGATAAAATGTCTGTTTCTGCCAAAAGTGTATATAGTACTCCCGAGGATTTGAATAATTCTTTGCGATGGATAGCAATGTCCTCAGCTTCGCTAAATACTATTTCTTATGGTTCATCAACTGGTGTTCACAAACCCGAAGACGTAATCAAAATGTTACTTGTAGGAGCTTCTGCCGTACACGTTTGCTCGGTGCTTTACGAAAAAGGTATAGGCTATATCTCTGAATTACTCGCTTATATCGACAAATGGGGCGAGGAGCATACCTTCTCTAATATCTCGGATATAGTTGGTAAATTAAATTATTCTCACAACAAATATTCCGAACAATTCGAAAGAGCTCAATTTATGAAATATTTTTCACAACATAAATAAGTTTTTCTTCACTCTAAAAAAAGTATTAATACCCTCCATTTTTAGCCAAAAAGCAAAAAAATGGAGGGTATCATTTACTGAATTTTCCAAAAACGACAAGTTCCGTTTTTAGTGGACACTACTAATGAGTTTTATGTATTCACCGTATCCCTTTTCTTTCATTTCTTCGAGTGGTATAAATTTAAGTGATGCAGAATTTATACAATATCTTAGTCCTCCTCTATCTGCTGGCCCGTCCTCAAAAACGTGTCCTAAATGTATTCCCCCACTTTTGCTTCTCACCTCTATTCGGTTCATTCCGTATGTTAAGTCGCTTTTGGTAGTGATTATGTCTTGTGTAATTGGTTTCGAGAAACTTGGCCAACCACAGCCCGATTCAAATTTATCTGTCGAAACAAATAATGCTTCACCAGTTAGAATATCCACATAAATTCCTTTTCTGTCCTCGTCCCAATATTCATTTCTGAAAGAAGGTTCAGTTGCATTTTTAATTGCTACTGCATATTGTGTTGGGTTTAATTTGCTTTGTATGTATTGATTGTCATATTTTGCATTTTTTGCCTCCTCAAATAGTTTTGGATTTATATGGCAATATCCATTTGGGTTATTTTCTAAATAATCTTGGTGGTAGTATTCCGCAGGATAAAAGTTTTTTAATTCCTCGACCTCTATCATTATCTTTTTATCGTATCTTTCCTGTAATTCTCCGATAGCCTTTTTTATAATTGGCAAATCATTTTGGTTGCTATAATATATCCCAGTGCGGTATTGACTACCCCTATCTCCTCCTTGTTGATTTAGGCTCGTAGGGTCTATTGTTTTGAAATACAAATCAAGCAAAAAACCAAGTGGAGCAATTTCTCTATTATATTCCACTTTTACAGTTTCCACCGAATTTGTTTTGTGGCTACACACTTGTTCATAAGTTGGGTTTTCAATTTCCCCGTTTGCATAACCCACAGATGTTTTTTCAACTCCTTCAATTTGTTTCATATAGTGTTCTGTTCCCCAAAAACACCCCCCCGCAAGATATATTTCCGATTTATTCCTTTTCATATTTTTGTTTTTGTTTTGAGCAAAGCCATAATTTATACTTACAATCACAGCCATAATTATACTAATTATTTTGTTGTTCATATCCCTAATATTTATTATCTTTATACCTATATAACGGTCAAACTTAATAAAATTATATGAAAGATTTTGTTGCAATAGATTTTGAAACTGCAAATAATTATAGAACAAGTGTTTGCAGTGTTGGGGTAGTGGTAGTCAAAGACTTTAAAATAGTAGATAAGTTTTATAGTCTTATCAAACCCTATCCAAATGAATATAATTTTTTCACTACAAAAGTCCACGGTCTAACTCAAAAAGACACTTGTAACGCAAGGTCTTTTCCCGAAGTATGGGCAGAAATAGCTCCCAAAATTGGAACTCTGCCTTTGGTTGCCCACAACAAATCGTTTGATGAAAAATGTCTTTGCAGTTGTTTCGAGCATTTTGGTATTTCTCACAAAGATTACACATTTTATTGTACCCTCCAAGCCGCCCGTCAAAAATTTCCTTTTCTCGAAAACCACCAACTCCATACCGTTTCTGCCGAAGTCGGCTACGATTTAGCCAACCACCACCACGCTTTGGCAGACGCCGAGGCCTGTGCCGCCATCGCAATCCAGATATTATAGACTCCTTGAGCGTAAAACAATAAAAGCACCTAATCCTCTTGATTAGATGCTTTTGTTTCCTATTTATACAATTTAAGTGTGTTTTCTAAGGTATTTATAATCTCTTCTCTGAAAGAAATTGGAGAAATGATATTTACATTATCCCCGTGCGAAAGAATTTCTTGCTTAAAATCATACGTAGGTTTCAAAAAATATTGAAAAATGCTGTATTCTTCTGTTGTTTCTATTTCTTTTTGTGAATGATGAAGAGGTAGTGATTTAAAATATTCTACTTGTTCAATATGGACTTTTAGCTTTATTTCTTCTGCTTTTATTTCTTGGTTTGATATTACTCCAAAACAATTTGCAAAATAATCCTTTGCTTCAAAATCATCTGAGAAATTATAGCCTATATCTGTTGTGGTTAATTTTTTTATTCTGTCAAGCGAATAAGTTCGTATTTTTTCAGAGTCTTTAATTCTTGCAATCAAATACCATCTATTTTTAAATACCTTCAAAAATAGAGCTTGTATAGTCAATTTTTTTTTCGGTGAACTCCAAAAACTTTCATAATCAATTATAATCTCTTTTTTGTTTATGATACTTTCTATTATTTGGCTTAGATATTTTTGTCCGCTTGGAATGTTTTCAAACAATATTCTTTCCTTAATTTTATTGCTTTCTTTAATTAAGTTATTTACTGAAAACGAATTTAATAACCATAATTTATAATTTTCTGCCTCAAAATCCTCTAAGTTTTCGATATAGTATTTATGACCATTTTTTACATCACAAGCTATATCTATCATAAATATTGATTCAATAGCCTTTTTGTGATTTCTAAAAGTCTCACGGGGCAACAAACATTGAGTATCGTTTATTTCAGACATTTGCCATTTTTCTTGTATCTCTTTAAGCGATATGCTTTTATTTTGATAAATAGTACTTAATAGCCACAAATAGCGATTAAGCAAATGTGCTGTTGAGTCTTTTGAACTTTCTCGTTTAATTTTTTGCATATCTTTGAGTTTAGAATTTTAATCTTTTTAGAAGTCTGACTTGTTTTATTATTCAGTAAATAATGACACTATTACCGAACCCAACAATACCAATAACAGAATTATAATAATTCCTAATCCTATTACGCCCCATTTGATTAATTGTATTAATGATGAAAGACCGTTATTTGTTTTTGCGAGTTCGGCTTGTATAAGGTTAAGGCTACCCGTTGTCGCAATAAAAAAATCGTCTATCCAACCAATAATTGGAACGTCTGGAATAATATCGACTGGGCTAATAGCATAAAGCATTGATATTGCAAAAAGTACCCAAGCCCCAGTTGTGCTTTTTTCTATTTCTTTGTGTTTTGCCATAATATATGTTTTAGATTAGTTTTTACAGAGCAGGAGAGTGTTTCCCTTTGCCTTGTCCATTTGGGTGACGTTGGCAGAGAATAGATGTCATAGAGTAAATACTGCTAAATTTCAGTCCACAATACTTACAAATATAAGTGCTTTTCTCTGAACCTTCATACAACTTATGCTTTCCTTGTCCGTTAGGGTGACGACCGCAATTAGCAGATGTTAAAGCATATACCGACTGGAACTTTAATCCGCAATATTCACAGTAATAATTACTCATAGTTTTATTTTGTTTAAAATTAGTATTATGAGATGTTTCAGACATAAACTTATTGTCTGTATGATTATGTGTTGCTTGTACTTCATAAATAATTTCACACATAACACAACACAATATAATGATTATTTTCTTCTTCACCTAATTATTTGTTTGAAATATAGGGGATATAATCATACCCCCTATAAAAAGTTAGTTTATTAAATATTTTTCAAATATTTTATTCCATTCTTCAAAATAATGCTTTTCATTTGTGTGAATAACTCCATCAACCTCAATTAATTTTAGAATAAATTGTTTTATGTTATTAATACAAAAATTTTGTGTTTCTGTACTCTTATTTAAAATCAATTCGTTTGTATGATTAATTATTGTTTCAAAATTAAATTCAGCACCATCTAATTCAGAGATAATTTTAATTATATCCTTATCGACAATGTTAGCTCCATCTAATTTTTGGCTATATTCATAAATGAATTTTTTCTCTATTTCATCATATTGATTGTCGCATTTTGCAAAAAATACACCTGTCTCAGCAATTAAAATTGCAAATTTATTTTCAATTTTTTCCATAGTCATTATTATTATTATTATTATTTAATTTTTAGGATTGCTGTTAGAGCTATCAATAATATAGATGCTACACCTAAAGTTTCTTTTTTTGTTAATTCTTCACTCATATTTTTAATGTTTTTATTTAGATTTCAAAAGAAATCCAATTACTGAAATTGCACAAGTTGCAACAGACGCAATTGCACCATAAGTAGTTAGATTATTGTTGTTATTATTATCCATCTTTTTTTGTTTTAAATTTATTAAATCTGCGATTCTTTATATTATGTTATTAAACATTTTTTTTTTTTGATTATTTAGGGAGGCATTGTAATGTTGTTTTTCATAGTTATTGTTTTAATCTTGTAAGCTCCTGTACAAGTATTAACAAAAAAAGTGTGGAGCTGTTACTAATATCCTGTTGGAGGTTCTGACAAAACCTGAGCCGAATATATAACATACCCCACACCTGAACGTATAAAATTTGATTATATACGAAACAAGTGATAAAGGTTGAATTTTTTATTCTATGGCTCATTTTGAAACTGTCAGATTTCCAGCAAAGAATAAAAGCAAACACTTTTATCTATTAATGTAAAATGTAATCTATTGTGATTACTTTACAAATTTAATAAAAAATATTTTACCTCCAACCATTTTGAGGTATGTTTTTGTTTTTTACAAATATATTACAGCACTGGGTCAAATTCGTACCCAGTATTTTTTTATTAGTTATTTTTTACTGGGTAATGATTTGGCTCAGGTATCTATTATATTTGTCAAAACAAACTAAAAAATAAAGCAAATTATGAAAAGATTATGTTTTTTGCCTTGGGTAGGAAGTAATTATGCCAAAGGAATTAATGGAAACAAAATTATGATTTTAGGCGAAAGTCATTATTGTGAATCAATAGACGATGCGACAGAGAATATGACGCATACAATTATAGAAGATTTGTATGATGAAGCAAGCGAGCACGAGCCATACAAAAACACCTATACTAAGTTTGAGAGAGCTATTGTAGGTCATAATTTATCATTTGCAGAAAAGAAAAATCTATGGAATAGTGTAATGTTCTATAATTTCGTGCAAAAACCAATGTCTGGACCACGTGTGCGACCTTCTTCAAGTGATTTTTCAGAGTCTTCTGATTTTTTTATGGAAGTCTTAGATAAATATCAACCCGATTTTGTTTTGGTGTGGGGAAATGATTTGTATAATAATCTCCCACGTAAAGGGTATCAATTAGACGATTTAGAGATTGATAATGGAGATAGTTTTGAGGTATGGTGCTATGAGCTTAACTCTGGTCATAGGGTTAAAGTGCTTAAAACTACCCACCCATCTGCTGCTTTTCAGCCAGATTATTGGCACAAAGTGATTAAAGAATTTATTAAATAATAGTATAGTTATAATTAAAATGTGTGTATTATTAAAAATGCGAGAAAGGTAGGCAACTACCTTATCTCGCATTTTTTACTTCTAAGTCAAATTACTTATTTTGCTTCTTCAACGCCTTTTGAAATGCTCAAAAGTTCAACGTCAAAAACAAGCAGTTGGTTTGCTAATTGACCTTGGTTGCCATAAGCAAGTTCGCTTGGAATATACAATTTGATTTTACCACCTTTACCAATAAGTTGCAGACCTTCTGTCCAACCTTTGATAACACCATTAAGTGGGAATTTTGCAGGTTCGTTTCTGTCTAACGAAGAGTCAAATTTTGAACCGTCAGTCAAAGTTCCAGTGTAGTGAACCTCTACTGTGTCAATAGCCATAGGTTTAGCATTCACATCACCCTCGCTAATAATTTCATACATCAAACCGCTTTCAGTTTTTTTGATATTAGAATTGCTTTCCAATTTAGCAACATATTCTTTTTGTGCTTCAAGTTGTTTTGCTGGAAGAATGTTTGTCATATAGTTTTGAACATAAGCATTTGCAGCTTCAACAGATGCCATATCTGTTTGTTTGTTGTTGTATTCTTTTGCAAAACCTTCATTGAATTTGCCCATATTAAGTTCTACACCTTTGATTTGTTTTGCACTGTAACCCATCAAAGTACCAAATGCGTTAGACAAAGAGTCAATTTGTGCGTCAGAAGATTTTGAACCTCCATTTTGGCAAGAAGAAAATACTGCTGCCAAAGCAATAGATAATAATACGATTTTTTTCATTTTCTTTATTAATTTTTAATTTAAATTTTTTTACGAATTGCAAATATAATAATTTTATGTTAATTATTCGCATAAATCATTATAAAGTGTTGCACAAGCAAATTTATATATCAATCTTGCCCCGACATTTGCGTCCCAATCACTACCTTCATTGTATCCCACTTCATTTACGTCAAATCCAATGATTTTTTTACCACTTTTTGCAAGTTTGTTAATCAAATACACAACTTGATTGTACGAAAGTCCTCCGGGAACTGGTGTTCCTGTATTTGGACAAAAAAGACTCTGCATACCATCAACGTCCATACTTATATATACATTTTCAGGTAATTTCTCTATGATTTTGTCGCTAATCGACGACCATAATTCCCCTTCAAATTGCTTGTCAGATATAATTCTATCAAAGAACGTATCAATCTTGTTATTATTGTCAATTATGTTTTTTTCGTCCTCACAAAAATCACGAATACCAACTTGAACTAATTTTGAAATCTGAGGTATATCATTAATTACGTTGTACATAATAGATGCGTGAGAGAATTTAAAACCCTCATAGGCCTCTCTTAGGTCTGCGTGAGCATCAATATGCAATACCCCAAACGAATCATATTTTTGTGCAAATGCTTTGATAAGTCCATAAGGGGTAGAGTGGTCGCCTCCAACGAGAGCCACTATCTTGCCTTTTTCTATTTGCTCCAAAGATGTAGTATAAATATAGTCATTGAGTTTTTCACACGCCTCGTTTACTCTTTTCAAACTGCGTGAAATCATAATATCCTCCACATTTCCACCATCTTGCAAATATGCAATCACTTTTTCTGCACTCTTACGAGTTTCGCTACTCAATTCCAAAATCTCGTCATTGAATGGAAGTGTTCCAATACCTCTTTCATATATATTCTCAAAGTCAATATCATACAAATCAATCTGTTCACTGGCTTCCATAATCGCATCTGGTGCTTTTGCTGTTCCGGGTCTGTACGACGTAGTTACGTCCCACGGTGCAGAAATCAACACCAACTTGCTCTCTTCAATGCTATAAGGTAATGCAAAATAGTTTCCATTCGAAACCGATACATCATTCGGATTAAATTCTTTTTCCATTGTTCAAAAAATTGCTTTTATCTTACAAAGATAATGCATAATATTAAATTTAGAAATTATACTCCACAAAAACTTCTATTGCTTCGTATTCTGCCATACCTAATTTGTCATAAGTGTTTGCAGTGGAGTGTGTTCTGTCTTCGGCTCTTTGCCAAAATTCTCTTGTATCTTCTCCGGGGAAAGGAACAATATCTTTTTGTGATGCGTGGCGGAATATTGCGTGTCGTTTTTTTATAACTTCACTCGGAGAAAGAGGCACTGCCATATCAACAGCATCTAAATCCCATTCTTGCCAAGCACCACGATATAGCCATAGTCTACAATCCGAGATACATTCTTCGCCCGAAAGTTGTTCCAGAGCTATAAGCACAGCCTCTATACACGTACGGTGTGTTCCGTGAGGGTCGCTCAAATCCCCTGCTGCATATATCTGATGTGGAGCAATCTCTCGTATTAGTTCTTTTACTATATCAATATCATTTTGTGTCAAACCTGATTTTTTAACTGCCCCAGTTTCGTAGAAAGGGAGGTTCAAAAAATGCGTATTCTGTTCGTTCAACCCAAAAGACCTACACGCTGCTTTTGCCTCTGCACGTCTAATAGAGCCTTTTAGTCTTCTTAACTCAACTGGTTCAACATCTTCTTTTTGTGTTTTTTCTTTGATACTAATCAATGTTTCTTCATATATATCTCCCAGTCCACATTCTCTTGCAGTGTCTATTATTTGCAAAACATAATCATCTCCCACTGCTATATTTCCCGATGTTTGATAGGCAATATGCACATCGTGTCCTTGGTCGTGAAGTCTAATAGCAGTTCCGCCCATCGAAATCACATCATCGTCTGGGTGTGGCGAGAATATAATAACACGTTTAGGGTAGGGTGTTGCTCTTTCTGGACGAGTTGTGTCATCACAATTTGGTTTTCCCCCTGGCCAACCCGTAATAGTGTGTTGAAGTTGGTTAAATACAGTTATATTTATATTTGAATAATCCTCAAACTCTTCGATTAATTGATTTAAGCCATTTTTTTGGTAGTCTTCTTCTGTTAGTTTCAAAATAGGTTTTTGAACTTTTTTACATAGCCAAACTACTGCTTTTCTAACAAATTTTTCGTCCCATTCGCATTTTCCAACGAGCCAAGGTGTTTTCTCACGAGTGAGTTCACTTGCCGCTGCCCTCGATACCACAAACTTGCAGTTACGGTGTAGTTGCAAAAAACTTGCAGGTATTTCCGAATTGATATTTTCCTCTATTGCTTTCTGAATTGCTACTGCTTTATCCTCGCTCCACGCCATTACCATAATCTTTTTGGCATTTAGAATATTAGAAATTCCAAGAGTAAAAGCACGTGAAGGAGCATTTTTGATATTGTTAAAAAGACTTTGAGTATATTTTCTTCGTTGAGAATTTATAGCCACAAGTCTTGTTTGAGATGTTACGGCAGAACCTGCATCGTTGTACCCAATCTCTCCGCCTGTTCCAATCCCCATAACTACCAAATCAATTCCACCGCAGTATTCTATTTTCTTTTCGTACTCATCACAGTATGCGTTAGTTTCAGATATAGGAATATTATCCGAGAACGAGTATATATTTTCGGACTTAATATCTATGTGATTCAAAAACTGTTTGTATATGTTTCTTTTTTCTCCTCTAATACTACATTCCACATAAGGATAAAACTCATCAAGCACAAACACTATTACATTTGCAAAAGATATTTGCGATAGTTTGTGTCGTTTGATTAATTCTCCATAAACCCCCTCTACCGTTTCTCCACTGGATAAACATAGTACAGTTTTTTTATTTAAACTTTCATTCTCAACTATAAGTTTGCAAATTTCATCTGCTGAATATTCAATTCCACTTTCGAAATCTTTAAATATTTTTGTATCTATTCTTTCGTTTGAAGTTATAATATCAATAGCCTCTGAATTGTATTTTATACCACCGTGTTGTGGAATTGAATAATTACTTTTCATAGTTTATTTTTTTAGAATCTCGTTTATTATTTTGTCATATAGTTCGCTAATATTCTGCCCAGAACTTGCGATTTCCTGAGGAATAATGCTTTGTGCTGACATTCCAGGAATATTATTAATCTCTATCATATATGGTTCGTTGTCTTGAATTATATAATCTACTCTTACCACATACTTACATCTTAGAGCTTTATATACAGTTTTTGTATAGTCATTAAGTTTTTTAACAACTTCTGGCGAAAGGTCGGCAGGAGTAATCTCATCACTTTCTCCGTTGTATTTTGCTTCATAATCAAAATACTCACGTTTTGATACAATCTCTGTTACTGGTAGAGCATAAATAGTGCCATCAAGAGCATAAGCACCACAAGAAATCTCTCTACCAATTAGTGCTTTTTCGACCAATACCACATCATCTTCCGTAAAAGCGTAATCAATCGCTTTTTGTATATCTTCTTTTGTTTTTACCTTAGTTACACCAAAGCTACTTCCAGAGGCATTTGGTTTGATAAACAAAGGAAATCCAAATTCACAAATTTTATCAAAATCAATTTTATCTCCACGGTGAATAGTTATCCCTTTTGCTGTTTTTATACCGTATTCTTTGACAACAGCTTTACAAAACTCTTTGTCGAAAGAAATCACACTCGAAGCTACTCCGCCAGAGGCGTAAGGCAATCCGATTAACTCAAAATATGCTTGAAGAATACCATTCTCTCCGGGAGTTCCGTGTATTATTATAATTGCTAAATCAAAATTGTGTTTTGTTCCACAATCGTCTGTAAAACTAAAATCGTTTTTATCTACATCAAAAGTTTTGTCTTGATATTTTGCCAACCAAGCATTTTTTGACAAATCAATTATAGTAGAATTGTATTTTTGGCTATCCAAAAACGACATATAAAATTCTGCACCACGCAAAGATATTTCTCTTTCTGAACTATCCCCTCCCGCAACAATAGCGATATTAATTTTTCCCATTTTTACTTCTATATTATTAATTAACACAAAGGTATATATAATTTTATTTTTTGCAAACAAAAAATATTAAGCTGAATGACTTAAATTAGGTTTTTTATTGGTCAATCTCAATTAATTATTAATTTTGTAGTGAAAATAACCTAAAACTAAGTCTATGAATAAATTTTTACTAACAATTCTTTTGTGTATTACATCACTTTTTGTATTTGCACAAAAATCTCCTTATGATTATGTCAATCCAATGATTGGTACGAAAAGTATGGGTCATACCTTCCCGGGAGCAGTAGTTCCTTTTGGTGCTATCCAACTTAGCCCAAATACCAATGCTGTTGCACACAATATTGCTGGTCGTTACCAAAAAGATGCTTACCGATATTGTGCTGGTTATCAGTATGATGATACAACTATAATGGGTTTTGCTCATACTCACCTAAGTGGCACTGGACACTCCGACTTAGGCGATATTTTGATTATGCCCCAGAGTGGCAATCTTATGCTTGAACCCTCTACAATGGACAAGCCTGAGGAGGGTTATCGTTCAAGATTTTCGCACGAGAGCGAAGTGGCTCAACCTGCCTACTATGAAGTTATGCTCCAAGACTATAATATCAAAGCTCAATTAACTGCAAGTCCTCGTGTTGGAGTTCACAAATATACTTTCCAGAAAGGCAACAACCAACGTATTATTTTAGACCTAATACACGGCATTTACAATTACGATGGCAAAGTCCTTTGGTCTTCTTTGAGAGTCGAAAATGACACTCTAATTACTGGTTATAGGATTACAAATGGTTGGTCAAAAGAAAACCATCAATATTTTGCAATATCTTTTTCTAAACCTATCATAAACTATGGACACCGTGAGTTTGAAAAGCCTAAATATGCAGGTTTTTGGCGTAGAATGGGAGATAGAAGACAGAACTTTCCCGAAATATTTGGTCGTAAAATAGTTTCATATTTTGAGTTTGACAATGCACAGAGCGACGACCTTGTTGTTAAAGTTGCACTTTCGGCAGTTAGCACCAAAGGAGCGTTAAACAATCTAAATACCGAAGCTACAAACAAATCTTTTGAACAAATTTTAGCAGAGGGTAGAGAACTTTGGAATAAAAAACTAAATATTATCACAGCAAATGGTTCAGATGATGAACTTTCTATGCTTTACACTTCTTTGTACCATACAATGATAAACCCGTCTGTGTATATGGACGTAGATGGCAAGTATCGTGGCTTGGACGGAAATATCCATACTGCAAAAGATTTTACGAACTACACTGTATTTTCCATTTGGGATACTTATCGTACACTTCACCCCTTATACAATCTTATCCAACGCAAAGCCAATACCGATTTTGTAAATTCTATGCTTGCTCACTATTCTCAAAGTGTTCACAAAGCACTGCCAGTTTGGTCGCATATGGGTAACGAGAACTGGTGTATGATTGGTTATCACGCCGTATCTGTGCTATCTGATGCAGTCGTAAAAGGTCTGCCAATCGACAAACAATTTGCTTTGGAGGCAGTTTTGAGTAGTTCAAATATTCCATATTACGACAACACTGACAAATATCTAAAATATGGTTACGTACCAAACGAATATAGTGGAAGCAGTGCTTCTGTAACCTTAGAATATTCGTATGATGATTGGACTATCTATAATCTTGCAAAACACATAGGCAATGACGAAGTAGCAAAACAATACAAAGCTCGTGCTTTCAACTATCAAAATATTTTTGACGAGAGTTTGGGTTTTGCTCGTCCACGATTAGAAAACGGAGATTTTAAAGCTAAATTTGATTTGCTTTCTACTCACGGACAAGGATTTATCGAGGGTAATTCGTGGAATTACTCTTTCCACGTGCCTCACGATGTTGTTGGTTTGATGCACCGTATGGGGGGAGAGAAACAATTTATCTCAAAATTGGATTCTTTGTTTACTATGCACCTACCAGACAAATATTTTGCTGGAACAGAAGATGTTACACGTGAGGGTTTGTTTGGTTGTTACGTGCACGGCAACGAGCCAAGTCATCATATCCCATATTTTTATGCGTGGACTTCTCAGGCGTGGAAAACTCAAAAATTAGTTAGGAATATCCTGACAACTATGTATCGTAACAAAATAGACGGATTGTGTGGTAACGACGATTGCGGTCAGATGTCAGCGTGGTATGTTATGAGTGCAATGGGAATGTATCCCGTTTGTCCGGGTAGTGAAGAATATATACTAACAAGTCCATATCTGCCCTATATGAACATTAAACTCGAAAATGGCAAAGAAATTACTATCAAAGCCGAAGGAGTTAGCGACAAAAACTGTTATATCAAATCCATAAAACTAAATGGTAAACCATATAATAATTTGTATATCAAACATTCTGATATTCAAAATGGTTGCGAATTAGAGTTTACTATGTCTTCACGTCCAAACAAATCCTTAGGAGCTAAAAACAAACCTTATTCACTAACACAGACTAAATAATGAAACACTTACTTTTACTTTTTACCGTATTTTTTATGTTTTCTTGTACAGAAAAATACGTAGAGATGGAGCATTTGCTCAAAAACGCTGATTATTCAATTCGTGCAATTCAAGCTATCAACGATACTGTTGTTTGGGCTTCTGGTACTGGGGGCAAAGTAGTGTTGAGCCGCAATGGAGCTGAAAGTTTCAAAATATTTCAAGTTCGAGATTCTTTGAATGTGGATTTTAGAGGTTTATGGGCTTTCGACGACCAAACAGCTATTGTTATGGCAGTAGATAATCCTGCTCTAATATTCAAAACAACAGATGCAGGAGAAACTTGGCAAGAGGTTTATCGCAAAGAGCAGAAAGGTATGTTTCTGAATTCAATAAGTTTCAAAGACGACAAAAATGGAGTGGTTCTTGGAGATAGATTAGACGGTAAGTTTTTTATGTTGCACACCACAGATGGTGGCAATACGTGGAACGAAATAGATTCTCCAATGGGAATTGATGGAGAGGGGTGTTTTGCAGCCTCAAACACTTGTATTGATTATCTGCCAAACGGAGATATATATTTTGTAACTGGTGTCAAACGTGCATACGTTTATTCTTGCAACGACAAAGACTTTGTATGGAAAGAGTATTTAAATCCAATGCCTTGTGTAAACACTAACGGAGCAGATGGAATCTATACTATTTTTACGCAGACAGCCCAAAAAGGCTTTATCGGAGGGGGAAACTACTTAGATGTTGATGCAAAAATTGTTACTATTGCATATACATTAGACGGTGGCGAGAGTTGGATAACTCCCAAAACCCCTACAAATACTTTTGTTTCTTGTATCAAATCTTTCTCAAAAGACGATAATTCTTTGTTGGCAGTAGGTTCTCATAGTGTTTCAGTTAGCTATAATTCTGGTAAAGATTGGCACAAAGTAGATAGTCCTTATGGTTTTCACGCTGCCAGTGCTTCTCCAAACAGTAATATTATTTATTTGGCAGGATCTAAGTGTAGAGTTTCGAAAATATATTTAAAAGAGAAATAAATTATACTATATTTAATAAAAGCACATAAGTTTTACTTATGTGCTTTTTTGTTTTATAATTACTCAAAATATGATTGTAACTATTTGATTTTCAATATGTAATAATTTGCTAAATTTCTCTTTGTAAGCATTATTCTTTAATGTGCTTACAATATGTAACTGTTTATGGTTATTGTTAAAAATAATCAAATTAATTATTACTTTTTTATGATTTTTTTAATTATTATTTACTATATTTGCAACTATTAATACATAATAATTAAAAATATGCTAAATAAAGAGATTGTAAATCCCAAAAGCATTGTAGTTGTTGGAGGTTCTGACGACGTAACAAAGCCGGGAGGAAAAATTATCAAAAACATAGTTGATAATAATTTTGCAGGAGAGTTATTTATTGTGAATCCCAAAAACGATATTATCCAAGGGATTAAAACTCACAATACAGTAGAACAGTTGCCCCAAGTTGATATGGCAGTACTTGCTATTGCATCAAAATACTGCCTTCACGCAGTTGAGGTTCTTGCACGAGAAAAATCTACAAAAGCATTTATTATAATTTCTGCTGCATTTTCGGAAGAGAGTCACGAGGGAGCTGAAATAGAAAAAGCAATAGTTGATGTTATTAATTCTGTTGGAGGTTGTTTGATTGGGCCAAACTGTGTAGGAGCAATCACTAATCATCACGCAGCTTGTTTTTCGACACCAGTTCCAAGTCTTGACCCAATGGGGGTTGATTTTGTTACAGGTTCTGGTGCAACAGCAGTCTTCATAATGGAATACGGAATGCAAAACGGACTTTTATTTTCGTCTTTGTATTCTGTTGGCAACTCTGCTCAAATGGGTGTTGAGGAAGTTATCAAATCACTTGACGAGGAGTATGTTCACGGCAAAAGTGCCCCAGTAAAAATGCTTTATATGGAAAGTGTCAAAAAGCCCGAAATGCTTTTGAAACACGCCAGCAGTTTGATTCGCAAAGGAGCAAAAATTTGTGCTATCAAGTCTGGTACTTCCGACGCAGGTAGCCGTGCCGCAACTTCGCATACGGGAGCAATCGCTTCACCAGATATTGCAGTTGATGCCCTATTCAAAAAAGCTGGGATAGTGCGTTGTTACTCACGTTCAGAGCTTGTTAATGTTGCATCTGTAATGTGCCAAAGAGAGCTTAATGGACGTAATATTGCTATTATCACTCACGCAGGAGGTCCAGCTGTTATGCTTACCGACGTATTGAGTAATGGAGGTATGAATATCCCAAAAATCGAGGGTGAAAAGGCACAAGAGCTTTTGACAAAACTTTACGGAGGTTCGTCAGTTAGCAACCCAATCGACTTTTTGGCAACTGGTACTGCCGAACAACTTGGCGATATTATCGACGCTTGCAACAACGATTTTGAGAGTATAGATGCAATGGTAGTTATTTTTGGTAGTCCGGGTCTTACACAGATTGATGATGTGTTGGAGATGTTAGACAAAAAACTAAAAACTACCAAAAAGCCAATTTATATGGTTCTGCCATCTGTTGTGAATACCAAACGTGAGCTTGAAGAATTTAGAAACAAAAAGCATATTTTCTTTAATGATGAGAGTGTTTTTGGTAACGCTTTGTGCAAAGTCGCAAACGCCCCAAAACCACAATCAAACGACCAAACTATTTTCATTGACACAGAAACAATCCGCAAAGTTGTAGATTCAAATTCTGATGGTTATTTGTCTGCAAAAGATGTTAATACACTTCTTGTTGCAGCTGGTGTCCCCGTTGTTCAAGAAACAGTAACAGACAATATCGAAATAGCTGTTCAGTCTGCCGAAAAAATGGGCTATCCAATAGTTATGAAGGTTGTAGGTCCAGTACATAAGTCCGATGTTGGAGGAGTTGTTTTGAATGTAAGCAATGCCCAAAGTGTTAGAGAGCATTTTGAGCGTATGATACAAATCAAAGACACCACAGCAATTATGCTACAACAGATGATTTCTGGTAAAGAATTGTTTGTAGGAGCCAAAAAAGAGGGCGATTTTGGACATTTGATTATGTGTGGTATGGGAGGTATTTTTATCGAAGTCCTAAAAGACGTAGCAGTAGGAATTGCTCCACTTGCCGAGAATGAATGTAACACAATGATAAAATCTCTAAAAAGCTATAAAATTATCAAGGGTGTTAGAGGAGAAAAACCACTTGATGAAGCAAAATTCCGTGAAATAGTTATGCGAATTTCTGCACTTGTTCAAGCTGCACCAGAGATAATAGAAATGGACTTAAATCCATTACTTGCCACAAGTGATAGTGTTATAGATGTTGATGCTCGAATTTGTTTAAAAAAATAACTTATATCTTGTATATTTTGCCGATGCTCATAACTCACGTACTTCTGTACGCTACGTTATGACCATCAGCAAAA
>CAZRHJ010000012.1:0-5393 GCA_964600025.1 uncultured Rikenellaceae bacterium | reverse complement strand
CTTGTATGTTTCGCCGATGCTCATAACTCACGTACTTCTGTACGCTACGTTATGACCATCAGCAAAATATCCTAAGATATAAGTGTTTATAAATTTTTTAGCACAGTCCGCTAAAAACGAAACTTGCCTATCTTGTATGTTTCGCCGATGCTCATAACTCACGTACTTCTGTACGCTACGTTATGATCATTAGCAAAATTTCCTAAGAGATTATTGTTTGTGAATTTTTTATGTAAGATTAAGATTTAGTTTCGTTTTCTCGAACAATACTCATAAAAATAGCTACTTGATACCAAGTAGCTATTTTTGTTTATATCATTGCAATGAATGTTTATTTCTCAATCACACTAATATCCGATTTATCCACCAATATCTCAAAAATTCCTCTTTCAGCTTGTCGGCTTTCTGGGATATAATTATTAGAGCGAAGTATGTATTGCGAGTCTTTTTCGCCAATTACTCTACATTCAATATCTTTATAGTTAGCAAAAGATTGAATATTTCTTATATTTTTCAATTCTTTTTTCGAAACATATTTATAATACCTATTCGAGTCCTCATCATATTCAAAATCTATTTCGTTTGTATTACTAATGATTTTGATAGAGCCTTGTTTTCCAAAAGCTAATTCGTATTCAGTATTATTGTATGTTGCATAAACTCCGTTTCTGATAGAAACCTGTGTTTGCGAAACAGATTTTTTGGCAGCATCATAAGTTACCCAACGGTTATTTTTGAATATGCTACGTAGTATTTCGTGTCCGTTAGGAGTGATTTCGTACAATTCTGCCCCCTCTATTGGGGCGTAATATCCCTTGAATGTGTATTCAGGAAAACCGCCATATCCCAATGTTGATGAAGTAAATCCATTGCCAGTGAATGGCCAAGGGTTTTGGTATTCTCCACCCAATTCTGGACTAAATGGTATTTCTAAATGTGCTGTTTCGTTGCTTCTGAAACGCAAAACCGCATAACCTGCTCCGTCTTTTCTAAACAAAGTCCCTTCGTAATCCAATCTCAATCCACCAATAATATCTTTTTGGGTAACTATATTTTTCACGTCAGCGACATTGCACACAAAACCTCCAACTGTTCCTCCATACACATTATTCATATAGTCCAAAACGTTTTCAAGAGGAATAACCTTCTGAATAATTGTTTGGTTTGTAATAGCAGGAATATCCAAACGGATTTTTTTTAGTTTATCACGTGTGATTTGGTCAAGTGCAGAAACTTTCTCAACACTATACATATTAAAATTCGTCATATTCATTTCATTCTCAAACAAAATGTTTCGTTTGAGTTCAAAAAATCCTACTTCTGTCGATATTTTCTCGTTTGTAAATTCTCCTTCTTTTTGTGGGTTAAAACTATCGTTTGATGTACAAGCGAACGCCACAAATGAAAGTAATATAAGTAATAATTTTTTCATAATCACCCTTTTCATCATTATACCACAAAAATAGTGCATTTTTTTGAAACAACAATAATTTATCAATAATATTTTATCGTATTTCAATTTTACTGGTAGTCCTAATTTGCAAAAAAAGGTATTATCACTTTGATAATACCTTTTTACTGAATTATTTAGCCTTATAGACTTTTAAGTATTTCTTCAATAGCCTTGTCTAATTGTGGGTCTTTGTTTAGGAGTCTATCCTCAAAAGTATTTTTGATATAAATATCTGGTTTTACACCAGTTGCCTCCAAATCCGAACCGTCCAAGTTATAACAACCCCAAGCAGGCATTCTGATTGACGAACCGTCTGCAAATCCAACACTTGATGTAAATATTATCCAACGGTAAGTTTCAGTACCAACAATTTTTGCTATCCCAAGATTTTTAATACCATTAGAAGTAACCTCTGCATCACTCAAACTTCTTTCATTAATCAACACGATTATTGGTCTATCCCCGGGAGTGTAATTAGGGTGAGTGTTCAGTTTTTGATTTCTAAATCTCCAATTAAAGTGCGATTTCTGAGATAAAAACTCTAAAACTTCATTGTGAATATTTCCCCCATTGTTAAATCTTAAATCGACTATCAATGCTTGTTTGTGAACAGCATAAGAGTTCATCTCAATATAGAATTTATCCAAAGATCTGTCAGTCATATCACGCAAGTGAATATAAGCTACTTTTTCATTGGTTTTATTATCTACTCTTTCACGGCAAGTATCTTCCCACTCAAAATACAATAGATTTTTAATTTGAGTAGCATTTGTAGTATGCACATTTACATCAAAAGTTTTACCCAAGCGTTCAAAAGTCAAAGTCATTTCTTTAATCTGTTTGGCAGATGTGAAATATTTGTCCCTATTTTGTTTTGTATCAATGTTTTTGTGATTTATAGCCACAAGCTTATCGCCTTTACGTACATCAATGCTTTCTTTGTCAGCAGGAGAGCCTTCCAAAATATATTCTACTTCATAAGGGTTTGAGTTATTAAACATAATACCTGTGTGAGCAGTATATAGTGTTGTGCTACTTTTTTCTTCAATTCCTCTACTGTTAAATCCTAAATGCGAAGAATTTAGCTCGTTAAGCATATCATTCAAAAGTATTCTCAAATCATTGCGATTCTGCACATATTTAGATTTTTCGGCATAATATGTAAGTTTAGAATTCCAATCTACGCCGTGCATTTTCACATCATAGAAATTTGATTCCATTTGAGCCCAAGTCTCATAAACCATTTGAGTAAACTCGTTTCTGTTGTTTTGAGTAAATTCAAAATCAATATTTAGTTTTGTTGCAGTAGCATTTGAAATGTTTAGTTTGTAAATACTTCCACGGTTTTGAGCATACACATCTTTGCCATTTGTTTTGATAGCAGATAGATAATTACTGCCTTTGATTTTTGTAGGCTTAGATTTTCCGTCAGCTTTCAAAATATACATAGCACGTGAGCCTTCGTGAGAAGATGCGTAAATCAAATAATCATTACCTTTTACGTTTACGCCATATAGCCCACCTGCGTTCGATGCTGCCATTCTTTCCCATCTACGGTGTATGTTTTTTCTATTAAAATCAATTTTATGTTTTACGGTATCTTTTTTCTCTCCCTCAAACATATTATCATATTTTTCGTCCTCAAAGTCAGTATCGTATTTGTTTAGTGGGATACGGTATAGATTTGAGTTTCCTCTACCAACACCACGAGGGAACGATGCCCCATATCTATTTGCAGTAATATATAGATATTTGTTGTTAGATGATAGTATAGGAGAATATTCACCAGCAGTAGATTCTGTTACATTGATAAGTTTTTTCGTTGCAAAATCATAAATATAAACATCACTTTCAAAGAAATTAACACTGCTGAAAACTAAATAGTTATCATCATTAGAGAAAGAAAAATTATAAGTTCTGAATGTCCAAAACTCTGCTTTGTCTGTTACAAGCGAAACTTTTTTGCCATCAAACATCTCTATTCTGTTTCCGCCAGTAGTAAACACTAATTTGTTTTTAGCATTATTTATAATCAAATGTTTTACATATTCATCTGGTGTATAAATAGCTTTTTCTGGGGTAGTGCTACTTGCATCAATCGAAAATAGATTATAAAAACCGTTACGAGTTCTTGTAAAATATATAGTCTTGTTGTCAGCTGCCCAAACTGTACTTACACAACGTTCTTTTTTGTCTGTGTTAAGTTCTTTGATGATTTTGCCATCTTTGTCCGAAACAAACAATCTTCCACGTGAAGTAAACGCAATTTTTTTGCCATCTGGCGAGATAGAGTAGTTGTTTATTTTGCCTTTTACAGAATATTTGTTTTCAATATTCGTAGTATTTGCAACTGTTATATCAATTTCTGGAACAATGCTTTTTTGAGTTTTTGTATCATAAACATAGATTTTGTAATCACGATTAAATACAACTTTTTCTCCATTAAAACTTACTTTTGGATACATTACCGAATTGTTAAACTTAGTCAAAATCTTAGTTTTGCCATTTTCGATAGTAGCCAAATTAGATTCCCAGCCATTTGCCTCGTCAGACACAAAATATATCTTACCATTTTTATCGCTTGTAGCCCACAAATCCTTACCTATATTGCTTGTAAGCTCTGTGTAAGTATTTGTTTTTAGGTTCCATTTTTTGATATTAGGGTTATGGTCGCCTTTGTATCCTTTACGAGTTGCATATCTGTAACTCTCTGTTGATTCGTTAAAAAGATAACTTCCGTCTGCCATTTCGTGCAAATTGGCAATAGTGTTAAAATAATTACCAAAAATACGTTTTGGAGTACCTCCGTTAATCGAAACACTGTAAGAAGACACGTTATTCAAACGGTTTGATTCAAAATTAATAGTCTGAGAGTTTGCCGACCACGAAGTAGGCACATCAGATGCGTCGTTGAAAGTCAAACGTTTGATTTCTCCTCCCGAAGTAGGCACAATATACACATCATTATTGCCATTTTGGTTAGATGCAAACGCCAACCATTTGCCGTCTGGTGATACCAATGCGGAGCTTTCATAGCCCTCCAATGCAGTTATGCGAGATGCCTCTCCTCCATTTGTAGCGACACGCCAAATATCTGTGTCGTACTCAAAATAAATTTGTTGTGCGTCTGGCGTAAGCGAAGGACGCATTGCAAAATGTGGACTATTTTGTGCCATTACAACTGTTGGTGCAATAGCAAATAATCCCAAAATTAGTTTTTTCATTTTTTGTATTTAGGTTAGTTTGTTTTTAGTCAAGTAATTGATAATTAACTTCAAAATTCACTTTTACGTTCAAGTTTCGGAATTTTACATTCATTTCACTGGTGCTTTCTTCGTTAGCTGAACTGCTACGATACATTATTCTGTCGCCTACAATCTGTTTAGCTCCATAGCTATAACCCTTTGATATATATACTGCTTTACCAATATTTTGTCCCAGTATATTTGCTTGATATTTAGCCTCCTCACGTGATTTTAATAGTGCTTTTTTTGTCAATTCTTTTTCAATATTTTCAAAATCCGTATTTTCAACAGACTTTATATTAATGTTTGCTATATTGTTTTGGTCTGCTGCATTGATAATGATTTTATCAACTTGTTTCATACTGTTTAGCTCAATTTCGTAGGAACGCACAAGCAATACCTCGTTTCTCTTGTTTGTATATTCAGAGCCAAAATTATTCACAAAAACTTTTGTCTTTGTGTCTACATTGGCACTTTCTAATACTTCAAAAAGTTTGTCCTGAGCTGTGCTTAACCCCTTTTTGCCCAATCCTTTGTTGCTTTGAATAAGCACGTTTAAAATTATTTTGTTTGGTTGAACGATAGTATCGCATTCTGTTCTAACACTAATAATATTAGTACTTAGATTGTTTTGAGCAAATGCACTTAGACAAAGTGCAAAAGCAAAAAATGATAAAAATAGTCTTTTCATAATT
>CAZRHJ010000011.1:21504-44728 GCA_964600025.1 uncultured Rikenellaceae bacterium | reverse complement strand
TTACTGTATTATATATATGTGTACAAATATATAATATATATTTTAAAATGCATTTAAATATAATGCTTAAATCATAAATATTAGTAAAATTCTTTATGATGATTTTTTGCTATTAAAAAATTTTTTCTCACTTTTGCAAAAATATTAAAGTTACTTATAAAGTAATAAATTTATTAAATCAAAGTTTATAAAAAATTAAAATGAAAATGAAGATTAAGCTGCTATTAGCATTGTTTGCAGTTGGTATCGGGATACCAACTAATGCACAAAGCATACCGATTGACGTGCAGGTGAACACATCGGAGCAAATCACAATTAAGTATCAAAAATTGTCATCCGACATAGATAAGTCGTTTGGCCAAAACATTAGTTCATTAGCAATATTAGATAGTGTATTGCACAAACTTCATAGTGAAAATAAATCTGTAAGGATAATAAGCAATACATTCCCTAACAGAGAGTTTTTTCAAGATTATGACCTTGCTGAAAAACGAAGCGAAGTTTTCAGAAAATACTTACTAAAAAACTACTCATTTTTGAAAGAACAAGATGTTATATCAAGATATAGAGTAGCAACTTGGTATAATTTTGTGGAACAAGTAAAAAAAGATAGTTCTATTGAAAACAAGCAGGAACTTATAAAAATAATGTCGATGGGTACTACTGCCGACTCAATTTCAGCTCATATCAAAGAACTTGACAATGGCAAAACTCTGAAATATTTATTTGATAATTATGTTCCAAATTTTAATTCATCACAAATTAAAATACAGATTATATCAATTAGTAATAAGTCAAAAGAAGAAAAAGTTGTTAAACAAGATAAGCACATCAAAAATAGTACCTATTGTGAGTGCAAATCTATTTCGCAAACAGTATTAGCTACAAGTCCTGCATTAACAGCTGCATCTGTTCAAAAATCATCTTTAAAACTGGTTGAGCCAAAAGTAGAAATGTATAAGCGTCCATATATTTCATTCAAAACAAACTTATTATTTGATGCAGTATCGCTTATAAATGCTGAAATTGAAGTCCCACTTGCTAAACGTTGGAGTATAGCAGGGGAGGTTATTTTCCCTTGGTGGTCGAATACTGACAAACAACGTGCAATTCAGACAATTTCTGGAAACGTAGAACTTAGATATTGGGTAAAACCAAACTACAAAAAACGTGAGCATCTAAAAGGCAAACACAATCCACTATCAGGTTGGTTTGTAGGAGTATATGGTGGCGGAGGCTACTATGATTTTGAAAATAATGCCAAAGGTTACCAAGGTGAATATTTCACAGTAGGTATTAGTGCAGGATATGTTCAGTCACTTACTCGCTCTCTATCAATGGAGTATTCATTGGGAGTTGGTTATATGCAAACTGACTATCGCCACTACAAAGCTGAGTATAGTAATATATACGATACTTGGCACTTATTACGCCAGCATAATGGTAATTACTCGTGGTTTGGCCCAACACGACTAAAAGTGTCTTTGATATGGACTCCAAATTTTATAACTAAAAAAACAAAATCAAGATGGTAAGAAATTTAACAATATTAGGAATGATGCTCCTTTGTTTTTGTTCGTGTCAAAGACGTGATTTGAATGACGACGTAATAAAGGACGTTAAAATTAAAGTAAGTATCGATTGGAGTAAAGCAGGACTTGATCCAGACAACGATCCAGATAAGAATTTATATAGTGTTTCATTGTGGTTTTATCCAAAAGACGGTAGTGAACCATTCTTGAAAGGTTTGTCCGACCCACGAGGTGGAGAAATAGCAGTTCCAGTAGGTTCGTACTCAGTAATAGTAATGAACAACAGGATTGAAGACTATACTAAAATGAAATTTGAGAATCAAAAAAACTTTGAACAGTTCAGAGTAGTAGGTATTCCCTCAAAGAGTTTGTTGAGAGCCTCTAAATCCGATGGTTACATACAAGAACCAGAGGTTTTGGCAGTAAAAGTTATTGAGGACTTTGAGATTACAAAAGAAATGTTGCATTACGTTATCTCAAAACAGAAAAATGTATCAAAAAGCGAATTAGAACGAGAGTACGATATAGAATCAATAGAAAAGGGTTTTGAACAGTTACAAAACATACAGCCACAAAGGCTTTTTAATACTTTAAACATTAAAGTAAAAATAAAAAACTTGAAGTCTGCAAAATCTTCCTTAGGAACATTTAGTGGAATGAGTAGCGGGGTTTATATAGCAACAGGCAAAACTTTGACAGAGAGTGTTAAGCAAGAGTTTGTGCTAAACAACCGAACTTATGACGAAGGCTCAACAATTAATGGTACAATAGAGGCAAAAGTTCTAACATTTGGAAGAATTGGAACAGATGGCAAATATAAACTTGAAGTTGTTATCAAAACAGTTGATGATACGATACATAATCCTTTCGTATTTGATGTTTCAAAAGAAATAAATAAAGCTATCCCTACTGGTGTTGAGTCAAATATCTTTTTGATTATAGGAGAAGAAAATCCTATAATTTTACCTGATATTAATGTCCCAGGTGATATAGAATTAGAAGACTGGAGTGATATAATTGATATTCCTATTGGAATTTAAATAATTAATAAATTATAAACTATATAAAATTATCTTACACTTTCTTTAAAAATAAAGTGTAAAAAATCAAAAAATTATAAACTTTTTAATCAAAAAAAATGAAAAAAATCTTAACTCTTTCAGCTCTTGCTATTGCGTTAATGGCAAGCTGTACAAAAAACAACGTAGATGATAACAATCCATCATCAAACAGATTAGTCAAGTTTTCTCCATATTTGGGAAAAGACACAAAAGCCGTGTCAACAACAGATGCAACTTTTAATACATTTGTAGCATATGGTTACCAAGGAGCTGATGCTTCTGCAGCTATTGATTGGAATACTACACCTAAAACATTGGTGAATGCTGTTAATGTAACAAAAAATGGTGCAAAATGGGAAACTGACAAAATTATTTTGTGGCCAGCAGAAGGAACTAAAACCGAGTTTTATGGATATTCACCAGCGGATAAGGCTACATATAGTGTAACTGCGTCAAAAATGCCATCATTGTCGTTTACTGCTAAGACTGACATTGCTGAACAAACAGACCTACTTGTAGGTACATCTGGTGAAGTAGTAGCTCCAGAAAAACTAACACCAAAAGCTGTTGGAATGACATTCAAACACGCATTGTCAAAGATTTCTGTAAAAGCGATGGTGTCAAACGACCAAAAAGCATATATCAGTTCTATTGAATTAGGTAATTTAGGTTCGGCAGCTAATTATACTTATACTCAAACTGCTGGTGCTTGGGCTGCTGCTACGACTCCAATAAACTTCCCTATCAAACTTAATGGATCAGCAAATAATTTGGTTGCAACAACAGCAACAGATTTAACAGCAACTGATGGAGCAGCACTTGTTATCCCACAAACTACAACTGCAATTATAAAAGATAAACCAGTTGCAGAACAAGCAGGAAAGTCGTATATCAAAATTACATATTCATTACAAAACACATCTAATAATGAATGGATTGTAGGTAAAGGTGAAGCTGCAAATTTACAGCAAGTAGCTTATATCCCAGTAGCGTTCAATTTTGCTATCAATACAGCTTATTTATACACTATTAAGTTGGGTACTGGTAATGGAGGTATTACTCCTGATGGTAAGCCAGTAGTTGATGACAAAAATATGATTACATTCACTGTAAACACTCTTACTGATTGGGAAAATGGTACAACAAATGGTAATCTTGAGTTGTAATAGCTTATTAAACAAAATAAAAGATAAAAGCGACAACTAAAATTCTCGCAAAGCATAGGCAGATTTGGTCGTCTGCCTATGCCCAATATATATAAAAGAATTATTATTAAAGTAAATTTTATGAAAAGAAAAACAATAAACTATTTAGTGTTGTTTTTGTTGGGAGTTGGGTCGTTATTCGCTTCTTGTACAAAAACTAACATAGTAGTTGAAGAGGAACTTGACCCAACAATGTTGAGTTTCAGACCGAGTGTAATGCCGATAGATGGCTCAACTCAAACAAAGGGAACTCCTTATGATGCCATATCAAAAGTTCCTAATATGGGAGTATTTGCGTATTATACTGGGACTGATAACTGGACTGGTTCAAATATCTCTGCAACAGAGATGAACAATCAAAAAGTAGAGCAAAAACAGACAGGTAAATGGACTTACTCTCCAATTAGATATTGGGCAAAGGGTAAAAAAACAACAGTATTTGGATATGCTCCTTATGTAGATGTAAATAACAGAAGTGGAAATGGACTAAAAATAGAGAGAGCCTATACTTCTACCCCTTATATAAAATATACAGTACCCACAGACTGCAAAAAACAACCAGATTTGTTGGTAGGCACAACAGCCTACAACCAAAACTCAGGTAGTGTTAATTTTAAGTTTGTTCACGCACTTTCTTCTGTTGCTTTCAGGATAAAAGGGGCCGACGAAATTATTACAAAAATATCTGTTAAAGGAATTAGTACAAGTGGCAAACTTAGCCTTGCATATACTGACGGTGGAGCTATTGAGTGGAGCGAATTAGGAGCAGTAAGTAATGCTGAATACAAAGCAGGTATTCCCGAGGGATTGGTAGCTACCGAAGACGAAGTGAACGCCACAGCTGCCGACGGATATTTGATGATGATACCACAAACACTCGGAGCCGACGCAAAGTTAGTAGTAACGATAGATGGCGAAGACCGAGAAGTTGAACTTACTGGCAGTTGGGAGGCAAATAAAAGGTATACTTATGTTCTTTCTGTAAATTCAGATGTTATAATAGATAATGTATTATGGGCTGTGGGTAATCTTGTGGAAGATAGAGAAAATGGTGGTTGCAAGATTGGTGAACCAACAGATTATGGATTGTATTTTCAGTTTGGTAGTTTACTTGGCTGGGCTGGTGGAGCAAATGGAGATGGCACTGGGCAAGGATCTCCTGCTTTGGCACTTAAAGTCAAACCAGCGGGTTATAGCGGTGGAACAAGTTGGGGTTCGGCTTATTACAAAGACGGTGCAGCTGGATCAAACGTTCCTTTAACATTTACTCCGTCAACAGGTATAGGCGATCCGTGTAGATATTATCTTGGCGATCCTTGGCGTTTACCGACAGCAGGAGAGTGTACGAAATTATTTGATGATGTAGGTATGGGTACAGAGTGGGAATATGTTAGTAATTGGAATTGGCAAGAGTCACCCACAGGAGCAATACACAAAAAAGGAATGTTTTTTCCCGGCTCGGGTTATCGCAACTCCAGAGGTGGAAGTTTCAGCAACGTTGGTACGTACGGTGCCTATTGGAGTAGTACGGTGTACAGCACTGTCCTCGGGTCCAGCCTAAGCTTCCATTCGTCCAACGTGTACCCAGAGAATAACGACAGTCGTACTTTCGGGTTCTCTGTTCGCTGTGTCCACGATAGGTAATTTGATTTATTAAGAGTATGAGATATCTGCTTTTAATTATATAGAAAAACATAAGTGTGAGCAAAAAATCACACCAAGCATAGGCAGATTTGGTCGTCTGCCTATGCCCAATATATATAAAAGAATTATTATTAAAGTAAATTTTATGAAAAGAAAAACAATAAACTATTTAGTGTTGTTTTTGTTGGGAGTTGGGTCGTTATTCGCTTCTTGTACAAAAACTAACATAGTAGTTGAAGAGGAACTTGACCCAACAATGTTGAGTTTCAGACCGAGTGTAATGCCGATAGATGGCTCAACTCAAACAAAGGGAACTCCTTATGATGCCATATCAAAAGTTCCTAATATGGGAGTATTTGCGTATTATACTGGGACTGATAACTGGACTGGTTCAAATATCTCTGCAACAGAGATGAACAATCAAAAAGTAGAGCAAAAACAGACAGGTAAATGGACTTACTCTCCAATTAGATATTGGGCAAAGGGTAAAAAAACAACAGTATTTGGATATGCTCCTTATGTAGATGTAAATAACAGAAGTGGAAATGGACTAAAAATAGAGAGAGCCTATACTTCTACCCCTTATATAAAATATACAGTACCCACAGACTGCAAAAAACAACCAGATTTGTTGGTAGGCACAACAGCTTACAACCAAAACTCAGGTAGTGTTAATTTCAAGTTTGTTCACGCACTTTCTTCTGTTGCTTTCAAGATAAAAGGAGCTGACGAAAAGGTTACAAAAATATCTGTTAAAGGAATTAGTACAAGTGGTAAACTAAGCCTTGGGTATACAAACGGTGGAGCTATTTCGTGGAGCGAATTAGGAGCTGTAAACAATAGCGAATACAGTGCAGGTATTCCAGAGGGATTGGTAGCAACCGAAGACGAAGTGAATGCCACAGCTGCCGACGGATATTTGATGATGATACCACAAACACTTGGAGAAAATGCAAAGTTAGTAGTAACAATAGATGGCGAAGACCGAGAAGTTGCTCTTAGTGGAAGATGGGAGGCAAATAAAAAATATACTTATGTTCTTTCTGTAAAACCTGTAAACTTAGATGTTATAATAGATAATGTTTTGTGGGCTACAGGTAATCTTGTGGCAGATGGAGCAAATGGTTGTAAGATTGGCGAACCAACAGATTATGGATTGTATTTTCAGTTTGGTAGTTTACTTGGCTGGAGTGGTGGAGCAAATGGAGATGGTACAGGGCTGGGGACTCCTGACTTGGAAGTTAAAGTAAAACCTGTGGATTATAAAGGAGAGACAAAATGGAGTTCGGCTTATTACAAAGACGGTGATAGAGGAACAAGTGTTCCATTAACATTTGACCCTTCAACAGGTATAGGCGATCCGTGTAGACATTATCTTGGTAAGCCTTGGAGATTACCGACAAGAGAGGAGTATAAGAAATTATTTGATAATGTAGGCAATGCCACATCGTGGGGAAGTGTTCCTAACTGGGATTGGCAGAGTTCACCCGCAGGAGCAATACACAAAAAAAGAATGTTTTTTCCCGCCTCGGGTTATCGCAACGCCGGTGCTGGAAGTTTCACCGACGTTGGTACGGGCGGTTTCTCGTGGAGTAGTACTGTGGACAATACTTCCAGTGGGTACGTCTTGTACTTCTATTGGTCCGGCGTGTACCCAGTGCATAACTTCAGTCGTCCTAACGGGTTCTCTGTTCGCTGTGTCCAAGATATTCCAATAGTAATAAAAGATCTTGTTGTTGCGAAAGGTAATCTTGTGGCAGATGGTGAGAATGGTTGCAAGATTGGTGAACCAACAGATGCAGGATTATATTTTAAGTTTGGTAGTTTACTTGGCTGGGCTGGTGGAGCAAATGGAGATGGCACAGGGCAAGGGGAACCAGAACTGGCAATTAAAGTTAAACCAGCGGAATATAGAGAAAATCCAGATTGGTCTCATGTTCCTTATTACGATAAGGGTAGAAGAGGCTCAGAAGTTCCATTAACATTTGATCCTTCAACAGGTATTGGCGATCCGTGTAGACATTATCTTGGTAAGCCTTGGAGATTACCGACAAACGAAGATAATATGAAATTATTCGATAATGTACGTAATAACACATTGTGGGGAGATCTCCCTGATTGGAGTTGGCAGGAGTCTCCCGCAGGGGCATTACACAAAAACGGTTTATTTCTTTTAGCCTCGGGTCTACGCACCCGAGGTTATAGAGGAGATATCCACCAATTTGGCACGAATGGTTATTATTGGAGTAATACGGCGAACACTGAGACTTGGGGGTTCTTCTTGCAATTCTCTTTGAACCATGGTGTGTATTCACATGACTTCGACGATCGAACTAATGGATATTCTATTCGCTGTGTCCACGATAGGTAATTTGATTTATTAAGAGTATGAGATATCTGCTTTTAATTATATAGAAAAACATAAGTGTGAGCAAAAAATCACACCAAGCATAGGCAGATTTGGTCGTCTGCCTATGCCCAATATATATAAAAGAATTATTATTAAAGTAAATTTTATGAAAAGAAAAACAATAAACTATTTAGTGTTGTTTTTGTTGGGAGTTGGGTCGTTATTCGCTTCTTGTACAAAAACTAACATAGTAGTTGAAGAGGAACTTGACCCAACAATGTTGAGTTTCAGACCGAGTGTAATGCCGATAGATGGCTCAACTCAAACAAAGGGAACTCCTTATGATGCCATATCAAAAGTTCCTAATATGGGAGTATTTGCGTATTATACTGGGACTGATAACTGGACTGGTTCAAATATCTCTGCAACAGAGATGAACAATCAAAAAGTAGAGCAAAAACAGACAGGTAAATGGACTTACTCTCCAATTAGATATTGGGCAAAGGGTAAAAAAACAACAGTATTTGGATATGCTCCTTATGTAGATGTAAATAACAGAAGTGGAAATGGACTAAAAATAGAGAGAGCCTATACTTCTACCCCTTATATAAAATATACAGTACCCACAGACTGCAAAAAACAACCAGATTTGTTGGTAGGCACAACAGCCTACAACCAAAACTCAGGTAGTATTGATTTTAGGTTTGTTCACGCACTTTCTTCTGTTGCTTTCAAGATAAGTGGTGGAAATGAAAGTATTACAAAAATATCTATAAAAGGAATTAGTACAAGTGGCAAACTAAGCCTTGGATATACAAATGGTGAAGCTATTGCGTGGAGCGAATTAGGAGCTGTAAACAATAGCGAATACAGTGCAGGTATTCCAGAGGGATTGGTAGCAACCGAAGACGAAGTGAATGCCACAGCTGCCGACGGATATTTGATGATGATACCACAAACACTTGGAGAAAATGCAAAGTTAGTAGTAACAATAGATGGCGAAGACCGAGAAGTTGCTCTTAGTGGCAGTTGGGAGGCAAATAAAAAATATACCTATGTGCTTTCTGTAAAATCTGTAAATTCAGAACTTATAATAGATGATCTTGTATGGGCTACAGGTAATCTTGTGGCAGATGGCGAAAATGGTTGTAAGATTGGAAAACCAACTGATTCTGGATTGTATTTCCAGTTTGGTAGCTTACTTGGCTGGTCTGGCGGAGCAAATGGAGATGGTACAGGGCTGGGGACTCCTGACTTGGAAGTTAAAGTAAAACCTGTGGATTATAAAGGAGAGACAAAATGGAGTTCGGCTTATTACAAAGACGGTGATAGAGGAACAAGTGTTCCATTAACATTTGACCCTTCAACAGGTATAGGCGATCCGTGTAGACATTATCTTGGTAAACCTTGGAGATTACCGACAACAGAGGAGTATAATAAATTATTTGATTATGCTGGTAGTAGAGCTACGTGGGACAGAGTTCCTAACTGGAATTGGCAAGATTCACCGATTGGGGCAATTCGCAATAATAAATTGTTTTTTCCTGCCTCTGGTTATCGCCACGACGTAGAAGGAAATATCCACTACGTTGATATGTTTGGTTACTATTGGAGTAGTACTGTATTTGACGAGTCATTCGCGTACCGTGTGTACTTCGATTTGAACGCTGTGGGAATGCAAAGAAGCCCCCTTCGTATTGAAGGATTAGCTGTTCGCTGTGTCCACGATGTTTCATATATTAAAATAGATGACCTTAAAGTTGCGAAAGGAAATCTTGTGGCAGATGGTGAGAATGGTTGTAAGATTGGTGAACCAACAGATTATGGTTTATATTTTAAGTTTGGTAGTTTACTTGGTTGGACTGGTGGAGCAAATGGAGATGGTACCGGTTCTGGATCTCCATCTTTGGCAGTTAAAGTTAAACCAACGGAATATAGAGGAAATCCAGATTGGACTTCTGCACCTTATTACAAAGACGGGGAAAAAGGAACAAGTGTTCCATTCACATTTAATTCTTCTACAGGTATAGGCGATCCGTGTAGGCATTATCTTGGTGACTATTGGAGATTACCTACAGAAGAAGAGTGTCATAAAATATTTGATAAAGTGGGAAATGGAACTCCATGGGAAAATGTTCCTAACTGGAATTGGCGAAATGCACTCGTTGGGACAACTCATAAAAATGGATTGTTTTTTCCTACAACCGGCTTACGCTACCGTAGCACTGGAAATTTATCCTTCGCTGGCAGGCACGGTTACTATTGGAGTACTACTATTGTCGATGCTGATGGGGCGACAACCCCATACTTCACTTCGTCCTACGTGTACCCAAATACCGTCGAAACCCGCTCTGCTGCGTTGCCTGTTCGCTGTATCTTCGATAACTAATTTGATTTATTAAGAGTATGAGATATCTGCTTTTAATTGTATAGAAAAACATAAGTGTGAGCAAAAAATCACACCAAGCATAGGCAGATTTGGTCGTCTGCCTATGCCCAATATATATAAAAGAATTATTATTAAAGTAAATTTTATGAAAAGAAAAACAATAAACTATTTAGTGTTGTTTTTGTTGGGAGTTGGGTCGTTATTCGCTTCTTGTACAAAAACTAACATAGTAGTTGAAGAGGAACTTGACCCAACAATGTTGAGTTTCAGACCGAGTGTAATGCCGATAGATGGCTCAACTCAAACAAAGGGAACTCCTTATGATGCCATATCAAAAGTTCCTAATATGGGAGTATTTGCGTATTATACTGGGACTGATAACTGGACTGGTTCAAATATCTCTGCAACAGAGATGAACAATCAAAAAGTAGAGCAAAAACAGACAGGTAAATGGACTTACTCTCCAATTAGATATTGGGCAAAGGGTAAAAAAACAACAGTATTTGGATATGCTCCTTATGTAGATGTAAATAACAGAAGTGGAAATGGACTAAAAATAGAGAGAGCCTATACTTCTACCCCTTATATAAAATATACAGTACCCACAGACTGCAAAAAACAACCAGATTTGTTGGTAGGCACAACAGCCTACAACCAAAACTCAGGTAGTATTGATTTTAGGTTTGTTCACGCACTTTCTTCTGTTGCTTTCAAGATAAGTGGTGGAAATGAAAGTATTACAAAAATATCTATAAAAGGAATTAGTACAAGTGGCAAACTAAGCCTTGGATATACAAATGGTGAAGCTATTGCGTGGAGCGAATTAGGAGCTGTAAACAATAGCGAATACAGTGCAGGTATTCCAGAGGGATTGGTAGCAACCGAAGACGAAGTGAATGCCACAGCTGCCGACGGATATTTGATGATGATACCACAAACACTTGGAGAAAATGCAAAGTTAGTAGTAACAATAGATGGCGAAGACCGAGAAGTTGCTCTTAGTGGCAGTTGGGAGGCAAATAAAAAATATACCTATGTGCTTTCTGTAAAATCTGTAGATTCAGAACTTATAATAGATAATCTTGTATGGGCTACAGGTAATCTTATTGCTGATGGTGAGAATGGTTGTAAGATTGGAAAACCAACAGACAATGGATTGTATTTCCAGTTTGGTAGCTTACTTGGCTGGACTGGTGGAGCAAATGGAAATGGTATAGGACAAGGTAAACCCTCTTTGGCAGTACAAGTTAAACCAGCGGAATATAATGGTAATCCTAATTGGTCTTCTGCACCTCGTTACAAAGATGTTGCTGACGGAGCAAGCGTTCCATTAACATTTGATCCTTCAACAGGTATAGGTGATCCGTGTAGATATTATCTTGGCGATCCTTGGCGATTACCGACAGCAGGAGAGTATACGAAATTATTTGATGATGTAGGTATGGGCACAGAGTGGAAATATGTTAGTAATTGGAATTGGCAAGAGTCGCCCACAGGAGCAATACACAAAAAAGGATTATTTTTACCCATCTTGGGTAGTCGTGAGAGTGCTGATGGAAAACTTTCCTTCCGTGACACGAACAGTTCCTATTGGAGTAGTACAATGGACTTTGCTTCCAACGGAGGCTTCCTACACTTTAGTTCGACCAACGTGACCCCAGAGGTCTACAATATAACTTCTTTCGGGTTACCTGTTCGCTGTGTTCAAGATGTTCCAATAATAATAAAAGATCTTATTGTTGCAAAAGGTCATCTTGTGGCTGATGGCAAGAATGGTTGTAAGATTGGAGAACCAACAGATGGAGGATTGTATTTCCAGTTTGGTAGCTTGATTGGCTGGACTGGCGGAGCAAATGGTGATGGTACCGGTTTTGGCTCTCCATCTTTGGCAGTTAAAGTTAAACCAGCGGAATATAGAGGAAATCCAGATTGGACTTCTGCTCCTTATTACAAAAACGGTAAAGGAGGCTCCGTAGTTCCATTAACATTTGATCCTTCAACAGGTATTGGTGATCCGTGTAGGCATTATCTTGGCAAGTCTTGGAGATTACCTACAAGAGAAGAGAATATGAAAATATTTGATAATGTAAGTAGCGGGAATTGGAATAATATTCCTAATTGGAGTTGGCAGAGTTCACCCTTAGGACCAATTCACAAAAACGGTTTGTTTTTTCCTTTCTCAGGTTCTCGCAAATTTAACGATGGAAGTTTGTCCAGTGTAAATAAGTTTGGTACCAGTTGGAGTAGCACTGTGTCTCATGCTTTAGACTACACGTTTGCTATTGGCTTTAACACGAATGCAGTGAACACTGAGTCTCCCAACAAACCTACTTACGGGTTCCCTATTCGTTGTGTCCGAGATATGCCAATAGTAATAGATAATTTTGTTATTGCGAAAGGTAATCTTGTGGCAGATGGAGAGAATGCTTGTAAAATTGGCGACCCAACGGACTGTGGATTGTATTTCCAATTTGGTAGTTTGCTCGGTTGGGCTGGTGGAACAAATGGAGATGGTAAAGGATTTGGTGAACCAGCTTTGGTTGTTAAAGTTAAACCTGCGGAATATCACGGAGAGACAAGTTGGAGCTCTGCTTATTACAAAGGAGGATCTCTCATTCCATTAGTATTTGATCCTTCAACAGGTATAGGTGATCCGTGTAGACACTATCTTGGTGATCCTTGGAGATTACCTATGCCAGATGAGGTTTATAAAATATTTGGTGTAAGTGGTTACTCTTATTGGAGAGAGGCACCTAACTGGAGTTGGCATATAGCTCCCAATGGGGCAGTTCGCCAAACAGATTTTTATCATGACGTTGACTATTTATTTATTCCTGCCGCAGGTTATCGAGGCGTAAGAGATTTTTATAATCTTGGCACGCACGGTTACTATTGGACTCGTTCGGTGCGTGTTGATATACACGGGGAAAATATATATTTCAGTTCGACCCACTTACACCCAGTGTGGTTTGAAGATCGTGATCTCGGTATGCCTATTCGCTGTGTCTATACAAAATAATTTGATTTATAACCTGCGTGCATTTAAAACACGCAGGTTTTACTGATAATATAGCTTAATTTTTTAAGTAAATTAAAATGAAAAAAACAATTATACTACTAATAGCTTGTTGGGTTTTGGCAATGGCTTGTGGTAGAGAGCAAAATGGAGCTAATGCACCAAAGAGTGCGAAGAAATTTGTTGCACCTGCTATTCCTGCAATGATTAGCAACCCACAAGAGGCGGCTGAATATTTTGTGTCGCACTATTGGGCAGGGTTTGATTTTGGGGATACTACCCAACTGAAACCAGAAATTGCGGAGCAGATTTTTGTGGAGTTTTTGCCAGCTTTGGGCTATGTAGATGCCCAAAAAGCCAATAAAGTACTTGGAGATATGATGCAATCGGCACAAAATAATTTGCGTACTTTTGCGTATTTTATGGATATAACAGAAAGGTATTTGTATAATCCAAATTCGCCTTACCGTAACGAGGAATGGTATATTCCTGTTTTGAGAAATGTGGTGAAGTCAAATCTTGATTCGCTTTCAAAAATCCGTCCGCAATATCAGTTGCAAATGCTTTTGAAAAACAGAATTGGGACTGTGGCAAATGATTTTGAGTTTAGTTACAAAAATGGAGAGAAGTCCAATCTATACAGCATAAGTGCAGAATATATTTTGGTGTATTTCAACAATCCTGACTGCACGGACTGCAAACGTGTAAAAGGGTTTATCGAAAACAGCAAAACACTCAACAACTCAGCACTAAAAATTCTGTCTGTATATACCGAAGATAATTTGGAATTGTGGAAAGCCTCAAAATACTCTCCTAAGTGGCTCAACACCTACAATCAACAAATTTCCTCACAAACAATCTACGACCTCAAAGCCATACCAACTCTTTATTTGCTCGATTCTCAAAAAAGGATTATCCTAAAAGATACCCAAATTGAGCTGGTAGAGAGATACTTTGAACAACTAAAATAAAAAAAAACACTCAGAAAATTTTTCTGAGTGTTTTTATTATTGTCTTTTGCTTGCTTTTACAATTATAATAATTGGTTTGTTTTCGTCTTCCAAACAAATTTCTTTGAATTTGTCGATATAAAATCCATTTTCGGACGCAATGTCAAATATATTTTGCAGAGGACGGTGGTAGTAATTTTGCAGGACTGGTTGTCCGTCAATAGCTATGTCTTTGTAGATTTGATGCGTTGTGTAGTCGTCATTGGGAAATGTGAAACAGGGGTGGTGCATCGAAAATACAAAGTGTCCTTTGTCTTTGAGTATTACAGACAGTGCTTCAAAAAGTGGTTTGATGTCTGAAATATCCATAAGTGCCATATTTGCAACGGCTTTATCAAATTTTTTGTCCTCTATGAGATTTGTAAGTGCTGTTTTGTCGGTAGCATCACAGACTTTGAATGTAACTCGGTCTAAGACTTCGGAACGTCTGATTTTTGCTAATTCAACCATTTTGGGACTGAAATCAAAGGCTATAACCCTTGCCCCAAAATCTGCAAGTCTTTTTGAAAAATTGCCGTTTCCACAAGCTATATCCAAAACAAAATCCCCAGATTTTATATCCAAAAATTTTTCGGTATATGGTCTTACTAAGTCTCTATGAAAAAAGTTTGACTCGTTGCCCATATAGTTATCCCAATACTTGGCATTTGTTTCCCAAGCATTTTTACATTCGTCGTTTGTTTCTATCATTTTTTCAAGCTCCTACAAATGAAAATACTAAATTATACTATTGATCCATAGTATTTAGCATCTCGTCGTTATTGTGAGTTTTCTCCATTTGTCCTTTGATTAACTCGATAGCCTCGATAGAGTTCATATCTGTAAGGTGGCGACGGATTATCCAAGTTTTTTGGAGAGTGTCTTTGTCTAATAACAAATCATCACGACGTGTACTTGAAGATGTAATATCAACGGCAGGGTAGATACGTTTGTTAGATATTTTTCTGTCTAACTGCAATTCCATATTACCTGTTCCCTTAAATTCCTCAAAAATAACTTCGTCCATTTTGCTACCTGTTTCGATAAGTGCAGATGCAATGATTGTAAGTGACCCTTTCTCTTCGGTGTTGCGGGCAGCTCCAAAGAAACGTTTGGGTTTGTGAAGTGCATTTGCATCAACACCGCCCGAAAGAACCTTGCCAGATGCTGGTTGTACTGTGTTGTAAGCACGAGCAAGACGAGTGATAGAGTCAAGAATGATAACTACATCGTGACCACATTCCACCATACGTTTTGCTTTTTCTAATACCATTTCGGCAACCTTTACGTGGCGAGAGGCTTGTTCGTCGAATGTAGATGAAATAACTTCGGCGTTTACGCTTCGTTCCATATCTGTAACCTCCTCTGGTCGCTCGTCAATCAATAATATAATGATATATGCCTCTGGGTGGTTGTCTGCAATAGAGTTTGCAATGGTTTTTAGAAGTACTGTTTTACCCGTTTTTGGCTGTGCAACTATCAATGCACGTTGCCCTTTGCCGATTGGGGCAAACATATCTATAATTCTGTTTGAAAGGTTGTTGTGTTTGCCTCCTGTCAAATTGAATTTGCTTTCTGGGAAAAGTGGGGTAAGATATTCAAACATTACTCTGTCACGAATGATGTTTGGAGTAAGTCCGTTTATTTTGTGGATTTTGACAAGTGGAAAATATTTTTCGCCGTCTTTTGGGGGGCGTATTTCTCCTTGAACTGTATCGCCTGTTTTAAGTCCGTTAATACGAATCTGTGAGTTTGAGACATAAACATCGTCGGGAGAGTTTAGATAATTGTAGTCTGACGAACGCAAAAATCCATATCCGTCTTGCAATACCTCCAAAACTCCTTCTGTGATAATTGGGTCTACGTTGTCCCAAATATTTTCTTTTGGTTGTTCGGGTTGTGGTGCTACGCTTTGTTCTTCTTTGGCAGTAGCCTCAGTTTTGTTTTCTGCGTTGTTCTCTCTGGTTTTGTCGTTTTGTCTATTGTCCTTTTGGAAAGGTCTGTTTTGAGTCTTTTCTCTATTTGGGTTGTTTTCCCTTGTGTTTTTGTGAGAAAATCTTATTGTTTTTTCGCCTTCTTGTGGCTCTTCTGTTTTTGGTAGTTCCGCTTTTGGTAGTTCAACTTTCTGTAAATCAATTTGCTCGGTAGTTGTATCTGCTACTGCTTGTTTGTTTTCCTGAGAGTTGTCTTTTGGTTTGTTTATAGCGTTTGAAGTTACCCTTTCTCGTTGGATTATACGAGTTCTTGTTTTGCGTTGGTGAGCCTTGTCCTCTTTTGTTTGCTCCGAATTGCTCGAAGTGTTGTCTTGTGGAGTTTGTGCAGGTGCTTGTTCTTCTTTTTTGACTGGCGTGTCTGTGGTTTGGGAAGGAGCGTCTGCTTGTGTAAGCTCGGCAATAGAACTAATATTGTTTTTTTCTGAATAATCCATAATGCGTTTAATCATTTCTTCTTTTTTCAAGATAGAATATGATTTAACTCCTATTGATTTAGATATTTGTCTTAGCGAAACATTATTTAGTTCACCCAAGACTTGTTTTAAATCTTGCATTTATTAATATTTATAAATATTTAGTGTGATTCTTTTGGCTTGTTTTTAGAGCTTTAAAGCAAAATCTAAGCCATTAGAGAAGATAATTATGATAATTATCGCCACAAATTTAAAAAAAAATTATCTTTGTGCAAATTATTTAGCAAAAATTATTCATTTCTTTATTATTTAATGTTTAAAATATGACAAAAAGTTTTGATATTAATATTTTATTAAAAATAAAACAAAAAATTCAAAATATGCCTCAAAATATTATAAATGAGGCAGTTGTGCAAAACTCTTGGTTTAGTGATTTTTCGATTAATCAAGCGGTGTCGGCAATATGTAATTCTATGCTTTGTGAACAAAACTTAGAACAATGGATTTCGCATTATAAATACAAAGATATTGGCACAAAAAAGCTCGGTGTTATAATGGCGGGGAATATTCCTTTGGTTGGGTTTATGGATTTGTTGTGTGCTGTGGTTTCGGGTGCGGAGGTGTATATCAAACCATCGTCAAAAGATAAAGTATTGATGATGTGGGTGGTAGAGCAATTTAATGAGCTTGGTAGAGGGATTAAATTGCTTGATAATAGTGTGGATTTGGATATGTTGATAGCTACTGGTAGTGATAATGCTAATAGGTATTTTAATGAGGTATTTCCTACTGCCAAAAAACTACTTAGAAATTCTCGTTCGAGTGTTGCTGTGCTACATTCCGAAATTACAGATAATGAGCTTTTGGAACTTTGGAATGATTGTTTTATGTACTATGGTTTGGGTTGTAGAAACGTTTCACATTTGTTTTTGCACAAGGATTTTGATGTGTGTAGATTGGTTGAGTTGTGGAAATCAAAAACTATATCTCACCCTGATTTTATGGGGAGTTATACCCAAAAACGTGCTATGCTAACTATGAATAATGAGAGTTTTGTGGACGGAGGATATTATATTTTGCATAGTTCTTCTTCGCTTTTTGTGCCACTTGCAACTGTTTCATTTTCGTATTACGAAAACGCAGAACAGGTGTCGGAGCTAATAGCATCTATAAAAGATAAATTGCAATGTGTTGTGGGGCAGTCCTATATTCCGTTTGGTAAAACTCAAATGCCCGAACTTTGGGACTGGGCAGATGGCGAAGATGTGATGAAATTTATTGGTTTCTAAAACCTTTTTTCTTTAAGTAGTAAATGTAATACAGTATAATTACTACTGCACCAACGCTCCAAGAAATTGGTTCTGCCAGCCAAACCCCTACCTCGTTTATGTGTTTGGACAAAATATAAGCAACTGGGATTTTGACAATCCATAGAGATATGGCAGTGATTATCATTGGGGCTATTGTGTTGCCAAGTCCACGAATTGTGCCGTTGAACATCATCATTATATTGAATATCCAGAAACTTAGCGAAATAATCATAAGATATTGTTTGCCTATGTTTATGATATTTGTGTCTTTGGTAAATGTTTGCATTATGTTGGTACTAAACATCGAAATTATAATAAGTATTGCAAACCCTGCAATCATAGATATTTTTAAAGTTTCTTTGAGTGCTTTGCGAATTCTATCGTAATTATTTACTGCATAATTCTGTGCAACAAATGTGGTGAGTGCAAGAGAAATATTAATGGGGATTACCATAATCAATATCAAAATTCGTTGTGCGGAGGTGTATGCCGCAACTACATCTGTACCAAATAATGTAACAATAGATACAAGTGTTAGCGAACCGAAAGAAACAACAAGTTGTTGTATGCTCGTTGGTATACCAAGCCATAGACATTCTTTGGCAATGCTTATGTTTATGTTTTTGGGCAAAATATTTAATCTTATTATTTTGATTTTGTGATTTACATAAAATCCTAATACTAAATAAGCTAAAAATTGTGCTATTACTGACGCCCAAGCCACTGCCTCAATGCCTAAGCCCAAATAAATCACAAAAAATAGGTCTAAAATAATATTCAGAATAGCAGTATAAACCAAAAAATATAGTGGAGTAGTGGAGTTGCCAATTCCTCTCAAAAGTGCTGTTAATGCGGTATAGCCAAATGTTGGAATAATGCCTAATATGTAGATACTAAGGTAGTTAATTGCATAATCTTTGACTTGTGTTTCGAGGCTGAAAAATGATAGTATATCATCTATAAATAGCCACGCACCAAATGTTATAGCTACGCCCAAGATAACTGAAATTATATTTATTGTGTCGCTCGTTTGTGTGATTTTGAGCCTGTCGTTTAGTGCAAAATATCTCGAAACAATAATACTCGCACCTATTGTTATGCCCGTTACAAACGAAACTATTACAAAGATTAGTGGGGTACTTGCACCTACTGCTGCCAAAGCCTCTTTGCCAAGATAATGTCCAACAATTACTGAATCACTATAATTATATAACTGCATACAAATGTTTCCCAAAACAAATGGTGTAGAAAATTTTACAATTTGTTCTGTGATATTGCCTCTGGTAAAGTTTTGACTATATTTGTTCACGATTATCCAAATAATTAATAGCTTTGCAAAGCTACTTAAAATTAAACAAACTTTTGACTAAATATTAAAAAAATACCCAAAAAATTATTGCTAAAAATTGTTGTTGCTTTTTGTTTGGATTTTAGTTGGAAGATAAAAATATATTACCTACCTTTGAGGCAAATTTGGAGGTCGTGCTATGCGATGTCCGATTGTTTATGAATATAATTTTAATTAAAATAAACTTAACTTACATTTAATTATGGCAAAGTACAATTTTAACGCAGGTCCTTGCGTTTTGCCTCGTGAAGCTGTTGAGTCAGCTATCGAAGCTATCCGTGATTTCGACGGTACAGGTATCGGTCTTTTGGAAATTTCTCACCGTACACCAGGTTGGGAGCGTGTTATGGCTGAAACTGAGCAACTTTGGAGAGATCTTTTGAATATTCCTGCTGAATACGAAGTATTGTTCGTAGGTGGTGGTGCTTCAACTCAATTCTTCCACGTTCCTGCTAACTTTATGAATAAAAAAGCTGCTTACCTTCAAACTGGTGTTTGGGCTAAGAAAGCTGTTAAAGAAGCTAAATTTTATGGTGATGTAGAGGTTGTTGCTTCTTCTGAAGACAAAACTTACTCTTACATTCCTAAAAACTATACTATCCCTACTGATGTTGATTATTTCCACATCACTACTAACAACACTATCTACGGTACTGAACTTCACGAAGATATCGACTGTCCTGTAACTTTGATTGCTGATATGTCTTCTGATATTATGTCTCGTCCAGTTGATATCAAAAAATATGGTATGATTTATGGTGGTGCTCAAAAGAACGTTGGCCCTGCTGGTGTTACTTTCATCATCGTACGTAAAGATCTTCTTGGTAAACTTGACCGTAAAATCCAAACTATGGTTGATTACCGTACTCACATTGGTGAAGAGGCTCGTAACAAATCAATGTTCAACACTCCTCCAGTATTCCCTATTTTCGTAATGCACGAAACTCTACAATGGGTTAAAAACTTGGGTGGTCTTGAAGCTATGTACAAAATCAACAAAGAAAAAGCTGGTTTGTTGTATGACGAAATCGACCGTAACTCTTTGTTCGTAGGTACTGCTGCTAAAGAAGACCGTTCTTTGATGAACGTTTGTTTCGTAATGGCAGAAGGTAAAAAAGAACTTGAAGCTGAATTTATGGCATTCGCAAAAGAGCGTGGTATGGTTGGTATCAAAGGTCACCGTTCAGTTGGTGGTTTCCGTGCTTCAATCTACAATGCTTGTCCAGTTGATGCTGTTAAAGCTTTGGTTGCTTGTATGCAAGAATTCGAAAACCTACACAAATAGTATTTCATAAATAAAGATTCTATGCAGGGCTAAATGTCCTGTGTAGAGTCTTTTTTACTTATATCAAAATAAAAAATAGAAAAATGAAAGTTTTAATCGCTACATCAAAACCATTTGCAAAAGTTGCAGTAGATGGTATTAAAGATATTTTTGCAAAAGCAGGTTACGAAGTTGCTTTGTTGGAAAACTACAAAGAACAAGCTGAACTTGTAGCTGCTGCTGCTGATTGTGACGCTATGATTATCCGTTCAGACAAAGCTACTGAGGAAGTTATCAAAGCTGCTAAAAACCTTAAAGTTATCGTAAGAGCTGGTGCTGGTTATGACAATATCGACTTGGCTGCTTGTACTGCTAATGGTGTTGTTGCTATGAACACTCCTGGTCAAAACTCAAACGCTGTTGCTGAGCTTGTTATCGCTATGATGATTTATGGTGCTCGTAATATGTTTAACGGTACTTCTGGTAAAGAAGTTCACGGCAAAAAACTTGGTGTTCACGCTTACGGTAACGTTGGTAAATTGGTTGCTCGTTATGCAAAAGGTCTTGGTATGGAAGTTTGTGCTTTCGACCCATTCATCACTGACGCTAAGGTATTTGAAGCTGATGGTGTAAAACAAATTACTAACCTTGAAGAGTTGTACTCTACTTGTGATTATGTTTCTTTGCATATTCCTGCTGTTCCAGCTACTATCAAATCTATCAACTACGATTTGTTGAGCAAAATGCCAAAAGGTGCAACTTTGTTGAACTCTGCTCGTAAAGAGGTTATCGATGAGGCTGGTCTTGCTAAATTGATGGAAGACAGACAAGATTTCAAATATGTTTGTGACGTAATGCCTGATATCCACGCTGAACTTAACGAAAAATACCCAGCAAGATATTTCTCTACACCTAAGAAAATGGGTGCTCAAACTTCTGAGGCTAACGTAAACGCTGGTTTGGCTGCTGCTAACCAAATCGTTGATTTCTTTGTAACTGGTAACAAAAAATTCCAAGTTAACAAGTAATAGACAATATATGCCTATGTGAAATATTTTGCATAGGCATTATTTTCTAATAAATAAAATTGATTTTTTTAATTTTTTTAAAATATTTTAAAGATGGTAAAAGTAAAACCTTTTAAAGGTATTCGCCCTCCAAAAGCATTTGTTTCTGAGGTAGCGAGTCCTCCTTATGACGTATTATCTTCACAAGAGGCTTTGGATATGGCTGGTGAAAAATCACTTCTTCATATCATTAAACCTGAGATTGATTTTAACCCTATTGCTGATGAGCACGCTGATGAAGTATACACAAAAGCAGTAGAAAATTTCAAATCTTGGAAAGAAAAAGGTTGGTTGGTACAAGATGAGACTGAAAAATATTATATCTATGCTCAAACTATGGGTGAGCGTACTCAATATGGTCTTGTTGCTTGTTGCCACTTTGAAGATTACCTTAGCGGTAAAATCAAAAAACACGAATTAACTCGTAAGGTTAAAGAAGAGGATAGAATGATGCACGTGCGTAAACAAAACGCTAACATCGAGCCAGTATTCTTCTTGCACCAGAGAAACGCTGAGATGAGTGCTATCATCGAAAGTGTTGTTAAAAATAACGCTCCTGAGTACGATTTCGTTGCAAAAGAAGATGGTTTCGGTCATCATTTCTGGGTAATTAACGATGAGGCTACAATCAAACGTATCACTGAGATTTACGCTGAAATGCCTGCATTGTATGTTGCTGACGGTCACCACAGAACAGCTGCTGCTGCTTTGGTTGGTCAAGAAAAAATGAAAGCTAACCCTAATCACAACGGTACAGAAGAGTATTGCTATTTCTTAGCAGTTATTTTCCCAGAAGACCAACTACAAATTATTGACTACAACCGTGTAGTTCGTGATTTGAACAATCTTTCAAAAGAGCAATTAATTGCTAAACTTGAAGAATCTTTTGTTGTTGAGAATAAAGGTGCTGAAATTTACAAACCAGCTTCTCTACACAACTTTGCAATGTATATCGACGGTGAGTGGTATTCAATGACTGCAAAACCTGGTACTTACAATGATAACGACCCAATCGGTGTATTGGACGTAACTATCTTGTCTGACCTTGTTCTTGACAGAATTCTTGATATCAAAGACTTGCGTACAAGCGAAAGAATTGACTTTATCGGTGGTATCCGTGGTCTTGGTGAGTTGAAAAAACGTGTTGATTCAGGTGAAATGAAAGCAGCATTTGCTATCTATCCTGTTTCAATGAAACAGCTTACTGATATTGCTGACACTGGTAATATTATGCCTCCAAAAACAACTTGGTTCGAGCCTAAACTTCGTTCAGGTGTTGTTATCCACTCTTTGGACAAATAATTTAGTCTAAATATTTTAATTGCTCTTAGTTCTACGAACTAAGAGCAATTTTTTTTAAAGTTTCGTCTTCTGCGTTGAAACTCGCCTATCTTGTATATTTCGCAGATGCTCATAACTCACGTACTCCAGTACGCTACGTTATGACCATCTGTAAAATATCCTAAGATAATCGAGTTTTTTTAGAATTTGAAAAAAAACTCTTGAATAATATTTTTGTTAGGTATCGTCTATTGAGTTGAAATTTGCCTATCTTGTATGTTACGTAGATATTTATAACTTACGTATTCCAGTACGCTACGTTATGACCATCTGTAAAATATCCTAAGATAATCGAGTTTTT
>CAZRHJ010000011.1:0-21404 GCA_964600025.1 uncultured Rikenellaceae bacterium | reverse complement strand
TTAGAATTTGAAAAAAACCTTGAATAATATTTTTGTTAGGTATCGTCTATTAAGTTCAGAAACTTGCCTATCTTGTTTTTGTGAGTAGCAATAAAAAAAGTCCCAATTAAGGGACTTTTAGTTAGTTGATTTTTTCAACGATATTAGAACAAGTCAATAGCATTTTCAAAATATGCTTTTGGGTGTTTACAAACTGGGCAAAGCTCAGGAGCATTTTTGCCTTTGTGGATATGTCCACAGTTGCGACAACGCCATTCAATTTCTTCTTCTTTATTGAAGATAGTAGCTTGTTCCACCTCGTCAGCAAGTTTAGAATAACGTTCTTGGTGGTGTTTTTCGATAACAGCGATGCGAGTAAACAAACTTGCAATCTCGTCAAATCCTTCTTCTTGTGCAACTTTTGCAAATTCTGGATACAACTCTGACCACTCTTCGTTTTCGCCCTCTGCTGCTGCTCTAAGGTTTTCGATTGTATTTGATAGTATTCCTGCTGGGTAAGATGCAGTAATTTCTACCATACCACCTTCAAGACGTTTAAAAAATTCTTTTGCGTGAACTTCCTCATTGTGAGCAGTTTCTTCAAAATAAAATGCAACTTTTTCAAAACCCTCTTTTTTTGCTATTTTAGCAAAAAATTGGTAACGGTTTTTAGCTTGTGATTCACCAGCAAATGCTTTTAATAGATTTTGTTCTGTTTTTGTGCCTTTAATACTTTTCATATTGTTTTATAAATTTATTAGTTATTGAATTTATAGTTCAAAGATAAACATAATTTTATATATAGCAATTCGTTTTTACTTATATTGGTATAGTTTTTGCTTAATACAGTGTATTATTAACAACATTAAAAACTTTTTATTATGGAATTTAAACCTATTACACTTCCATATGCTAAAAATGCACTTGAACCATATATCTCAAAAGAGACTATGGATTATCATTTTGATAAGCATTATATGGCATATTTGGACAATACAAACAAATTAAGAAAAGGCTCGGCTTATGAAGGCAAGGCGATTGAGGATATTATTCACGAAAGCGAAAGTTCTCTATTGAATAATGCAGCTCAAATGAAAAATCACGAATTGTTTTTTGAAGTTTTGTCCCCAAACCCTGTTTTTACTATTGACGGGGAGTTTGAGAAACGAATTAACCGTGCTTACGGTTCGCTTGATAAACTCAAAGAGCGTATGTCAAATATGGCACTAAAATTATTTGGTTCTGGGTGGATTTGGCTTGTTCTCAAACGAGATGGACACCTAAAAGTTATGAGTGGTAAAAACGCTTATTGCCCACTTATTGGAAAAATGGTTCCTCTGCTTTGTATTGATGTTTGGGAACACGCTTACTACATTGATTATCGCAACAAAAGACCAGAATATGTTCAGAATATTTGGAAAATAATTGATTGGTCAGTAGTTCAAAAACGTTATGAAGATGCTTATAAATTAGGCTTAGTTTTTGACAGGAATAGAAATCGTTAGAGCATAAAAAAGCGGATTAACTCACAATTAAGTTAATCCGCTTTTTGGTGTGTTATAAATTATTTTTTCTCAAATTCCAAATCCAAGAATTCAATCATATTTGTATTCATCATTCCTGATACAGAGCTATCTTTGAAATCATATTTCTCAATAAATTTACCAGAACCGTCGAAACGAACAACTAAACAAGACTGGTCAAGGAAATAAATATCGTTTGTTTTTGGGTCTGAACAAATATTATATATACTTCTCAATCCAAAATCTTTTTTAGGATTTTCCATAAAAGTAGTAGCTTCGTTAGTGTTTATATCTATTTTTTTGACATACATTTGGAATGTAATGTAGCTGAAATGATAGCTAAATATAAATTTGTCACTTACAGCAAATTTTTGAGCTCCAAAATCTTCCCAAGTTTTTTCGATTTTCTTTGTTCCCAAATCAATTTTGTGAAGTCTTGATTCTTCGGAACTCCAATTACCCCAAGTTGTTAAATACATTTTTCCATTTGGAGTTATTTGCATCACGTTAGGGTTAACAGGAACTTTAATTGTTCCAATCTCCTTTTGAGAATCAACAGAAACAATAGAAACAGTTGTGCCTTTACCTCCGTAATAATCACCCTCTATACCCGAATTAGCAACATAGATATTACCATTATATGATGCTAATTGTTCGTGGAAGTATTCGCTAAGCTCAATTTTTTTATCAACTTTCAATTCAGTTGTATCAATGGTAATAAGTCCTTGATGGTAAGTGGAAACATACAAATCTCCACCTTCACCCAATGCAAATCGAGGTTGAGTAGTTGCACCAAAATGTGCTTTCAAATCAATATCTTTGATAAATTTGCCATTGTAAGCATTCAAGACTGTAATTTTGTCTGAAAAGTTCACTATGATATAGGTTTTACCACCATATACTACTATATCTGTTGCAGTATCGCCCAAAGCTGTTTTGTCTGTATTGATTTTTGTGAAATAGTTTAAGTCAATAGTTTTGTCTGGATTAAGCATTCCAAGCACAGAGTTGTTTTGGCCAAATGTGCCTTCTGTCAAAACATACATACCAAGTCGTTTTACTTCGTATTCTTTTTGTTTTTGAGTGATAGTAAATGTTTTAGCAGGAGCTTCACCACCTTTAAGAGTGATTGTTGCAACTCTATCTTCACGATTTGGGTTTTCAGTAGCAGTAAAAACCAATGTGTTTTCTGTCATTGCTTTTGTAGCTTTGATAGTAAGCCAAGATTGTGCATCTTTGTCAATTTCTGCGGCAACTGCAATGTTTGATTTGTAAGTTACTTCAACTTGACCACCTGCATTCTCTACTGAATAAGCGTCTTTGTCTAATACAATACCATCTTTTGCAGCTTGTGTAACAGTAACTACCTTAGTCAATAATTGTGAGCCAATTACGATTTTACCAACTCTGTCGGCGTCTGTTGTGTTTTTGTCTGCTGTGATGTTTAGAGTAACTTCACCTGCCTCACCATACATTTTGTCAATTTTAATCCAATTAATGTGAGCTTTTGTTTCGTATTTATCTACGATAGAAATACTCCATTCTTCGGCAGAAGTAAAATTAAGTACAGAAGTGTTGTTTGCGTTTGTTAGTAGCACGTTTTCGCTACCTTCTGGAAGAGTAATTTCTGGATTACCCATTTTTTTGTCAGAATCTTGACAAGATACAATCAGTGCAAGACTTGCAATAATTAGTAAAAATTTGTTTTTCATCTTTATATTAGTTATGTAAATATTTTAAAGTTTATACACGAATAACTAATACGATAATGATGTAGAGACTATATCATTAACTACCCATATTCCCGTAGGTTGTTAAACGTGTGTTGGTAGGTCTTCTGACTTAATTTCTTGATTTTGACTCCTTCCCGTAATTAACAGTGGTTTGTGTCAATCTTTTTAGCGAAATTTCACAGCAGCGGGTACTGTTATCGATTTTAACGATATTCCCTTTTATGCTACAAGTAGCACCAATTTGGGTGCAAAGTTAGTAAATAATTTTGTATAAACAAAAAAAGTGCCTATTCAGACACTTTTTTGTTATAAATATTTTTTTATTCAAACTCTAATAAAACAACACCTTTTGGAAAAGACTCTCCAACACAGTAATTTAGTTGTTTGATAGTTCCTTCTATCTCGGATTCGACTTTGTTTTCCATTTTCATAGCTTTGAAACCAAACAATATATCTCCAATATTTACCTTATCGCCAACTTTTACATCTATATGTGTAATTGTGCCGGGGATAAAGGATAGTATTTGTTTTTCGCTATGTTTTTGCCATTTAGTGCGGTTCTCGAATTTTTTGACAATATCGCAAGTTTTGAACTCACCATACATTGTCTTTACTGTTTTTAAATTGCTCATAACTCTAAACTATAATGGAATAATACCGTGTTTCTTTTTGGGTGTTTCAACAATCTTGTTCTCGGCAACTTTTAGTGCGTGAACAATATGTGAACGTGTGTCTTCTGGCAAAATAACTGCATCTACATAACCACGTCCTGCTGCAACATAAGGATTAGCAAATTTCTCTCTATATTCCTCAATTTTTTCTTTTCGCATTTCCTCTGGGTTAGCAGCATTTTTAATTTCTTTCAAGAAAATAATATTCGCAGCTCCCTCAGCTCCCATAACCGCAATTTCTGCATTTGGCCACGCCATTACATAGTCTGCTTTCAAGTGTTTTGAACTCATTGCAATATATCCTCCTCCGTATGCTTTACGAAGTATGATAGTGATTTTTGGCACAGTTGCCTCGCTGTAAGCATAAAGTAATTTTGCTCCGTGGCGGATAACTCCTGCGTGTTCTTGATCTACTCCTGGTAAATATCCCGGTAAGTCCTCGAATGTAACCAAAGGAATATTGAATGCGTCGCAATATCTTATAAATCTTGATGCTTTGTCTGATGAATCGCAGTCCAAAACACCTGCCATAACTTTTGGTTGATTGGCTACAAAGCCTACTAACTGACCTTCAATTCTACCAAAACCTACTACTATATTTGCTGCAAACATTTCCATTACTTCCAAGAAATCACTTTTGTCTGTTACAGATTTTATTACCTCACGTACGTCATAAGGCATAGTAGGGTCGAGTGGTACAATCTCGCTAATCTTGTATTTGCTCAAAGGTTTCTCGGTTTTTGTAGCTTCGGGAAGTTTGGTGTTGTTTTGAGGAATTGCCGAAACTAATCTACGAATTTGCGAGAAACATTCGTCCTCATTTTGTGCATAAAAATGTGCATTACCTGTTGTTTCGCAATGAACTCTTGCTCCTCCAAGCTCCTCAGCATCTATTTTCTCGCCCAAAACTGTTTCGATAACACTTGGGCCAGTGATAAACATTTTTGAAATATTTTCGACCACAAACACAAAATCTGTTAGAGCTGGTGAATAAACTGCACCACCTGCACAAGGGCCTAAAATAACCGAAATTTGAGGAATAACTCCACTTGCCATAGTATTGCGGTAGAATATATCTCCATAGCCAGCAAGTGCATTTACCCCCTCTTGAATTCTTGCACCACCTGAGTCATTAATACCGATTAGAGGAATACGCAAAGAAATTGCATAATCCATAATCTTCGTGATTTTTTTGGCGTGCATTGAGCCTAACGAACCCCCTGCCACTGTAAAGTCCTGAGAAAAAATTGCGACAGGGTTGCCATTGATAGTACCTGTACCAATAACTACACCGTCGCCTGCCAAAAATTTGTCTTGCATTCCAAAATCACGTACGTCGTGTTGAACAAAAGCATCATATTCAAAAAATGAACCCTTGTCTAAGAGTTTGTCAATACGCTCACGAGCCGTATATTTACCCATTTCTTTTTGTTTTTCGATAGCTTTTTCGCCACCTCCTTTGAGAACTTTCTCCATTCTCTGTTTCAAATCATTGAACACTTTATTTTCCATTGATAGAAAAAATTAGGTTAATAACTAAATGAGCTATTTTGTCCAAAATGGTTTTTAGTGCGATTCGCCTTATCGTCTTACAACATTAACCACTCTATCCTGATAGCATCATAATATATCTATCGTGTAACGGAGTTATTTGTGTAAATATTGTATTAAAGACTATTTTTTTGTTGAGGAAGTAACTTTTTTGTTTTTGAGAGGCAGAGCATCGGTGAAATAGACAAGATAGGCGAGTTTCATCGTAGTGGACGATAATTAACCTAAAACAATTTTTATCTTTTCGAAATTATACAAGTTTCTAATAAACTCGTATCTCTTAGGCTATTTTGCTGATGGTCACAACGTAGCGTACTGGGGTACGTGAGTTGTGAGCATCGGCGAAATAGACAAGATAGGCGAGTTTCATCGTAGTAGACGATAATTAACCTAAAACAATTTTTATCTTTTCGAAATTATACAAGTTTCTAATAAACTCGTATCTCTTAGGCTATTTTGCTGATGGTCACAACGTAGCGTACTGGGGTACGTGAGTTGTGAGCATCGGTGAAATAGACAAGATAGACGAGTTTCATCGTAGTAGACGATAATTAACCTAAAACAACAAAAGAGTGCTTGTATAAGCACTCTTATATGTTGAAACTAAGAAAATTAATTACTTAGTAGCTTCTTCTGATTTTGGTTGTTCAGCAGGAGTTGTAGCTTCTGGTTGAGTAGTAGCTGGAACAGCAAATGGTTGAACTTCTGTGTTAGATTGTTCAAGAGTTTGTTGCAAAGCTGATTTGCTTTCTTGAATGTTAGCAGAAGGAATCATCATTGTTGTAAGAACACTCAAAACAACAATAAAAATTGCAGTTGACCAAGTGAAACGCTCCAAAAAGTTTGTAGTTTGGCGTACACCCATTACTTGATTAGATGCACCAAAGTTAGCAGCCATACCGCTTTTAGGATTTTGAACCAATACTGCCAAAATCATCAATAAACTTGCAAGTACGATAAGTACGATTAAGAAAATATACATTTTATTTTTATTTTATTTATTAATATTCAATTTATTTAGAAAATAGATATTTTGTACCTATTTTTTCAATTTTTCTATTGCATCTGCAAAGTAAACACTTTTTTCTGGAAATTTCAAACTTAATTTGCTATAAATTTCAATTGCTTGCTTAAAATCGCCTTGTTTTATCAAAAATTGTGCTAATTGTTCCAAAATTTCGGGGTCGTCCTTCTCTGGCTCGACTACTGTTTTTGGTTGTGGATTTTCGTTAATAGTTATTTTTGATACATTTTTTGCCAAAAAATCTCCTATAATATCCTCTTCCATATTTGTGGGGCTTGGTGTGCTATTGTCCCATAATTCTCCACTAATAACATTGTAGTAGCTACACGACAGCAATGAAAGATAAGCATTTTCACGCAAACGCTCAATCTCCTGAGGCTTGTCCTTGTAGTTGTGGATAAGTATTGTTTTGGGTAGTGCAAACCAAGGGTATTTATAACTCATACCCTCCAATTCTCTTTTGTCTTCTTTGCTCAATTCAGCGTCGGAATTTAAAATTCTCGAAAAATTTTCCTTACTATTCATTTTTCCTACCAATTTGATGCCGCAGCGTTGAAAATATCTGTAACGAGTTGTTCTACAATATCGGGGATAAGTGCCATTTCTACACTTTGTAGAGGTTGGTTACTGTCAAAATCTGCATAGCGTGTAAAACTCTTATTGAAGCTCATTTTTGGCTCAAATCTATTTACAAACTTAACACTAACAGTGATTGAAAGTCGGTTCATTGTTGCGTATTCTCCACCAGATATTGCTACTGGTTGTGAAGTGTAGTTTGTTACAATTCCCTCAAAAGCAAAATCCCCATCTCGTTTGACTGGCGAAAGTGCTGTTTGGTTTGTAAAACGATTTACGAGTTCGTCTGTTAGCGTAGTAGTCAGAATAGGAGCTACCATAGCCGCTGAGTTCAAAAACTGTTGCACCGAGAATGTTTTTACCTCTGGTGCAATAGATGCTCCCGTAAATGAGTATTTTACGCTACACGACAAGGCTGTGAACGTAATAAAAATTAACGTAAATATTTTTCCAAAAAATCTATTCATCTATTCCTAATTCTTTAATTCGTCTGTATAATGTTCTTTCGGATATAAACAACTCTGTGGCTGCGTCTTTGCGTTTGCCTTTGTGTTTTTTTAGAGCTTTCATAATATCTTCTTTTTGGCGAAGTTCTTTCTCTGTCAAACCTATCTCATCTACCTCAATCACCGAATCATACCTATCATTTTGGTATGGCTCTACGTGTGGCATAACCAATTTTGGCATATCTGTGTTGTTTGTTACAATAGGGGAGTGGGAGTTCTCTACTACCGACGGTACAACTTGTGGGTTTGTTCCTTGCCTTCTCATTGAGTTTACCATTTCTTTTAGTTCGTTCACGTCGTTTCGCAAATCAAACAATACTTTATAAAGGATTTCTCGTTCAGAGTCAAATGTATTGTGAGATTGTGAAGATTGTTGTGAATAAAGCATAGGCGTGTTTGTTGCAAATACATCTGGTAAATATTTTGAGAGTATTTGAACGTTTATCTCGCGTGTTTGTTCTATCACCGACAACTGTTCTGCAACGTTTTTGAGTTGTCTGACATTTCCCGGCCATCTGTAATTCTCCAACATCTCACGTGCCGTTTCATCAAGTCTAACGACTGGCATAGCATATTTATTTGCTGTGTCTGAACAGAATTTGCGGAACAGTAAATAAATATCTTCTTTTCGCTCACGTAGTGCAGGCATAAAAATTGGTACGGTGTTGAGTCTGTAATATAGGTCTTCACGGAACAAACCTCTACTGATTGCCTCCGAAAGATTGGCGTTTGTGGCAGCAACGACCCTAACATTTGTTTTTTGTACGTTTGATGCACCCACTCTTATAAATTCTCCAGTTTGTAGTACTCTGAGTAGTCTGACTTGTGTAGTGAGTGGAAGTTCCCCTACCTCGTCCAAAAACAAAGTGCCACCGTTAGCCATTTCAAAATAACCCTTACGACTGTCTGTCGCTCCTGTAAATGCTCCTTTTTCGTGACCAAAAAGTTCCGAATCTATTGTGCCTTCGGGGATTGCTCCGCAGTTTATAGCAAAATATTTCTCGTGTTTACGTGCAGAATAGCTATGAATGACTTGTGGGAAATATTCTTTACCAACACCACTTTCACCAGTTACAAGTACTGTCAAATCTGTTGCTGCTACCCTAAGAGCTATTTCCAACGCATCGTTCAATTTTTGGTTGTTACCAATTATTCCAAATCGTTGTTTTACTGAAAGAATATCCATATCTAAATGCTATAATATTTATTTTAGTTATATTGCTTTGTATTCACAAACAAGTAAGTTTTTTGTGTTTTTATCAACACTATATCGTTTGTCTGTCCTGTGTCCAACAACCCAAATAATATCCGAATTGTTGCATAGTATTGGAGTTGAGTTTTTTTCGTTTCTCGAAAGTTTTAAGTCAATAAACAAATCACTCAAAAGTTTTTTGCCTAACATTCCAAATGGTTGAAATTCGTCGCCAGTGTGCCAAGTTCTGATTTTTAGGTTTTCGGCAAGTTTGTCGTAATCGAATATCGCTTTGTGCTTGGGTGTTTTTAGTTCTGTGTCCAAATTGTATGGGCTTATCTCAAAAAATATTTTGCCAATTCCAAAATCTATATATTTTTGATTTTTACTAAAATCTATGTCAAAAGTAGTATCGCAGTGTGTCGAAATAATCAAAGTTCCTCTGTCCAATAGTGCTTTGTTGGTTCTTGAAATAAAGTATTTTCCAGTTTCGCCATTTTTGTAACTTATGCAAATTGAGTCTGTAACACTTCTTGAAAAGTCCCATTTTTGCATTATTTCAAAAAGTATATAATTTGAAAATTCTTCATTCATAAGTCCAACAAGGTCTATATTGCTTTGCGAAACATATTTTTCGGAATATTTTGATATGCAAAAGTCCAAAAAACAAACGCTTTCACTCACTTTTTGGATATTATTTTGCATAACCTCCAAAAAATTATCGTTGCGAGAACTTAACACTGGCATAAGCTCGTGTCGTATGGAATTGCGTAAATATTTGACTGTTGCATTAGATTTGTCCTCTCTCCAAACAACTCCATTAGCTTTGGCATAATCCAAAATTTCTTCTCTTGTGTAAGAAAGTAAAGGACGGATAATTTTGCCGTTTACCAGTGGTATTCCCGTATAGCCTCTTACGCCTGTGCCTCTAACACAATTTACAAAAACAGTTTCGATATTGTCGTTTGCATTGTGGGCAGTTGCTATTTTTGTGTATGAGTATTTTTGTGCTAATTCCTCAAACCAATCGTATCTTAATTCTCTTGCTACTTCTTGCAGGGTTTTTGCACGTTTTTTTATCTCTGAGTATGTGTCAAAGACTATTTTGTGAAGTGTAATTCCTTGTTTTTGGCAAATATCTTCGACTATGTGCATATCGCTTATAGAATCCTCTCCACGTAGTGAAAAATTGCAGTGTGCAACAGCAAAATTATCTTTTGACATATTTTTTGCAAAAAAATCGAGCATAGTCATAGAATCTACGCCTCCGCTTACAGCCAAAAGTATTTTGTCGGACGAATTAAATATTTTAGGTTTGTTAAATTCAAATTCTTTCATTATTCCACAAAATTTACTTCGGGATAAATATCTATTCCGAATTTTTCTTTAACATCAGAGATTATGTTGTTTGAAATATCTACTATTTCTTGTGGTCGAGCGTATCCCAAATTTACAATTACAAGTGCTTGACGTTCGTGAACCCCTACATTGCCTACCTTTTTGCCTTTCCAACCACATTGTTCGATTAACCAACCAGCAGGAATTTTAATGCCTTTTGTGTCGTTGTAATACGGCATAGCAGGGTAGAGTGTCATCAGATTCTCGGCAAATTCTTTGCTGACTACTGGGTTTTTGAAAAAACTTCCACCATTACCCATTATTTGTGGGTCTGGGAGTTTTTCTTTGCGTACCGATATTACACAATCTCGCACATCGTGAGCATTCAAATCCTGTGCAGCACTGAGCATATTTGATAAATTTCCATAGCTCAAATTTGCTGTAAAATGTTTTGATAGTTTGTAAGTTACATTTAGAACTATGATTTTGCCTCGTAATGCTTTTTTGAAAATAGAATCTCTGTATCCAAATTCACATTGTTTGGCACTAAATTCTTCTATTCGATTTTCCTCTGGCAAATAAAATACTACACTATGAATGATATCTTTTGCCTCTACGCCATACGCTCCAATGTTTTGGACTGGCGATGCACCAACACTTCCCGGAATGTATGATAGGTTTTCTGCACCAAAATAGTTGTGATTTACACACCAAGCCACAAAATCGTCCCAAACAACTCCTGCATCTGCTTTGACAAGTAAGCTATCGCTATCTTGCGAAACTAATTCTATGTTTTTGGCAACCGAATGGATAATAAGTCCTTCGTAGTTTTTTGTAAATAATGTGTTGCTACCTCCACCCAGCACATACCATTTTTTGGGGCTATACGTAGCAAATATCTTTTGCAAATCTGTTAGTGTTTTGTATTCAACAAACTCATTTGCAATAACATTCATTCCAAAGGTATTATATCTTTTTAATTGATAGTCTATTTTTATTTTCATAAAACCTGCCATTTTGTCATTAATTATGGCAAAGATACTCAATTTTTGACAAAAATTAGCATTTAGCAATAAAAAAGCCAACCCGAAGGTTGGCTTTTTTGTTGAAGTTATTTCTATTTTTAAAAAAGTGTAAAACTAAAATTATTAATTAGCCCAATTTTTAGCTGTTTTGCTAAAAATTGGGCTAATAATTATAGGAAATTCTTTGTAACTAAGTGATTTTCAGTGTGAAATAATTTACTGAATATCTCTAATTAAGCATTACTTAATTTCGTTACTTGTCATCATAATTTTTTGGATTTCAGCATTCTTCAAAATTTGTTTAGCAGCATTTTGAACATCTTTTTCAGTAATGCTATCTATTGTTTTTTCAAATACTTGGTGATTATCATATCCTCTTGTGTAGTAGTTTTTGATAACGCCCATCCAATATGAGTTGTGAATTTGGTTGTTTGTGTAGTTTTTCTTGCGGTTTAGCACAGACTTAATGAAATCTTCGTGTGCTGGACCTTTTGCAGCCATCTCTTCAATCTGACCAATAATTACTGGTGTAGATTCTTTGATTTTACCGTCATTTGTTTTGTATTGTGCAACAAACAATCCTTGAACGCCAGCAGGAGTATAATCTTGCATATAAATGCTACCTACACCATAAGTTGCTCCCATTTTCTCACGAACAATCTCAGTATATTTGATTTGTAGGATATCTCCCAAAATGCTGTTTGTTAGATATGTTTTAAGGTCGTTAGATACCTTGTTGCCCACTGTAATAAGTACAGATGCTTTGTCGTCCTCTTGTTTAACTACAATACTCTCGTCAATGTTACGTGTTTTTTTAGATTCTCTGTTAATCCATTTTTCTTCTTCACCTGCTGGAAGAGAACCAATGTACAATTCTGCATATTGTTTCATTTTTTCTACTGGTGCATTACCCACAAAGAAAAACTTCATACCTCTAACTCCTGTAAATCCTTTTTTGAAAGCTACTTTCAAATCTTCAACATTTGCTTTGTCAATATTTGCAAGCATAACGTCATAGTTGTTTACACGATTTTGGTTATCTTCCAAAGTCTTGGCTACGAAGTTTTGGAAAACCATATTAGGGTTGTTTTTGTAATTTTTTAACGTAGAAAGCGACATCATTTTTAGTGTAGCTAATTCTTCTTCGTTAAAACGTGGTTGAGATAGGTTAAGGTTGATTAATTTGAACATTGTTTCAACGTCTGCCGAAGAACTACGTCCACCCATATTTGAGTAATAATCTCCCAAGCTTATTGATACTTTTGCTTGTTTGCCACTCAAAGCGTCTTGTAGGTCTGTGTCAGAGTATTTGCCAACACCATTCATTCCAGAAGTGATATATTCGTTCAAAAGAATTGCAGAAATAAACTCATCATCGTTGAAAAGTGATTTGCCACCTTTGCGAGATGCACTGAAAATCATTTCATCTTTTTTAAGCTCTGTTGGTTTGAAATAAACAATAGCACCATTGCTCAAAATCCACATATTTGTATCGTATCTGTCGATAGCAGTAGAAAGGACTCTACCCGCAGTAAGAGTTTTTTCGTCAAGGATATTTGTGTCAATTTCTTTTTCGATAATTGGTTGAACATCAGCTGTTATTCCTTTTGTCCAAGAATCCATAACTTCTTGTTCTGTAATATTTGCTTTTGGAGTACCAACAGACAAGTAATAAGGAACATCTTTGAAAAGTAGTGAAATGTATTGGTTTACCATTTCTTTGTTAATTCTTGAAAGAAATCCCATAGCAAATTGGTAGTCCATTTCTGGCTGGATAATAGGCATATTTTCTGTAAAATTGCTAATCATTCCAAATGCTAATGTAGTGTTTGTACGGTCGTTTCTGTTGTTGAATGCAGTTTCGTTTGATTTTTTCAAATTATTAACTGCCATTCTAAGTTCAGAACCGTTTACACCATATTTTTTCATACGGTTGATTTCTTGTGCCATAATCTCAATAGCCTCTTTCTCTTTGCCTTCTTTGGCTCCTGCAACTGTTAAGCGAAGTTCTTGTGTAGCCAAAATGTTTTGGTTCATATTTTCAGCGTACAAGAATGGTGCTTCTGCACTCATTGCAATTTTTTGGAAACGATTATTCAAAACTGAATTCAAAATAGAGAACATATAACGACGAACCTCAGAGGTCATTAAATCATTTGTTTCGATTTTTGATTCATTAATTGCAGATGCAACCCAAATATCAGTAGAAGTCAATTCTTTATCTTCATATACTTTTGCAAATGATTTTTCGAATTGAGGAATTTCTACCATAACTTTTTCTACTTCGTTATCGTGAGGTTTGATAGCTCCGTAAAGTTCCTTTACTTTTGCTTCCATTTCATCAACATCAAAATCTCCTACGATGATTACTGCTTGAAGAGATGGGCGATACCATTTCTTGTAGAATCCACGAATGTCTGAGTATTCAAAATCACGCAACCAATCCAAAGTTCCGATAACGTTACGTTTTGAATACATTGTGCCATTTCCTAAGTCTGCAAATCTGTTGAAAAGAAGTTTGCGTTGGCCTGTTGAGCCTTGGCGTAATTCTTCTGAAATAACTCCACGCTCGGCGTCAATCTCTGTGCTATCACACAAAATATTGCAAGACCAATCACGCAAAATTAACATTGCTGTGTCGACAAGTCCTTGTGATTTGTTCAAAGGAATATCTTGTAAAAAATATTGAGTAACGTCCAAACCAGTTGATGCGTTGATGTTTCTACCAAACTCAATACCGTTGTTTTGTAAGTATTCAAGCATTGTTTCGTGTGGGAAAATACCAATGCCATTAAATGCCATATGCTCCAAAAAGTGTGCTAATCCGTTTTCTCTGTCTGTTTCGTGAACAGCACCGATATTAGTAACGATGTGGAAATTTGCGGAGTTCTTTGGCTTACTGTTGTGTTGAATATAGTAAGTCATTCCGTTTTCCAATTTGCCAGTTCTTACCGCTGGGTCAAGTGGAATGCGTTGTGTCATTTGATTATCTTGGGCAAATGTTGCTCCAAATATCATAACGAACGCCATTAATAAAATAGTTGCTTTTTTCATTTCTTATTAATATTAAAAAATTAATTTGTTTTACAAAATTATAATAATCTTTGGTTTTACAAAAATATTTTTTTACGATTAGTGTATTACATCAATAATACACTGCAAATATATGCGTTATTTTTTTACTATCCAAATATTTTTAATAAAATTTTAGGAAATTAAGAAAATTTTCACAAAATTTTTATCTTTCAGAAGTTATACAAGCTACTAATGTGTTCGGATATCTTAGGATTGATGTAGTGTGAAAAGCCATAGTATCTGCAAAATATACCAAATAGGCGAGTTTCGTTTTAGCGAACAATACTATAACTGATTATAGTTTAAACGTATGTTTGTATAATAAAATTTTATAACAACTTATGTTTTTTATTCGTATATTTGTAAACGTAAAAAAATTATAAATATATAACTATGAGTGAAAATAAAATTATTGAAGCATTAACTAAGAATGCACAAGCTATGAAATCTGCTGAAATTGCAGTAGCTACTGGAATTGAGAAAAAAGAAATTGATAAATTGATTAAAAAGTTAGTAGTAGAGGAGAAGGTATATTCTCCGAAGCGTTGTTTTTACGATATTAAAAAATAAATATTGTAAAACATTATTTGTTGATATTTTAAGTTTTCTCCACTGTAAAATTTTTATAGTGGAGATTTTTTTTAAGTACTGTCCGCTAAAAACGAAACTCGCCTATCTTGTCTATTTCACCGATGCTCATAACTCACGTACGCCAGTACGCTACGTTATATATGCAAAATAGCCTAAGAGATATGAGTTTATTGGGAACTTGTAAAATTTTTACTCGGCAGCAATAATTTTTTTTATTCTTGAACGTTAAATTTGCTCTTAGTTTCTTGTAAAGCGTATTTTGTGTCAGAGAGAATTAGCAAAACATCTCCTACTTCTAATTTTGTTTTGCCTCGTGGTATGAAGTATTTATCTCCACGTTTGACCATAATTGCAAGAGTTTGTACTGGCAAGTCAATATCTATCAATCTGTTGCCGTGTTGTAAGGATTCTTCTGTTAATAGAATTTCGGCTTTTATTGACTGTATCTCGTCAGAAAAATCTATATCAAACGATTTTAAATCTTTTGGAGATTCGCTATCATCAAAAAGATTTAACCATTCTGCCATTTTTGCTACTGTTGTGCCTTGTACGAGTAGAGATATTAAAGCACAGAAAAATACTATATTAAATATTGTGCGTGCATTTGGAATTTCTGCGTTAAGTGCCAATATTGCAAATATAATCGGAACTGCACCTTTAAGTCCTACCCAAGAAATATATAGTCGCTCTTTTAGTTTAAATCTTTTGAATGGCAAAAGGCTTATAAGTACTGCAAGTGGACGAGTTATCAAAATTAATAATACGCTAATTAGAATTGCAGCAGCTGCTACGGGTACTAATTCGTGAGGATTTACAAGTAGCCCTAATGTAAGGAACATTATAAGCTGACTCATCCACGCCATTCCATCAAAAAAATTAATAGATGTGCGTTTTTGTACAAATCTTGAATTTCCCATTACAAGTCCACCAATATATACTGCGAGGTAGCTATTGCCTTTTAGGTAGTAAGTAATCGAAAATATAAAAATTGCAAAAGTGAATAGTAGTATAGGGTATAGGGATTGATTGTTTAGATTGATTTTGTTGAAAATATGAACAGCATATTTGCCAAGTAAAAAACCAATAGCTGTACCTATTGTTAATTGAAGAATTAGGTCTATTACGGCAGAGGTGTAGCTCACGTCGCTACCCATATTTATTATGCTTATGAGTGTCAGAACTATGATATATGCAACAGGGTCGTTACTTCCACTTTCTAATTCCAGTGTGGGGCCTATCTTGTTGCGTAAGTTGGATTTTTTTGACCTAAGTATGGAAAATACTGATGCAGAGTCTGTGGAAGACATTATGGCTGCTAAGAGTATAGATGTTTTGAAATCTAAATTAAATTCTGGAATGAATTGTCCAGATATTAGCCAAATAAGTGTTCCGCCAATAAATGTGGTGAGTATAATGCCAATAGTTGATAGCGTTATGCCTTCTTTTAAAATAGGTTTAATATCGGAAATTTTGGTGTCTAATCCCCCTGAAAATAGGATTATGCACAGGGCTATTGTGCCAATGGTTTGTGCTTCTGTGTAGTCGTAAAATTCAATACCAAATCCGTCAGAACCGAAAAGCATACCAACTGCAAGGAAAAGTAACAATGTAGGAACTCCAAATTTGTAACTTGCTTTACCAGCCAAAATACTTATGAAAAATAAGCTCGACAGACCTAATAAAAATAATTCAGTGCTTAGTGTCATATTTTTTTATGGATTTTAAAATTTTCGTAAAGATATAAAATTAAATTGATATTTTATATTATTAAAAGCCATATTTTTTGTTTTTTAATGGATATTCTGTTTTTATAATTATTTTTGTACCTTTGTGCAGTTTATAAAAAATTAAAAAATGAAAAAAATAAATTTACTATTATTATCATTGTTGCTGATGTCTTGTTCGGCAAACACTAAAACAGTTAAAACAATTAGTTCGGCAAATCTTCGTGAGGTTGTGGAGGTTCTTGCCTCTGATTCGCTAAGAGGTAGATTGGCTGGTAGTGGTTATGACCTAAAAACTGCTCAATATTTGGAGCAGAAACTTGTTTCTTATGGTTATGAACCATTGTTCGAAAGCGGGGCTTTGGTGGAGTTTGAACTTCCCGAAAAACTATCTCGTGCTTACAAAATTTACGGAGATTCAATCACGAACAAAACATATAATGTTGTGATGATTAAAAGAGCTAAAAACGCAAAAGAAAATGTGTTGATTGGTGCTCATTATGACCATATGGGAGTTGCAAAAATAGATAGCGAAAATCAAGGTTTCAAAAAAGGCGATATTTTTAGAGGTGCAAACGATAATGCAACAGGTGTTTCTACTACTTTGGAATTGGCACGTATGTTCGATGAAAATGAGAGTAAACACAATCTTGTAGTTGCATTGTTTGGAGCAGAAGAATTAGGTCTGTTAGGTTCAAAAGCCTTGGTAGAGAAATTTAATGCAGACAGTATTGATATTGGCTATATGATTAATTTTGAAATGACTGGAACTTTGAGAGGAGATTCTGTTGAGGTTTTGGGTAAAGATAGCCACGATATGACAAAAACTTTTGAAAATGTGGATTCAGATGGTCTGATTTTTGTAAAAAATAATTCAACTTTCCACGGCTCTGACCATATTCCTTTCTACAAAAATAATACTCCTATTGTGTGTTTTGCTACTATGGGTGTGGTTTACTACCACGTGCCACAAGACGATTTGAATTCGATTAATTGGGAAGGACACGAAAAAGTTACTAACTATGTTTATAGATATTTTTCTAAAATTATGTCGCAAGACAAATTGCCAGAATTAATGTAAGTTTCTGAAAATGAAAAATAAACTTGAAAGCATAAAAGAATTTATAGAGGTATTGGATATACTTCGAGTGCAATGTCCGTGGGATAGAAAACAAACTATCCAGACACTTAGAAATATGACCATAGAGGAGTGTTTTGAGTTGTGTGATGCGATAGACAAACAAGATGCTCAAAACCTAAAAGAGGAGTTGGGGGATTTGTTCTTGCATATACTCTTTTATGCGAAAATAGCTGAGGAAGAAGGATTGTTTGATATTGCTGATGTGGCAAATGCTGAGGTAGAAAAACTGAAATTTAGACACCCACATATTTTCTCTGACGTAAAAGCTGACACTGCCGAAGAGGTGTTGAATAATTGGGAAAAACTTAAAAAAATAGAAAAAGGCGAAAGCCGAAAAACAGTTTTGAGTGGTGTGCCAGTTTCATTACCTGCAATTTCACGAGCCGAAAAAATTCAAAAGAAAGTTGCAAAAGTTGGCTTTGATTGGGAAAAACGTGAAGATGTTTGGGAAAAAGTAAACGAAGAACTTTTGGAGGTTAGAGAGGCAGTTGGTGAAAATAATCCCCAAGCTATCGAAGAAGAATTTGGTGATTTGTTGTTTTCGGTTGTCAATGCGTGCAGATTGTATGGAGTGTCGCCCGAAACGGCTTTGGCTAAATGTAACGACAAGTTTATTCGACGTTTTGAACTTATGGAGAGCAAATCCCTACAAAATGGTTTGGAAATAGAGAAGATGTCTTTGAGCGAAATGGATAAGCTTTGGGTTGAGGCTAAAAATGAACTTAAAAATAAAAAATAATTATAAATATTATGGCATTAATTAAAACACTTAACGGAATTACTCCACAGATAGGAGAGGATTGTTATTTATCCGAAAATGCAACAGTCATTGGTGATGTTGTGATGGGTAAAGAATGTAGCATATGGTTTAACGCAGTATTGCGTGGAGATGTGAATTCTATTCGTATTGGAAATCGTGTTAATATTCAAGACGGAGCTGTGGTGCATACTCTTTATAAACGTTCTGTAACAGAGATTGGTAATAATGTTTCTATTGGGCATAATGCAATTATTCACGGTGCTAAAATCGAAGATAATGTGCTTGTAGGTATGGGGGCTGTTGTGCTTGATAATGCGGTTGTAGGTACTGGGTCTATTATTGCTGCAAATGCTTTGGTTTTGACAGGTACGGTAGTAGAGCCTAACTCTATTTATGGTGGTGTCCCTGCCAAAAAAATCAAAGAAATTGAACCAGAACAAGCTCGTGATATTGTGCAACGTACTGCAAATGATTATTTGATGTACTCTAATTGGTATAAAGAATAGTATACATAGAAAGAGAAATGTATAAATTAATTCAAGATTCTATAAATGTTGTAGATACGCTATCTGTAAAGGTTGCAGATAGTGTATCTGCTACTTTTGTTGTGCCAGTTAGTTACGAAAATTTAACTTCGCAACTTTCTGTTTCTAATCAAGTTGTTTCTAATGGAGCATTTGATATTGTAGCTTCTATTGTTGAATATTCATATCTATTGATTATTCTGGTTTGTATTATTGACCTTTGGCGTAATTATAGGAGTAATTTAGGGAGTATAATGACGAGTCTTAATAGTGATTATATGACTCGTAGATTTTTGGAAAAACACTCATTGTCACTTAAAGCTACTAATTTTAGATTGCTGGTTTTGAATGTGTTTTTATTTAGTATCTTTTTTGCAGAGGTAGAGCCAAAAATATATTTTGGTGATTTTTGTTTTGACGAAAGATATTCAATGTTGATATATTCATTGATTTTTATTTTGATGCACCTGTTGTTGATGGTTTTGTTGCATTTTAATGTAATATTTGGCAATAACTACAAAAGGGCATTGACTAAAATTGTTAAACTCACAGGCGTATTCCTTTCGTATAATATAATTGCACTTTTAGTATTATTTTTTGTTGCTAATTTGCTGATTGGATTGGATTTGCAAAAAATAAAAATAGCCTATACAGTTATATATCTTCTTTCATTTTTTTACTCAGCATTTATAATCATAAAAATATTTTATAAAGAAAATGTTTTATTTTTCCAATACATTTTGTACTTTTGCACCGTCAGATTTGTAGAAATATCAATTATTTGGTATCTGCTATGGCATAAACAAGTATTAATTTAACGCTTATTATTTTGGAAATCAAAAAAGTATTAATATCCCAGCCTGAACCTCAGGCCATTGATAAATCCCCATTTGCTTCGTTGGTAGATAAGAACAAGTTGAAATTGGATTTTGTCCCTTTTATCAAGACAGTAAGTGTTCCAGTTAAAGAGTTCAGAAAACAAAGAATTGATTTGAACAATCATACAGCAGTTATCTTTACAAGCAAAAATAATGTTGATAATTATTTTAGAATTTGTGAAGAGAGTAGATATACTGTTCCTGAGGCTATGATGTATTTTTGTGTGTCAGAAGCTATTGCTTTGTATCTTCAAAAATACATTGTATATCGTAAACGTAAGGTGTTTTTTGGTAAAAGCAAATTTATTGATTTAGTGGATTTGTTATTGAAACATTCTGCTAATAATTTCTTAGTCCCAATGTCTGACCCTCATAAACCAGAAATTCCAAAACTGCTTTCTGAGGCTAAGTTGAAATATGAAATAGCAATTCTTTCTACAACTGAAAGCGTAGAGCTTAAAGATAGTGTTAAAATTGGTAATTATGATATGCTTGTTTTCTATTCTCCTCGTGAAGTTCAGTCTTTAATTGAGAACTTTGGTGATGATGCAAAGAAAATCAAAATTGCTGCTTTTGGTATGAATACTGCTAAGGCTATCCAAGAGGCTGAGCTTAATTTAGTAGCACTTGCACCTACTGTCGATTGTCCTTCTATGGTGATGGCTGTTTCTAAGTATGTAACCGAATTTAAATCAAAAGGCGAAGATGTTGATTTGTCTTATATTCAAACTGCAATGGAATTGGCTAATAACCAAAACCAAGAGGTTATGAACAAGGTAAAGAGTATTAAACCTAAACGTACAGTTAAAAAAACTACTACTAAATAAATAACATAATATAGTTTTCTATGCAAAATACGCTAAGTAAAACAGAGATACTTCGTAATAAAAAAAGTATAGAAGAACTTTTTTCACAAGGCAAAGGGTTTATTCAATACCCTTTGCGTTGTGTTTATAGCTATAATGTTTTGAATAATGATAGCTATACCCAAACAGATTTTGATATTCAAGCAATGTTTACGGTTAGTAAACGTTATCATAAAAGAGCAGTTAGACGCAACAAAATGCGTAGAAGAATTAAAGAATCGTTTCGTTTGCACAAAAATGATTTTATAGTTGAGCTTAAACAACTTGGTGTTACTAAAATAAAAATGGCATTTTTGTATGTTGGCAAAGAAGAAAACTCTTTTGAAACTGTTGATGAATCAATCAAAAAAATAATACATAATGTTATTAGAAAAATTCAAAAAGATACTAATATTAATACCTCTTCTGTTGATTAGGTTTTATCAATTATGTATTTCTCCTTTTACGCCATCGGCGTGTAGGTTTACGCCAACCTGTTCGCAGTATGCTATAGATGCTCTCAAAAAATATGGATTAATAAAAGGAACTTACAAAGCAATCATAAGAATTTTGAGGTGTAATCCTTGGGGTGGCAGTGGTTACGACCCAGCTTAGAAGAAATAAAACTTAGTTTTGTTTCTTTTTTTTTGCTTTTTCCTCAAAAACCTCAAAAAAATCTTTCAATCTAACTAATGGTAAATCAGCAAGTTGATAAATGACTGTAAAAATAATTCGAAAAAAGGTCGAA
>CAZRHJ010000010.1:33668-48387 GCA_964600025.1 uncultured Rikenellaceae bacterium | reverse complement strand
TTTTTTTATCTCCAAATTTTTTTGCAACTTTTTTTATCTTTTTTTTGACTTTTTTATAAACTTTTTCCCTATCATTCCCCTTTCTCCCTTTGTATCAATATTTTACAATATTACTACCTGAATGATTTTTTTAACTGGTCAATTTGGTTTTTTTGAGAAAAGTAATAAACCCATAAAAAACAAAAAACCTCAAAAGTAACAAAATGCAACTTTTGAGGTTTTTAAACCATATCTATATTGTATTAATACGAACGTGCAAAAACAACTCTACGAGCAGATGGTTTGCCTGTTACCATACAAACACCAGCCTCAACATCGTCATCACAAGGAATACAACGAATAGTTGCCTTAGTTTCTTCTTTAATCAAACTTTCAGTCTCGGTAGTTCCGTCCCAATGAGCATAGATAAATCCACCTTTTGAATCAAGCACTTCTTTAAACTCTTCGTAAGTATCAACTTTTGTAAAGTGAGAGCTACGATAATCAAGTGCTTTTTGGAACATATTATTTTGAATTTCGTCAAGTAGGTTTTTGATATACACAGCCACTCCCTCCTGCGAAACAGTTTCTTTTGTCAAAGTATCACGACGAGCAATCTCGATAGTTCCATTCTCGATATCACGAGCACCAAGAGCGACACGAACCGGTACGCCTTTCAACTCATACTCAGAAAACTTAAATCCTGAACGAACATTATCTCTGTCATCAACTTTTACGATAACACCCATTGATTTCAACTCAGCAGCAATTTCTTTAAGTCGAGAAGAAACAACTTGTAATTGTTCTTCGCCTTTATAGATAGGAACCATCACCACGTGAATAGGAGCAACCTTTGGAGGTAATACCAAACCATTATTATCAGAGTGAGCCATAATCAAAGCACCAATCAAACGAGTAGAAACACCCCAAGAAGTAGCCCAAACGTAATCCAATTTACCTTCTTTGTTTGCAAACTGCACGTCAAATGCTTTTGCAAAATTTTGCCCTAAGAAGTGAGAAGTACCAGCTTGTAGAGCCTTTCCATCTTGCATCAAAGCCTCGATACAAAGAGTATCCAAAGCACCAGCAAAACGTTCACTGTCGGATTTATGTCCTACAATTACAGGAACAGCCAAAAACTCCTCAACGAATTTACGGTAAACTTCAATCATTGTTTCAGCCTCTGTAACTGCCTCCTCACGAGTAGCGTGAGCAGTATGACCTTCTTGCCACAAAAACTCAGCTGTACGCAAGAAAAGACGAGTACGCATTTCCCAACGAACAACATTTGCCCATTGATTACAAAGAATAGGTAAATCTCTATAAGATTGAATCCAATTTTTATAAGAGTTCCAAATAATTGTTTCAGATGTTGGACGCACGATAAGTTCTTCTTCAAGCTTTGCCTCTGGATCTACAACAACACCTTTACCATCTGGGTCATTTTTCAGACGGTAGTGAGTAACAACAGCACATTCCTTTGCAAATCCCTCAACGTGGTCAGCTTCTTTACTTAAAAATGACTTAGGGATAAAAATCGGAAAATAAGCATTTTGATGTCCAGTTTCTTTGAACATAAAATCCAATTCTTTTTGCATATTTTCCCAAAGAGCGTAACCGTATGGTTTGATAACCATACAACCTCTTACAGCAGAGTTTTCAGCCAAACCTGCCTTAACTACTAAATTGTTGTACCACGCAGAGTAGTTTTCTTCTCTGTCGGTAACATCTTTTAAAACTTTTGCCATTATGTAAAGATTTTTTTAACTTTTTCACGATAAACAGATTGCAAAGATAAGCAACAATTTTAATGTTACAAAATATGATGCAAAAATTTTATAATCAAAAAAAATATAATAACTTTGTTTCTTCAAAAAATTGCAAACACAAAAAATGATTAGAAAACTTGCAGGACAAACAGCAATATATGGATTAAGCACAATAGTTCCACGCTTAATCAATTATTTATTAGCACCTTACTTAACATACTATGCCCTAAACACTGAGGAATTTGGTGTAATGGGATATTTCTATGCAACAATTCCATTCGGTCTGTCATTATTGACAATGGGTATGGAAAATGCTTTTTTTAAGTTTACTGGCAAATACGAAAGTGCAAAGGAAAAACGAGATGTTTACAACACATCACTATCTTTTGTGATATGTTTATGTGCATTGTTTCTCACTGCCATATATCTATTCCAAGACAATATATATTCGCTTATCTCAATGAATTTTGCGAAAGAGATAATAATGCTATCTGCACTAATAATTGTAGTAGATACCATAAACGCTCTGCCTTTTGCAAGACTTAGGGAAGAACAACGAAGTATCAAATTTACAGTACTAAAAGCAGTTTCAGTACTCATAAATGTTACTTTTGTAATATTTTTCTATACAGTATTACCTCTTATCAAAGAAAATCCATCATTTGAATGGCTGTGGATTGAAAATTTTGGAGCAGGATATGTATTTGTTGCAAATTTGATTGCAAGTACTGCCACATTAATATTTTTATATCTAACATACTTAGATTTCAGATTTCGCATAAATCTAAAACTTTTAAAAACTATATTAATATTCTCCATTCCACTTTTCATAAGTGGGTTTAGTGGCACTGCCAACGAATTTATCGACCGCCAGATGATGGCAATACTTATCCCAGAGTCAAAGGCTCTTAGTGAGATTGGTATATATACCGCTACACTCAAAATTGCGAGTTTAATGGTAATTTTTACACAAATGTATCGTTACGCAGCCGAGCCACTGTTTCTTTCTAAGATGAAAAAAGAAGATTTCAAAGAGAACAACGCCGAAGTAACAAAGTTTTTCGTAATTTCCTCACTAACAATTTTTCTTTTCATTACCCTATATATAGATATATTCGAAAAATTTGTTGGTTCAGATTTCCGAGGAGGAATAAATCTTATTCCTATATTGCTTATCGCAAACATACTCTTGGGACTACAATTAAACTTATCTTTTTGGTACAAATTTATCGAAAAAACACACTTTGCACTAACTATTACAATAATAGGACTAAGCGTAAACATTGGTTTCAATATGATATTTATGTCGTCGATGGGTTACACCTCGGCAGCTATTGCAAAAATGCTAAGTATGTTGTCAATGGTAGCTTATAGCTATTATCTGAACCAAAAGCACTACCCTATCAAATATGATTTAAAAAGAATATTAGAATATAGTTTGCTAACATTTGTACTATTTGCTATGGGGAACAACATAAAATTAGACAGTTGGATATTAGACAACACACTAAACACTGCCCTACTTCTAAGTTTTGTAATATGGGTAAGCTATCGTGAAAAAATACTAAAAAGAATAAAAAAATGATTGTAAAAGTAATTAACAAATCCAAAAACCAACTTCCAAAATACGAAACAATCTCGGCTGCTGGATTAGATATCAGAGCGGATATTAGCGAAGAAATAGAAATTAAACCTCTCGAAAGAGCATTAATTCCAACTGGTCTGTATGTTGAAATACCAGTAGGTTATGAAATACAAGTCAGACCACGAAGCGGATTGGCAGCAAAATTTGGACTAACGGTACTAAACTCCCCTGGCACTATTGATGCAGACTATCGAGGAGAAATAAAAGTCATTTTAGCAAATATTTCAAACGAAGTATATACTCTTAAACCCGAAGAAAGAGTTGCCCAAATGGTACTTGCCAAGCACGAGCAAATACAATGGGAGGAAGTAAATGAGTTATCCGAAACTGCACGAGGAGAAGGAGGCTTTGGCTCAACTGGCAAAAAATAGCACAATCCTCTAAAACAAAACTCTCTTATATTGCCTATTTCGCAAATGCTAAAAGTTCAGTCTTATCGCATTTAAAGTGAGCTAAGCGAAAAACAGAAAAAAGGTTTGGTACAATCGTACCAAACCTTTTTAAAAATCATCTTTACCGCCAAGTAGCAAAACATTTGGCAAACAAATTTGGGAATTTCAAAAAACAAAAGTTTCCCGAAATTCCCTCAATAACCAACAAATAATTTTTTCTTTGCTACCTAAGCCTAAGCATTATCTTTTTCAAAAGTAGCAACAAGTTCTGTATATTGTCTTTTTGCATCGGCAGTGAAATACCTTGTATAGTTTTGCAAAATAAGAAGTACATTCTCATTTATTTTACGATTAACATCTTCAACAGACACCATTCCTCTATACAATAGTTCTCTATTAAGCCACATTAAAATCAATTTAGACACAGTTTTGTTTACCAATTCTCTTTGTGAAGGTTTTATATTTTCTTCAAATAATGAATTAGCAATAAAATAATCAAATACCAAATTCAAATCCTTATCTATTATCTTATGATAAGACTTTTCGTCATCATAGTCTTTAAATAGTTGTCTAATATCTCCACTACGATACATCACGATACCTCTATAATCATAAATAACATCTAAAACAGATTTCAAATACAAGAAAAACTGTTTCAGGTCAATAATTTTTGTAATCATAATATCTAAGGAAAGCAATCTTTCACAGAATTTATGCCAAATTGCATTCGATAATTCTTCCTTTTTTGAAAAATGGTAAGTAATATTTCCAGGGCTTAGGTTTAGTCGTTTTGCCAAATCGTCTATCCTAAAATCCACCATACCTACTTCATTCAACATCTCAACTGCCTCAGAAATAATAATCTCACGAGTTGAATAATCTTTTTTAGTTTTCATAATAATAATCTTTTTATTGCTATCCGATAAAAAGTTTAAGAAACATTATTAAATATTGCTGTTTGAATTCTTAAAGCAACACAACACATAAACAATTTGTAAATAATATCTTATTTTTATTATTTATAAGTCGTTAAAGTTTCTAATAAACTAAAATCTCTAATGGTATTTTTCTGATAATCACAACAGAGAGCACTTGCGTACGTTAATTATGAGTATCGGCAAAACATATAAGATATAAAGTTTTCTAATTAGCGGATAATACTAATTTTTATTTATTGCTGCCTGGTAAAAATTTTACCAGCTCCCAATAAACTCGGATCTCTTAGGCTATTTTGCATATATAACGTAGCGTACTGACGTACGTGAGTTATGAGCATCGGTGAAATAGACAAGATAGGCGAGTTTCGTTTTTAGCAGACAATACTATTTTTATTCTACTGATAATACAGACATAACACTATTAAACTGCATCATTCCGCTTTCGGTAAGCATTGGACAAATAGGGTCAAGCACGCTACACGCAAATCTACTTTTAGCTTTTTCAAAATCCTGCTTAGAAAGGTCAAGATTTTCTTTATCCAAGAAACCCCAGAAAAACATATGAACCAACGTATGTTTCAAATTCTCCATTTCAACCTCTGTAATATCCTTTTTAATCAAAGCATTAATAGACAACAGTTCGATTATTGTACTGATATTTTTACTAAAAAAGTCTTTCCCCTCATTTTCGGCAATATTATCTATCGTATCCGACAATATTTTCAAATCACCTAATTTATAAGCAATTACACCCCTATACTCATAAGTATCATTATAGATTGTTCTCAACAACAAAAACAACTGTTTCACATCAAGCAATGGAGTGATATACCCACTCACAGAAAGAGCAACTTGTGATTTAACCATATCCCATAATGCACTTGCAATATCTTCTTTTTTGTGAAAATGATAAGTAATATTACCCGGACTTATACCCAATGTCATAGACAGAACATCAATCTTAAAATCGGGCATACCGACTTCGGATATCATTTCATTTGATGTTGAGAGTATTGTGCTACGAGTGGATTGCACTTTAACTCTTGACTTTTGCACTAATTTTGTTTTATTCATACACTATATAATATTAAATATTTAATTATTTACTTTACTCCTGTATAACAAAAAAAGATGTATAAATATTATACAACACTACTAATAAAAGTTTATTTTTTTCCTAAATATTTGACAAATATGCTCAAAAAAAAGGTTTCACTCTATTTTCGTTAAAAATTAAAAAAAAATACAAAAAAGGTACAATTTAAGTAAATAATTACTAATTTTGGGGTCTAAATAAGAACTAAATTTTTAAAAATATAATAATATGTACGGTAAACTTCAACAACACCTGCAAGATGAGCTTAGTGCAATCAAAGCAGCAGGTTTGTACAAAGAGGAAAGATTAATCACATCACCTCAAAATGCAGCTATCAAAGTTAATGGCAATCAAGATGTTCTAAACTTCTGTGCAAACAACTACCTTGGACTTTCAGACAGACCTGAATTAATCGAGGCTGGTAAAAAAATGATGGACGAAAGAGGATACGGTATGTCATCTGTTCGTTTTATCTGTGGTACACAAGATATTCACAAACAACTTGAAAAAGCTATTGCTAATTATTTTGGTACAGAAGACACTATATTATATGCAGCTTGTTTTGATGCAAACGGTGGTGTATTTGAACCAATCTTTGGCGAAGAAGATGCTATCATCTCTGATGCTTTGAACCACGCTTCAATTATCGACGGCGTTCGTTTGTGTAAAGCAAAACGTTACAGATACGCTAACGCTGATATGAAAGACTTGGAAGAGCAACTTAAACTTGCACAAGCACAAAGATTTAGAATTATCGTTACTGACGGCGTATTCTCAATGGACGGCAACGTTGCTCCACTTGACGAGATTAATCGTTTGGCAGAAAAATACGATGCACTTGTAATGGTTGATGAATGTCACTCAGCTGGTGTATGTGGTGCTACTGGTCGTGGTGTTACAGAACAATACAACCTACGTGGCAAAGTAGATATTTTGACTGGCACACTTGGCAAAGCATTTGGTGGTGCAGTTGGTGGTTACACTACTGGTCGCAAAGAAATCATTGATATGCTACGCCAACGCTCTCGTCCATATTTGTTCTCTAACTCAATTCCTCCTGTTGTAGTAGGTGCTTCATTGAAAGTATTTGAAATGTTAGAGGCATCAAACGAAATTCACGACAAACTTATGACAAATGTTAAATATTTTGTTGGTGCAATGAAAGAAGCAGGATTTGACATCAAACCTACACAATCTGCAATTTGTGCAGTTATGTTGTATGATGCAAAACTTTCACAAGACTTTGCTCGCAAAATGATTGACGAAGGTATCTACGTAACAGGTTTCTATTACCCAGTTGTTCCAAAAGACCAAGCACGTATTCGTGTTCAAGTTTCTGCTGCTCACGAAAGAGCACATTTGGAAAAATGCGTTGCTGCATTTACAAAAGTTGGTAAAGAACTTGGCGTTATCAAATAAACTCACATACAACACGAAATCCAAAAACTCAGAGTATATAACTCTGAGTTTTTTTTTGCTTTCGGCTGAAATAAAATAGTTAATATTTTGATATCCCAGAATATTAACTAATTTTGTTATTCAGTAACTAAATATAAACAAAGCAAAAATTCAGTATTTTCAATAAACACTATTTTACGCTACAACAAACACAACTAATTATGAAAAAAACTATTCTGTTTTTTGCGATACTGTTAGTATTAGTATCGTGCCAAGGTGAAAACACAACCAACTATTTTAAGGGAAGAAAAGTTGCTGAAACAACATTCGCTAAACAATATGATATAACTCCCCAAAAAGTTAATTTGCCTTGGGATAATATCGAAATCATAAAAGTAGAGTTTATTGACACATTGATATTTGTAAAATCTTATAATGACTCCGAATATCATTATAAAATTTTAGATGCAAAGAATATGAACATCGTTGCAAATATTTTTAGAAATGGACGTGGACATAATGAATTTTTGGGAGTTTGGTACGCAGGATATCATAAAAAAGATAACAATGGAAATATTATTGCTTATTTTGAAAGTGATAATATTAAGTATGTATTTAGTGTTAATATTTCAGAATATATTAGAACTGGCGAATACGAAATAGAAAAAATTGTAACACCTCCTCATATAGCATTTTTCCCAACAGTATATAACGAAAATCAAACAATTTTTATACACTACAATGAGCTAAATAAAAATCAAGAATTTATTTTTGTAGATAACAAATCTGATTCTATCGTTAAAAGAGTAAAGATAAACAAATTCAAATACATATACCCTGGCATCAAAGTTAGTACAGGTGGAGACTATAATAAAAAATTTGATAAAATTGCTTTCCCTTCTTCAAAAATGAATCAAATAATGTCATTGGATTTAAAAACAGAAAAAACTGCGATATTTAGCAACGAAAAGGAATTATTAAGTTGGGACTATGTTAAAAGTGATGATTCAAAATTAATTAGTAATTATCCATCTACTTGCGTGTCTGATGATTACATTTTTGCTCTTAAAAGAAATTCCGATATAGATTATCAAATCCAAATATTGGACTGGAACTGCAAACCTGTTGCAGCTGTAAATTTCCAAAAAGAGGAAGTCTTTTCTTTGACATACAATAAAAATGATAATTGTGCTTATATCTCCACAAGAGATGGAGAAATATACAAATTTGATTTAAGTAAAATTATATAAAGAAATATTGTTGACCGCTAAAAACGAGACTCTCCTATCTTGTGAGTTATGAACTTAGGCAAAACACACAAGATAGGAGAGTTTCGTTTTTAGCGGACAGTACTAATTCTTTTACTTTAACACATCTTCAAAAGCCAATTTAATAGCCTCAATGGCTTCCATTAACTGTTGTTTATTGATAACAAGCGGTGGAGCAAAACGAATAATATTACCGTGAGTTGGTTTTGCAAGAACGCCTCTATCTCGCATTGCAAGACAAACGTCCCAAGCGGTTTTTCCTCCAATATTGTCAATAACAACAGCGTTTAATAAACCTTTACCACGAATAAGCTTAATCATAGGAGAATTTATCTTTGCCATTTCACTACGGAATACCTCGCCCATTTGCATAGCATTTTCAGCTAATTTTTCTTCTTTGACAACAGTCAATGCGGCAACAGCAACTTTACAAGCCAAAGGGAAACCGCCAAAAGTAGAACCGTGTTCTCCCGGTTTGATTGTTAGCATAATCTCGTCCGAAGCAAGGACAGCCGAAACTGGAAGAACACCTCCTGATATGGCTTTACCCAAAATCAAAATATCTGGGTGAATATTTTCATAATCAACGGCAAGAAGTTTACCCGTACGAGCAATACCAGTCTGCACCTCATCTGCAATAAACAACACATTGTGTTTTTTACACAAATCATAACATTTTTTCAAATACCCTTCATCTGGCACATAAACACCAGCTTCTCCCTGAATAGGCTCTAACAAAAATCCAGCAATAGAATCTGAGTTTGCCTCCAATATTTGTTCCAACTGCTCCGCATTATTGTATTCAACCTTTATAAATCCGTCATTCAAAGGGCCAAATCCGCCATAAGAATCTGGGTCACTCGACATAGAAATAACAGCAATAGTACGTCCGTGGAAATTACCAGTACAGCAAATAATTTTTGCTCTACCCTCTGTAATACCTTTTTTGGCATAACCCCAACGACGAGCCAATTTCAAAGCAGTTTCAACAGCCTCTGCCCCAGTATTCATAGGAAGGACTTTGTCAAAACCAAAATATTTCGTTACAAACTCCTCATATTCGCCAAGTACATCATTATAAAAAGCACGTGAAGTAAGGCATAATTTTTGAGCTTGAAGTGTAAGTGCATTTACAATTTTTGGGTGGCAATGACCTTGATTGACTGCCGAATAAGCCGACAAAAAGTCAAAATAACGTTTACCGTCAGTATCCCAAACATAAATTCCTTCGCCACGCTCCAAAACGACTGGAAGTGGGTGGTAGTTGTGAGCACCAAATTTCTCTTCTTTTTCGATATAAAAATTCTGTTCCATAATTAGTTGTTTTTAATAGTATTGATTTCATTCAACAATGGTAAAGATAACAAAAATAAATCTAATTATCAACAAAATCAAAAAAAATCATCACTACCCATCAAAATCAGACTAAAAAATCACAAAATATCACTATTTAGCTTAACACAAAAATAGTACTTTTCACTAAAAATAGTCTTTCCTCCATTTTTTAGCTATTTTGCTAAAAAATGGAGGAAAGCAACAATTATATTTTAAAACTTTTTAAAAAAAATGAAACAAAAAATACACCATAATTACCTCGAAATCAATGAGTTAAATAACAGAATTTTCCAATATTCTATTTTTCAATATGTTTTATATTCAAGCTCTGAGAATTTGCCCAATCATAGGCTATTTCTGTAAGCGTAACATCAAGCCCTTTTTGTCGCAAAGACTCTGACAACTCAATATGCACAATTTCAAAATTATTTCCATCTACTTTGTAGCTCAAAAAAACAGGTTCTTGCATATCAAGAATTTCTATTCTTTGTTTTTTAGGAAAATGAACTATCTTCAACATTATTTCAAGTTATTTAGAATCTCTTTTATTGTCCCATCTGGATTAACAGATAATGACAAGTCAGGTAAACCATCAATTTCAACTACATAGAAATATCCCTTTTCATTTTCAACATACTCACAATCATCTATTTTATGATTTGGGTATTTAGTACGAATTGAAGTAACAACGGCAGCAGGCAACTCTAACGGACTGATATCCCAATATGTGCAAACCCATTTATAAGTATCTTTCTCAAAAATCACATCTTTTTGTAAATTCTCGTGCAAAATATCTACTTCAAATTCTTTTTGAGGAGAATCTGCATTACTATCAAAACTCAATATAATAGAATTAGGATATTTTGTATTTATAAAAGTTCTAATTTGCTCTGGAATAATATTAAAATTCGGGTTTGAAGCAAGTGTTCCGTCAGCATAAATTTTCACGTCTTTGTCATCACCATATCTTTCCAACTCAATATCATAATAATCTTTAACGCTGTTTTCAACATACTCACAACTCTCGATTGTGTAGTTTGGATAAAATTTGTTCAACGAAGCCATTACGGGGCTTGGAAGCTCAGAAGGTCTAATTTCCCAAGTAGTTTCTACCCAATCATAAACTCCACGTGTAAAAGAAACTTCTTTGAAAGTATTTTGATGCATAATATCCACATCATAATAATCAATAGAAGTAGCTCCACTCTTAGCCTCAATTCCATAAGTATCATTATCTGCGTCCAAAATTACAGCACCAGGATAATGAGAATCTATAAATGTTAATACTTTTTGAGGAATATCATTTGTAGGATTTTTTTCACAGCCCACAAATGCAAATATTGCCACAGCAAATGCGGCTAATAATAATATGATTTTGTTTTTCATAAGATTTTAATTTTTTAGTTATTATATTTGTCCGTCAAAAACGAAATTTGCCTTTATTGTCTTTTTCACTCTAATAATACAAATATAAAAATAAAACTACAAAAAACAATATGTTTTTTGTAGTTTTTTAATAAATTCTAATACCTTATACTATAAACCTATTTATAATTCAGGTGCTACTGGAAAATCAATAGGAATTTCAGTTACATTATTAATATAATTAGTAAAACTAATTTTAGTGATAACAAAAATCATATCAACTAAATGTTGTTCTGTATAACCTGCCTCATAAAATGCTTTTTGAGTTTCTTCCGATACTCTACCGTCATTTTTTACAGTCTCAGCAACCATATTACCCAAAACTTTAAGTTTTGCATCAAACGTAATATTGTTTTTTCTAATTTCCAAAATTTCTTCGTCAGTAAAACCTGCTTTTTTAGAAACAGCCGTATGAGCAGCCAAACAGTATTTACAACCTCTAATTTGACTTGTTACAAGATTGATTACCTCTCCCTCTTTTTCAGTAAAAATTGTTTTTGTTCTACCAAAAACCATATAACCTTTAAGAACAGACGCTGAATGTCCAATATAAGCAAATACATTTGGCAAAAAGCCCATTCCTGTTTTAATTCCTTCTAATGTTTTTTGACTTTCTGGAGATAATGAAGCTACCTCAGGTACGTTATTTCTCATAGTTTTTAAATATTTTTAATTAATAAATGTTTTACTTTTACAACGCAAATCTACGACAATTTATTTGAAAACAAATCACTTTTTCCATTGATTGTACATATATCAATATAAACAAAAACTATGCTAAAAAAAACTACCCTATTTTCAAATAAGTAATACCGTGCAAATCTTTTGCATCAAATACGTTTCTTCCGTCAATCAAAACTGGATTTACTTTCATAGAACGTTTGATTACCTCCCAACTTGGCATTCTAAATTCTTTCCATTCAGTAACGTGAAATATAGCATCTGCATCAACAACTGTGTCGTACATATTTTTGGTATAAATCACTTTATTGCCAATTCTTCTTTGGCACTCATTCATTGCGATAGGGTCGTAAACAGAAACCACACAACCAGCTTTGAGCAAACTATCAATCAAAACAAGAGCTGGTGCTTCACGCATATCGTCGGTTTCGGGCTTAAACGCCAATCCCCAGATTGCAACTTTTTTACCAACAATATCATTTTTGAAATGTTTCTTAAATTTCTCAAAAAGAATATTTTTTTGTTTTTCATTAACACTTTCAACTGCATTCAAAACCTGCATTTCATAGCCATTATTTGCAGCAGTTTTTATCAATGCTTTCACGTCCTTTGGAAAACAACTGCCACCATATCCACACCCGGGATACAAAAACTTACTACCAATTCGACTATCCGAACCAATCCCCAAACGAACCATACTCACATCTGCCCCCACAATTTCGCAAAGATTAGCAATATCGTTCATAAAACTAATTCGAGTTGCCAACATAGAGTTTGCAGCATACTTAGTCATCTCGGCAGAAGGAATATCCATAAATATAACCCTAAAATTATTCAAAAGCATAGGTCTATACAGACAAGTCATTATTTCTTTTGCCTTTTCGGATTCTACTCCCACCACCACTCTATCGGGTTTCATAAAATCATCAATAGCATTCCCCTCTTTCAAAAACTCTGGGTTTGAGGCTACATCAAAATCTATCTCTACGCCTCGCTTGTCCAATTCCGCCTGAATAGTTGCTTTAACTTTTTTGGCAGTACCAACTGGCACAGTGCTTTTTGTTACAACCACCAAATATTTATTCATATTAGCACCAATAGTACGAGCAACCTCCAAAACATATTTCAAATCTGCACTTCCGTCCTCATCTGGTGGCGTTCCAACGGCAGAAAAAACCATTTCTACATCATCTAAAACCGAAGTCAAATCCGAAGTAAATTTCAATCTCCCTGCATCAATATTTCGTTTTACTAAATTCTCCAGATTAGGCTCATATATAGGAATTATCCCTTGCGAAAGACTTTCGATTTTTGCAGTATCAATATCCACACAAGTAACATTTATACCCATTTCTGCAAAACAAGTTCCAGAAACCAAACCAACATATCCCGTACCAACAATAGCTATATTCATAAATTTATATTTTAAACCAATTAATCAACATATCAAAAACTGCAAAAAATAACACTTTCGCTATGCACTTTTAATTTTTCACAGAATTAACAATATTACAATTCACAAAGATATACAAAATTATTGTTGTCTGTTAAAAATTCTAAAAAACTTCATAATGAACTAATCCGTAATTTATTACAACATACCCATTTATATTAATTTTTATCAAACAGCAATAAAATCAATTAATCTACTAAAAAAACCACCCATTCTTACAAACAGAATAAGGTGGTTAAATATTATAAATAATTAGTTTATTGTATTACTACTTGCTCTGAATATTCAGATTTTAATTTACCAATTATTGGACTATTTTTGGAAGTGTAAATCTTTAATTTATCGCATCCTTCAAAAGCATCTTTACCAATATTTGTAACAGTATTAGGAATTATTATTGATGTCAAATCATTGCAATATGCAAAAGCTCCATAAGCTATTGTTGTTACTGAATTTGGAAGAGAGATTGATGTCAAATTAGAGCAAGACTCAAAAGCAGAATTACCTATTCTTGTAACTGAATTTGGAAGAGAGATTGATGTCAAATTTTCGCAATATTCAAAAGCAGAAGTACCTATTCTTGTAACTGAATTTGGAAGAGAGATTGATGTCAAATTATGGCAAGATCTAAAAGCAGAAGCACCTATTGTTGTAACTGAATTCGGAAGGGAGATTGATGTCAAATCTACGCAATATGCAAAAGCTCCATAAGCTATTGTTGTTACTGAATTTGGAAGGGAGATTGATGTCAAATCATAGCAATATGCAAAAGCCCAATCACCTATTGTTGTAACTGAATTTGGGAGAGAGATTGATGTCAAATTAGAGCAAAACTCAAAAGCAGAATCACCTATTCTTGTAACTGAATTTGGAATAGAGATTGATGTCAAATTTTCGCAATATTCAAAAGCAGAAGTACCTATTGTTGTAACTGAATTTGGCACAGAAATATCGTGACGTTGCATATTAAAATTTGATATCAGAAATGTCTTGTCTTTGTCATACAATACATCATCTTCAATAATAAAATTATCGCCTTCAATATTTAATTTTATTCCTTTACAACCGATAAATACACCACCACCAATTTTTGTAACTGAATTTGGAAGGGAGATTGATGTCAAATTATAGCAATATGCAAAAGCTTCATCATCTATTGTTGTAACTGAATTTGGAATAGAGATTGATGTCAAATTACCGCAAGATCTAAAAGCTCCATCACCTATTGTTGTAACTGAATTTGGAAGGGAGATTGATGTCAAATTATTGCAAGATGCAAAAGCTTCATCACCTATTGTTGTAACTGAATTTGGAAGGGAGATTGATGTCAAATTATTGCA
>CAZRHJ010000010.1:0-33568 GCA_964600025.1 uncultured Rikenellaceae bacterium | reverse complement strand
CATCACCTATTGTTGTAACTGAATTTGGAAGGGAGATTGATGTCAAATTATTGCAAGATGCAAAAGCTTCATCACCTATTGTTGTAACTGAATTTGGGAGAGAGATTGATGTCAAATTAGAGCAAAACTCAAAAGCAGAATTACCTATTCTTGTAACTGAATTTGGAATAGAGATTGATGTCAAATTAGAGCAAAACTCAAAAGCAGAATTACCTATTCTTGTAACTGAATTTGGAATAGAGATTGATGTCAAATTAGAGCAAAACTCAAAAGCAGAATTACCTATTCTTGTAACTGAATTTGGAATAGAGATTGATGTCAAATTATCGCAATATGCAAAAGCACCATTACCTATTTCAGCAACTGAATTTGGAAGGGAGATTGATGTCAAATTTTTGCAATTCTGAAAAGCAGAAGCACCTATTGTTGTAACTGAATTTGGCACAGAAATATCGTGACGTTGCATATTAAAATTTGATATCAGAAATGTCTTGTCTTTGTCATACAATACATCATCTTCAATAATAAAATTATCGCCTTCAATATTTAATTTTATTCCTTTACAACCGATAAATACACCGCCACCAATTTTTGTAACTGAATTTGGGAGGGAGATTGATGTCAAATTATCGCAATATGCAAAAGCTTCATCACCTATTGTTGTAACTGAATTTGGGAGAGAGATTGATGTCAAATTTTCGCAATTCCAAAAAGCTCTATCACCTATTGTTGTAACTGAATTTGGAAGAGAGATTGATGTCAAATTTTTGCAATTCTGAAAAGCAGAAGCACCTATTGTTGTTACTGAATTTGGAAGGGAGATTGATGTCAAATTTTTGCAAAACCAAAAAGCACTATCAGCAATATGAGTTACACCCTCTGGAATTGTTAATGCATTTGGAGAATTCATTTCAACATAATCAGCATTCGTGAAATAAATAGGCTCGGAAGTGTTGCAAGAAAACAAAACCCCCAAGAACAGAATTATTAGTAGTTTTTTCATAGCAAATGATTTTTATACAAATATAATAAAAAAAACAAATAATAAACCTAATTTTAGTGTAAAAATAATATATCAAAAAAATCGACAATATTATTTACTAATTTTTTACTTGAAAGCAATAACTAAAAATCAATCTCACTTGTTAGCGACAATAATTGCCCAGTGTAAGGGTGCTTAAATTCTATACGCAGTGCGTGAAGGCACAAGCGATGTGATTTTGTGCCATAGAGTTCATCTCCAACGATTGGGCAGTTCAAGCCCTCTGGATATGCACTATGAATACGGAGTTGGTGCGTTCTGCCAGTGATTGGACTAAACTCTATCAATGTTCGCTTGTCTTTAATACTCAAAACCTTGTAGAGTGTCAATGCAGGTTTTCCGTTTTCAAAATCAATCTTTTGGCAAGGTCTATGTTCATAATCTGCACTAATTGGCAAACTTATTTCGCCCTCTGATGATTTTACTACTCCTTCCAAAAGTGCTAAATATGTTTTTTTGACTTTTTGATTTGCAAATTGCTTTTGCAAAAGTCTGTAAGTATCCAAACCCTTTGCAATAACCAACAATCCAGAAGTAGCCATATCAAGTCTATGTACAATCATCAAATTACGTTCGTTTGGCAAAAGTTTTTGGACTTCATCTACCACACACGGCACATCAATTTTACCTCTGACCGACAACATTCCCTCTGGTTTGTTCACAACTACCAAATATTTGTCTTCATAGACTATTTTCACAGCTCGTTTTGCAGTTAAGGCTTGTATATTTTCTTCTACATCAAGACCTTGCAACATAAACCCAAGTATTGGATAGCATTTACTTTTACAAGCTGGGTAAAAATTCAAATGATGACGAATTTCTCCAATAGGAGATTTCCCCCACCAAAACTCAGCCATAGACAGAGGCTGCAAATTATTTGCATAAGCATATTGCAAAAGTTTTGGGGCAGCACACTCCCCTGCACCAGCAGGTGGCACAATCTGAGGAGTACTTGCAAAAATTTCCCTCAAACCACGTATTTCCCCTCGTGCATTTAGCATTTGAAACTTATCAAATATTTGATTTTGCAATACGGCAGAACGAGTTTTTCGCTCCTCTTTCAGACTTGCAATTTCTTCATCAAACTCCGACAACTGACTTTGCAAAACAAGTATTTTCTCTTGTAGAGATTTTTGCAAACTCTTATAAATAGATTTTTCTCTTTGACTTTGTTTGATTAATTCTTGGCTTTGCTCTGGTGTCAAACCCAATGTACGAAGCCTCTCACGCTCCGTTTTATTGTTTTTCATTTGAATTTTAGCATCTCGCAACTCTCGTTCATTCTCCAAAACAGTATTTTGAAGTAATGTTTTGAGTGCCAAATACTCATCAGAGTTCTGCAAACTCTCTATTTTATGATTTATTTGTGAGATATTTTGTTCCTCAACTCTAAAAAAACCTTTCTGAGAAAGCATATCATAAACTGGTGGCACAAAATGTTCGTGAATATTACTTTGAGCCAAATTCCCCGAAAAAGCACACAAATACCCAATCTCTTTACCTGTGTTTTGAACTACCAATACCCCAAACATTTTCCCCTGAGATATTTCCTCCTGCCACTGTGTTTGAGCTATTAAATACTCCTGCAATTCCTCTGCCGCAAGTACACAAAGCCTATGCGGTTCATACCAAAAAGGGTTATTAAACCTCTCTGGCACTTTCTCCCCCGAAACATCTTGCGAAAATCTATGAAACATACAAAATATTCTATTGTTTAGTCTGATACGAACCGTCTGCAATATGTTCCAACCACTGTTGATTATCAAGATACCATTTGATAGTGTGGCGTATGCCCTCCTCAAATTGCAATGATGGACTCCACCCAAGTTCGCTTTGAAGTTTTGTAGCATCAATAGCATATCTAAGGTCGTGTCCAGCTCTATCGCTTACAAACGTGATTAATCTTTCACTATATCCCTGCGGATTTCCAAGAATTTCGTCAGCAACCTTTATCATCAATCTAATCAAATCAATGTTTTTCCATTCGTTACACCCCCCAATATTGTATGTATCTCCAATCCCACCTTTATGAAAAATTGTGTCGATAGCCTTGGCGTGGTCTAAAACATAGAGCCAATCCCTAACATTTTCACCTTTACCATACACTGGCAGAGGTTTTCCGTTCATTATATTATTCAAAAACAAAGGAATAAGTTTTTCTGGAAACTGGTTTGGGCCATAATTATTAGAACAATTACTAATTACCGTTGGCAAAGAATATGTATCGTGAAATGAGCGGACAAAATGGTCTGACGATGCTTTTGAGGCAGAATACGGACTATGTGGAGCATATTTTGTATCTTCCGTAAACAATGTGTCGTTTGCTTCCAAAGCTCCATACACCTCGTCAGTAGATACGTGATAAAATAATTTCCCCTCAAAATTTCCTTTCCAAAACTCTTTTGCAACTTGCAAAAGCGAAAGAGTTCCCATAACATTTGTTTGAGCAAACGAAAAAGGGTCTGTTATACTCCTATCCACGTGGCTCTCTGCCGCAAGATGAATAACCGAATCTATTTTGTATTTCTCAAAAACATCTCTAATACGCTCTATATCACAAATATCCGCTTTTATAAAAGTATAGTTTGGTAAAGATTTTACATCACAAAGATTTTCGAGATTGCCTGCATAAGTAAGTTTATCCAAATTATAAATATTATAGTTTGGGTATTTGTTGCAAAATAGTCTAACTACGTGCGACCCAATAAACCCAGCCCCACCAGTAATTAATATATTACGTCCTATTTCCATAATGTTTGTATATTTATCTCGTCGCACTGAGGCAAAATTTTATCTTTATCAGATATTATCAAATCATTCTCAGATATCGCATATTTGCGAAGTTGCCAATCAATATTAAGTTTCAAATCACACCACAAAACTCCACTATCAGACTCAGGGTGATAGTACTCTGTGCATTTATACAAAAACTCTGTTTCGTCCTCCAAAGTCAAAAAACCGTGAGCAAAACGTGGTGGTACATATAACATTTGTCCATTATCTGCACTCAATTCCACTGCAAAATACCTCCCACAAGTTTCGCTTTCTGGTCTTAAATCCACAACTACGTCCAAAACAGCACCAGAGACAACACGTATAAGTTTGCCTTGTGGAAACTGTCTTTGAAAATGCAATCCTCTAAGCACTCCTTTCGAAGATTTACTGTGATTATCCTGCACAAAATCCACGTCTATCCCCAACTCTTGAAAATCTCGACGAGAGTAAGTTTCCATAAAGAAACCACGTTTATCGCCAAAAACTTTTGATTCTATTATATACAATCCCTCAATTGGAGTATCAATTCGCTTAAAATTACTCATCTTTAATAAGATTTAATAAATACTGACCATATTGATTTTTTGCCATAGGCTCAGCTAATTTTCTCAATTTTGGAGCATCAATCCAGCCTTTTATATACGCAATACCTTCCAAACAAGCCACTTTCAATCCTTGACGTTTTTCGATAACTTCAATAAATGTTGAAGCCTCACTCAAAGAGTCGTGAGTACCCGTATCCAGCCACGCAAAACCACGACTAAGTAACTGCACATTCAATTCGTTATTATTCAAAAAACACTCATTAACCGAAGTTATTTCATATTCTCCACGAGCCGAAGTCTCTATATTTTCGGCAACTTTCACCACCTTGTTCGGATAGAAATAAAGCCCTACAACAGCATAAGGACTTTTGGGCTTCAAGGGTTTTTCTTCAATACTAATTGCCTTGCCATTTTTATCAAATTCAACCACCCCATAACGTTGCGGGTCTTGAACGTGATAACCAAAAACAGTTGCAACACCTCGCTCTGCATCACGTGCAGCATCTCTCAACATTTGCGAAAAACCTCTGCCATAAAAAATATTATCGCCCAAAACCAAACAAGCAGTATCGCCACCTATAAACTCCTTACCTATCGTAAAAGCCTGTGCCAACCCGTCGGGTGAAGGCTGTTCTTTGTACTCAAAACTCACTCCATAATCCTCGCCACTGCCCAATAATCTTTGGAACATTGGCAAATCCTGTGGAGTACTTATAATCAAAATTTCCCTAATACCAGCCAACATCAACACAGAAATCGGATAGTAAATCATCGGTTTATCATAAATAGGCAAAAGTTGTTTGCTCACCCCCTTAGTAATTGGATAAAGCCTCGTACCACTTCCTCCTGCCAAAACAATACCTTTCATATCAAATATATTTTTTCTATTGCTGTCCGGTAAAAATTTAAAAAATCATTGTAATAGATTAAGTAACAATATATTACAGCGTTTTAATCTGTAAAGGGCTTGGTAAAATGATTTTTAAAATTTTTATCTTTCCGAAATCTTACAAGCTCTCAATAAACTCGGATCTCTTAGGCTATTTTGCTGATGGTCATAACGTAGCGTACTGACGTACGTGAGTTATGAGCATCGGTGAAATAGACAAGATAGGCGAGTTTCGTTGTTAGCGGACAATACTAATTTTTTTCAAAGATAATTAATAAATAAAAACAATCCAATATTTGCACAATTAAAATCAGTGTAACAAAAACAGGGTTTTGAAGTCTTAACCTCAAAACCCTGCATTATATAATTTAAGTTATTTCTATTTTTTATTCTTTTTCACGCCCAAACGATAGCTAATATAAACACCACCCTTGAAAGGTAAGAACTCATCACTTCTGTTATTGTTATACACCAAAACGCCGTATTTGTTGTAGCCCTCGTGGTTAGAATGAGCCCAACCACCCGCAACATTTAATTCAATACCCCAACGTTCTTTTATCAAGAACTTATATCCTATGTTTAAACCTAAAAACATTGAAGAACCCACATCATAATGTCCCTTTTCGTAAGCATACCCAATAAAAGGAACAACACCTCTATTCATTTTCCAAGTACCATAACCCAAAGAAGTACCAAAATAAAAACCTTTAAGATTTTTCTTTATATAATATTTATAGTCCAAATATCCAACAGATGCAATAAAAGGGTAACCTGTTCCCAAAAAGCTTTCACCTGCAAACGAGCCTAAGTATTCAAGTTGAACAGCCGAATGTTTTGACACACCAAACTCTACCCCTGCATTTACGATTCCAACAGCTGCCATAGCAACATTAATACGTGGTTCAATCACAACATTTATTTGTGCAGAAGATACTTTACACAAACAAATCAAAGAAATAATTAAAATTATTTTTCTCATAATTTAATAGGCCTTTTAATTGTTCTATCGACAAGCGATTGGATATACTTACCAAGCACTACATCTTCTAATTTGTCAGCAGTATCAATGAATTTATCTTTATTATTTTCTAAGGTGTATAAGTACCAGCCTTTACCTTTATAATAACCATTAAGTGTCATCATATCTTGCTCGTTTTCGCCATAAACCAACCAAACATCATTTAGTTTACGTCCAGACATAATGTACTTCCCGTCCTTCCAATCTTTTCTAAACTGCTGTATTTCAGCCACAACATTATCGGGCAATTTACCATCATATTCTCTGCTATCAACAATAAAATATATGATACCACCCTCCAAAGAATAACCCAAAAAATCCAAAATCTCAGCCTTAGTTTTTCCTTGTTTAGCCAAAGTCCCCCAAGCTATTTTCTTATCAAGCATAACAGACTGAACATACTTCCCATCACCCAAATAATCAATCGCCTGATCCCACTTTTCATTTGATTCAAAAAACGAATTACTGTATTTGTAACAAGACGCCAAACACAAAAAACTCAGAAACAAGAAAAATATTTTTCTCATAAATATTTATATTAAATTTTTATATTTTTTTATTACTTCCTTAATCTCAGAGATTATAATTTTATCTTAATAAATCTTTTTCCATTAAAGGTGCATAAGGTCCTTCTTTAACTTCAAAAATTACTGAATTATTCTCTAACACCTTAAGAGTATGCCATTGACCAGCTGGAATGTGTATTCCATAACTACCATCAATAGGAGAAAGAAGAAAATTGTGTGTATTTGCCCCCATCTCATTATAAAACATTACTCTAATCTTACCACGAAGTAAAATATAAGTTTCATCTGTATGCTGATGCCGGTGTATAGGCAATATAGTTCCTATTTCTAAAGCATTTACTAATCTTTGAACTTTATCTTCTAAATTATTATGTAGATTATAGTTCATTCTTAGGCGATTACTCTCTTTTGCTGATTGTGAAACTGTATTTAACAGTTTGTCATTTATTAAAATCATTTTATTTCTTTTAGTTTTTAAACGTCTTTAAATATTCTTCATGCAACCAATAATATCTTCTTTTAACCAAATAGTATAAAGTACAAAGAATCAATATTATAGATATGAAGAACACCCAATGATTGATAGGAGAAAAAACAAATATGGCCGAAATTGCAAGTTGTAACACAGAATAGATAGAAGACACTAATGTATGAGAGAACTTTAACTCATTAGCAAGCAACTGATAAAGGTGCTTACGATGTGCTTTGCCCAAGTTTTCGTGAAGAAGAATACGATGAATTATAGTCAAAATGACATCAATCCCATAAATAACTAAGAAAATAAGATATGTAAAATCACCAGTTGTTGTGATTAGCTTGCCAAGAGCAAAGATTACGATAAAAGAAATAGCTACTGAACCAACATCACCAGCAAAACACTTAGCTTGCTTTCTAAAATTAAAAAACAAAAAAACCAACAAACTAATGATAGAAACAATCAAAAGATTAGAATCAATAAATTGAATACTATCATTAAGATACAATAATGGCAACATCACTGAGAGCGAATAAGCCCCAGTAATTCCATTTATACCGTCCATAAAATTATAAGCATTAATAATGCCAACGCAAACAATTAATAATAACAGTTTTATCCACCATAATTCAAGATTTAAAATACCAAACTCGTGAAAAATAAAAAGAATAGAACTAAAATGGATTAGTAAACGCACTTTGTTTGGCATTGGATGGATGTCATCAATAAAACTAATCCCAGCAATAACTGTAAGTCCAATTAAAAAATAGGGATATTGTATCCCATAAATAAAAGCATAAATCCAAGTGGCAAATAAAAAGATTATGCCACCACCACGAAGAGTAACGCTTGTATGCGATCCTCTTAAATTAGGCTTATCAATAATGTTAAACCTATCAGCTATCCTAAAATAGCAAAGCTCTAATACGAATAGTAGAGCAATAATTAGGAAAAATATGTACATATTGAAAATAATTATTTATCACAATCATTATAATAACAAATGCTAAAACTAAGTATAGTATTCTTCACCCATTCAATCCATAATAGGCACACCTCTATATACTTTTAAATTTGCTTTTTTGATTAAAAAACTATATATTATTACAGCATATTAATTTTGTAACTTATAAATTAATATAACTATTTTATTTCATACTTCTCAATAACTCTCATAGGCACCCACCCCAACTCTCTTTTAGCCTTATCATTACTAAACGTCAATGATTTAGTGATTTTACTCAATTTCAAAGAATTAATAGGAGCTTTATTACCTAAGCAATCGCCAACCAAAGCTAAGCTTTTAGCAACCCAATAAGGAATTGACAAAGACAAAGATTTACCAAGCTGATTACAAATCACCTCTTCCAATTCTCTAAACGAAGGATGTTCTGAATCGCAAACATTATAAACCCCCCCACTTTCTACCAATAAAGGAATAAGAGTAGCAATATCATCAACCATTAAAATGCTCTTACGTGCAACACCACCAGCAATACTTAGATATTTGCCATTTTTTATACCATTAACCATAGCCCCTAAATTACCAGGAGCATTCTTTCCTGCTATTAGAGATGGTCGTATAATACCTAAAACTACATTATTATCAGCACACCATTTAGTCAAATATTCCTCTGCCATAATTTTACTCTTAGCGTAAGGAGTATTCCCATTTAACGAATGTTCTTCAGTTATGTTAGAACCAAATTCTTCACCATACACGGCTACCGTACTTACAAAAATAAAAGATTTTGGAACACCAATTAGTTCTAACGCCTTACATAAATTTATAGTGCCTTGATAATTAACATCATAAAATGCTTGTTTTTCAGCTTCTGTTTTAGGTACTGTATGAGCTTTGCCAGCTGCATGAAAAACGACATCATACTTTTCTTTTAAAGTTGGTATATCTTTCGCTATGTTTATCTTGATATCATCATTATCAGTTAAACCAATAGTAGTAATTTTATACGATTTTGATAATAATGGTTTAACATTATTACCTAAGAAACCCGACGCTCCTGTGAATAAAAATTTCATAAAATTATTTAGAGTAAAGCTGTTTTGTTCTTTTATTAATTATATCTCTTTGTTTCGTCCTGAAAAAAGTTTACAAGTTTGATACAAATATAATGAATTGTTTTGAATCAGCAAGTGTATTGCAATCCACTTGCTGATTTTGTTTTTTTACTATACGTTGTTTTTTTTAATTCTTTTTGTAGGCGTATATACTCAAGTGTGAGCATATAGCACGAATAATGTGGCCTGTTATGGTTGTAAATAAGCATTGGCAAAAGTAGGATTAACATCAATAGAGAAACTATGAAATCAACGACTTTTTTGATTTTTATATATAGCAGACTATTTTAACGTCTCTTCAAAGATTCGTTTGATCTGATCTAAGGAGTTATTTATACTATACTTCTGAACCGATTTATTAGCATTCATACTAACACTATTATACAATTCACGATTATCATATAGTTTTAGTACTGCTGCTACAAATCCTTCCAAATCCCCTTGTTCAGTTAGAAATCCGTTCACACCATCTTCAATAAGCTCGTTATGTCCTCTATTTTTTGTGGCAACTACTGGACGACCGTTGGCCAACCCTTCAATAATATTAAGACCAAGACCCTCTCTTCTGCTTGTTGAAATCACAATATCACTGGCAGAGACCAAGCTTGGTATATCATTTCGAAATCCTAAAAAAGCAATATTTCTTTCAAGCCCCAAAGACTTTGCATAATGTTGATTTTGCTCTAACATAATACCCTCCCCCGCAAATAATACCTTAATATTTTGTATTTTCTGAACCAAAACTTTTGTAGCATCAATGATTATCTTATGGTTTTTATTAAAGTTATGTTCAGCTGTGTATATTAGCACAAAATCATTCTCAGATAAGTTGTTCATCTGGCGAAGTTTACACTTATACTCATTCTCTATTGGAGCAAAACGCTCCAAGTCTACTCCAATGCCGTTGATCTTATATAGAGCACCACACCCAAATTTGCCTCTTTTGGCACACTGATAATCCTCCTCGTTGATAGTAACTAAGGTATCTGTATAATACGATAAGAATTTCTCGACAGGATAGTACATTAGCCAATATGAGATTGGACTCCCTTTGCAAAAATGGAAGCCGTGAGCAACATAGATGACCTTTGTTTTACCCAATTTGCGATTTCGCAATGATGCCAAACGAGCAATGACAGCAGCCATTGCTGTGTGGCAATACACTATATCATACTCTCCATTATCAATTATCTTTTTTGCTTGTTTATAGGCAGAAAAGTTCTTAAAACTAAATGGAGAGCGTTGAACATTAATATGAAATTTATTGTCAATATTATCAAATTCAAGATCTTCTCCCCCTGCCATTAGGTCAACCTGCCAACCGTTCTCTTTAAAGAAATCAATATATGGCAGATGAAATGCCTTTAAATGTTTGAAAATATTTGCTACGAACAGAATTTTCTTTGTTTTTTTCATCATAATTAAGGAATATATATAGACGTTTGGCTAATTATTCCTGTTTCTATAAACAACAAACAGCAACAATACCCAAACAAAATGCATTACAACATAAAACATTACAGGATAATGCAGACTTGAGATAGTTAATATAATTAAGGAGTATCTAAAATTACGATTTTTCTCCTTTATGTAAAGGCTTAGAAGCATACTATAAAAAGCAACATACATAATTGCTCCCATATTAACGATATGGTATAGCGGTCCAAAGTCTATAGTTATTTGAAATTTTGGATAAAAAACACCTATCAGAATATCTCGTGCAGAGGAAAATAGACTAAAAAACTCATCTAAGACGATAAGGAAAAAGTCAAATAACTCAGTGATATATGTTACCCCCACCTTATCTACAATATCATTGACAACAATATAGTGTATAACTCCTATAAGAATTGGGAAAATGACTATTATTAAATACTTGTTGATTCTATTAATTGCAATATACACAAATAGCAGAGAGATAAATCCGCTACCACTACCCTGCAAAATAACAGCTATAGTTGCTAATATTAGAAGCCCTTTATTTTTGGATTTATCTATACTCCAAATTTCGCCAATATAGAGTCTCAATAGATAGAAAGTACAGATGAGGCTAGCGTTAACGCTCGGTTGACCAAAAAGACCAAAAGGACGATCAATATAGGTAAATTTTTCTGGGTCATACATTATCTGCATAGACATCATTCCCGAGTGAAGGAGTATATAATCTACAATTATTGAGATACTAATAAGTATAATGAGATATGATAAGTATCTATATAAATACCTCTTTGCAAATTCTTCAATATCTATAACCAGCGGAAAGATTAGAGTTAAGATTAGAAACAGATTAAAGAATATAAAAATAGGATTAAAAAAACCCTCAACAAGATATAATAATAGTGTACACAACATTGTTGCGTACATAACTCCAAGTCTTGCAATTATCTTGAAATACTCCACACGCACATTTGTTCTCTCTAAAATTGAAAACATAGTAATAAGTATCACACATAGGAAAACAAAGGACATTGCGACCGCTGAACTTATCCTATATGAAAACACATTTATCCATGGTGCAAAGTATAGCAATGCTAAGAAAATACTACTTTTCGTTAGTCTTGCCATATTGATCTCCCAAGAGTTTTTAATACTTTGTTAAAAAATTTCCTGCCAAATAGTGAAAGTGCGTAGAGAGCTATTAACTTAGTGTCATACCCAAAAGCATCTTTTAGTATTTTTCTATTTGGTTTATTAAGGTTTTTATCCCACTCATTCATAAAAGAGTGGAATGCAATCTTTGCACGATACTTCTTTACTCCATTAGTACTCTTTAGTTCTGGATTTTCAAGCAACAATCTTGACAGAAACAATCTCATCTCTTGTTCAAACAGATGTTTTTTGCTCCAAGTAAGACTACTACTGTGCACTCTCCAATAACCCAAATAAGCATTCACATATTTGACTTTACTAATCTTGGCTATCTTCAAGAAGAAATCAAATTCTTCAATCATCGAAAAATCAGAGCAGAACCAATTAGGTAATGCTTCCATAACAGAACGACGGAACATAACCGTAGGAATAGCTAAATGGTACGAGGATAGAAGGTAGTCAAACATCTCTCCCTCCTTTTGATGTACAGAGCCATAGAATGGTCTATACTTCTCTCTTTGGGTAAAGTAACTATAACCATTAGTGTAGACTAAGCCAACACTATCATCATCGAACCCCTTTAAGGTAGCCTCAACTTTGTTCTTTTCTACCCAGTCATCGCAATCCAGAAAACCGATAAATTCTCCTTTTGATAACTTTAATGCTCTATTACGAGCCTCTCCTAACGGAGTGAACTCCTCAGCAAGGATATAGCGAATACGACTATCGTCATAGCTATGGGCAATCATTCGACTTGAATCCGTAGATAGATTATCATAGAGAAGCAACTCTATATTGCTATATGTCTGCTCCAGAACACTCTCTATTGCTTTGGATAGATAGATCTCGCCATTATAAAAGTTAATAATGATCGTGACCAATGGATTTTTATTTACTAAGCTCATTCTTTATTATATTACAAATATATAGGATCTCATGCTCTTTTAGCTCTGGGTGCAGAGGTAAGGTAAGTATCTCTTTGTATATCTGCTCTGTTTGAGTAAGAGTAGAGTTATCTTGATTATAAGCAAACAGTGTAAGAAGGTGGTTTGGTTTGTAATGCATTCCTGTTGGGACACCCGCTTCTTCCAGTACAGTACGCAGGTTATTACGTCTTTTTGAGTCTACTCGTATCACAAAAATATGTGGCACAACATCATCGTAATTGCAATCAATAACTTGTGTAAAAGATGCAAGTTCTCGTTTATAGATTTTTGCATACTTCTGACGGATATTCTTAAATTTCGGGAATTTAGAGAACTGTACAATCCCAATTGCAGCCATTATATTACTCATATGGCAACGCCAACCCTGTTCTGTTACGTCAAAATCCCACGATCGAGTACCTGCATAACGGCTATTTGTATCATTCTTTACACCAAGAAGTCGAATGTCCTTAACGCAATTTATCACCTTTTTATCGTTGGAGATAACCATACCCCCTTCCCCCGAAGTGATATTCTTGATACCGTCCATACTAATACAGCAGATATCTCCAAAACTACCAATTAACTGATTGTTGTATTTGGTGCCAAAAGCGTGTGAGGCGTCCTCAATAACCCTCAGATTATGCTTCTTGGCAAAATCATAAATAGCCTGTAAATTTCCAGTATTGCCAGCATAGTGTACAGGCATAATTGCTTTTGTCTTTGGGGTTATCTTACTTGCTGCATCATCAAGATTTATCGTTAAAGTTTTATTGTCTACCTCACATGCAACGGGCTTTCCTCCTGCGGCTCTGATTGCCTGAAAACAGGCTACGTAGGTCAAAGATTGCACTAACACCTCATCATCTTTCAGCAAACCGATACCCTGAAGTGCAAGTTGAAGAGCTGTTGTTCCTGTATTTACTAAGACTGTCTCTCTCCCAAAGAAATCGGATAGGCTATCTTCAAATCGCTTAACGTATATCCCCATTCCAAGGTACTCATGTTTAAGAACATCTGTTACAGCATCAATCTCCTCTTGTCCGAGAACCGACTTAGAGAGTCTAATATTTTTTATTTCCATGGTGCATTCTCTGAATTCCAAAGTTCCTCTAAAATCTGTCTCTCTCGAACGGTATCCATCGACTGCCAAAAACCATCGTGCTTATATGCGTTCAATTGACCATTCATAACTAACGTTTCCATTGGCTTTCTTTCAAAAATAGTTGTATCGTTGTCAATATATCCAAAAATTTCAGGATTCAACACAAAGAAACCTCCATTGATGCGACCTCCTGCCAATTGTGGCTTCTCCTCGAAACTTTCAACAGAGTTATTTTCATCTATTGCAAGCTCGCCAAATCTAGCTGTTGGATGAACTGCCGACAGCGTTGCAATTTTGCCAGAGTTCTTGTGATGCTCAACAAGATTATTGATATTAATATCCGACAAGCCGTCTCCATATGTAAGCATAAATGGCTCATTTCCAATAATATTCTGTAAGCGTTTTACTCTCCCTCCTGTCATTGTGTTTATACCAGTATCAACAAGCGTAACCTTCCAGTTTTTGTGATTGTCGTTGATATATTCGATACTACCACTTTGCAGATCCACTTTAAAATCGTTATTCAGAGCATAATAGTTCAAGAAGTACTCCTTTACTATTTGTGCTTTGTAGCCAAGAGCAATAACGAAATCGTTATAACCAAATTTTGAGTACCAGTTCATTATGTGCCAAATAATAGGTTTTTCACCAATTTCTACCATTGGCTTTGGAATTTTTGTTGTATATTCAGAGATACGAGTCCCCAAACCTCCTGCTAAGATTACTACTTTCATATTAATATTATTTTAAATGTTTACTATAATTTCAATACTTACTAACGATTCCAATCGTATTGAATATCACTCTGTTCGATTGGCGTGTTTGTCTGCTCAATTGGATCGTGCTCAATATCAGCAATATTGAGCAACATACTTTTGTTTTTACCTATGGCCTGCATTCCCATCCAAACACCCGGAGGAATCGTCAATCGAGCATAATTATCCTCAACAGATAACACTATTTCATCAAAAACGTCTTTGGTTTTTGATTCCTGTCGCTTATCAAATAAAACAAATTTTATTTTACCTTGAATGCATACCAAGTTAAGTGTCATACTGCGATGTAATTTCCATGCCTTTATCTCTCCCTCGTTGATAGTAGAGAAATAAGCCTCTCCAAATGCTTTAAAGCCATTGTCGCTCTTTTTCATTGCATGAAAAATATCCCCTTTGGGGTGAAATATTTGTTTTAATGGAGTAACACAGACCCCTTCTATAGTACTTTTTATTTTGTCCATAATAGATTCTGTTTCTGAGCTTGCTCAATGTAATACTCTATTTGTGACTGAGTCAAATAGAACATATCGTCGTTGTTTTCAACGTAGTATGCACGATACCACTCTGCGATAATATCAACACATTGTGTATAGTGTAGCACTGAGTGCCAGTTAAGGTATGCCAATGCCTTATCACAATTTAGTTTCAGTAGAGTTGCCTCCTTGAAAGGAATGTTATCGGTAATTTTCACCGCCTCATCTTTGTTCAAACCCCATCTCTGAGAGAGATCCTGTGCTAGTTCGAACACTGTTTTTGTCTGCTCTGCACGAGGTCCAAAATTGAATACTTCTCCATTTGTTACCTTATTTTGGTATAGATATTGTCCTAAAACAAGATATCCATTCAATGGTTCCAAAACGTGTTGCCATGGGCGTGTTGCCTGTGGGCTACGAAGCTCTACAGTATCACCATTTGCAAATGCTCGGACACAATCTACAACGATTCTGTCAGCTGCCCAGTCTCCTCCACCAATCACATTGCCAGCACGAGCTACACCCATCTTAATGTTTGTCATCTTAGAGATGAACGATAGCCAGTAACTCTTTATGACCAACTCTGCAGAACCCTTACTGCTTGAGTATGGATCGCTACCTCCAATTGCATCAGACTCTCTATACCCCCAAATCCATTCTACATTATCGTAAGCTTTATCGCTTGTAATAAGTACACAGGTACAATCCCACGTAATGTTGCGAATAGCTTCGAGAACAGAGGCAGTTCCTACGACGTTTGTAGTTATCGTATCGAAAGGGTTCTTGTATGAAGTAGAGACAATTGCCTGAGCTGCTAAATGGAAAATAAAGTTAGGCTTAACTTCTTGTATATAGTCATTTATACTTCTCGTATCTCGAATATCTCCATATTTATGATTGATTTTGTCTTCCAGTTTCAAAACATTAAACATTGCAGGAGATGTTGGTACCTCATTAGAAAAACCATACACCTCTGCTCCACACATCAACAACCACGTAGATAGCCAAGAGCCTTTAAATCCTGTATTACCAGTGATTAGCACCCTCTTTTTAGAGTAAACATTATTAAATTGATTCATTATTTGTAATTTTTAGTAATTTAAATATGTATTGTCTTAATTGTTTGCAAGTTAAAACAGAAATTCCATAAGAAAAGACAAAGACCCCAAATATGCTTATAACATTTATTATCAATGCGGCATTATTGTGTTCTGAGATCATATATCTCTTAGCAAATAGACTCAAAAGAATAGTTGCAATCAGAGGAATTGCATAATTCTTAGCCAGTTGCAAGAATAGCTCGAAATAGTTTCTTTTCATTATCCTACTAACATAAAAGTAGAGGAATAGTGCGACTGCACACATCGAAAACATCTTCCAAAAACCAAAAGAATATAGTCCCCAATGGTTAATTGTCACAAAAACTCCGCCCCAAAAGATTACCGGACCAAGAATTGCAGAATAACTAACGGGCTTCACCTTTTGGAGCCCCATCATATATGGGGTATTCAGATATGAAATAAATGCAAATATATTACAGTAGACCATCACCTTAAGTAGTGGGATAGACTCCACATAATCTTCTCCTACCCACGAAATGACAAAACTATCAGCCATTGTTCCGACAATTATTATCGGAAAGACTATTATAGGGAAAAGCAGTGTTGCAATATTATAGAAAAATGAGTTTAATCCATCGATATTGCCCTCTCCTATTAAGTGGTTAAATCTCGATGTAAAAGGGGTAAAGAGTGCTCCTAAAAAAGTTCTAAAAGCAGTGAGTATTGCAAGTGCGATAGCGTATATTGCCAATTTCTCCACTCCTAATAGAGACGAAACTACAAAATTATCTATCTCATAATATACAAACCAACAGAGAGCTGATAGGAAGCTTACCGCAGCAAGAGGCCGCACCTTTTTGAACACAACTCCATACTCTGAAAAGGTGTCTCTTATCTCTGTCCAACTATATTTATAACGTCTCTTCGCATCAATACAACCACAAATAACCACCAACAGGTTAATTATATGGAGAGCAAGAAAATATTCTACAAGCATATAATTGCTTCCTGAGAAGAATAAAAATACAGATAGAATCTTTGTTAGATTCCCTATTACAACAAATCTTTGATAGCGAAAATCCTCAAGCTTCACAGCATAGGTCAGCATCAAAATGCGTTGAGCTACAAAAACTGGAAACGAAACAATAAGAATCCAGACAAGTGAACGGAAGATTTTTAGTTCATTTAAGTCAACGATATTCTTTATTACCCAATTTGGGTTAAAGGAGATTAACATCAAAACCAGAGATATCACAAAGAAGAATAAGAGAATCAAGAAAGCAGTAAACGAAAGAACAGATATTTCTTTTCGTCTCTCTCCTTGTGCATAATATTCAGCTGCAAACTTCTGACCCGCACTTAAAAAACCTATATCTGCATAACTATAAAACATCATCAATGTAACACATATAGAGTAGATCCCATATAGCACACTGTTCGACGAGAGGTATGGGACAACAACAAATATAGATGCCAATCCTAATACTATAGAAATAATATGCCAAAGGTAAATATAAATATAGGACTTTGTGTAAGTTGATTTTAACATATTAGTATCCTTCATATAGACCAGATTTCTGTTCTAAGCTAAATTTTGTTATATTAGTAGCGTAATCCAGGTAGTTGAAATCCTTTATAGGCGTACGATAATTTTTCCCATAGTTTGCAATTATATACTCTTCAGTATTTTTGGGCACACTAAATTCATACCCCTTAAATTTGAAACCTGAAATACCTGTAAATGGATTATCTATTTGTTCAACCTCAATAGTAATAGGAGTATTAGTCTTATTATAATCATTCTGCGAGATAAAAACAGGATTGTAAGTGGTAGCAACTCCATCTTTAACCTCATAGAAATTTATATCTATATAACACCCTTTATACTCAAATCTATATTCTAAGCTATCATAATTTTCAGGATTCCCGTATGTAATAACATACATAAGTTTGAGTCCGCCCTCAATCATTGCCTCTTTTACTCCCTCACGATCTTTCCAGTACATACCTATATCAAGATCATAGTCGTGGGGAATAAAATCATTATCACGATAAGCTCCTAAGAGCGTTCCGTAGTTTAGCCAAAACTCCCAGCCCTTATTGTTCAATATTTTCTTTGTTAATAAAAGTAATTCAAGATTGCTATGAGAGAATTTTTTTCGTTGATTCTCCATAGCTCTTTTAACGAAAGTCGCCTTGTAGATAGGGTAAACAAGATTTCTTAATCCTGCCTTTCGCACTATTTTTTTTAGTGTGTTAATCATAATAATATAGTAATAATATTCTACTATCGCCCCCCTGTTATTAGCGATGTAAAACGAGGGAGGTGTCGTTCCATGATAAAGTACATTTTTGTGAATCCGTATGTAAATATAACAGAAAATAAGACATACAGAGTTGTAACAATAAGTTCATTAGTGATAGGTATTAATTTTGGAAGTAGTCTACACATCAAAATAACAGGAGTGTAATGCACAGCGTAAACAAAGAAACTTGAACCCGACAATTTACAAACTAATTTTCCACCACCTTTAGAGAGTACTCTATTAGATAAAGAGAATACCCATAGAGCAAAACAGACATTATTTATAAGATTAATTTCTATTGGTATGTTCCCACTAATCAGAAAATACAAACTAATTGCAAACGAAATTAGGAACAAACAAGATATTAATGTTATTTTATCCAGTATTTTGACTATATTAATTTGATACATTGACAAGTATACACCTATAACGAACATCAACATTCCTATAGTAAAATATGGAATCTCAAAGATAATTACTAACACAAGAGCTATTATTGGTATTATCTTCAAGTATTTTAGAAGAAAATATATAAATGGAGACGAAATAACACATAGCATAAGTTCTTTCATAAACCACAATGGAGCATTTATAGGGTTGCCACTATCATTATAATCAAAGAAAGCTTTTGCATAGTCAAGAACTTCATATTCAAAAAAGGATTTATGTGTTCCAGAAAAAATTGAAGGCATTAGAAATTGAAATAAACAAAATAAAAGCAGTATAGCAAGATTCCATAAAAAATAAGGAATAAGCAGCGAGCCTATTCGCGATTTGAATTTGTTTATATAAAGTTTCAAGTTCACAGACTTAACACGATAGAAAAACAAGTATCCTGAAAACAGAAAAAATAGAGAAACTGAAGCCCAAGCAAAAATTGATACAGAGTCAATCATTACATTAAGATATGAGTTATAAATACTGTAAGTATCAGCTATATGTGACATATGAGAGATAAGTATTATAACACAAAGCGGCCACCTAAGAAACAGAATAATATCTGTAAATTTTGCTTTTTGTGTGCTCATAAAAGTTTATTTAAAATTTCTGTATTCGAAAGATTCTCTGAATTTTTATTTGTTAGGTAGTTGTATTTATAAGTAGCGTACTTCGCTTGGTCTACTGTGGGGAAAACATAGTCATTGTTTCTGTCAATGTTGTATAGCTGACTTCCTAATACTTGGCTATATAGCACAACCTCTTTAAATGTATTAATATATTTTTTTTCAATCTCGTCGGAGGTCAATAATATTAGTGATTTTTGAGCAAGAACGCAGTGTGCAATAGCGGTAGAACAGTGGGTAATAACTCCCTCGCTGTTCTTTACTAATCGGACACAGCTGTTGAAATATATTTTCCTATTGTCAAATGGGTTACATTGTTTGTAACTCTCGGCAACAGGGTGAGCTGCAATAACAACATTGCAATTATACTTTCTCTCTATATCCGAGAAACATTTATTTAGTCTATCGTAATAAGTTTTAGCATCAATCAATTGGCAACCCTCCAACAAATAGTTATTATGATAGGGCAAGTATTGATCTATGAAAACTATTATTTTTTTATATGGCAAATCTATCACGCCCACGTCATTCTTGTACGCCTCGTAATCTAATGTATTATAAGGAACAATTTGAGTGTTACTATCAATAATACTCAAAGTACCACTTATTTTGCCTGTAACCAAGAGATACTTCAGAGGCTTAATTTGATTACCATATTTTATTAATAGTTTATACAGTTGACGTTTAATCAACTCTGAACTATTCTTGATATTTAATATCTTATACAGACGGTTAGTTAAAGAGATTGTCGGAATGTTCCCATAATCACAATAGAGCATATTACAGTCATATGTGCTTAATATTTTATAACAAGCATAGGTATATGATGATAAATTTGCACATATCATATATAGACAGTTTTTGTTGCTCTGTTTCTTTACATAATTCTCAAACTCTTTTTTTGAATTTATATCAAAATGTAAAACACCTTCTAATTGCAATTCTTCCCCCTCCTCTTTTGTCGATATTTTAGAAATATTCAAGAAATCGACCTCTCTTCCACTTTCGATTATTTTATCCAAACAGAAAAGTTGCTTTCTCCTATTATCCAGTGGCAATGTGTTAATAACTATTATTTTTGTATAGTTCATCTATATTCTATTTTTTGAGCAATATATGTTTAACACCTCAGCAGGATTCATATCCGCTAACAATATAGCCTCAACAAATTCACGAAAAACACCATCTCCTCCTTTCTTATATAACTCTATTGTTGCTTGTTGTCTAATGTATGCAGGAGCATTTTGAGGTACACCTGCTATACCGACAGCTCTTAGTAACTCTATGTCATTTATATCATCACCAATATAAGCTACATCGGATAATGAAATTCCCAGCTCTTGACAAAGTTGACTTGCAACAGATAGTTTATCAGCAATTCCCTGAAATAGATAATCAACCTTTAATTTATCGGCTCTACGTTTAACAATAGCGGTTTCCTCTCCTGTGATTATCCCTACTGGAATATTGTGTAAGTGAGCCAGAAGAACACCTGCACTATCATAGGTATGAAACTTCTTTAATTCATTGCCAGTTTGGTCGTAATACATGCCACCATCTGTCCAAACACCATCAATATCAGTCAATATAAGTTTTGGTATCATATACTATTGTTCTATTAGGTTAGGATATATTAATTCATTGGCGGGGATATCTTCGAGAGTTTTCTTTCCGATGACTGCACCTCTATCCGCCCACTTAAAACCATCACCCGGGCTTAGCAGGTGAAGCATATCCTCAGAGATAATTTTTCCTTTTTTTATTTCGCATTTCGTTGCAATAGAACGTTCTAATTTTTCTTTTGCAATAGCAACGTCTGGTTCAATAAAAATCTCCTTGCGACCAAAACTTCTTTCGGCTAATCTAATATCTCTTACCATTCGGTTTACTCCATCAGGACCCAAAGAACCAGCTTGATCTGTTCCCTTCATTCTTCTATCTATTGTTATATGCTTTTCGATAATTTCCGCACCCATTCCAATAGCCATTATTGGTGCCGAGATACCAATGGTGTGATCTGAAAATCCAATTTTATACTTTCCATAATTTTCTTTTAGATAATGGATTGTATTCATATTGAGTTTGTCTGGGTGTGTTGGGTATTGAGATACGCAATGTAAAATAGAGATGTCAGAATGATACTTAGTTATAATATCCAATGCATTATCTAACTCCTGCTTACCTGCCATACCAGTAGAAAGTATTATCGGAATTTTTGTTTCGGCCATAGCTTCAAGTAATGGTAAATTTGTTAGATCACGGCTTGCCACCTTAAGCGAGTCGGGGGTGAAAAGTTTTAACAGAGACAAGCAACCCAATGAACACAATGTTTCTACAAAATCAAGCCCTAAGGATTTTGAGTATTTATAAACCTCAAAATGCTCATCATCGCTTAATTCCAAAAAATTCCGATGTTCTCCATAGGTCACACCAAAAGAATTTGAGTTTATATACGGACGATTCATTTGCGAAGTAGTCAACTCCTCTTTCAAATCTCGTTTTGTCATTTTTATCGCATTGATAGGTTTAAGTTCTATATTAAACGTATCTTCGATTATTGGACGAGTAACTAACTCTACAATCAACTTTGCAATCTCTACTGAGCCATTGTGGTTTTGACCTATTTCACCAATTATGTATGTACTATTTTTCATTTTTTTCTATTTCTCCCGTCATTATTTCAAATAAATCCTCGTTACTTCTAAGATATTCCACTATCTCATCTATCGTTGAATAGTGATTACCGTTTTCAACCTGTTTATAAACCTCTTTACATAGCATAAAATCAGTTTCTGTATCAATCGTTAATCGAATATTATTGCTAAGATTACTATTATTTATATCAATCCAATTGATATTAAATTTATCTGGATTAGTATAAATGTAATTTGTTACGTGTTCTCGATATAATGCTTCGTTTGTTAATGATGCGACCTTTTCTAACGCTCCCAACGATACATATTCTCCCCAAAAACCATAATGAGTTGTAATAGATGGCTTGTTGTCGATTCGGAATCCGATATAATCAAAAGATGAACAACAGTTAATCTTTTCGATTAATTTTTGTAGCGATTTTCTTTCGATAAATGGATTGTCCGAGCAGATTCTAATTATTCTTTCACAATTGTTATACCTTGCAGAGCATATAAATCGGTTTAGAACATCGTTTTCATCGCCTCTGTAGCATTTTACGCCATGTTTTTTCGCTATTGATTCAATAATATCATTTTCACTATTTGATGATGTTGCAATAATAATGTCGATGTCTTCAAAGGTTTTCAATTTATCAATCAACAAATCTAATATTGTTTTATCCTCAAAAAAAGGTCTAATAATTTTTCGAGGTAATCTCGTAGAACCAAATCTGGCTTGAACTATAAATGCTGTTTTCATATGTTTATTTTATATTCAATTGTCATATATTTTCCAATCATACCTTTTCGATAAGATTATGTTTTAGTAGTTTTTCTATGACTGGTAGCAAAACATCTATTGGCTGTTTTATTTCATTGCTAATAGAGATCAAATCATCTTTGCCGTTTATATATGCCAAGAAATTTGTTGTTGCCTTCACCTCATCATACTGCCCCTTCATACTAATTGTTGGGTACAAACCTCTCTTGCCAAGCTGAGGTTCGCAGAATACAGTGGATTTATAAATCGCATTATTTTCCAGAGCGGTAATACACTTCGTAAAAACCTTGTACGCACCATCTAAGCCTTCTTCGCTTATATAGCTTAGATTGTCTAACGAGGTGTGATATTCCTTGTATTTTTCATATTTTGTACGACACATTGAAACCATTGGCAAATCTATGTTTGGGGAGCAGTATTGACGTTCATCTGACCCTCTTTCTAAGTACGAGTATGTTTTGTATTGAGGATAATGGTATTGTAATATATTTTTCGCAACCCTATCTGCCAAATTATTTCCGTTACGTGATTGAATATAAGAATAATCGTTATTGTCTCCCACACACGAAATATTAAACCCTGCAATTACGTTCTCTTGCAGATATTTGTAGTTCTTACTCAAATATGTGATAGAACCAATTGTTTCAGGGATAAAGATTATGCGATACGTGTACTTGCGATCGATTTTTTTAAGAAAATTTATTAGCTTCATTACCACCAATGGCCCCGACAACTCATTATTTGCCATAGATGGGTGGCATACGTAAGTAGATAAAAATATTTCTTGCTTACTTGCTCCATCAAGAATCAATTCTCCATAAGTCAACGAGCCATCTTCAGACAACGAACTGTCGATATAGATGTGATATTCGTCTTCTTCTAAGGTCTGTCTCTGATTTTCAGTCATACAAAATCCATATCGTTCTTTGTAATAAGACGTTACATAAGGTATTGCATCTGGTTGTTCTGGCAAAGTGTAAACACAGTCTAATAATTCTTCTAAATTGACTTTCTTGTCTATAGGAGTTGAATAACCTAATACGTGCAAGTTGTTCTTCTCAAAATCAATAATTTTTTCTCCTTTGCTATTCTCGATATATGCACTGCGAATATTCCACTCTTTGGGTACCGTCCAGTCAAAAACCTTAGTCATCGATGGCACTTCGTACAGCTTCAATTCTGGGATATACTCTCTGATTATATCAAAAGTTTTTCTGACTCCATTTCCAGTAATACTGCGACAAATTGGGAATAGTCGCTCCGCTATTGGCATTAATTTTAACATAAAATTACTTACTTAAACTTTTCGTCGTTTTAACATTTATAAAAGGCTTTCGCAATTATATTTTACCTAAACACAGATAGTCTTGATCGAACTATTTCTTAAAAAAATAATAATTTTCTATTTTAAATGGTTTTTTAGTTTTTTGAGCACACCAACCAATTTTTGATTATCGTTCCTATCCCTAACTGCCAGTCGGATATATTGTCGACCATCAAATGCTGCCTTTGTTGAACAATCTTTGATTAAGATATCATGTTCTTTAAGTAGATTGATTGCCAAGCTCTTTGAGGTTATCCCATCGAGCACCTCACACATAAAGTAATTAGCCTGTGATGGAACCACTCTTAGGTATGGGATTGTCTGTAACTCTTCGTAAAATTTTTTGCGTTCTTCGATAAACAGCCGACACGCAGTCTTATAGTCTTTTTCATATTTTCCAAAAGTCTGCATATAGTATTCCCCAAAAGAGTTTATGTTCCATATCGCAACCTCTTTTTTTAGACTTGCAATAACCTCGGTATTTCCAGAGGCCAACACTCCTAATCTCAATCCTGGAACTCCGTACGATTTTGAAATACTCTTGATTACTATTAGGTGTGGATACTTTGCTAAAATATTATTATTAAGTAGAGAAAACACTCCTTCTACATCAACAAAATCAACAAAAGACTCGTCTATGATTATTTTTATTGACTTTGACTCAGCCCAATCAATAAGTGAGACCAGATCTGAGTATGAGATATAGTTTCCAGATGGATTGTCTGGATTGATAAGCAATAGAGTATCTATATCTTTGTTGCTGAAATAGTCTTTTAGGTCTGTTGCAGAATATGCAAAATCAGGATTGGTTGGCACATAACATACTACTCGATCCTTAGGCAAACGGTTTGGATACTCCTCAAATGTCGGAAATGTAAGACCTAATGTACCTACATAGTTCTCTATATATGTTTTTATCAACTCTGCTGCACCATTACCCACTATTGTCCACTTTGGTTCTATATTGAAATATTTTGCAGCCAACAAGCTGTTTACTCCCATACCCGATGGGTATTCACGAAGTAGTGTCTCAAAGTTACTCTTCATCTCGTTTATGAGATTCTCGTTAGGGAAGTATGGATTGACCAAATAACAGAAATCCAATAGAGACGGGTACCTCCAATAGCCTCCGTATCGAGAAGTGTAAGCATTCCACTTATCTTCGTCTGTTGGAGCAAAAAGAGAACTTGCTATATCATAGTCTTGAATGTCATCTATTTCGTACCATTTCTCCCCCGATAGAGGAAGTGCTTTTAGGTCTGTCTTTTCGAGCATCGTAAGCACTCGCAAAACCTGCTCATAGTATTCGTTGTTTCCAAATACATTAATGTAAGCATTTAGCATAGGCAAATACTGTTCAATGGCAAATTTCTTACTAAATTTATAGATGTTTACCGTCTTATAGTATTCTTTTTTCTCTTTATAGTCGAAATATTTTTTCTCAATAAACGATTTTATATTGTATTCATCATCTATCTTTACTACTGTTCCATCCATCCAACTTTCATACTTATCTACTACTGCTATGTTTGGACGAGGATCATTGATAACTATCTCTACAATACGATCTTCGAATATCAAATCTGACTCAAAAAGCAGTGTATCATCTTCCATCATCAAATCTGACGCTAACGATAGGGAGTATATATTATTAGTGATAGAGTAATCTTTATTGTGAATATAAATAGTCTCTATATCATAATTTTGACACTCAATATGACTCTTAAGATTGTCTGCCTCGTAGCCTGTTACGATAATAATGCGAGAGATATCAATTTTTTTGACAGAATTATATATTCTATCAATCAACTTTATGCCCCCAACCTCTAACATACACTTCGTATTATCTTGAGTCATGTGTTTTAGTCTTCTGCCCATACCTGCGGCCAATATCACTACTTGCATATTATTAATCTTTTTTATTTCCTTTATACATCTCCTCGTAATACTTTTCATAGCCACGAGATTTGATGTTGTCCATCAACTTTTGTTCCTTCAAATACTATAATTCGTTTTTTTGAAATAACTTTTCACACAAACAATTAATTCAACCGACCATAATTTTAAAATTATTAGCAATAATTTGTGTTAAACGAAGCGACAGACATTAATATGTTTTACTATAAGTACAGCCAATTATGAATTCTTACATAACATATTACACAAGAAATTTCATAATTCGTTCTACTTTATCTTCTCAATAATACGACTTGGAAATTGACATTTGATTGTTGCTCCTAATATATCCCCAATCTCTATAACAATCTGTCGTTTGGTTACATTTGCTATTTTTACAAATATCGCCTCTTTGCCCACAAATGGGCCATCTGTAATTCGGACTCTCTCCCCCTCTTTTATATTAAAAGTAGTAGTATCTTGAATATAAGTAATATGCTCCTCGTTTCCATCAATAAAAGAAATAAATTTTTCCATATTTTCATCAGACACAGTTAGAGGGACATTTTTATCTTCTCCAAAAATTTTTGTATATCTAAAATAAAGATAGTTTAGCCTTGAATTTATCTCTTTAATACGACTAAAAGTACTTTTTACAAAAACTAAATTTAAAATTATTGGTTGCACCTTACACTTAACTTTCTTACCTTTCACAAAAGTAGCAACACTTTCCATTGGAACAAAATTAGGTATATTCAATTTTGTCAGCTCTTTCTTAGCATTCATACTATTGCCATAAATAGCATTAAGAACATACCATTTTTCTTCTTCAACGTTACTCATTTTGTAATAAAGAATATCAAGTTGTGAGGAATACATATATATTCCCCTGATTATCAATAGGTTATGTAATTTTTACACAAAACGAAATTATATCTAAATTTGAAATAATCCATTTACTCACAGATATATTCATTTACCATTTATCAAAATAATTTCACTCTACAAAGATAACAAAAAAAACTCATTTTATAGATAATTTTTCATCAAAGAGCCAAATATTTACTTATCTTTCAAAACTTTTTGCATAATTTATATTGCTCTACCAATTTTATAGTTTGACCAAAATTTAAAAATCATTTCTCGTTAGATTTAAGACAAATCACTTTAATTGTAATGATAAACTAATCAAATTAAAGAATTTTTTATTCTCACACAATAAAGAATTTATTATTCTTTATTAATAATCTAATTGAAGAAAATACACCTCCTAACAAAACAAAGCAGAATAAAATTAAAAATTTACGCGGAGAGCTTGCATTATTAGGTAAAGAAGCTGGCTCAACCACAGTCAAAATCGGAGTTTCTTCATTAAGTTTAGTTTTGTTATATTCAACTTGTGCAGCTATTTGTTGATAGATGCCATAAGTTAAATTTTTCTCATTTTTAAGTCTTTCTAAACTAACTTGGGCTTTATAAGAAATTATATTTCTACGTTTATCAGCAGCAAATGCATATAACGAATCAGCCTCGTAATAGTTTTTTCTGGCTTCAACCAACATTGCTTTGTTAGATTCTAATTCTGAACGAGTTTTAGATGTTTTGTAAAATGCCATATATTCTTGCAACTCTCCAATAATTGAATCTGTAAGCATTAGGCTTATTTCAGGAGACTGGGTACTTACAGACAATGAAATTACCATTGTTTTTTTATCAGAAGAAATTGAAAAAGTTTTAAGAAATCTATCTTTATACGATTCTTGTTTTTTTGTTAAGTACTTCAAATTTATTTCAGAATTAGAAACAGGTACAACATCTTTAGAAAACATATCTTGAACCCAAGATAAACATTGCAACGGAAAGTTGAAGATATGTCCCCACCAAGACATTCTTTGCTCTTCATTAAAATAGTCCATTAATGAAATAGTTTGTCCATCAAATGGGACTTGCATATTTGCAAATTCCATAATAAACGGTGTACTTTTTACAATTTCAGGATAAATTTGCTCAGTAATACCAACAGATTCTCCTCCCATATTTATACTAGCAATCGAAGCTAATTGTCCCAATGAACCACCTCCTTTTTGAGCAGATTTCATTTCTGGCACCATAATAGCTTTTGAAGTATATTCCTTAGGAATTGAAAAAGCTACAACAATACCTATACAAGCAGAAATAAATCCCCACTTAATAATTATTTTTTTATTAGACCATAATAATTTTACTGCCTCTAATAAATCTATCTCTTTTTCTTTATTTTCTAATTCATTCATTGCCATAACTTTTTATTTTTTAAGAGTTCCAAGTGAAACACCAAGTGTAGCAAGTGAAGAAGCCATTGAGGTCATACCTGTAACCAATCCCATAGTTTCCCCAAATGACATACGATTTTTCCAGTTTTTCATAGGGACAACAATCATACACCCAGGCTCAACACAAGGATAACTTTTAAAAATAAACGACCTTGTGGTTTTCACTTTACCGTTTGCATAAATCACAAAAGGTTTTTTCAAAGCATTTTTGCTATATCCACCTCCCTCTTTAATATAATGTTTAAGTTTTTTAGTCTCAAAAGATGTTGCATTTGGATAATAAACTGCTCCTACAACATTTACAATATTAGAGACCTTTGGCACAAAAATAATATCGTTTTCTTTTATTACAACATCACCGTTTGAATGAGGTTTTGCAAGAGCTTTTTCCATATCTATACCAATAGGAAAGAAACGTATGTCTTGATTATTAACAATAAGTGTATCTTTTCCTAAAATAGAATTTTTAAGTTTATTGATTGTCAAATCATTCAAATCACTTTCTGTAAAATAATTTTTATCTTTTACGTTTTCTATTTTATTACCAAACTCATCATACTTAACCTCCTCTACTTCTTTGATAATTTGGCGAGTTAGACTTGTGCCTTTAACATAAGCCTCTGGCGTAACACCTTTTGCCATTTTGATTACATCACTCAAATAAGTTTTATTGTTTGTAAGCGTATAGTCACCAGGGAACATTACTTCACCCATAATGAATATTTTTTTCTGCTCTTGGTACTGAGGGCTTCTACGAACTATTATTTGGTCAAATTTTTGCAACACAAAATTATTTGTAGCCTCTGTCAAAGTCAAATCCTCGTTAATATTAAACTCCATAACATTTGAAATCTTATCTGAATAGTCTAATGTTGAAGGATTTTTAATACGTCGAGCAACATCAAGAGTAGCAAGAGATGCCGACTCTTTAAGACCACCTGCAAGAATAATTGCATCTTCTATTCTCATTCCTTCTTGATATTCCAAAGTATCAGGTTTATTAACTTCTCCAAAAACAGTTATATAAAACTTCTCTCTCATAGAGTCCAACTTAGGGATATAAATCTTATCAAAATTTTTAAGTTCTACGTCTGCTTTTCCAGTAACCACATCACGAGTAACAAAATTCAAAATAGATTTAGTATAATCATCATTTCTACGAGTAATAATACCACGTGTTGCAAAAGCATCTCCCATTAAACCACCAGCTTTCTGAATCAAAGAACTAAGAGTTTTAGTTTCTTCTGTTAATTGGAAATCCCCCGGTCTCCAAACAGCCCCTTTAATGGTTAATATGTTTTTAAACTCATTATTGAACTTATCAACCACCAAACTATCTCCATCAATTAACAGAATCTTTCCAAAATCACTATTTTTAACAGAAATAATTTCTTTATATGCACCATTTTTACGATATAATTTCACTTCATTGCGATAAGCCATATCACCAAAGCCTCCTGCACAATCAAGCAACTGAGATACAGTTTCATCAGGTCTCATTTGATAAAACATTTGACGTTTTATTTGACCCGAAACATAAACCTTTGATTTATATGGTTTAATAACAATCACATCGCCATCTTTAAGGATAACATTATGTTTTGTATTGCCTTTAAGTATAAAGTCATAAATATCAAGATTAGCAACTAACTGTGAACTGCGATATACTTTAATTGATCTCAAATCTCCAATTTCGGTTGTTCCACCACACAAATGCAATACGTGAAAAAGTGTAGCCAACGAAGGAACTGTATAAGAACCCGCAAATTCAGCTTCACCAGTTACATTAACTTTAATACTACCAATTTGTCCAACAGACAACATCAGCTCAGAGGTCGAACCCAAAGAACTATACGTTTTTGAGAGTAGATTAATCAATTTCGCTTTAGCTTTTTCTACTGTTATTCCTGCAATATTTACAGGGCCATAATTTGGAATATTAATTATACCATCAGGTGAAATAACTTCTTTTACAAGTAATTCAGTATCTCCCCAAATAGTAATTAATACTTCATCTCCACCAGTCAAAGTATAATTTCTTGGTGTTGCAATATTCATATTCGGCTCATACGAAAGAACTCCTTTTTTGAAAATATCATAACCAAAAGTTTTAAGTTTTTGCAATGAATCAATTTCTTTTTCTTTCTGCTCCTTATATTTTTTGAGTATCAACTCTTGGATATATTTTTGTTTTTCCATATCCAAAGAATCAATAAACCGCATTTCGTTTATAGACTCCTCCTCATAATACTTATCATTAAACTTATCAAACTTAGTAATTTTATTGTTTCTCAAATCACCTTGATTAGCCATTTTAGATTTAATGTCTTTTTCAGATAAACCCATTTGTTGAGCTTTTTTCAAAACCTCTGGGTCAATACCTTGCGAAAAAGCAAAATTAATGCTACATACCACAAACAATAGTAACATTACTATTTTTTTATAATTCATCATATATTATTTATTATCAATTATTTATCAAATTTTTCAAACATAGAGTTATTGCTCCTAAATTCTGGACAAATTTGTTTCATAAGTGCAACTGTCTTATCAATATCTGCTGAACGAGCAATTACAATCAATTTTCTGATTAAAGTATCCAAATCGTCAATAGACGGATTGCACTTTGCGATACGAATTTTGTAATGACGAGTCTCAGTTGTGTTTTCTTCGGAACTAAGCAACTCTTCATAAAGCTTTTCCCCCGGTCTCAAACCAGTATACTCAATTTTAATATCTTTATCGGGTTTAAATCCAGATAAAGTAATCATTTTACGAGCCAAGTCAGCAATTTTAACTTGTTTCCCCATATCAAAAACAAGAATTTCACCTGCGTGTCCCATTGTTGCAGCTTGAAGTACTAACCTACACGCCTCTGGAATAGTCATAAAATACCTAATAATATCTGGGTGAGTAACAGTGATTGGCCCTCCTTTTGCTATTTGTTCTTTGAACAAAGGAATTACCGAACCATTACTTCCCAACACATTACCAAATCTTGTTGTAACAAATTCTGTTTTATTTTGAGAATTAAAAGACTGTACACACATTTCAGCTATGCGTTTAGACGCACCCATAACATTTGTTGGATTAACAGCCTTATCCGTAGAAATCATAATAAATTTCTTAACACCATTTTCTATGGCACGTTGAGCAATATTAATTGTTCCCCAAATATTTGTCAAAACGCCCTCACAAGGGTTTGACTCAACCATAGGAACGTGTTTGTATGCAGCAGCGTGAAAAATAATCGATGGTTTATATTTTGAAACAATCGCCTTAGCTCTATGTACAGAACGAACATCTGCCAAAACATATTTTATATCAATCTGAGGATATTTTACAGACAACTCTAATTGAATATTATGAAGAGGAGTTTCGGAATTATCGTACAAAACTAACTGAGATACTCCATAAGACGCAACCTGCCTTGCAATTTCGCTACCTATCGAACCAGCAGCCCCAGATATCAAAACAACTTTACCTCTTATTTCAGAAGAAATTTCTTCTACATCAATTTTAATTTCCTCTCTATCCAACAAATTTTCAATTTGAATTGGTTTTATATTTCTACTTACAATCCCATTTTTTGAAACCTCAGCATACTCACCAGTCAAAAACATTGGAACATCGTGTTTCATACAAAATGCCACAAGATTATCTTTTTCGCCATTCAACCTATCTTGCGAAGTAAAAATAACATTATTTATCTCATCTCGCATAAAATAAGTTGCCAACCGACTATCATTAACATAATATACAGGAACACTCGAAATTTTCAACCCAGCCTTTGATTTATTGGTAGTCAATAAACCTTTAATTTTATATTTTGAATTTTGGTCTTTGTTTATTTGCTGAACAATAATAGGATTCATACCCTTAGTACTATATAAATAAGTGTTTTTTTTGTTTGATTTATCATATTCCAACAAATAATAATACACTCCAATCATAGATATTCTAACTCCTATAAGCACAAATGACGAAATCAATAAATCACTGATAAAATAGACTATCGAATGAAACAAATCAAGATCCAAAAAGTAAGAAAGATATACAGACAACAATAGAGATTTAATGCTATTTAAAGTAAATATTTTTATTATTCCCCTATATGTAAAATGTCTAATTGTGTCATTAAACAGACCAAACACAACAAACAATAAAGAACTCACAATAGCAGAACACAATAATATATATGTATAATCTACTGTTAAATTAAATATTAAAATCAAAAAAATATATGCCAAAAAAGTTCCCAAAAGAGACAATATCAAGTCCATTGTGAAAACCTCATATTTTTTTAAGTAACTAAACTTTTTAATTCTGCTCAATATCTTCATTCCGCCTACTAAAATTATGTTTTAACATCAATATATTTTTATTCAATACAATAAAAAAAACGCCTATTATTGCATTAATTAAAAATCCTACACACAAATTTATCAATAAAAAAAATTAGCTTATCCGCATTAGCTATATCAATTTATTAATAATCATCATATTCCGCTATCACACCCACATTACTAATATCTCATCAAAAGAAATTCAGGGTGATTATACAATTCAAATATACATATTTATTAAGAAACTAACAAATAAAAAGCATCATAATTTCAAAAAATCACTACTTTTATGTTTATTAGTAACAATATTAATAAGAACATTTAGTTAATTCATACTAATAATTCGCACAAAAGTAATAAAATTATATCAACAAACAAACAAACAAACAAACAAACAAACAAACAAAATTACATTCAAATAATTAGAAAATAATAAGATATTAGACTAAATAAGATACCACTTAAAATTTGATCTTTTGTAAAAATTTCACAGTTTTTTTTTGTTTTTAAGGTCGACTCACCCAAAAATAAAAAATTTTATCAGAATTTACATACTTTTTGAAACAGAACCAACTGCATCAAAATTATCCAAAACAAATTCGGGTAATACTAATCTTATAAAATCT
>CAZRHJ010000009.1:0-53857 GCA_964600025.1 uncultured Rikenellaceae bacterium | reverse complement strand
AAGCCCTAAATGACCTCAAAGCCTTATTTATCAAGCTATCCCAACTCTTATCAACAAAAACTTATCAATCTACCCTTAGCATTTAGAGTGGAAGACAATAAACATCATTAGTACTGTTCGCTAAACTGAACAAAACATATTTTCATAATCCATTAGGTGCAATGAGTATCATAGAACAGAAATTCCAAAAAAAATCCGTGATATAAAAAATATCACGGATTTTTTTACTATCCAAGAAAAAACTATTGCTGTCAAGTAAAATTCTAAAAATCATACAAGCCACAAATAAACTCTTATCTCTTTGCATATATAACGTAGCATACTGGCATACGTAAATCAGAGCAAAATATACAAGATAGGCAAGTTTCAGTTTTAGCTGACAATACTTTAATTTATTAGATTTCTTAGCCTATTTGGAATATCAGTATTATCTATATAACCTCTAAAATTCTCGCCTCCAACGCCTATTGCAAATACCCCTACTGGACTACCTGTATGCGAACCAGTTGTCCAACCTGTACCAATATATTTATTCAAAATATTTATAGCAACATAAGCAAGGTTTTTTGGTTTATCTTTAAGAGTACGTTTAAGTTTAGCAATTTCGCCATCTGTAAGCTGAACTTTATCTCCAAAACTCAATGTGGATTTCAAATAAGCCTCAACGTCCTTCCAATTATCCATTTTTTTGAGCTTAGCCTCAATAGTTTCCAAAGATGCTTTTTGATAGTCAATTTTTGACAAATTCACATTATATCCTCTTGCATTAGTGCCTATGCTCAAACCACCCGTTTCGTGGTCAGAAGTAATGATTATTAGAGTTTCTTTGGGGTGTTTATTATAGAACTCCAAAGCCACTTGTACTGCCTCGTTAAAATCCAAAACTTCGTGAACGGAAGTCGCTGCATCGTTGTTATGATTAGCCCAATCAATCATACCTCCTTCTGCCATAACAAAAAATCCTTTTTTACCTCCTCGTTTTTCAAGGTATTTAACAGATTGTTCAAGTAGTGTAGGCAAAGAAAGGTCTTTGTCCTTACGCTCTATTCTATAAGCAAATCTTTGGCTCGAAACACCTTTACGCTCAGTTATGATATATTTCTTTGACTTATCATTTGCTTTGTGCAATTCACTCTTGCCCTCAATTCTCACATAACCACTTTTAGCAAGTTCATCATAGACATTAACTTTGTTTTTGATTGGTTTAAGCAAACCACTTCCGCCATACAAGTCAAAATCAGTTGGGATAGCATCTTGCGATATTTCGTGATACATACCACGTTTGGGTTGGTGTCCAAAGAATGAAGCAGGTGTAGCGTGATCTATACTTACCGAAGTAATTATACCAACAGCCATACCTTTATTTTTTGCATCTGTGGCAACGCTAAACAAATCATTGCTATGGTCGGTATCCATACCAATCGTTCCAACAGAGGTTTTTGTGCCTGAGGCAAGAGCTGTTCCAGCCGCTGCCGAGTCGGTAATATAGCGTGTTGAGCAATAAGTCGTGGCTACTCCCAAATATGGAAATTGAGTAAAGCTCAAAAAATTATTTTGAATTTTACCTTCTCTTTCGGCAAGATAACTTTCTGCCAAACAGATATTATTTAGTCCCATTCCGTCGCCTATAAAATAGAAAACATATTTTGGGGCTTTGCCAGCAAGTGCAATATTTACAAAACTGACTACCAAGATTGTTAATAATAATTTCTTCATTTTAGTTTTTATTTTATTTTTGTCCTATAAAAATCTAAAAAAACACTGTAATATCTTAATCAATTAATTAAGATATTTTTCACTTATAACGGACTTAGAAAGAATTAAAAATCTGACATCAGATAGCTTTTAATAAAATCATCTAAATCTCCGTCCAACACAGCAGATACGTTAGAAGTTTCGGTACTTGTACGGTGGTCTTTAACCATTTTGTAGGGGTGCAAAACATAACTTCTAATCTGACTCCCCCATTCTATTTTACGTTTTTTCCCTTCGGCTTCACGCTGAATAGCCATACGTTTCTCGTATTCTATTTGGTAAAGTTTACTTTTAAGGATACGAATTGCATTGTCTTTATTGTCTATTTGCGAACGTGTTTCGGTGTTTTCGATAACAATTCCAGTTGGAATATGGTGTAGCCTAACGCCAGTTTCAACTTTGTTTACGTTCTGACCTCCTGCACCTCCCGAACGATAAGTGTCCCACTTAATATCATTCATATTAAGTTCCACTTCAATCTCGTTGTTGATAGACGGTGTAACAAAAACACTTGCAAAAGTTGTATGTCTTTTGGCATTTGAATCAAAAGGCGAGATTCTAACCAAACGATGAACCCCACTTTCCCCTTTCAAATATCCATAAGCAAAGTCTCCAACGATTTCGAGCATAGCCGACTTAACACCTATTCCGTCCTCCTGCAAATCCAATACTTTAACAGAGTATTTATGGTCGTTTGCCCATTTGCTATACATTCGCAATAGCATATTTGCCCAATCCAAACTCTCTGTTCCTCCTGCCCCCGAATTAATCTCCACGATTGCACTAAACGAATCTTCTTTTGTACCAATCATTTTGCGAAGTTCGAGAGTTTCAAACAAGCTATTTAACTGTTTCAAAACCTCCTCGGTATCGCTCTCCTCGGCAAGTCCCTCTGCTATCATTTCTTGAAGTACTGGCAAGTCATTGCATTTAGTTTCTAAATCCTCAAAATTACTAACCCACCATTTAACCGAAGAAATATCTTTGAGAATTTCTTGTGCTTTGTCAGCATCTTCCCAAAAATTTTCCCCGTGAGTAATTTCCTCTTGCTCAGCTACATATTGTTTTTTTGTATCTATCGCAAGAGAAACTCTAAGTGTTTCTAATCTATCGAAAATGGTGTTTATCTCTTCTTTTGTCATAGATTATTTTGTTACGGTGCATTTGAAACCTGCTTTCTCGACTTCTTTTCCAATCTCTTCAAGTTCTTCGACACTAAGTCTGCTAATTGATTTTGAAGGAGTATCTCTATCCAAAGTATAAATAACCACTTCGTTTGGCTGAATATCTTTAAGCACTTCTATCCACTGTGCAACGTCCTCTTTGCTTGTATTATCAGCTACTTTTCCAAATTCAGTTCCGTGTAGGAACATTGTTTGAATAATTATTTCGCCCCTAAACTTTTTAATCCCATCTACCACATCTGAAAGTCTATAAGACTTGTAAGGGTCGTTAATTACAGATATTTTTGCGTCGCTACCTGCGTCGATTTTAAGCATTGCTTTATCGACTTTTTCCAAAGCGTTACGAACAGTGTCTTTGTTTACAAAAGTAGCATTTGTAAGCACACAAACTTTGACGTTTGGAAAATATTTATCTCTCAACTCCAAAGTTTTGTCTATAATCTCGGCAAAATCTGGGTGGCTCGTAGGTTCACCATTACCTGCAAAAGTAATAACGTCCATTGCCTCTCCACGCTCTTTTCTGCCTTTCAAAACATCTTCCAACAATCTCAAAACTTCTTCTTTGGGATTAAAATGAAGTTTCACTCCCTCATCTTTTTTTGTCCAACCACATTCACAATAAATACAGTTGAAATTACAGATTTTGCCGTTTGTAGGCAATAGGTTTACTCCCAAAGACACCCCCATTCTACGAGAATGGATAGGCCCTACTATTATGTCATCAAATAAAAAAGTCATTTCTTTGTTATTTAGTTCATTAAATATTATTATCCCTATACCAAGGAATAATAAATTAAAAGATTCTTTTGCTTGTTGTGTTTTCGGTGAATTTGATATTTGCCAAATCCATATTTTCCAACAACACAACGGCTGGACGTTTACCTACCTCAAAACTTCCTGCCCAAGAATCAATATTCAGTGCTTTTGCTCCGTTTATAGTTGCCATTTCGATAATTTCCTGAGTTGGGATATTTGGATAGTGTTTTGCCAAACATTTCATTTCATCTACCATACTCAACAAATCATTCGAACTCAAAGAGTCTGTACCAAGTGCCAAACGGATACCCAATCTGCGATACATATCAAAATCACCCATTTTCTTTTCGATAAAAATATTCGAAAGTGGACAAGGTGAAAGAGTCAGTTTATCTCCAAATTTATTGATAGCTTTTTTCAAATCTTCTTCTGTGGCATAGATACAGTGAACCAAAATAACACTACTTCTATCTGCCGAGATATTGTTTATTATTCGGTCTGTTTCGTCTTCTTTGCCAAGTACGACAGACTCTTTGAAGTGAGTAGAAAGTACTCCTTCTGCTTTGATACCTTTGTTAGATACTGCTTCCCCACCAGTTAGAGCAATAAGTCTATCCTCCATTGTGTAACAAGCGTGAGGAATAACTGTGGCATTCATACCATAACTTTTACTTTCGTTCATTCGCTCAACACCTTGATGAAAAGTTGCATCTGCATCTAAACCATCAACATCATACAACTCTATCAAGTTGTGATAGTACAACTTACTGTGTTTTTTCATTTCATAAACATAGTCGTTGTTATTGTGGTCTGCCACTGCCACTACTCCACCGTCATAAAGTTTAGCGTCCCAAATACGTGCTGCCTCAGCTTTTGCAGAGTCAGAAACCTCGTCTTTGATTTTAATTTCGATAATAGAACGTATAAACTCTGGTAGTCCTGAACCTCTCGGTATCATTCCTTTAACATAAGAATATTCTATATGGCTATGGCAGTTTACCATACCGGGAATAAGCACTCCATTGTAAAATTCAAGATTAGCAATAGAATCTATGTTTTCTACATTTTTTTCGATATTTGTAATTACTCCGTTATCATCTAATGTTATAACAACATTATTTTCAAAACCCTGTGGGCTTAAAACTTTATTTGCCGAAACCTTCTTCATCTTCTATATTTATTTGTTCGTTATTTTCTATGTTTTCAGTGTCTATATCCTCTAATTTTTCGGATATAGATATTTGTTTGTAGCGAGTAAGAGTATTTTTTAGCTCTATATTTTTGTGTAAATAAGGAGCTCTAAAATATTCTGTTTGGGGCATATAATCTCCAAATAATTTTAAACCATAATTATCTCTCAACAGTTTATTGCTTCCTTCCACAAATCCTATGCTTTTAGTAAGAATTACAGACAAAACTTTGATTTTAATATCTTTATTCTTTTTGAGTTTAGCATTGTCAATAGCATATCCACGGTCAATGCGGTCTAATGTAAAAAGATTAACTTTCAGATTATTCCCCTCTTTGGGTGATTTAACTTTGAAATTAATGATACTATTTCCAGGGTAATCTTCTTTATTGTCCGAATATCCATACATATAAGAATCAGATTTTTTGAAACCAGAAAAATATGGACACAAGGTGTCAATCACTTCAAAACCCATATAAACAGTATAAGGATTCTTCTTGGAAGTAGTTTCGTATTTTATTTCTAATTTATAATCACCATTTCCGTCAAGTGGCAGATTAATATTTTCTTTGTCTATATTTTTTGCAAGTTTTAGAGAAATTAACGTATCTACTTTGTACAGCGTATCTCTACACAACAAACCCACAGCAGTAGTTGTTTTGTCGTAAATATCATACAAATATTCTGCGTGTTGTTTTTCGGATTTTATATTCTGACGAGCATTCATAATAACTACTTTCAGAATTTCGGTCTTACGAGCCACCATTTTTTGCAAAGTAAACTCCAAATCCTCAACCTTGTAGCCATATTTGTCAAGAACTGGTGTATAATAGTCCATATTTTCTACCCTATTCCTAATTGTTTGAGAATTAGAAACAGTACTACTTGCCAAAACACTTTCCTCCACAATTTTTTCCAAAATTTCGGGAGGTATTTCTCGGTGCTTCGAACAAGATACAAACAAAGCTAAAACAAGTATTATATATAGTCTTTTCATATATTTTATTTATCTGAAATCATTGAGTAAGTCGTAAATTTTGAAATCACAAAACCAATTAGCATAATAGCAACAAATATCATAAACAAATCACTAAATTGCAATAATACTGGATAAGAACTAATCAAAACAATATCACTATTTATTTTTATAAATCCCCAATGCTGTTGAATAAGTGTAACTATTGAACCCAAAAGCACACCTACCGTTCCTCCAAAAAAAGTCAAGCTCAAAGACTGGTAGTGAAAAATTCTTTTGATTAAAGAAGTGGTTGCTCCCAGAGTTTTCATTGTTTCTATCTGCTCACGCTTTTCGACCATCATCATCACCGTTGCTCCAATTAAAGTCAAAGATGCAATAAGCATTATAAACACAAGCATAACATAAATTGCATATTTCTCTTGCTTAGATATCATATAGTCCATTTCACGCTGTTGCAATGCGTCTTTTGCCACAAAATTATCAGGCAAAATAGATTGGATTTTTTTGAGAGTTCTACCAGTTTTGTGCAAATCCTCAACACAAATGCCTATGCTCGATATTTTGTCTTTTAACGAAAAAAGATTTTGAGTAAATTCAAGTGGTGCAAGAACATATTTACTGTCGGTATAGGTATCCAAAACAAAGACCCCCGAAACAGAAATACCATCTGCATTAAAACTCCTCTTGAAACCAAAAAACTGGTTGTTTGTAGGTGCTGGATAGTACAATCTTACTTCCCCACTTATTCCCAGTGCATAATTCAGCGAATAAGCAACTCCACTTCCCAACAACAAATTATATTTGTTGTATTTGCCATCAATTATAGCTGTATCTATCGGCAAACAATCTCTGTAATTCTCTTCAATCCCTCTGAGTGTTATTACTTTTGTAGTGCCATCAAGGTCTATAATCGAACTCCCCTCAATGAATTTTGTATAAACTTTTATATTGTCTATACTATCTAATTTTTTTATCCAATCTTCGTTTTGACTAAAATAAACTCCTTTACGAGCAGAAATTCGGATATTAGGGTCAAAAGTTCCGTTTAGATTTTCGATAAAATGCCCAAAACCATTGCTCACCGACAAGAGTATAACCATAGCAGCAGCAGGGATTGCTATTGCCATTACACTAACTATCGATAAAAGGTTCACAACCGAATGAGATTTTTTGGATAAAAGGTATCTCCCAGCAACAAACCAAGCAAGTTTTTTTTGCATTTACTCTTCTTTTAGTAGATTGTCGATATTCTCTATATATTCCATTGTATCGTCCAAAAAGAATGCCAATTCTGGAACAATTCTAAGTTGGGTTTTTACTTTTTTACCTAAGTGCAGTCTAATTTGTTTTGATGCGTTCTGCATTTTTTCCATTATAATATCGCTTTTGTTAAAAGGAAAAACACTCAAATAAACCTTCGCATAGCTCAAATCTGGGCTTACTCTAACTTTTGTAACCGTTACAATCGCACCACTCACCAAATTAGAACACTCTTTCATATAAAGCGAACTAACTTCTTTTTGTATTAGTCTTCCGACTTTTAGTTGTCTTGTTGTTTCTTCTGTATTCATATATTTTTTGTTATTTATTTTTAAATGAGTAAACTATATTAACTGACATATTCAGTTGGCTCGTGCCAGAAAGCACAGGGTTTCCTTGATAAACACCTGCTGGTTTGAGTACGTTCGTAAAACCAAAAGTGTATCTTGCTTCAATCATCAATCTGAGGCGTTTGGCTACATTCCAACCAAACCCAAGTCCTGCAATTACCCCAACCCCAAAACGATTATCACGCAAAGAATCATATTCCCATTTGCCTTTTCGATTGAATGAACTTTCGCTATCTGCTTTGTCTTTATATTCCCAATCCGAACTAATATCATAATACACATAAGGCCCAAGTAGACCGTAGATTATTCCATTATCTTTGGAAAATGTGTAGTATGGTCGCCACAAAATAGGAACTTCTATGGCTCTAATCTTGCGAATATATACCGAATCAGAATTTTTTATAAGTTCATAACTCATACCTCTCTGAGCATAAGTTATTTCTGTCTGCAAAGCTCCGTAATATTTTTCAAAACCAGTGTAGGTATAAGTCAAACCAAAAGCATAGTTGTTAAAATCCATAACAGTATGTTTTGCAGGCTCATAATTTGCCATTCCTATGGTATACGCTCCCCTAAGTCCAAGACTATGGTCTTGTGAATAGGTTTTTGCACAAAATACGCATAGCGAAACAATTAATATAATAATTTTTTTATTCATCTGTTTTTTCTTCTTTTGGAACTATTTTAGTGTTATTCAAGATTGGTTTCAAAGATTTTCGTCCAAACAATGCACTAAAATCTATACTTATATTAAACTCAAAATTCTCTTTCGTTTCTATAATTGTCATTCCTTTTTCATTTTTATAGAAATCAATAGGCTCTGGCATAACTCTATGTACAAGATTACCATCATCAAACACCCCATTACAATTATCATCTTTTGTGATTTTTATGCGATATTTTCCTACTGGTAATAGTTTTGACATATATACAGAATCTTGTTTTACTATATGTGAAAATTCAGTTTTACCACTCTCACTAACTATCTCCAAAATATAACATTCTGCCACATTCTGTGCAGTAATTTCTATTGTAGTGGTCTTTCGTGCCGAAACAGTTTTGAATTTGTGAATAATCGTATCGTTAGATTTCCCCAAAATATCAACAAATGCTTTTGGTACTATATTAAATTCATACTCACTATCTGCCAACCAATTAGATATGACTTTGTAACGTCTAAAATCAAGTGTGTCTTGTTCGAGAGTGAATTTTTCTACAAATTTCTCTTGTTCTGCCTTGCCAGTTGCAGCCTGTTTGCTATCAAAATAATCTTCGCCTTTTTTGACGGCTGAATATCTAAACAACTGCATCGAATCCAATCTAATAGAGTCCAAAGGATATTTAGTGCTAATAATCAAATCATTCTTTGGATTATAATCATTCATAGGGTCAATAAACAATTTGAGCTGCGAAAGACTATCTAATTTGAAACGTTGTAGAGAGTCTTGACGAAGCGAATCCAAACGAATAGAATCCACCCTCAGAGAATCCAAACGCAATGAATCCATACGAAGCTGAGCCAACGCCTCTGGGTTGTTTTTGAGAGAATCAAGTATTTGTTGTTGGCGTATTTTTTGTTGTTTAAGTGCCAATTTTTGTTGTCTGCGTTGGCGGAATTTAAACCAGTTCAGAAATCTCTGCCAAAATGGCAGTTTATTTTTTTTAGCTAATTTTTTTTCTTGTTTTTTTAGAGCTTTTTTATCTACAAAACGAGGGGCAAGTTCAAAATCAGTCTTAATCATACTTATTTTGCCCAAAGTATCTATACCATTATGTTCTATTGTGCCACGTAATGTGTCGGGCATAATAATACCATTGCTACGAATCCACACAGTTAGAGAGTCTTTGTGTAGTGAAGGCATTAATATGATGTTTTCCTGTGGAATATCCTCAATTTCTACTTTGCCAATTTTAGCATCTGTCGAACTAAACAAAAATAGTATTTTGCACTCTTCTACCAATTTTGTTTCTTTGATAGATTGGGGAGTATAGGCTTTTTCGGAGAAAAGTCTGAATGTAACTTGCGAAGAGGCAAATACCTCACGAGAAATAGGGTCAAACCATATTTTGAAAGGCTCTAATTTTGAGGGATTAAGCGACGAGTCAATAAACCCTACCTTGTCTTTGCCCGGAGTATAAACTCCATTATTATCTGTATCCTCAACAACATACACTCTATAATCTTTCGATTTGAGATGAGAGGCAAAATAAACACCAAGACTATCTGTTTTGAATTGTCCCAATATCTTTCCGTTGTAAAGTGTTGAATCTAATTTTACGGTATCAGAGATTTTGTCGTACAAAAACACCAAAGCATTTATGATTGTATCGCCAGTTTTTGCGTTTACTGCCAAACCAGACATAGCCAAAGAATCAATACTATTTCCAGTTGAAAATACATATTTTAGCTGTCGAGCAGCATTTCCCTCGTTTATATCTTGAATTGCACTTCCATAGTCTATAAAATATGTTGTGTTATCTTCAAACTTAACTTCACGGTCAAATGTTGTAACTATTTTGCGACCTTTAACCTCTACAACAGGTCGGATATTTAATGGTGGCGAAAATACTACATTTTTGTGAGCATCTTTGACTTGCATAAATTCATTAAACTCAAAAACTACTTCTTTTGGTTTAAGGTTTCGAGCATAATTATTAGGTAAAATCTTTTTGACAATAGGGGGTGTCGTATCCTTTGGCCCTCCTATTGGGGTTGAAGGTCTGGCACAACGTATGCCAAATGAGCCACTAAAAATCAAAATGATTAAGAGTGTTAATATTGTTTTATCTATTTTTTTTTGATTGTTCATCTATAATAACATTAATTCTAACCTACAAATATACAAATAAATTCTGAGTTTAAAAAAAACAGTCTTAGTACTCAAAAAAAATACACTAAAATATTATATTCTTTAATAGTATTGTGAGCTTGTAAAATTTTTACCCGACAGCAATAATTCTTTAATATTATAACAAACGACCAAAGTAGGAATTTATGACATATTTTTTGTTAAAATAGCCAAAAATAACTAACTTGCAAAAATATTCTACTCAATATCATTCACAATGGCTAAAAAAGCAATAGACGAAGAAAACAAATATATAGAAATCAAAGGTGCAAGGGTTAATAACCTAAAAAACATTTCATTAAAAATACCTACAAACAAACTAATTGTAATTACGGGTTTGAGCGGAAGTGGCAAATCATCTTTGGCTTTTGACACTTTGTATGCTGAAGGTCAGAGGAGATATGTTGAGAGCCTATCTTCTTATGCACGACAATTTTTGGGAAGAATAAACAAACCAGAAGTAGACTATATATATGGTATATCTCCCGCAATAGCTATCGAACAAAAAGTATCGAGCAAGAATCCTCGTTCAACAGTCGGAACAACTACCGAGATTTATGATTATTTTAAATTATTATTTGCACGAGCAGGCGAAACATTTTCGCCAATTAGTGGAAATAAAGTAGAATGTAGCACTGTGGCAGATGTGGTGGATTATATTCACACAATAGACAAAAAACATATATTATATATAGTATCAAAAATAAAAATATCGAAAGCCCAAATAATTGACAAAATTGTGGAATTGATGTCGCAAAGTTATGACAGACTTTTGGTAGATGGCTCAGAAATAGATATACCTACTTTTATGCAGGGTGTAGATAACTACGAAAAAGATTTTTTGTATGTAATTATAGGCAAACTACCTTTACAGAATATTTCGTCAGACAATGATTTTGTAGAATCAATTTCATCTGCATTAGAGATAGGCAACAATCACGTAACATTATTTTGGGACGAGGCTAAACAATCCAAAGAATTTTCTACACTCTTTGAGGCTGATGGAATTGTATTTGAACACCCAAACGAACAAATGTTTGGATTTAACAACCCTCTTGGTGCTTGTCCAACCTGTTCGGGCTATGGCAAAATAATTGGGATTGATGAGGATTTAGTAATTCCAGACAAAACAAAATCTTTGTATGACGACTGTGTAGCAGCTTGGAGAGGGGCTATCACTTCGTGGTGGAAAAACCAAATCGTAGAAAGTGTCGAAAAAAGTAAATTCCCAATTCACAGACCATATTGTCAGTTGAGCGAAGAACACAAAAGGCAACTTTGGAAAGGCAGTGAATATTTCAAAGGAATTGATGATTTTTTTGGGCAATTAGAAAAAGAAAAATACAAAATACAGTGTAGAGTAATGATTTCACGCTATACTGGCAAAAGAATATGTACTGAATGTGATGGAGCAAGACTTCGCAAAGAAAGTCTTTGGATTAAGATAGACGGATATAAAATATCGGATTTGACAAATATGTCTGTTGAGAAATTAGCCTCTGTACTCGAAAACTTAAAACTAAACGACTACCAACGTGATGTTTCAAAACGAATACTCGTGGAGATAAAAAACAGAATCTCGTATTTATTGGACGTGGGTTTGGGGTATTTGACTCTGGACAGACTTTCATCTACACTTTCGGGCGGTGAGAGTCAGCGTATAAACTTAGCAACTCAGCTTGGTAGCTCACTTGTGGGATCTATGTATATACTTGACGAACCGAGTATAGGGCTTCACCCACGTGATACCCAAAGACTAATCACTGTTTTGCAAAAACTAAGGGATTTGGGCAACACGGTAATTGTTGTGGAACACGACGAAGAAATAATGCGTTCGGCAGACCAAATTATAGATATTGGTCCACGAGCTGGAAGTGAAGGAGGTGAAGTAGTTTTTCAGGGAACTATTAAAGATATGAAAACTGCAAAAAACTCACTTACAGCAGACTATTTGATTGGCAGAAAAAGCATTGCTATGCCAAAACAGCAACGCAAATGGAGTAGATACATAGAAGTTACGGGAGCAAGAGAAAACAACCTAAAAAACATTAATGTTAAGTTTCCTCTTAATACACTAACTTGTGTTACGGGTGTGAGTGGTAGTGGAAAATCATCTTTGGTAAAAGATATTTTGTATCCTGCACTTACTCGTTACTACAACGAAATGGCTAAAAACATATATAATTACGATACTCTCGAAGGCAACCTGCACGATATAAAAAGAGTGGAGATGGTGGATCAAAACCCTATTGGAAAATCCTCACGCTCGAATCCCGTTACATATATTAAAGCCTACGATGATATACGAAAATTATTTTCATCTCTGCCTTTTGCCAAAACAATGGGCTATACTCACTCCACTTTCTCATTTAATATTGCAGGTGGTAGATGCGAAAACTGTCAAGGCGAAGGCGTAACACGAGTAGAAATGCAGTTTATGGCAGATGTTGTGATGCCTTGTGAAGAATGTGGTGGGAAACGCTTTAAAACAGATGTACTGCTGGTTAAGTATCGTGATAAAAACATATCAGATATATTAGATATGTCGGTAAGTGAGGCTATAAAATTCTTTTCGGAGGAAAAAACCGCAAGTATAAATCGCAAAATAGTTGAAAAATTACAAGTACTTGAAGATGTTGGATTAGGTTATGTAAAACTCGGGCAATCTTCTTCGACACTGTCGGGAGGAGAAAACCAAAGGGTAAAACTGGCCTCATTCCTAATAAAAGAAAATTCTTCAGAACCAATTTTATTTATCTTTGACGAGCCAACTACGGGTTTGCACTACGACGATATAAAAAAATTACTAAAATCAATAAACTCACTTATAGACGGGGGACACAGTGTGGTGGTTGTAGAACACAATCTTGATGTTATAAAATCAGCGGATTGGGTAATTGATTTGGGAGTAGAAGGAGGAGATAAAGGAGGCGATATAGTATTTGAAGGAACACCCTTACAAATGATAGGCAAAGAATTAGATTATACTTGTAATTTTATGGTTAAAAGTTTGTTAAAATGAAAATAAAACCTTAGTTTTACAGCGTAAATACAGATTTTGAGGCATTTTTGAAGTTAAAATGATTATATATTTATCAAAAGCAGGTTTATGACTGAAAGTAGTTTTAACATATTTCACTTACAGTTGCAAATAGATAAAATAAAAATAAATCATAAACTATACAAGTATATTTTGAGTTTTAAGACCCAAAATTTCACTTAAAAAGCACTCAAAAAATTAAAAAAGAAGAATTAAAACAAAAATAAATTACTAATAAAAATTTCAAAACGTTATGGAGAAAAATCAAAGCGTTGTAGAGGAAATTGTAATCCGTTTTACTGGTGACTCTGGTGACGGTATGCAATTAACAGGTAACTTGTTTACAGATACCTCTGCTTACATTGGAAATGGTGTATCAACATTTCCAGATTATCCATCTGAAATCCGTGCTCCACAAGGTACTGTGGCTGGTGTATCTGGTTTCCAAGTACACATCGGATCAAATAAAGTAGCAACTCCGGGCGACTACTGCGACATTTTGGTTGCAATGAACCCTGCTGCTTTGAAAGCTAACCACATTTGGTTGAAAAAAACAGGTACTATTGTTGCGAACATTGACGCTTTCACTGAAAAAAACATTCAGAAAGCTGGTTTCAAAACTGACGACCCATTTGAAGAACTAAATCTTTCAGGTTACAACACTGTTCTTGCTCCTGTTACTTCAATGACTATCGAGGCATTGAAAGAAACTGGTCTTGACCAAAAAGCAATGGCTAAATGTAAAAATATGTTTACACTTGGTATTTGCTGTTTTATGTGTGACCGTCCTTTGGATCACGCAGAAGTTTATTTGAACAACAAATTTGGCAAGAAAAAACCAGAAATTGCAAAAGCTAACATTTTGGCTCTTCACGCTGGTTTCAACTATGCACACAATACTCATACTCTAACAAGCACTTACACACTTCGTGAAGGTAAAGTTGAGAAAGGTACTTACCGTTCAATTACAGGTAATCAAGCAACTGCTTGGGGTCTTGTAGCTGCATCAGAGAAATCTGGTCGTCCATTGTTCTGCGGTTCTTACCCTATCACTCCTGCTACTGACGTTCTTCAAGAACTTGCAGTACGTCGTGACTTAGGTGTTAAAACTGTACAAGCTGAGGACGAAATTGCAGGTATCTGTACTTCTATCGGTGCTGCTTGGGCAGGTAACTTCGCAGTTACTTCTACATCTGGTCCTGGTCTTAGCTTGAAATCTGAGGCTATGGGTTTGGCTGTTATTGCTGAGCTTCCTTTGGTTGTTGTAAACGTTCAACGTGGTGGTCCATCAACTGGTCTTCCTACTAAAACTGAACAATCTGACCTTCTTCAAGCTCTTTGGGGACGTAATGGTGAGTGTCCAATGCCAGTAGTTGCAGGTATTACTCCTTCACACTGTTTTGACGCTGCTTTCAACGCAAGTAAAATTGCTATGGAACATATGACTCCAGTTATCTTGCTTACTGACGGTTTTATTGCTAACGGTGCAACTCCTTGGAAAATTCCAGCAATGAAAGATTATCCAACTATTTGTCCTCCAATCCCAACAGCAGTAAAAGACGGTGGTTTTATGCCATACGCTCGTGACGAGAAACGTTTGAACCGTGAATGGGCATTCCCAGGAATGGAAGGTTTTGAGCATAGAATTGGTGGTCTTGAAAAAGACTTTATCAAAGGTACAGTTTCTACTGACCCTATTAACCACCAAAAAATGGTTGATGTTCGTGCTGCAAAAGTTGCAAAAATTGCTGATTTTATTCCAGAACAAGAGATTATCGGTAATCAAGAAGGTGGTAAATTACTTGTTGTTGGTTGGGGTGGTACATACGGACACCTTTCAACTGCAGTAGAGGAAATGCGTGCAGAAGGCAAAGATGTTTCTTTGACTCACTTCTCATTCATCAATCCACTTCCTAAAAACACAGCTGATTTGTTTAACAAATTTGAGAAAATTGTTGTTTGTGAGCTTAACAAAGGTCAATTCGTTAATTACCTTCGTATGCAATTCAAAAACGATTTCAAACAATACAACAAAGTTCAAGGTCTTCCATTTATCGTAGAAGATTTGAAAGCTGAATTTACTAATCTTTTAGAGGAGAAATAGTTATGTGTCAAACTTGCAAATATACATTCGCTGATTTTAAAACAGACCAAGAAGTTAAATGGTGTCCAGGTTGTGGTGACCACGCTATCTTGAACTCTGTACAAAAAGCTCTTCCTATTGTAGCAGAAGAGTTAGGATACAAAAAAGAGCAATTTGCTTGGGTATCTGGTATTGGTTGTTCTTCACGTTTCCCTTACTATGTGAAAACTTACGGTTTCCACTGTATTCACGGTCGTGCAGCAGCTATCGCTACTGGTGTTAAAGTTGCTAACCCAGAATTGTCTGTATGGCAAACTTCTGGTGACGGTGATGGTTTGGCTATTGGTGGTAACCACTTTATCCACGCTATTCGTCGTAACGTAGATATTAACATCATTCTTCACAACAACGAAATTTATGGTCTTACAAAAGGACAGTACTCTCCAACTTCTAAGTTCGGTAAAGTAACTAAAACTTCTCCTTTTGGTACAGTTGAGCACCCATTTACTCCTGGTGAATTGGTTCTTGGTGCAAGAGGTACATTCTTTGCTCGTTCTTTGGACGTTGAATTGCAATTAACTCAAGACTGTTTCGTTGCAGCAGCTAAACACAAAGGTACAGCTGTTACTGAGGTTCTTCAAAACTGTGTTATCTATAATGACGGTACTCACGAAGCATTTGCTAACAGAGAAGTTCGTGCTGACAGAACTATCACTTTGAAACAAGGTGAGAAAATGATTTTTGGTAAAGAGAAAAACAAAGGTCTTGTTTTGGAAGGTATGCACCTTAAAGTAGTTACTATCGGCGAAGAAGGCTACACTATGGACGATATCTTGGTTCACGATGCAACTCAGAAAAACAATGCTATCCAAATGATGCTTGTTAATATGAAATATCCTGAATTCCCAGTTGCTATGGGTGTTATTCGTGATGTTGAAGATATCAACTACGATACAGCAGTTCGTGATCAAGTTCTTCAAGTTCAAGCTAATGCAAAAATTCACTCTGTTGATGAATTATTGCACAGTGGCGAAACTTGGGAAGTTAAATAGTTCCGAACAAGATTTCGATATAATGATAAAGAGGTTGTCTATATAATAGACAACCTCTTTTGTATTTTTTACTGTCCGCTAAAACCAAAACTTACCTATCATAAAATTTTTTATTGTATAAGACTACAAACTTTTGTACTTGCATTTTCAATTTCTATTGTGCAATGGCTAATGTGATAATTCTTTGAAAGGTCAATTATGGATTGTTTAACTGAATCCACAACTGTATCGGAAGAGGTAACAACGTGAAGTGTCATTACGTGGGATTCGCCGTCCAAAGTCCAAAGGTGCAAATCGTGAATGGACTCAACACCATTGATTTTCAAAATATCTGCTGTTAATTTATCGGTTGAAATATCCTCGGGAACGTGTTGCAAAAGCACTCTGAATGTTGCTTTAAGATTGCCAACTACATTGTAAAGAACCCAAATACTGATAACAAGAGATAAAATAGGGTCTAAGATTGGTAAATCCCAAAATCTCATACAAATACTAACTACCAATACTCCTACCCAGCCCAATACATCTTCCATAATATGCAAATAAACTGAACGCTCATTGAGAGATGTACCACGTTTCATTCTCAAAGCTGCTGCTCCGTTTATTATAAGCCCGAATACAGCTATCCACATCATTCCAACAGCCTCAACATTTTGAGGCTCAAAAACTCTCTGCACTGCTTCGTACATCACAAACAAAGAACTAATAGTCAATATTCCAGAAAGGAACACTGCACCCAATAAAGAAAACCGTTTGTATCCGTAAGAATAATTTGCATCACTACCCTTTTGAGATTTCTTTTGAACAAACCACGCAACACCGAGCGACAAACAATCACCAAAATCGTGAAGTGCGTCAGAAAGTATAGAAATACTGTTTGTGAGTAAGCCTCCAATAAGTTCAATTACAACAAAAAAAGCATTTAAAAAGAAAGCTACTGAAATGTTTTTTGATGCAGTATCGCTGTGATTATGTGAGTGATTGTGATGAGAATGTGCCATAAAACTAAAATTAGTAATGTTCGATATAACTACTTAAAATTCATATCTAACAAAGATTTATTAATTGCTATCCAGTAAAACTAAAAAAAGAGCTACATAACTATAACGTTATGTAGCTCTAAAATATTAGGACAATCTATTATAATGTTCTGAATTATAGTAAGTTTTGAAATTAAGTCTCAATTTTCTTATCTTTCAGAAACATACAAGATAGGCAAGTTTCGTTTTTAGTGGACAAAACTAAATATTATTGTTGTCCAGTAAAAAAATTAAAAATCATTGCAATGTATTAAGCAACAATATATTACGATGTATTAATTTACAAAGGGCTTGGAAAATTGATTTTTAAAATTTTTACATTTTCGAAATCGTCCAAGTTTCTAATAAACTCGGATCTCTTAGGCTATTTTGCTGATGGTCATAACGTAGCGTACTGTCGTACGTGAGTTATGAGCATCAGTGAAATAGACAAGATAGGCGAGTTTCGTTTTTAGTGGACAAAACTAAATATAAATCTATAAAAAGAATTTAACTATATCATTCCACATAGCCAAAACCATAATACCCATTAAGATATAAAAACCTGCGGTTTGGGCTATTTCTAAAAATTTATCACTTGGACGACGACCTGTTACCATTTCTACAATAGTAAACAACACGTGTCCACCGTCTAAGGCAGGAATAGGCAAAAGGTTCATAATTGCCAAAATAACAGAAAACAGAGCTGTTATATTCCAAAAGTACACCCAATCCCAAACAGGAGAAAATAAATTTCCCATTGTAAGAACACTACCAACAGATTTGTAAGCCTCTGTTTCGGGATTAAAAATCATTTTAATTTGTTTTAAGTAGCTCACACACATATCGCCAGTCATCACAAATCCACGAGGAATACTCTCCAAAAAGCTATATTCTACTTGTGTTACTTTATAGTAATTTTGGACACGAAGCCCGTTTGTTTGAATACCCAAAAGTGCATCTTTACCAATAGAAAGAGTAACAGTATCAATAGCACCTGCACGGCTATAAACCATTTGCACATCATTTCCAACATTTGATTTAACAATATTTTGCAACTCATCTACATATTTGGGTACTATGCCATTCAGACTTATGATTGAGTCTTTGGGCTGAATTCCAGCATTTGCTAAAATAGAATTCTGCATTACAGAATCTACTCCCAACGGCACTCGTAAAGTATAAATAATTTGGTCTTTAAGCAGTTTAGGAACGTCAGTATCTTTTAGCTGGATACGAACTATCTCGCTACCTCGTTGCACCTCTACAACTGGGTTGTCGTTAATGATAATAGCCTCACGATATTTGTTGATATTTGCGAAACTCTCGCCATTTACCGAAAGAATTTTATCTCCATCTTGAAAACCAATTTCTTTTGCAATATCAGTATACGCAAAACCATCTTTCACGTCTTTTGAGTCTATGTAGCTCGAACCAATAGAATAACTCATAAAAATAAAAATAACTATTGCAGTTATTATGTTCATAAGTACTCCACCTACCATTACCAAAAGTCTTTGCCAAGCTGGTTTACTCCTAAACTCCCAAGGCTGAGGCTCAGAGGCAAGTTTGGTAGCATCTTTTGTTTCGTCTATCATACCTGCTATCGAAACATATCCACCAAAAGGAATCCAACCAATACCATATTCGGTTTCGCCCCATTTGAATTTGAATAGCGAGAACCAAGGATTAAAAAATAAGTAGAATTTTTCTACTTTGATTTTGAATAATTTGGCAAACAAAAAGTGTCCTCCCTCGTGTACAAAAACCAAAAGAGAAAAACACAAAATGAATTGCACTAATTTAATAAGAATATCCATCTAATATTTATTTTATTTGTTAATCAAGTTTGAAATATATTGGCGAGTTTCTTTGTCAGTCAAAAGATAATCGTCAAGTGTTGCTTTTGGGGCAAAAGTTATATTGTCCATAGCATTTTGGGTGTAAGAGGCAATATCCAAAAAAGATATTTGCTCACGAAGAAAAGCACCAACAGCTATTTCGTTTGCGGCATTCATTATACAAGGCATATTACCACCCTGTTCCATTGCTCTATAAGCCAAAGCGAGTGAACTGAAAGTATCTTTATCAACTGGCAAAAATTCCAAAGCCATTCCGTTGAAATTTAGGCGTTTGTTGTCAAGTGGAATCCTATGAGGAAAAGTAAGTGCATATTGTATAGGCTGACGCATATCGGGACTTCCCAACTGAGCTTTTACAGCACCATCTGCAAACTGTACCATTGAATGTACAACCGAATTACGATGAACTGCTACATCTATTTTTGATACAGGAACATCAAAAAGCCATTTTGCCTCTATCACTTCAAAACCTTTGTTCATCATAGTAGCTGAGTCGATAGTGATTTTGCTACCCATAGTCCAACTTGGGTGTTTTAGTGCTTGAGCAAGAGTAACAGACTCCAACATTTGGCGAGTATAACCATAGAAAGGCCCACCAGAGGCGGTTAATATAAGTTTTTCTATTTCGCAATGTTCGCCAACAAGCGATTGGAATATTGCTGAATGTTCTGAATCTACGGGCAATATAGGAGCATTATACTCACGAGATAATTTGGTAACTATTTCACCTGCCACAACCAAAGTTTCTTTGTTTGCAAGTGCAATCTTTTTGCCACATTTGATAGCCGAAAGCGTTGGCAACAAACCTGCAAACCCTACTAATGCAGATACAACACAATCCACATTTGTGTTCTGTACTACTTGTTCCAAAGCCTTGCTTCCTGCATAAACTTTTATGTCGTAATCTTTTAATTTATCACACAGAGGGGCATAGTACTGCTCAGAGGCAATAACCACACTATCTGCATTAAATTTTATAGCTTGGGTAGCCAAAAGTTCCCATTTTGTGTTTGAAGTAAGTGTTACCACTTCAAAAAAGTCTGGATAGCTCTCTACAACATCAAGTGTTTGAACACCAATAGAGCCAGTCGAACCTAAGACGGCTAATTTCTGTTTCTTCATTTTCTAAAAAACTATATAATTTTCGGGATTTACCCTATTACCATTGTGCCACAATTCAAATTTAAGCTGAAAAGTACGACTTCCAAAGTTGGTTTTGTTCTGCTCGTCATCACGTCCAACATATCCAATTACTCCACCTGCAAGGATTTTCTCGCCAACTGTTACAGAACTAATTGAAAGTGAGCTATAAACAGAAATCATATTATCGGAATGTTGCACTTGGACAACATTTCCATATTGGCTCGACCAATACGAAGCAACAACAGTACCGTCGGCAATAGTCAGAACTTCTTTGGGCTCATAAACTGTGATTATGATATATTTGTTTGAATTTTCACGAAAAGGAGTAGTAACAACTCCCGAAAGAGGGGGATAGAATCCATAGGCAAAACTCAAATCTCTTTGAGCAAATTTTGAGTTTTCAGCAACTTTCTTCCTCAAAACATCTTCGAAAGAAGAGCGACTAAGGTCTTTTTTTGAAAGGGTATTAGAAATATATTTATCTACGGAATCTGGCGTAATTGAGGGTTTGTTCCCTGCAATTATATCCAAAATATTCTGGTTGTAAAATCTCCACAACTCGACTTGGTAACGCAAAGAATCCAATTTATTCAAATTATCCACTATCAATTCTTTCGACACATAACCACCCATAGTAGAAAGATTAAGCAAACTCAACAAGGGTGTAAAAACAAAGACTGAGGCTGACACTATTAATGTAGCAACCACAGCAATCACATATCCTCTGAATTTTGGTTTTACAGCTTTCAAATTCAAGCCGTGTTTATCTTTTTCTAAATTTTGGTCTGGCATAATGACGAAAAACGTTTAGATAATAATATTCTTGCAAATATAACAAAAAAAACGTGCAGTTTATTATTTAAACTACACGTTTTTCAATTAACAATTAAGATTTAGTCCCGTCTGCTAAAACGAAACTCGTTTATCTTGTCTATTTTATAAAGACTCACCAAAATCTGCTTTAAATTTTGCTACAAGCTTTTGTGGCCAATCGCTTGTCGGTTCTAATTCGCCATTAAAGAAACGCATAATCGGTGGTTCATTCACAAAACGCAAACCTCCAACCAAATCACGATTTTCGAACAACCAAATCAAACGGTCAAGCACATAGCGAGTTTGCGAAAGCGTAAACACACGACGAGGAAAAGCTAAACGCATCAACTCAATATCTGCCAAAATATTATTACCGTTTTCATCTCTCACGTTAGATAGCGTACCACGCTCCATTCCTCTTACGCCAGAAATAATGTAGAATGCACTTGCCAAAGCACCTGCTGGGTATTCTTCCTGCGAGATATGTGGCAAAAACTCCCCTGCATTTACGTGGCAACCCAAAGCACCACCAGGAGCAATAACAGGAATACCTTCTTTTTGCAACTGGCTAACTAAGTATTGAATAAATTGTGGACTTTGTGAAACAACACTCTCATCTGTAAGCTCTGTGATACCTTGTGCCATAGCCTCCACGTCACGAATAGGAATACCTCCGTAAGTAAAGAAACCCTCAAAAAGTGGAATCATAACTCCCATTTTATCAAAAATCTCTTTGTTGTTCATACAAATAGCTCCACCCTTTGCAGAACCAAATTTACGTGATGAAAAGTATGTAATATCTGCCAACGAGCAAAGTGCTTTAAAAATCTCCTTCAAAGTCCAATCCTCAAAACCCTTTTCACGAACTTTGATAAAGTAAGCATTCTCTGCCATCAAACTTGCGTCAAGCACCAACAACAAACCATTTTTGCGAGTAACCTCTCTTACCTTACGCATATTTTGCATAGAGAAAGGCTGTCCACCAATCAAGTTTGTAGACGCCTCCATTCTCACGTAAGGTATATTCTCTGTGCCGTGTTCTGCAATAAGTGCCTCCAACTTTTCAATATCCATATCTCCTTTAAAAGGTTCGTCACTATCTGCAACGGTAGCTTTTGAAGTGAAAATTTCTTCTACTCTACCTTTGTTTTCCATAATGTGAGCCAAAGTAGTAGTAAAGTGGTAGTTCATTGGTACGACACTACCCTCTTTCACAAAAAATCTGCTAATAATATTCTCTGCGGCACGACCTTGATGCACTGGCAATACGTATTTCAAACCCAAAACATCGTTGATAACTTCTTCCAAACGCTCAAAACTTTGGCTACCTGCGTAAGCCTCATCTGCACGTTCCATTGCACTCATTTGCTCCGACGACAAAGCATTTACGCCACTGTCTGTAAGCATATCCAAAAAAATTGATTTGGTTTTCAAACGAAAAGTATTGAAACCTCGTTCTGTAATTGCTGCCAAACGCTCGTCGATTGGCAATAGGTTAAGTTTTTGAACAACTCTAACTCTGTGCATCTCTAATGGTAGAGATTCTCCTTTGTGAAATTTTACTTGTAACATTTTTTTAAAATTTTAATTGTTTATTTTTTTATTTAATTTATTGTAACATTTCTACTCTTTTTGTATCACGTATAAATATGAAATAGGCAAGAGAGAAATATTTTCAGTTTAGCAACAAAAAAAGAGCCTAACAGTTAGCAACTGTCAGGCTCTTTGTATATTCAAACTAAGTTTTTACATTCTTTCTGGAACTTCTATTCCGAGCAGTGATAAACCTCGTTTAATGATGATTGAGACCTCCTGGGCAATTGCTAATCGTTTGTTTCGTTGATAATAACAAGACTCTTTAATAAATTGATAGTCGTGATAATAAGAGTTAAACTCTTTAGCTAACTCATAACAATACGATGCAACAATTGCAGGAGAATTATTTTCACCTGCTAATGATATTGTATTTTCAAAATCATTTAATAATTTGATAAGCGAAACCTCTGTTTCGTTCAAATCTATGTTTTTCTCCAAAGATGAAGAATTAAAACCTAAATCCATTTCGGCAGCCTTACGCAAAACCGAACGAATACGAGCGTATGAATACTGAATAAATGGACCAGTATTACCGTTAAAGTCGATAGATTCCTTAGGGTCGAAAAGCATATTTTTCTTAGGGTCAATCTTCAAAATAAAGTATTTCAAAGCACCCAAACCTACGATACGGGCAATCTCGTCTATCTCTTGTTCAGAGAAGCCGTCAAGTTTGCCTAATTCCAAAGACATTTCTTTTGCAGTAGATATCATCTCTGCAATTAAATCGTCAGCATCAACAACTGTTCCCTCACGTGATTTCATTTTACCCTCTGGCAACTCCACCATACCATAAGACAAGTGGTAGATACCTTCACTAAAATCGTAACCAAGTTTTTTAAGGATAAGTTTAAGAACTTGGAAATGGTAATTCTGCTCGTTGCCCACTACATACATCATTCTGTTCATTTTGTATTCTTCGTAGCGTTCAAGAGCTGTACCCAAATCCTGAGTCATATATACACTTGTACCGTCTGCACGTAAAAGTAATTTTTCGTCCAAACCGTCTTCTTCCAAATTAATCCATACAGAACCGTCCTCACGCTTGTAGAATACACCACGTGCCAAACCGTCCTCAACAAGTTTTTTGCCAAGAAGGTAAGTATTTGATTCATAGTATATTTTGTCGAAACTAACACCCATAAGCTTGTATGTAGTGTCAAAACCTTCGTAAACCCAAGCATTCATAGTTTCCCACAAAGAATAAACTTCGGGATCTTTTGCCTCCCATTTACGCAACATCTCAGATGCTTCTTGCATAATTGGAGCTTCACGTTTGGCTGTTTCTTCGTCCATTCCACCCTCTACAAGCTGTTTAATTTCAGCTTTGTATGCTTTGTCAAATTCCACATAGTATTTGCCAACCAAATGGTCGCCTTTCATACCAGATGAACTTGGAGTTTCGCCATTTCCAAAACGCAACCAAGCAATCATACTTTTACAAATATGAATACCACGGTCGTTTACTAAGTTTACTTTCATAGTGTTGTTGCCATTAGCCTCAACAATTTTTGAAACAGAGTATCCTAATAAATTGTTACGAATATGACCTAAGTGAAGTGGCTTATTTGTGTTTGGTGAAGAATATTCCACCATTACATTATTTCCGTTTGGTTTTGCAAAACCAAAGTTTTCGTCCCCTTGAAGATTGTTAAAACACTCAACCCAAAATTCGCTATTAAATTTTAAGTTAAGGAAACCTTTAACAACATTAAATTTCTCTACAAATGGTAATTGCTCCACCAAAATCTCACCGATTTGAGTAGCAGCAGCCTCTGGACTTGTTCTAAGCATTTTGACAAGTGGAAATACTACCAAAGTATAATCACCCTCAAACTCTTTTCTTGTCTTTTGAATCTGTATATTATTTTCAGCTATTCCTTCGAATTTAGAAGATAAACATTCTACTATTCTGTGCTGAAAAAATTGTTCAATATTCATTCCCGTATCTTTTTTTTACTTTTGTATATAAAATTTAACACACAAAGGTATTTATTTATTTTTAATATCCAAAATTATCTGCCAATATTTTTCTCAAATTTAAGAGCCAGACCTCCTTGTGATGTTTCTTTGTACAAACTTGGCAAGTCGTGGCCAGTGGTTTTCATAACCTCTACAACTTGGTCGAAACTCACTGTGTGGTGTCCATCAGAGAATATAGCGTATAGGTTTGAGTCCATTGCACGAGTTGCAGCATAGGCATTACGCTCTATACACGGAACTTGAACAAGTCCATTTACTGGGTCGCAAGTAAGTCCCAAGTGATGCTCCAAACCCATTTCGGCAGCATATTCGATTTGATAAGGTGAACCTCCAAATAATTGACAAGCAGCGGCAGCAGCCATAGAACAAGCAACACCAACCTCTCCCTGACAACCAACTTCCGCACCAGACACCGAAGCATTGAATTTTGCTGCATTACCAAACAAACCAGCAGTAGCCAAAGCTCTAATCGCACTTTTGGTAGAAAACTCACGTATTTTTAGGATATGATATATAAGTGCTGGAACAACTCCGCTCGAACCACAAGTAGGAGCAGTAGCTATCAATCCGCCCGAAGCATTCATTTCAGATACAGCCAAAGCGTAAGCATTCAACTGACCTCTATGCTTAACCGTTTCGGTATAAGCCTGTGCTTTGATAAAATATTCCGATGCTTTGCGTTTCACACCAAGACCTCCCGGCAACACACCAGCAGCTTCCAAACCATCTCTAACACTATTTTGCATAGTGTTCCAAATAAATTCCAAATAGTCGTTTATATCACTCTCTTCACGGTCTTCTACATATTCCCAATAGGATTTACCTTTTAGAACGCAATAATCCATAATATCTGACATATTTGTCATTTCGTATATTATTTCTTTTGCCTCTGGAACAGAAAATTCGTTTGCCAAAGCACCACCACCAACGCTATATATTGTCCATTCATTTTGCACCTTACCCTCGTGGTCAAGTGCTTCATATTTCATTCCATTTGGGTGAAAAGGCAAAAATACAGATGGTTGCCACACAATCTCAGTAGGAGCAAAAGGCTCTAAAACTGACAAAATTGCAACATCTGTCAAGTGTCCTTTGCCAGTAGCAGCAAGTGAGCCATAAAGCGTAACTCTATAACGACTTGCGTGAGGATTTTTACTCAAAAATTCTTGTGCTGCAAGTTTTGGCCCAATAGTATGACTACTCGACGGACCATTTCCTACTTTATATAATTTCTTTAATGATTCCATAGTAAATATTATAATATTAATGATTTTTCTTGTTTTGAAATCACCTCTCCGACAACAGCAGAATGAGGATATACACTCGAACGCAATTCTTCTAACAACGAATCGACTTTGTCTGCATCAACTGCCATAAGTAAACCACCAGATGTTTGAGCATCTGCACAAATCATTTTGTGGAAAGGTGTTAGTTCTGCACTAAATTCTGTATCGTCTTTCGAGAAATCAATATTACGAAAAACAGCTCCCGGTACACAACCCATATCTATAATAGACTCTACCTCTGGCAAAATTGGAAATTCATTGGGAAAGAGTTTGATACTCACACCACTTCCTACTGCCATTTTTAGAGCGTGCCCCATAAGTCCAAACCCTGTAACATCAGTAGCCCCTTTCACATTATATTTTTGCATCAACTCCCCACCTTTGCCGTTAAGCAACATCATATTTTCGACAGCTGCACGATAACTCTCCTCACGACACAGCTCCAAACGCTGTGCTGCAACCAAAACGCCAGTTCCAAGTGGCTTTGTTAGAATTAATTTTTGACCTACTTTTGCACCACAATTAGTAATAACCTTATCTGGGTGAACTGTACCTACTACCGCAAGGCCATATTTTGGAACAGCGTCCTCAATGGTGTGCCCTCCCATAGTAAATGCACCAGACTCATCAATTTTGTTTTGAGCACCAAGCATTATATCTTTCAATACCTCCAAAGGAATTGATTTTGAGGGGAACATAGTAAGATTAAGGACAAGCAAAGGAACTCCTCCCATTGCATACACATCACTCAAAGAATTTGTAGCAGCTATCTGCCCAAACTCATAGGCATCGCTACAAATTGGAGGAAAAAAATCAGTAGTAACAACCAAAGCCACATCGTCATTTAGTTTGTAAACTCCTGCATCGTCGTGCGACTCAATATCCACCAAAACATTATTGTTTTTGAGCAATGGCACATCTCCCAAAAGTTTTGAAAGTTCTTTTGGAGATAGTTTAGCCGAACAACCACCGTATTCAACAGTAGATAACAAATCGAACTTATTATTTTTCATATATTTTGACCTCTAATTCGAGAGAATTTATTATTTCTGTAAATTTATTTTTGTCCTGTAAAGACACGACTATACTCATTCCGCAATTAGATGAATACTGTTCTGGGACAGCTACTATTTTTGTGCCTAAACCCTCAGCCCTACATTGTTTATCACAACGTATTACATCTCTTGCCGACCTAAAAATTGCTATATATTCCATTACTTTATTCACACAAACTTATAATTGCCCCACAAAGATAATCTAAATCTTTAACATTGTGATATTTTGAAAATGAAATTCTAACACTTCCTCCGTTCAAAGTACCTAAATGCTCGTGAATTAAAGGAGCACAATGCAAACCAGAACGAGTTTCTATACCAAATTTGTCGAGCAACAGCCCTGCAAACTCTGCAACAGAGTATTTGTCTGACACAAGCGAAAATAATTCTCCTTGATTTTGTATATTTCGATAATCTGTACTACAATAAACTTTTAGCGAAGGAATTTTGTTTATTCTCTCCACAACATTCACAAAATCAGAGAAAGTGTGTTGAGCCTTTGGGGTATTTTGCATAGCATAATAAAGTGCTACTATACCAACCGTATTTGGAGTTCCTGCCTGAAACCTATCTGGATAAAAATCTGGCATCTCAAAACTATCACTCTTTGAGCCTGTACCACCAAAACGAGAAGTCGCAACAGTAGAAATATCTCGTGCATAAAAACCTCCCAAACCACTAAGCCCCAACAAACCTTTGTGTGCCGTAAACACCATATAATCAACTCCCCAACTCTCCACAAAAATATCTCTTTCGCCTATTGATTGCGAGCAATCAAGCATAAGAGGAGTCTGACCAATTATTTTTTTAATTTCCGCAATATCTTGAACAACACCATTTACATTACTCTGGTGGTTGATTATAACAAGCGAGTATTGCGAAAAATCAATATCTTTGAGCTTTTGCAAATTTATGCTACAATCTGAATTGTGTGGCAAAACATCATATTCAATACCAAGATAATGCAAAGGTCGCATAACACAATTATGCTCTGTGGGCGAAACAGCAACCTTTTTTAGATTAGCAAGCCCAGAAAGCAGCATATTTGTAGCATCTGTGGCATTTGCTGTCCACACTAAACTACCAGACTGCCCACTTATTTTTTCGAGTAACATATCTCTACACTCTTCTACGAGCAGAGTTGTTTCCTGTACTCTCGGGTGGGAAGAACGTCCATAAGTTCCGCCAATATTTTGGATATACGAAGCCACTTGCTCAACCATTTTTTGTGGTTTTGGAAATGAAGTTGCTCCATTATCAAAATATTTATTCAAACCTTGCATTATGGATATACTATTTTTGTTGCTTTGGCAAGTTCAGTGCCAATTTTGAACATATTACTAATTTTGCCAACTGCTAAATCAATTTTGTAATAATCACAGCACACACCACAACAAATTATTTCTACGCCACGGCGTTCTAATTCTTTGAGTGTAGCTACTGTATCCACACCATTGTTTACAAGTTTGACACCACTATTATAGAAAATCATAAGTTTTGGCAAAGACTCTAATTCTGTCATTGAGTTAAGGTAGCTACGCATAAGTGTTTGACCCAATTCTCTCTCGCCACTTCCCAAACAATCACTTTTAATAACAGTTATGTAGTTACCAAATATGTAAGACTCGCCAATAGGACAAGTAATATCTTGAACTCCTGCAAGTGGCAGATTTTCGCCAATAACAAAGGTTACTACAAACTCTGCATTTTGTTGCGTCGTTTGGAACGAATAGCCCAATTCAGAGATATAACTCTCCAAATTATTTTTGGATACTTCATTGTCAAGCATAACTTCGATAATATCTCCTGTTTGGGATTTATCTACACATTTTTTTGTAAGAATTATTGGTAAAGGACATTTTTTGCCTCTTGCATCAATTTTGTTTATCATAGTATTTCTTTTATTTTCTCTATAAGCTTATCGGCTGCTAAATTAGGGTCGTCTTGCTCCATATAAATTCTATATTTGATTTTATTAACCCTATTGTTTAGCGAATGAGAATAACCCTTGTCGTAATAGTCCAAGCCTATTGTTGCCGCAGAGCGAATATCTCCATTATCTATATACTCTATGGCTTTTTTTGCATTGTCATAACCAAGTCGTTTGGTTATATTCTCAAAACACTGTTTAAGCTCGTGGGTTGGACAATCTCCATAGTCCTGCATAATGTGGTCTAATCTTAATTCTCTCGAAATTTCAAAATGAATCAACTCTGAATTTTGGATTAAACGATGAAATTCTTGTGGCATAAAAACCTTGCCTATGGACATACTCTCGCCCTCACACCAAATATAACGTGATGAATCAAATTTTAGAAGTTCGTCATACAACATATTTGAAAAATGTTCACTTGTGGGCTGGTTTCCGTCAAAGCCATAATTTCCAAATGCTGAGCCTCTATGTTTTGCAATTCCCTCTAAATCCACCACTTGTTCGCCTTTGTTTTTGAGTGCTTCCAAAATATAGGTTTTGCCACAGCCAGTAGGGCCACCCAAAACAAACAACTTCCAAGTATCTTTAAGGATTTTGTCTATAAATGAAGCTCTATATGCTTTGTAACCACCTCTAAGTACTTCTACTTTAAAACCCGCAGTCGTAAACAGCCACGCCATAGAATTGCTCCTCATTCCACCTCTCCAACAATACAAATATAAGGTAGTTTCTTCACGATTGGTCTTTCTGCGTTTTAGTTCTGTTTTTACTCTTCTTACGAAATCTCCAAGTTTAGTCCCTACAATATCCAAACCTCGCTCTACTGCTTTTTCTTTTGATTGTTTTTTGTAGATAGTCCCAACTTCGGCACGTTCCTCGTTACTAAAAATCGGAATATTTATGGCACAAGGGATATGCCCACTCTCGTACTCGGCAGGGGTTCGCACGTCTATAACGACACCCGAAACACATTCTTTTAGAAAAATATCTGGATTTATATTGCTCATTTTATCTATTTTTTGCAAAATTACTATATTTATGTGAGTTATCAACCTTTTTTAAATAAAAAAGCACTAAATTTGCAGGCAATATTTTGGGAGAAATATTCAAAAAACATAATAAATCGGTATTTTAAACACAAGAAAACCATTTCACTAAATCAAATTACAACAAACATATCACAAATCATTATTTATTTTCAATATGGAATCACTAATAGATTATATAATAGTTATTATAAAAGAAAATCGTTTACTTATCGAAAAAACATTCTTGACAAGTATAGATTATCTTGGAACTTTTGCTTTTGCAATAAGCGGAATCAGGCTTGCCTCTACAAAACAATTTGATATATTTGGAGCGTATGTAGTAGGATTAATTACTGCCATTGGGGGAGGAACTATCAGGGATACAATACTTGACAAACCAGTTTTTTGGACGACCCAACCATCATATTTTTATGCTACACTCGTAGCCTTACTTTCAACTTTTTTGTTCCGAAAATATATAGTCAAAATGGAATATTCGCTATTTATTTTTGATGCAGTAGGACTGGGGTTGTTTACGGTTGTTGGTATAAGTGTAAGTCTTGATGCAGGGTACAGTATGTTTGTTGCAATTATTTTGGGAACAATTACTGGCTCGGCAGGTGGCGTTCTACGAGATATTATACTTAACGAAATTCCACTTCTTTTCCAAAAAGATATTTATGCCACAGCGTGTATAGCTGGTGGAGGGGTATATTATCTGTGTGAACAAATTGGTATGCCTCTAATTGCAACCCAACTTTTAACAATGTTTGCAGTAATTGCTATTAGGGTTATTGCCCGTCAAACAAACTCTTCTATCCCAACTATCAAACTTTTTGACTTTGAGGTAAAGAAAAAAAAATAATTTAAGATTTAACTTTTGAACGATTTTTGTTTCAAATAAAAAAATATTTTTAAAAAACTTATGAGAAAGAAAATTATCACAATCATCATCATTGTAGCAATACTTTGCGTTTCTGGCTTAGTAGCTTGGAGATTAATAGCTACAAGTCCACAACCTCCAATCAACAAACCAGAGGAAGTATCCATAAATGCAAAAGAATATATTGCAGAAAATAAAGACTACGAAATACAAATAAACTATCCTGCACGTGTTTCAGCTCGTGATATTGTCAAACTGGGAGTACTGGTAAACGGGCAAATTATTGAAGGAGATGTTCCATTGAAAGCTGGTCAATATTTCAAAAAGGGGGATTTAATTGTTAATATTTACGACAAAGATTTTAAATCGAACCTAATGGCAAGTAAAAGTCAGTATTTGGCTATTTTGGCAAGAGCATTGCCTGATATCAAGATTGATTTTCCAAAAGAATTCGAAAAATGGTCTGAGTTTTTTGATAAGATAAGTCTGGAAGAAGATTTACCAAACCTACCAAAAATAAATTCTACAAAAGAAAAAGTATATGTATCTGCAAAAAACATCTTGTCGAACTACTACTCTATCAAACAAGCTGAAATAGTATTGGACAAATACAAAATCTATGCTCCGTTTAATGGTGTTTTCAAAACAGTAACCAAAGAAGTTGGAGCTATTGCAACTGCTGGTGGGGAATTAGGCACAATCTCGTCGATAGACAATCTTGAACTTTCGATAGGAGTTTCACCTCTCGAAGCAAAACTAATCTCTAAAAATAAATATGTTAAAATCAACTCCGAGGGAGGAAAAATATACAAAGGTAGAGTTGTGAGAGTTTCGCAACTAATCGAACAATCAACCCAAAGAGTAATGGTATATATATCGCTTAACGAACCTACTATGGACGTGATTGAAGGGCAATTAATAGAAGCATCTTTGGAGCTAAATAGCCTAAAAAATGTGATAAGAGTGCCTCGTGAGATAATCAACAAATACGGTCAGATTTACAAAATAGTAGATAATAGACTATATCCTATCGAAGCTAATATCTTGATAAACGTTGGCAAATACAGCTATATATCGGGTATCGAAAATGGCACAAGAATTATTTATGAATCGCTTATTGAACCTAAAACAGGTACAAAAGTTAATATTATAGAGAAAGTACAAAACAATTAATCGCACAAAAGATGAAAAATATATTATCGTTATTTGTAAAATACCCATTCTATGGCAAAGTTTACATAGTCTTTTTTGCTATTTTTGGATTGTTTTCTATGACAACGATGAACAAATCATCGTTTCCAGTTGTAGAATCTCGCACAATATCTGTGGGAGTAACTTATCAAGGGGCAACACCAAAGGAAATGGAAGAAGGTGTGGTTTCTTTGATAGAAAACTCATTGAGAGGTATTCCCGGAATTAAAGAACATAGCTCCGTATCACGTGAGAATTTTGCAAGTGTAAGTGTAACTATCAAAAATAGTTATAATGTTGATAGAGTATTATATGACGTAAAAAACGCTATTGATGCAATTTCTAACTTTCCGTCGGGAGCAGAACGCCCAGTAGTATCGAAAGGTAGGACTACCACTCCTGCAATGTTTATCACTCTGAAAGCAAAACACAACGACAAACTAAAACTAAACGAGGAATCCCAAAGGATTGAGGACGAACTGCGTCTTTGTCCAGAAATATCGAATATTACGGTAATGGGTCTGCCACGAAGAATAGAAATGTCGGTAGAGATAAACGAAACACAACTCGAAAAATATGGCATAACTCTACAACAAGTTGCTGCCCAAATTTCGAGAAGCAATTTGGATATTTATGGTGGAGTAATTCGCAACCCAAAGGAGCAAATTAATATCAATATTCGCAACCGTTCTATAAACTCAGAGAACATTGAAAATATCGTTGTACTTACTTCACAAAATGGGTCTATTGTTCGCATTAAAGATATTGGTCAAGTAGTCAAAAAATTTGAGGAAAGCCCTAATACAAGTTTCATTGAGGGCGACCAAAACGTGATGATGATGATTTCTAATCTTAAAGAGGAAAATCTTCAAAAAACAACTGACTACATAAACAACTACATTGAAAACTACAACAAAACGCACGCCGAAACACAAATGAATGTTTTGATGGACTTTATGGATTTGCTAAACGGACAGCTTAATATATTGTATAACAATGGTTTTCAAGGTGTTATTTTAGTGATTTTGGCACTTTCAATGTTTTTGAGTTTCCGCACTTCATTGTGGGTTGCTTGGGGACTTCCAATGGCTTTTTTTGGAATGTTTGTGGTAGGTAATTTGATTGGTATAAGTATGAATATGATTTCATTATTTGGAATGATATTGATTATTGGTATTTTGGTTGATGACGGTATTGTGATTAGCGAGAATATCTATACTTACTACGAAAAAGGCTATACTCCACGTGTTGCAGCTATCAAAGGAACTATGGAGGTTCTTCCAGCTGTATTCACATCTGTACTGACAACAATTATTGCATTTATGCCAATTTTGTTTATCCAAGGCAGTTTGGAAATGATGTACGAAATGGCAGTTGTTGTAATACTCTGTTTGATTTTCTCGCTTATTGAGTCTATGTTTGTGCTACCAAGCCACTTAGCATCAAAAAAAGTACTTTCAGCACCTTCTACAAAAACTTTTTACGGCAAAATACGTAATTATTTTGACAAAAGTATCCGCTATACTTGCGACAAGATTTATGAGCCATTTGTCAAATGGACTTTACGCAACAAAGTAATTATGTGTAGTATCATAACAGCATTGTTTATCTTGACTGTTGGTTTGATTGGTGGTGGCAGAATATCTTTGACTTTTGTGCCACAAATAAACGAAAACTATTTTACGATAGACCTTGCTATGAAACCCGGAACTCCAAAAGAACAGACACGTGAGATTTTGGATATGGTAAACATAAAAATCAGACAAGCCGATAGTATTCTTATGAAAGAATATGACGAAGAATCATATTTGGTAAGCTTGAATACTGTTACAGGTAGTTCGTTTAGTGGAAACGAATCTGGCGAACACGCAGGACAAATTTATGTAATGTTGCGTGGTTTGGATAAATCAAAAATTGGTAGTGAACAAATCAAAAGAACTATTGCCGAAACTGTTGGAGAAATTCCTACTGCATACAAGTTTGCTGTTGGAGCGTCCTCACGTTTTGGAGCACCAATATCTCTAAGTCTGTTTTGTAAGGAAGACACCACACTTGTGGCAGCAAGTAAAATGCTCGAACAAGAACTGCAAAAAATCACTTCCTTGTACAATATTATGGATAATAACCAAATTGGAGCACAGGAAATTAGATTGAGATTGTTGCCAGAGGCATATACTTTGGGATTTACGGCAAACGAAATAATGAGCCAAGTCAGAGCAGCGTTTTATGGAGCAATGGCTCAACGTATCCAAGACGGACGTAACGAGGTTTGGTTTTATGTACGTTACCCTCGCTATGCACGAACAGATACACAAGATTTGGAGAACCTAAAAATTCGCAATGCAAAAGGAGAGTTTCCTTTATATCAACTTTGTGAATTTTATACCGACCGTAGTGCAACAAAAATCAACCACTACAATGGTATGAAAGAAATAAATGTTCAAGCATCTATGATTAATCCAAAAGAATCTGTTGCACCGATATTAGACAAAGTAAACACTGAGATAATGCCAAAGGTTCAAGCTCAATACCCAGATATTACATATATGCACCAAGGACAGGTAAAAGACTCTGCCGAAAATATGCAAGTTATTTTGGTATATTTTGGAGTTGCATTTGTAATTATCACTTTGATTTTGATGGTTTATTTCCGCTCGTTCATACAAGGATTTTTAGTGCTTTCTATTATTCCACTGTCTTTTATCGCAGCAATTTGGGGACACTACATAGAAAATATTCCAGTGTCTATGATGAGTATTTGGGGTATGGTTGCTCTTTCTGGAACAATTATCAATAATGCGGTGGTATTTATGTCAAGATACAACGACTTGCTTAGAGAGGGCTACAAAGTATATGATGCAATTATCGAAACTGGTCGCTCACGTTTCCGCCCAGTTATTTTGACCTCGCTTACCACTACTTTGGGATTATTCCCGCTTATTCGTGAGACAAGTAGTGATGCTACAATGATTATTCCAATGGCAGTATCTTTGGGATATGGTATTTTGCTCGGAACTGTATTTGTATTGGCAGTATTCCCAAGTTTAATCAATATGGCAAACTTATTTTTGTTGTTTGTAGCACGTATCAAGGGCGACAAAACAGCTACTGCCGAAAGTGTTGAAGTTGCGGTTATAGACCAAGAAATAGATCGCAAATTGGAGCAAAATTTTGACAAAACATTTGAACAAATTAAATCTGAGAAAAATGACTAAATTAAAATATATTTTAATAGCCCTATGTTTTGGTGTTGTGAAATTTGGTTTTTCGCAAGAACAACTCTCACTTCCAAAAGCTTTGGAAATAGGTCTAAAACAGAATTTTGATATACAATTATCACTTCAAACATCGTCTATTGCCTCGCTAAACAATACTTGGGAGGCAGCAGGACGCTATCCTAATATTGGAATTGTTGGGACTTCAAACTACTCAAACAATCTAATCAAAGATAATAGCCCTGCAACACTAAATTCAAATTTACGCTTAAATACTTCGTGGTTATTGTTTGGTGGTATGCAAGTAAATATCAATAAATCAATCCTAAATCTGCAATATAATTTAGCAAAAGGAACTGAATCTATTCAGGTAGAAAATACCATTAAAGAAATTATCCTTTCGTATTATTCTATTGTTATCGAAAAACGTCTGTATGGGGTTTATAGTGATTTAGTGAAATTATCGAAAGACAGATACGAGCGTGAAAAAATGGCTTATGATATGGGCGGAACAGACACATATAATTTGATACAAGCTGAGTCGGCTTACTTAACTGACCAAAAGCAATTAATCAAACAAGAACAAAACCTAAAAGCACTTGTTTACAGAATTAATTTGGTAATGAATGTGGAGCTTGACACCCAATGGCAAATAGAAGATAGTATCGATTTGCCTTCTGAGAGTTATATATTTGAGGATATGCAAGACAAAATGCTGGCAAACAACAAAAACATTAAAAACCAGTATATCAACCAACAAATATCCGAACAAAACATATCGCTTTCAAAAAGTGCTTTGTATCCAACAATCGCACTTAATGCGGAAATGGGATACGGTAATACGCATATCAATTCAGCTTTATCCTCACCTTCTCAGAGCATAAATTCACTAAACGGAGGCGTTGGTATAAGCCTAAATTATGATATTTACAAATCTGGAAAAATCAAACGAGGGATTGCAATTAGCAAAATAAATAACGAGATAGAAAGTACCAAAACAGAGAAAATGGTACAAACTCTAACAAATGCACTAATGACAACTCTCGATAGTTATAATTTCACAAAACGACTTGTTGAAATAGGAAACCGAGATATTGAGGTAGCAAAAGTAAATATGGATTTATCCTACGAAAAATATAGCAACGGTTCGATTAGCTCATTCGACTTCCGCCAAACCCAAGTAGCTTACGCCCAATCTATTTACAGCCAATCTCAAATGGTCTATCAACTAATAAACTCTAATACAAATCTAATCCAATTAATCGGAGGATTAGTTCAATAACAGAGATTTAGGTATAATGGTAAAAAATAGCTGATAAAATCGCTGCAAGTTATTGTTATTCAGACAATTATTAGTAGTTTGATGAAACGTGTTTCATCAAACTACTTTTTTTATGGTTAAAATTAGACGAAAACGATGGCAATATATGGCTTTTTAGAGTGTGTGAAAAATAGAAAACTGCGATACTTTGTAAGAGTTGTCAGAGCCATTTTACTTTCTCTGCAAGGATATTTCAATGGAAAATAAATTCTCTTGGTTTGAAAAATAGTTTTTTTTAGAGATAAAATCAAAAATGTAAAAAACGAAAAAATCAGCTATTTTTTACCACATTACCAAGATTATAGCACAAAAAACGGTGTTTACCAAAAGGTAAACACCGTTTTATTTGAAGTCTATATAATTAGTCGTTCAAAGAGAAACGTCTGTAAGCAACAATTTTTGCGTCTTTGTTATCTGCGTGTAGATACTCATTAACAGTATATTTGTTGTCTTTAACCAATGATTGGTTAGCCAAAGTGTTTTCTTTAATGAATTTAGCAACTTTACCAGCAGCAATTTTTTCAAGGATAGCCTCTGGTTTACCTTCCAAACGAGCTTGTTCCATACCAATTTTATGCTCTTGTTCCAAAAGCTCAGCAGGACAATCGTCTTTGTCAATAGCAACTGGTGCCATTGCAGTAGCTTGCATTGCAATATCGTGAGCAACTGACTCAGTGATAGTTGTATTGAAAGCAACGATAGAACCAAGTTTGTTGTTCATATGAACATAAATAGAAACTTGTGGAGCTTCAACACGAGCGTAGAAAGGAAGTTCTACTTTCTCACCTGTTTGACCAGTTTTTTCTGTAACGATATCAGCAACTGTACGACCGTTTTCAACAGTGTTCATCAAAGACTCTAAGTCAGCAACGTCGTTTTTGATAGCGATATTCAAAATTTCTTGTGCAGATGCTTTGAAATCATCGTTTTTAGCAACGAAGTCAGTTTCACAAGCCAAGCACAACATATATGCTTTATTGCCGTCAATGTGTGATGCAATGAAACCCTCAGAAGCGTCTCTGTCAGCACGTTTGTTAGCAACTAATTTTCCTTTTTCACGAATGATTTCTTGTGCACGAGCATAATCTCCTTCAGCTTCTTGAAGAGCTTTTTTACAGTCCATCATACCAGCACCTGTCATTTTACGTAGCTTTGCTACGTCAGCAGCTTTAATTTCCATTTTTTAATCAATTTAAGATTATTTAAAGGATATAGGGCTGACGAATCAACCCTATAAATTTATTTAGGGGATTACTCCTCTGTTACTGTTTCAGCCTCAGCTTCAACTTTTGCTTTTCTTGGACGAGCAGTTTTTTCTGCTTTTGGAGCTTCCTCCTCTTCTTTGTTTTTCTCTACTTGTCTTTCAGCAATACCCTCTTTCATAGCAGCGATAACTTTGTCAAGAATGATAGCTACAGATTTTGAAGCATCGTCATTTGCAGGGATTACGTAGTCTATCTGTGTTGGATCACAACAAGTATCAACCATTGCAAATACTGGAATATTCAATCTCTTAGCTTCCTTAACAGCGTTGCTTTCTTTTTGGATATCAATCACAAACAAAGCAGCTGGAAGTCTGTTTAGATCAGCGATAGAGCCTAAGTTTTTCTCCAATTTAGCTCTTTGACGGCTAATTTGAAGACGCTCTCTTTTTGATAGGTTGTCGTAAGTACCGTTAGAAGTCAATTTATCAATAGTTGACATTTTCTTAACAGCTTTACGTATAGTTGGGAAGTTTGTAAGCATACCACCTGGCCAGCGTTCAGTAACGAATGGCATTCCAACTTCTGAAAGTTTTTCAGCAACAACATCTTTCGCTTGTTTCTTAGTAGCAACGAATAAAATACGGCGACCAGATTTAACGATTTGTTTCATAGCTGCTGCAGCTTCATCAAGTTTGATGGCAGTTTTGTGAAGGTCAATGATATGAATACCATTTTTCTCCATAAAAATATAAGGAGCCATTTTAGGGTTCCATTTTCTTTTTTGGTGGCCAAAGTGTACGCCAGCCTCTAAAAGTTCTTTATAATTTGTTTGTGACATTGTAGTTTAATTTTTACAATATTTACTTACTTCATCAATTATTCAGTAGCACAACTGTGGTCTGAATAATTTTCCACAACTTGGCAATAGTCTGAGTAGTACCCTTAGGTAATCTAAACTATTTGCAAACCTAAGTTGTGCAATATAGGACGAGATAGAAATATTAACGTTTACTAAATTGGAATTTCTTACGTGCACCTGGCTGACCTGGTTTTTTACGCTCAACTTTACGAGCATCACGAGTCAAGAAACCGTTCTTTTTAAGAATTGGTCTCATCTCTGCATCTACTTCACACAAAGCTCTTGCGATACCCATACGTGCAGCTTCTGCTTGACCTTTGATACCACCACCATCAAGAGTGATTTTGATATCGAAAGCACCAAGTTTTTCAGTTACGATAAGAGGTTGATTAACTACGTACTGAAGAATTTCCAAAGGAAAATACTCAGTCATAGCACGTCCGTTGATAGTAATGTTGCCACTACCGCTCTTTAAGTAAGTACGAGCAATAGCTGATTTTCTACGTCCTACTGTGTTTACTACTTCCATAATAATTACTTAATCTCGTTAATTTTGATTTGTTTTGGTTCTTGAGCAGTGTGAGGATGTTCAGTACCAGCATAAATTTTCAAGTTACGAAGTAATTGAGAACTTAATCTGTTTTTAGGAAGCATACCTTTTACTGCTTTATAGATAATAAATTCAGGCTTTTTTTCAAGATAGTCTGCTGCTGTCGTAAAGCGTTGTCCTCCCGGATAACCTGTGTGACGAACATAAACTTTGTCGTGAAGTTTTTTACCTGTTAATTTAATTTTCTCAGCGTTGATGATGATTACGTTATCACCACAGTCAACGTGAGGAGTGAATGATGGTTTGTTTTTACCTCTAAGGATTTTTGCAACCTGAGAAGCCAAACGACCCAACACCACATCATTTGCGTCGATAATCAACCACTGTTTGTCAGCTGTTGTTTTGTTTACCGATACTGTTTTGTAGCTTAATGAATCCACTTTTTCTACGTTTTTAGTTAATAATTATTTAATGATCCAACCCTATATTTATATAATATAGGCTCGCAAAGATAGTCAATTTTTATTTATCTGTAAAATAATTTGATAAAAAAATAAAATTCTTTGTGTTTTTCTATCCAAATAAGCAATCACAAACAGTTGTTATTGAACTGTTTGTGATAGTTATTGTAAGATATGAAGTTGCTAAATTTAGCGTCTGCGGCGTTTGCTGCTATCGTTTCTGTCGTTACGACGAGAATCGCTGCGGCGTTCTCTACCTCTTTCGCTCGAAGAATGTCTGTCACCTCTTTCGCCAGAACGTGAAGAGCGTCTGTCGCCACCTCTGTCGCTACCTCTACGGTCGCCTCTATCGCTACGTCTTCTGTCAGAACCTCCGTCTCTGCGTTCAGAAGAATCACCTTTTGAGTATTTTCCGTTTTTCTTGTCTTTTGCAATTTCTGCAATAGGACGAGCCCCTTCGCTAAGAGTGTTTAGTGTACGAGTAACAGTTTCTGCGTCTTCGAATGGAACTGTAACAAATGAAAACTCGTCAAGTACTTTAACATCACTAATTTTAGAGTTGTTAAGTCCAGAATGTTTCATAACAAGTTTTACGATTGAACGGATATCGTGTCCGTCTTTTGCTCCAATAGCAATAAAGATACGTGCTGAACCTCGTTTATCTACCGAGAATTGGCGTATTTCAGAATATGATGTTGGGTCTAAATCATTTTTGAACGCAAGTTTTAGCAAGGCTGCAAGTGCAGTACGAGCTTCGTTGTTGTTCAAAATATCATCTGCCATATCAAAACAATCTTCATACAACTCACCTTCGATAATGTCAGTAAGTTCAGTCTTAATGTTTTCTTTTTTGTTAGTGATAATGTCTTTCACAGAAGGGATTTCTTCCTTACGGATGTCGGCTTTTACAAAACGTTTCATTGCCAAAAACTGGCGATATTCTGCGTTTGATATAAATGTAATAGCTGTACCTTCTTTACCTGCACGACCTGTACGACCAATACGGTGTACGTAGCTTTCTGAGTCTTGTGGAAGAGAATAGTTGATAACGTGAGTTAGGTTGTTCACATCAATACCACGTGCTGCAACGTCAGTTGCACACAATATATTGATAGCTTTGCGTTTGAACTTGTTAAGAATTTTCTCTCTTTGAGCCTGAGAAACATCTCCGTGAAGTCCGTCGGCAGCATATCCACGCTCCAACAATTTATTTACTAACTCATCTACGAACAATTTTGTACGGCAAAAGATAATTGCGTAAAAATCGTTTTCGATGTCTATGATACGAGTTAGGGCGTCAAACTTGTCTGACTCTCTAACTTCAAAATAGATTTGGTCTGTTAGAGATGTAGTCATAATAGTACTTTCGACTTTTAGCTCCTGCACATCACGCATATGTGTCTTGGCTAAGTCTGCAATACGTCTTGGCATAGTCGCAGAGAAAAGCAACATTCTTCGCTCTTCGTTACAACTTTGCAAAATTAGTTCTACATCTTCAAAGAAACCCATATTAAGCATTTCGTCTGCCTCATCTAAGATAAGCCATTTGATTTTGCTCAAATTCAAAGTTCCACGATTGATATGGTCTTGAATACGACCAGGAGTACCAACAACAATGTCAATACCTTTTTTCAATCTTCTTAATTGCTCATCGTATGATGCACCACCATAGATAGCTGAAATAGAAAGGTTTAATCTACCTTTTAAAGAGTTTAGTTCGTCCGTTACTTGAAGTGCTAATTCACGAGTTGGTACTAAAATAAGTGCCTGCACTTCCCCTGCTTTTTCGGTTGCTTGTTCCAAAATTGGAAGACCAAAAGCCGCTGTTTTTCCTGTACCTGTCTGTGCTTGACCAATTATATCATTGGAATTTGCTAATAACACAGGAATTGTTAGTTGCTGAATTGGTGAGGGACGCTCAAACCCTTTGGCTGCAATAGCTTCGAGAGTTTTTTCGCTTAACCCTAAAGCCTTAAATTCATTTACGTCTGTCATTTAATTATATAAAAATTTAGACAAAGGTAATGTAATTATTTGGTTCTCACAAGTTTATTAGTTAATTTGCCATAAAATTTCTTCGCAGCTTCCTCCAAATTCTTTATTTTCTATGTGTTTAAGTGTTTCTTTTTTAGTAGTTTCAGATATGTTTGATAGGGCAACAACAAACATTTCGGCAGCACCACGAGTGTGGGGATTGTCCGTATTTTGCAGAATTTCTGTAGCTTTTTTATATACTGAATTGTATATTGGAAGTTCGGTTTCGTCAAAAAGTGATTTAACTCTTCGTGAAAGAGCTACAAAACCTGCTTTGGCAGTGAATTTTTCAGTTGAGTCTATCCATTTTTGTGCAACACAAAGAATATCTTTGTGTTTGTAGAACAACATTGAAGCACAATTCTCTGCTATTTCCAAAGATTCAAAACTTTCACTCCAAAGAATCATTTGCTCGGCACTTAATTGTTTTTCGTCGTCCAGATAAATTGCTGCTAATTTTAATTCTCTGATTTTTGTTTCAAATAATATTTTTGCCAAATTGTGGTTTGGAGCATACACACGTGCAGTATTTTTGATTTTGGGGATAGAAACTCCAAAACTAAAAAATGTTTCGCCCTTGTTCAAGTCGTTCATTACTCCAACAACTGCACCATTCATATCACGTTTTATTTCTCCTAAAATTTGTTTCTTTAACAATTCTAAATCTTGGTTTTCCATAATACTATATATAGTTTAGTGCAAAGGTAGGATTTTTTTATTATTTTTGTAGGATATTTTAATTCATTATGGCAAAAGTAAGTGTAGTAATTTTAAATTGGAACGGTTTAGAGCTTTTAAAGAAATTTCTTTCGGGAGTAGTTGCTCATAGCCAAAGCGAAGTGTGCGAGGTAGTGGTTGCAGACAATGGTTCAACAGACGGTTCAGTAGAGTGGGTTCAGCAAAATTTCCCAGAAGTCAAAATCATTGCTTTTGACCAAAACTATGGTTTCACTGGGGGCTATAACCGTGCAATTAATCAACTTGATACAAAATATACTGTATTGCTTAATTCAGATGTTGAAATAAAAGAACCTTGGGTAGAAAATCTTTTGGATATTGTAGAAAACGACCCAACTGTGGCTTGTGTTCAGCCCAAAATTCTCAGCCAACTGCGACCAGAGGAATTTGAATATGCAGGTGCTTGTGGAGGTTATTTAGACAAATATGCTTTTCCTTTTTGTAGAGGAAGGATACTTTCGAGGATAGAAAAAGACAAGGGACAGTATGATACAGTTCAGAATGTTTTTTGGGCAACTGGTGCTGCAATGCTTGTTCGCAATGATTTATATAAATCTTGTGGGGGTTTGGATAATGATTTTTTTGCTCATATGGAAGAGATAGATTTGTGTTGGAGATTTCAAAATATGGGCTACAAAATCGTGGTTCAGCCCAAAAGCAAAGTGTATCACGTTGGCGGAGCTACATTAGACTATACTTCGCCACGAAAACTCAAATTAAATTTCCGAAACAGTCTTTGCACAATCCTCAAAAACACTCATAGTAATAATTTTAATACGGTTTTGTTTCGTAGAATGTTAATAGATGGAATTTTAGCAATTATTTATCTTTTGACATTCAAAATTCAAAGCTTTAAGGCAGTTGTTGCAGCTCACAGCGAATTTAGAAAACTAAAACCAATAATGCTGGAAAAACGTCAGCAAAACATAGCAATTTCCGTTGCTAACCCCAAAATAAATGGTTTATACTCTCGTTCTATAATACTAAATTATATATTTGGAAAAAATATATTTTCAAAACTTAAATTTTAAAAATAAATGAAAAACAAGATACAAGATATTTTAAATAACACAAAAAAAGCAGTTGTGTTATCTCATATAAATCCCGATGGGGACGCTGTTGGCTCAACAATAGGGCTTAGTAGACTGCTCAATAATATGGGAATTTCTACCACAGGTATTTTACCAAACAAACCTGCCCCAAATTTGAGAATAATTCAAGGAATAGAAAACATTGTTTACAATTTTGATACTCCACAAAAGGCTTCTGAATTGATAGCAGAGGCAGATTTGATTTTCTGTATAGATTTTAATTTGATTGACGAGAGAATTGGAGATTTGAAACTTGCAGTAAGAGCAAATACATCTGCCAAAAGAGTTTTGATAGACCACCACCAAACTCCTCCAATGGAAGATTTTGATTTGGTATTTTCTGACCCTAAAAAAAGTTCCACTTCGCTAATGATATATGATTTTGCAAAATTGATTGGCAAAACAGATTTGTTTGATATAGCCGCTGCCGAGGCACTATATATAGGTATGATGACCGATACAGGTAATTTTACTTACGGTAATCTTACTGGCGAATTATTTGAAAGCGTTGCAGCTTTGGTTCGTATTGGTGTTCAGCCAAATATTCTTTACTCAAAAATATTTAATTCTCAGACCGAGAGTCAAATACGTTTGCGTTCCTATGCTCTTCACAAAAAAATGTATATCAATAAAGAATATAAGTATGGATATATAGTACTTGACAAAGACGAGTTGAAAGAATTTGATTTTGTTGAGGGGGATTTAGAAGGTTTGGTAAATGTGCCGTTGTCTATTGATGGGGTTCTTAACTCTGCAATATTTATAGAGAAAAAAGATTTAATCAAAATATCTTTGCGTTCACTTATCGACGGTAAGGATATGAATTTGTTTGCTCGTGAATATTTCAATGGTGGAGGACATATAAACGCTGCTGGGGGCAAATATATTGGTGCAATGCAAGATGCAATTCAAACTTATACTGAGGGTATCGAAAAACTTTATAAAGCGTAATAAATGAATATTTCTTTGGTAGTGGTTGGCAAAACCAATATAGATTTTGTAACAAAGGGCGTCGAGGTTTATCAAAAACGCATAAACAACTATAATAAATTTGATATAGTTGTAATTCCAGACTTGAAAAATCCAAAAAACCTTAGTATTGAACAAATAAAACAGCAAGAAGGTAAAAATATATGTGATGTGATTTCAAAATATGATTACAGAGTATTGCTCGACGACAAAGGCAAAGAGTTTAGTAGTATGGATTTTTCGAAGTGGATAGATAAACTTAACTTTCAATCGCTCAGAAGTGTTTGTTTTGTGGTTGGGGGAGCTTATGGATTTTCGCAAGAGGTCTACCAAATGGCTTCGTCCAAACTGTCAATCTCAAAAATGACTTTTTCACACCAAATGATTAGGCTTTTGTTTTGCGAACAATTATATAGAGCTTACACTATATTAAATAATGAGCCGTATCATCACGAATAATTTTACAAGTCGTTGATTTATAGAGCGGTAAAATTCAGATATTGTGAATTAAATTAAAAATGCTTACCTTTGTAGGCTAAAAACTTTTAAAAAATGGCAAAAGTAGTAATAGGACTTTCAGGCGGGGTAGATTCGAGTGTAGCTGCTTATGTTCTTCAACAGCAAGGACACGAAGTTATAGCATTGTTTATGCGTAACTGGCACGACACTACTGGCACTCTTGCTGGGGATTGTCCTTGGGAAGATGATAGAATATTTGCAGAAATGGTTGCTAAAAAATTAGATATTCCATTTCATTTTGTGGATTTGAGCGACGAATATCGCAAACGTGTAGTAGATTATATGTTTTCGGAATACGAAAAAGGTCGTACTCCAAATCCTGATGTGTTATGTAATCGTGAAATCAAGTTTGACGCTTTTATGAAAGAGGCAATGAAACTTGGTGCAGATTTTGTTGCAACTGGCCATTATTGTCGTAAAGACGAAATTATAAAAGACGGCAAAACATATCACAGACTTTTTGCAGGTTTGGACAACAACAAAGACCAAAGCTATTTTTTGTGTCAGGTATCACAACAACAACTCTCAAAAGCACTGTTTCCCATTGGCGATATAGAAAAGCCTGAGGTTAGAAGAATTGCTGCTGAACAGGGTTTGGCAACAGCTACTCGCAAAGACTCACAAGGTATTTGTTTTGTGGGAAAAGTGGATTTGCCTGTTTTTCTTCAACAACAAATAAAAGCAAAAGAAGGCGAAATAGTAGAAATTCCTAATGATTGGATAGGTTACCAGACAATAAAAAGCGAAGATAAACCTTATACATACAATAAGGCAGACGGCAAAGTTGTGGGCAAACACAATGGAGCTCATTTTTATACTATTGGTCAGCGAAAAGGCTTGAACGTAGGTGGTAAACCAGAACCTTTGTTTGTTATATCTATTGATGTGCAGAACAACATTTTGTATGTTGGTTGTGGTCAATCTCACCCAGGGTTATTGCGTAGCTCGTTGTTTATTAAAGATGACGAAATACATTGGATTAGACCCGATATGGCTATGCAGTGCGGCGAAGAAAGAACTTACAAACTTAGAATTCGTTATCGTCAGCCTTTGCAAGATGGCAAAATAATAAAAGTAGAAAACGGTTTGAGAATGGTGTTTGATAATCCACAGTTGAGTATTACTGCTGGGCAGTTTGCTGCTTGGTATACCGAAGAGGGTGAACTTATTGGAAGTGGTGTTATTAACGAATAATTTTTTATGAGAAAATTTTTAGTTCTGATTTTATTTGTGTTTAGTGCAGTTTTTGCCTATTCTCAGAGTTTATCGTTTAGCGAGAAACTCCACAATTTTGGGACTATACTCGAAGAAAATGGAAAAGTAAAACACACATTTGTAATTACTAATAATTCAAAAAAACCTTTTATAATAAATTACGTAACTACTGGTTGTGGTTGTACGGGAGCTATTTATGACAAATCCCCAATTATGCCCTCAAAAAACAGAGAGATGATAGTGGAGTACGACCCACTTGGCAGAATGGGACTTTTCAGAACTGCAATAAATATAGTAGGAGCTTCACCACGAGAGGATTATGTGCTTCACGTGATTGGCAATATAGTCCCACGCAAACAGAGTATTTTGGAGCAGTTTCCTATGATATTGAGTTCGGGAGTGCGGATTTCTTCCGACCAAATGTCTTTTGGGGCATTGCCTACAAACGAATCTCACGCTAATTTTATAAAACTTTACAACGAAAGTGGTAAAACAATAAAATTAGATGTAAAAAAATCAAATATAGAAAATACTAATTCGTGGTTTACTCGTCAGACAATCAGAAATGGAGAGTTTGCATACTTAATGTACGAAATCGCACTTAACGACAAAAACTTTATTGGTGCAATTCAAGACGAGTTACATATATATATAGACGGAGTCAAACAATCCAAAAACATAAAAGTTTCTGCCACAATAGTTGGTAATTTTATGCAAATGACAAGTGATGAGGTTTCTGCAAGTGGAGTTGCTACCTTTGATACTAAATCAAAACACATTGATATTAGTGGAACAGAGCCAGTTTCTGTAAGTTTTGAGATAGAGAATACTGGTAGTGGAGATATTGAGATTTTGAAAGCTATTCCTCGTAATGAGGCTTTGAGTTTTAGCAAAAAATTTGATAAACTTGCAGCAGGACAAAAAAGTGAGGTTATTTTGACACTCAATCCACAAAAACTTTCGTCTAAAAAGGATTTAAGCGTTGCGTTGATTTTTTCTTCACCGCACTGCCCTATAATTACATTGAAACTAACTACAAATAAATAATAAATTATAATGTTTAAAGTACTTAAAAAAGTAGAATTAGCTAAAAATATCTTTTTGATGGATATTGAAGCTCCAAGAGTTGCAGCGTCAGCCTTGCCGGGACAATTCGTTATCGTTAGAGTTGATCAAAAAGGAGAGAGAGTTCCACTTACTATTTGCGATTATAATCGTGAAAAGGGTTCGGTTTCTATCGTTACCCAGATAGTAGGTGCATCATCACTAAAAATTTGTTCTTTGAATGAAGGCGAGTATGTTGAGGATTTTGTTGGACCACTTGGCAATCCATCTGAATTTATTTACGAAAATATTGATGAGTTGCGAGGCAAAAAAATATTGTTTGTTGCAGGTGGTGTTGGTACAGCTCCTGTTTATCCACAGGTTAAATGGTTGCACGAACAAGGTGTAGAAACTGAGGTTATTTTGGGGGCAAAAAACAAGGATATGGTAATTCTTGAAAACGAACTTAGAGCTGTTTCTACAAATTTAATTGTTTGTACAGACGACGGAAGTCAAGGTTTTAAAGGTTTGGTTACAGATTGTATCAAAGACCAAGTCGAAAATCACGGCAAAAAATACGATGTATGTATTTCTATTGGCCCTATGATTATGATGAAATTTGTTTGTTTGACAACCAAAAAATACGATATAAAAACGATAGTAAGTCTTAACTCATTGATGGTTGATGGAACTGGTATGTGTGGTGCTTGTCGTGTTTCGGTTGGTGGCAAAACATATTTCACTTGTGTAGATGGCCCAGAGTTTGATGGTCATTTGGTGGATTTTGACGAGGCTATGCGTCGCCAACAACAATACAAGACTATCGAAAGTCGTAAAATGAAAGCTGAACAAGAAAAAGCAGCAGGTCATAAATGTAGAATAAACTTGAACTAATCCAAAATGGCAAATAAAATTGATAGAGTACCTGTAAGAGAACAGGATCCAAATATTAGAAACAAAAACTTTGAGGAAGTTTGTCTTGGTTACTCGCAAGAGGAGGCAATGCTTGAAGCTACTCGTTGTTTGATGTGCAAAAAACCTCGTTGTATGGAGGGTTGTCCCGTATCGCTACAAATTCCACGTTTTGTAGAGCAAGTAGCTAAGGGAGATTTTGTTGAGGCTTCGAGAATAATTGGCGAGGACTCGTCTTTGCCGAGTGTTTGTGGTCGTGTTTGTCCACAAGAAAACCAATGCGAAGGACAATGTATATTAGGGATTAAAGGTCAGCCACTTTCTATTGGTAAATTAGAGAGATTTGTAGGCGACTGGGCAAAACAAAACAATGTTTTACCCGAAAAACCAAAACAACTTAATGGTATAAAAATTGCCGTTATTGGTAGTGGCCCTGCTGGATTGGCTTGTGCGTCAGACCTTGCAAAAATTGGCTATGATGTTACTATTTTTGAAGCCTTGCACAAAGCTGGTGGCGTATTGCAATACGGTATTCCAGAGTTTCGTCTTCCAAAAGACAAAATTGTTGAAAAAGAAATTGATTCAGTTAGACAACTTGGTGTCAAAATCGAAACTAACGTAATTGTTGGACGTACTGTTACAATCGACCAATTAATCGAGGACGAGGGTTTCAAAGCTATATTTATTGGCTCAGGAGCTGGTCTTCCTAAGTTTATGGGTATTGGCGGTGAAAACCTAAATGGGGTTGTGTCGGCAAACGAGTTTTTGACACGTGCCAATTTGATGAAAGCATACAATGAAGATTATGATACTCCTATTTACACTGGCGACAGAGTTGTAGTAGTTGGAGGAGGTAATGTTGCAATGGACGCAGTGCGTACAGCTAAACGACTTGGTGCAGAGGCATATATAGTTTATCGTCGTAGCGAAACCGAACTTCCTGCTCGTGTCGAAGAAGTGCATCACGCCAAAGAAGAGGGCATTGTGTTTAATATGCTTACTAATCCAGAAGAGATTTTGGGAGATGAGTCGGGTTGGGTAAAATCAATTCGTTGTGCTAAAATGGAGTTGGGCGAAGCAGACGCTTCTGGTCGTCGTTCTCCAAAAAAAGTCGAAGGTTCAGAATTTGAGATTGAATGTAATACAGTTATTATGGCACTTGGCACAAGCCCAAATCCATTAATTTCATCTACTACACAAAATCTTGAAATAGACCGTAGAGGTTGTTTGATAGCTACCGAAGAGGGAGCAACAACACGTGAAGGAGTTTTTGCTGGTGGAGATGCTGTAACTGGTGCAGCAACAGTAATTTTGGCTATGGGAGCAGGTCGTAAAGCGGCTAAGTCTATTGATAATTACTTGCAAAGCCAAAAATAATTTTAAAATAATTACATAAATCTTTGGCAGTTGAATATATTAGTTGTACTTTTGCAAAGATTTTAAAAAACAATAACAATAATAATAATCGCACAATGAAAAAAGGAATTCATCCAGAAAATTATCGTATGGTGGCATTCAAAGATATGTCTAACGATACAGTATTTTTGTGCAGGTCCGCCGTTACTACAAGAGAAACTATCGAGGTAAATGGCGAAACCTATCCAGTGTTCAAAGTTGAAATCTCTGACACTTCACACCCATTCTATACAGGTAAAGTGAAGTTGGTAGATACAGCAGGACGTGTTGATAAGTTTATGAGCCGCTACAAAAAGCACTACGATAAAAAAGCTGAAACTAAATAGTTTTTTTAGTTAAGTAAAAAAAACGGTTATCTATTTATTTAGATAACCGTTTTTTGTATCTTTGCAAATATCTTATTACTATCCGATAAAAATCATACAAGATAGGCGAATTTCGTTTTTAGTGGACAAAAACACAAATTTAAATGGCATACAATATTACAATTTACACAGACGGTTCAGCTTTGGGCAATCCTGGAAAAGGTGGCTATGGAATAGTTATGATGAGCGGCGTTCACCGCAAAGAGCTATCGCAGGGCTACCGCCTCACAACGAACAACAGAATGGAGTTATTGGCAGTGATAGTTGCTCTTAAACAGTTAAAATTTGAAGGTAGTAATGTTACAATCTACTCAGATAGTAAATATGTAGTAGAGTCTGTCGAAAAGGGCTGGTTGTGGTCTTGGGTTAAAAAAAACTTTTTAGGCAAAAAAAATGCTGACCTTTGGCGTGAATTTATACCTGCATACAAACGCCATAATGTCAAATTTGTGTGGGTAAAAGGACACGCTGACAACCCAGAGAATGAGCGTTGTGATAGACTTGCAGTTGGAGCTGCTTCGTCGGCTAATTTGCTTGTAGATGAGGGTTACGAAATCTCGCAATCAAAAACGGATAACTCATTGTTGTAAAATTCCTTAACTTTTCGTATCTTTGCAACCTAAATTGGAGAAAATCACTTTATGATGAAAAATATCAGAAATTTCTGTATCATTGCACATATCGACCACGGTAAGAGTACTTTGGCAGACCGCTTGTTGGACGTAACAAACACTATTACCGAGCGTGAGCGTGAGGCTCAGATATTGGATAATATGGAGCTTGAAAAAGAAAAAGGAATTACTATCAAGAGCCACGCTATCCAAATGGACTATGAGCGTGATGGCGAAAAATATACTTTAAACCTTATCGACACCCCGGGACACGTGGATTTTAGCTACGAGGTTTCTCGTGCTATTGCTTCTTGTGAGGGTGCTTTATTGATTGTTGATGCAACTCAGGGTATTCAAGCTCAAACCATATCAAACCTTTATCTTGCTCTTGAACACGATTTGGAGATTGTCCCTGTACTTAACAAAATTGATATGCCTTCGGCTATGGTCGAAGAAATGAAAGATCAAGTTGTTGAATTATTGGGTTGCAAACCAGAAGAAATACTTTGTGCTTCGGGCAAAACTGGCGAGGGCGTACCTGCTATTCTTGATGCTATTGTAGATAGAATCCCTGCACCAGAGGGCGACGAAAAAGCTCCTTTACAGGCACTTATTTTCGACTCTGTATTCAATCCTTTTAGGGGAGTTATTGCATACTATCGCATTATGAACGGTACGCTAAAAACTGGCGACCACGTCAAATTCTTTAATGCACAAAACGATTATGATGCAGACGAAATAGGCTCGTTAAAACTTAAATTCAATCCTAAAAAGGAAATGAAAGCAGGTGATGTGGGATATATTATCTCTGGTATCAAAAACTCTTTTGACGTAAAAGTAGGTGATACTATTACTCACGTTGATAGACCTTGTGATGAGGCAGTTGCAGGTTTTGAGGACGTAAAACCTATGGTGTTTGCTGGTGTTTATCCAGTAGATTCGGACGAGTTTGAGGATTTGCGTGCGTCATTAGAAAAACTTAAACTAAACGACGCTTCGCTTACATTCGAACCAGAGAGTTCTTTGGCTTTGGGCTTTGGTTTCCGTTGCGGATTCTTAGGATTGTTGCATATGGAAATTATCCAAGAGCGTTTGTATCGTGAATTTAATATGGACGTTATTACTACTGTTCCCAACGTATCATACAAAGTATTTACTACAAAAGGCGAGGAATATGATGTTCATAATCCTTCGGGACTTCCAGAACAAACTCTTATCAATCATATCGAAGAACCATATATTTTGGCACAAGTCATCACAAAAACCGAGTTCCTTGGTGCTGTTATGAAACTATGTATCGACAAGCGTGGCACACTTCGCAACCAAACATTTATCTCGACAGATAGGGTAGAAGTAACTTTTGATATTCCACTTGCCGAGATTGTATTTGATTTCTATGACAAACTAAAAAGTATTTCAAAAGGCTATGCCTCATTTGACTACCATTTGACAGACTTCAAACGTTCAAGTCTTGCAAAATTAGATATACTTTTGAACGGCGAACAGGTTGATGCTTTGTCGTCTTTGACACACACAGACAATGCTTATAATTTTGGTCGAAAAATGTGCGAAAAGCTTAAAGAGCTAATACCACGTCAGCAATTCGATATAGCTATTCAAGCTGCTATCGGTGCAAAAATCATTGCCCGTGAAACAGTCAAGGCAGTTCGTAAAGACGTTACAGCTAAGTGTTACGGAGGAGATATTTCTCGTAAACGTAAACTTCTCGAAAAACAGAAAAAAGGTAAAAAACGTATGCGTCAAGTAGGCAACGTCGAAGTACCACAAGAAGCATTCTTGGCAGTGCTTAAAATGGACTAATAATAAAAAAACTGTTGGAAAATCCAACAGTTTTTTTTATGAAATTTCAGAAAACATAGTTTGATTAAATTGCCTACGATAGTCGAGATATTTCTTTTTTGTAGAGTTCCCAAAGTTTTTCGTTTCCAAGAGGATTTACAACCATAATTATCTTGTTATTTTTGTCTAACAAAAAGATGTGATATTTATGTTTTTTGGGTATTTTTGGATTTAATTTTACAAACTCTAAACTTTTGTCAAGTAATATCTGAGCATTTAAAATATTATTTCATTTAAATCAAATTTGTATATTTCTCCATCTCTTGTGGAGATATAAGCACAATTATCATTTTTATTGTATGTCAAAGAAAAGACTTCCTCTTTTTGGAAATTTACAGCTGCAACAGGTTTGCAGTTCCAGTCCAATATTTGGATTTGATAATCTATATCGGAATTTCTTTTAAGAGCAAAAATGTAATCATCAGACACGCAAGTAGATGGATAATTACTAATTAATTTTGAATCATCACTTTTAACATAGTCCCAACTTAATAATTCCTTTTCGTTGCTAAATATCGCAGTTTTTTCTGTTTTTAAATCCAATGACATTATTTGGTTCATCAGTGAAGATGGGAATGCAATTTTATCCAATTTTTTATTATAGTCACCACCTGTACCTGTTTTAAGATCAGGGTATAAGTATTTAAATTGATTTATCTTTACTCTTCTAACGATAGAATCAGATTTGTTCTCTACAAAAATAAATTCTTGATTTTTATTGAGTTCATTGTAGTGTATAAAAATTGTTTGATTTTCGTTATATACTGCTGGGTAAAATGCTATATGAGGAGGTTTTACAATTTTTTCTATTTCATATTCACCAGTTCTAATATATTCTGAAATATTAACACTAAATAAATGTTTAATATTTTCACTAATAAAATAAGCAATAATATCTCCATTTTTATCTTTTTTATGATATCCTGCGTACCAAACTCCCAAAAATTCATTATGCCCGCGTCCATTTCTAAAAATATTTGCAACGATGTTCATATTCTTTGCATCTAAAATTTTATAAAAATATTTGCAGTCATTATAATGTTTTAGAAATATCAATGTGTCAATAAACTCTACTTTTATGATTTCGATATTATCCCAAGGTAAATTAACTTTTTGGGGAGTTATATCATATTGTTTAGAGAATGTTGTTTCAGCAACTTTTCTTCCCTTAAAATAGTTGGTTGTG